>CAMVUM010000025.1 GCA_947170725.1 uncultured Prevotella sp.
TAAATATTTTAATTTTTAATTATGAGAAAACATTTATTCTTTGCTGCGCTCCTATTGCCTTCTATCACATTGGCGCAAACATTTGATTTTGACATGACGGCCTCTCATCCCATCTATTCAGATGAAGTTGGCTATGGATTTGATATAATATCGACTCCGGTGTCAAGTTCGAAATCTAAAGTCAGTTCTCTAAAAGGAAACTCACCATTTTACTTTTCTGTTAAAGTACCAGATGGTAATTATAAAGTAAAAGTTGAATTAGGTTCAAAGAAAAAAGCTGGCAATACTGTAGTGCGTGCTGAAAACCGTAGACTATTTGTTGAAAATGCTAATACAGCTAAAGGTGAATTCACAACCTACGAATTCGTAGTAAACAAGCGCTCTCCAAAGATTAATGATAAGGAACGTGTGAAGATTAAACCACGTGAGAAAGAATATCTTAATTGGGATGATAAGTTGACATTGGAGTTTAATGGTAAGGCTCCTGCCGTCAAGAGCATTCATATCGAGAAAGATGAAAGTTGTCCTACAATATATCTTTGTGGCAATTCAACTGTTGTTGATCAGAACAACGAACCCTGGGCTAGTTGGGGTCAGATGATTCCGCGTTGGTTTAATGGGAACGTAGCCATATCCAATCATGCGGAGAGCGGACTAACGGCAGGCTCTTTCATCGCTCAAAACCGTTTGGCAAAGATAATGTCAACTCTTAAGGAAGGAGATTATGTTGTGTGTGAATTCGGCCACAATGATGAGAAAGAAAAAGGCCCAGGTTCCGGAGCATGGTATCATTATACACGTAATTTAAAGATTTTCATAGATAATGTACGTTCAAAGGGTGCAACAATAATATTCTGCACTCCTACTCAGCGACGTAATTTCAATGATGACAAAAAAACGATTAAGGATACCCATGGCGATTTCCCTGCAGCAATGAAGACTGTTGCAGAACGAGAAAAAGTCCCAGTCATTGACTTGCATGATATGACACGCGAGTTCTTTCAGGCATTAGGTTATGAAGACAGTAAGCGGGCTCTGGTGCACTATCCTGCCAACACATTTCCAGGACAGGAAAAGGAATTGGAGGACAATACACATTTCAATCCGTATGGAGCATACGAAGTTGCCAAGATGGTTGTTATGGGTATGAAGAAAAACGGTCTCCCTATTGTAAGGGAAATAAGAGAAGATTTTATGGATTTTGATCCTAATTTCCCAGATGCATGGGATAAATTTGAGTGGATACCGGCTTCTCGAGTTGATATATTAAAACCGGATGGTAATTAATTTATGTGTCAAATTTATAAATATTGAATAACTAAAACAAATTATGGATAAAAGATTTTTAACTATTGCAATAGCCATGCTGGGAGCATGTGAATTGTCGGCCCAATCATGGCCTGCGGTTTCCCCTGAAGCAAAGCCTGGTGCCAGATGGTGGTGGTTAGGCTCTGCTGTGACAGAAAAAGATTTGAAATGGAATATAGAAGAATATGCAAAAACTGGTATTGGGGCATTGGAAATAACACCGATATATGGTGTACAGGGCAATGACAAAAACAATTTGTCATTCCTTTCTGCGCCATGGATGAAAGCATTAAACTTCACAGAGACCGAAGGGGCTAACAATGGTGTGCTTATCGACATGAACAATGGTACGGGATGGCCGTTTGGAGGACCAGAAGTACCACTTAGTGAAGCGGCAGCCAAGCTCGTATATACTGATACGACAATAATAGGTAAGACCTTACGGACAGGTATTGATATCAGTATTAAGGACAAAAAGGAAAAGCAGTATGCTACTCTCAGCAAAGTTATGGCTTATTATACCAATGGAGCTACTGATCTTACAGAGATGACGGATGCTAATGGTATAGTCAAATGGCCTAACGCACAGAAAAAGGAGAACTACCGTATAATTGCGGTTTATTGCTCACGAACACGTCAAAAAGTAAAACGTGCGGCACCTGGTGGTGAAGGTTATGTAATAGATCACTTCGACAGGAACGCTGTTTCGCACTATTTGCAGCGTTTTGAAGATGCATTTGCAAAAAACGGAACCCCCTACCCCCATTCATTCTTTAATGATTCTTATGAAGTGTATAAAGCCAACTGGACGCCAAGCCTTTTTGTTGAATTTGAAAAGCGTAGAGGTTATAAGTTGGAAGAGCATCTTCTTGAACTTCTTGGTGAAAAAGAAGACAATGGCAACAAAGTACTTGTAGACTACAGAGAGACTCTTGGAGAACTGCTTTTGGAAAATTTCACTGAGCAATGGACTGCATGGGCTCACAAGCATGGTGTCAAGACCCGCAACCAGGCTCACGGTTCACCAGCCAATCTTATTGATATCTATTCTGCTGTTGATATACCAGAAATAGAAGGGTTTGGATTGTCTGATTTCAGAATTAAAGGCTTGCGTACGGATACTGGATACACAAGAAAAAATGACAGTGACGTTTCAATGCTCAAATATGCATCCTCTGCAGCGCATATCAATGGCAAAACACTTGTCAGCAGTGAAACGTTCACCTGGCTCACAGAACATTTCCGCACATCGTTGTCTCAGTGCAAACCGGATATTGACCTCATGTTCACATGTGGTGTCAATAATATGTATTTCCACGGGACATGTTATTCTCCAAAAGAAGACGTATGGCCGGGATGGAAATTCTATGCTTCCATAGATATGAGTCCGACTAATAGTATCTGGCATGACGCTCAATATCTGATGAAGTATATAGAGCGTTGCCAAAGTTTCCTTCAGATGGGACAGCCTGACAATGATTTTCTTGTCTATTTACCTGTACGTGATATGTGGGCTGAGCGAAAAGGCAAGGGAGCAGGTTCACTTCTTATGCAGTTTGACATTCATTCCATGGCGAAGAAAGCTCCTGACTTCATCAAGAGTATTCTTGACATAGATAAAGCCGGATATGACTGCGACTATATCAGCGAGAAATATCTGCTGCTGACATCATATAAAAATGGTATGCTTGAGACCACAGCCGGAACACGTTATCATGCACTTATCATACCCGGTAGCGGTAATATGCCAGCAAATGTAAAGGCTCATATTGACGGTTTGAAGAAGCAGGGAGCTAATATCATCTATGGAACATCTGCTGCTGATATGGCTAAGTATGCTAATGCAGAACAAATAAGATGCGGTCACGGATTGCGAGCCATCAGAAGGGCAAATCCTACAGGACATCACTACTTTATTTCCAACCTTTCTCCAAACGACGTCAGCTCACGTTTCCCGCTAAGTATCAGCTTTAAGGATGCAAGATGGTTCAATCCTTTAAATGGAGAAATCTATAAGGTTGATATAACAGCAGATGGTATACAGGTCGATCTTCGGAGTGGCGAGTCTATGATACTTCAGACATACGACCATGAACTCAATGATGAAAGCGAAGTCCGTATGCTTGCCACAACAGGAAAGACAAAAGAGCTTGACGGCAGTTGGGAACTTTCGTTTGCCAGCAGTGCCCCGAAAGTTGAAAAGACATTTACTCTTGATAAGCTTCAGACTTGGGAGACATTGGATGATGATTCAATAAAAGTAACCATGGGTACGGGAACTTATACCACACATGTAAAAATGACTAAGCAAGAAGCCCAAAGCCAGTGGATGATTGATCTTGGCGATGTTCGTGAGAGTGCTCGTGTTTATGTCAATGACAATTTTATCGGTTGTGCATGGTCAGTACCGTTCGTTCTAAATTGCAAGAAGGCATTCCGTGCTGGAGACAATACGGTACGGATCGAGGTAACCAATCTGCCAGCCAATCGTATAGCCGATCTTGACCGCAAGAATGTGAAATGGCGTAAGTTCAATGAGATTAATGTTGTCAGCATAAATTACAAGAAAACAGGATACGGAGACTGGCAACCAATGAAAAGTGGTCTGAACTCGCCGGTCAAGCTCATACAGCTTAAGTAACATCACCGTATTGTTTCTTGTTAAAAATAAACATGTCCACAAAAAGATCCGGGGCGGGAGTAACACACTGTTACACTATCCGCCCCGGATCTTTTTCGTCTATTTGATTTTTAAAAAGGTATCGGTTCATTGCCGCCTGGCGATGGAAAAGTTCCGCCGGAGAATGGATCATAGTCTTCAGGGAAGTTCGAGATACTGCCTCCGCCAATATCTCCATTTATTTTAGAGCCCATGATTTCTCCACCCATCGATACTGAATTCTTCTTAAGCCGTGTGTCTTCAGGATTCTCAAAACGGGTAAATTCACCTCGGAAAGTCAACAGCACATCACCCGTAGCACCTTTACGATGTTTGGCAATGATGATCTGTGCCATGCCATGCAAGTCACGTCCATTATCATCCTGATATATGTGATAGTACTCCGGACGGTGAACAAAAAGCACCATATCGGCATCCTGCTCAATGGCTCCCGATTCGCGCAGGTCACTCAATTGTGGGCGTTTTCCTTCCAAGCCTTCTCGGGATTCTACACCACGGTTCAGCTGGCTAAGTGCCAGAATGGGCACATCCAACTCCTTGGCCAGTCCCTTCAGTGAACGCGATATTGTAGAAACCTCTTCCTGTCGGCTACTAAATCGCATTCCGTTGGCGTTCATGAGCTGCAAGTAGTCAATCATTATGATCTTAACGCCATGCTCACGGACAAGACGACGTGCTTTGGTTCGCAATTCAAAAACCGAAAGACCGGGGGTGTCATCAACATAAAGTGGCGCACCGATCAGCCCGTTCATACGCTTGTCCAGTCTCTCCCACTCGTCCGGCTGCAGTTGTCCGTTCAGAATCTTGCTTCCTTGTATTTCACAGCAGTTGGATATAAGGCGGTTCACCAGCTGGACGTTGCTCATTTCGAGCGAGAAGAAAGCCATCGGAACTTTGAAGTCAGCTGCGATGTTCTTTGCCATAGACAAGGCAAACGAAGTCTTTCCCATGGCCGGTCGGCCGGCTATGATGACAAGGTCGCTCGCCTGCCATCCGCTCGTGATGTCATCCAGCTTGTGATAGCCGGTGGGCACACCCGTAAGACCGTCCTTATTGGCGGCAGCCTTTTGGATTACCTCCACGGCATTCTTTATGACGGGATCAATTTGGGTATATTCCTTTTTCATGTTGCGCTGGGACAACTCAAATAACGAGCCCTCTGCTTCCTGCATGAGGTCGTCTATATCTGTTGTGTCGTCGAAGGCCTTAGTTTCAATGACACTTGCGTATGATATTAGTTGTCGAGCAATGAATTTCTGTGCAATGATGCGCGCATGATATTCGATGTTTGCCGATGAAGCCACGCGAGAACTCAGTTCCGAGATATAGACAGGTCCGCCGACTTCCTCAAGATTACCGTTTTTTGCCAACTGGTCAGTTACAGTCAGCACATCTACCGGTCTCTCAGCCATACTCAGATCGCGTATTGCCGAATAAATCATTTGATTGCGTGGTTCATAGAAACTCTCCGGATAGAGCATTTCGCAAACAACAGCGTAGGCATCTTTGTCTATCATAAGTGCTCCAAGCACCACTTTCTCCACATCCGGTGCCTGTGGCTGCAGATGTACATACGTATTGTCCATGACAGCAGGTTTACGTACCGACCGTCGTCCTTGATTAGCGTTTTGTTCAGCCATAATATTCTATTTGCTTAGAGAAAAACTATTCTGACATAACATCTTCAGGCTATGGACTTTCACCTCTGACCTGTTTCGTCTTACTAAGTATTTCATAATACTTTGTCAGTCTTTTTCCCTTATTGTTCTGCAAAATTACAGTTTTTTTTCGTAACTTTGCCTGTGTTATAGACTCAATATCAATTTTTATATTCAAAAGATGATAGTATTTCCGATCGCAAAAATCAATTTGGGGCTAAATGTCATCAGTCGTCGACAAGATGGATACCATAATCTTCAAACCGTATTTTATCCCGTCCCCATAAAAGACGCTCTTGAAATTCATCCCATGGACGAGGCCTTTCCTTCTCCGGTGGACTGTGATTTGAAAGTGACAAACATCGAAATTGAGGGTGACGAACAGCGTAATCTTGTTGTACGCGCCTATCGTATGCTTGCAGAGCATTATCCCCTACCCCGCATTCACGCCCATCTCTACAAAGGAATCCCCACTCAAGCCGGAATGGGGGGTGGTTCCAGTGATTGTGCCTACATGATAAAGCTGCTAAACGATTCTTTCTCTCTTGGTATGACAACGGATATGATGATTGACTTTGCGTCGCGCCTTGGAGCCGATTGCCCTTTCTTTATCCTCAGCCGTCCTGCCTATGCCGAAGGAATTGGAGAGCGCCTATGTCCTGTCAGTTTGGACCTTAGTGGATGGCATATTGCAGTTGTACGGCCTAATATACCTGTCTCTACAGCCGAAGCATTCTCGCTTGTCACACCGAAGATGCCGTCTGAATGCTGTTATGATATAGTGAATCAGCCTGTCGAAACGTGGCGTGACCGTCTGACAAATGATTTTGAAAAGAGTGTATTTTCCTTATATCCTGAAATTGGTCGTATAAAGGAAAGACTCTATGAGAAAGGTGCCACGTATGCGGCTATGTCAGGAAGTGGAAGCAGCGTATTCGGATTGTTCCGCTCACAGGTTGACATTGCCGAAGAATTTGCCGGCATGTTTACATATAGGATAAAATTGTAAATAACAATCATGATAAGAGGCCGTAACTATAAAATACATCTGTATCTTCCTGATTTTTCATAGAATATCTGCAACCGATATCTATAACCACAAAAACAGGGAATCAATATAAAGGCAATGCCCAAAAGCAGTTCAGATTATTGTCGGATTGGAACGATATTCATAAGAAACTGTTCCTTCCATGCTGCAAAGAAACTCTTTATTCGCAGAAACGCCCCCAAAGAACCAGTTCCCATTCATCTTTCAGAGATGAATATATAATAGCGTGAAGATGTGAATATAGCACAGAGTTTTCTCGGTCGAAAAACATTTTTTCAGAATAGAAAAATCTGTGCTATATAGTAGGGAAAAATATACGGCATAAATAAGTATTCAACTCTCAACCTTATATAATATTATATATAATGTACGCGGACATTAGAAAATTTATTCAGTTATGGAGCTGAACACTTTTACTCAGTTTGTTCACCAGAAACCTCCCTCCAAACGATCTCCGAAACCTCAGCAATCAGCCGTTCCGTTTCCTCCATGTCATACCGCGACGACTTTACGAATACGGCTATGGAATAACTGCGGCCGTTGGGAAGACGGACGAAGCCGACATCATTTATGCCTTGTGGATGGCCATTGGCAGATGGGAAACCCGTTCCGGTCTTGTGGCCGATAACGGCGTTTGTCGGCAGTAGGGGTCTGGCAAGGCGGTTCCTGCCAGTAGTGCATTCGTTGAGGGTTTCTGTGATAAAACACTGGTAAATATTATCGTATCTTCTTCCGATTCCGATATTGTCATGCTCATTTTCACAGTTCTCATTTCCCTTTTGGTCACTATCAAAAACAGGTTCGGTGAACAGCCGGTTTATCAGAATGGCGGCAGCAATGGGATAATTCCAATTTTCGTAAACACGTGCCGTGTCGGCGTGCATATCGGCCTCGCTTGCAGATATGGCGAAACCGCTGATGCCGAGATTTCTTATGTATCTGTCCGTTTCGGAGATGCCGATGACATGATGGAATAGTATATCGCAAGCGTTGTTATCGCTCTGTTGTAGCGAATATTTCAGCAGGTCGGCAATAGATATACGAAAGTCGCCCTTCGGATATTGGTCACGCATGGGGCTATAGGTATCTTCTTCCATCTCTTTACGGCTCACAGTTATCATGGAGTCGAGCCTATGGCCGCGCTGTTGCATCACATCGGCAACTGCCATGGCCTGATACAGCTTCATCACACTGTTCATCGGATACTTCCGGCCGTTATTCATGCATACTGTGTCACCTCGGTCGGTTATCACGGCGATGCCGATATCGGCATCGTGCGTCCGCACAAAATCTTCGAGAGCAATCTGAATTGATAGAGATTCTGATTCGGTATGCATGTCTGAACACTTTGATTCTGCCATCATCACAGGTGTCTGCGACTGTGCTGCCAATGGAAGCGTTACTGACACTGTCGTTACGGATAAAATACCGAAAATTAAATGCCTGTATTTCATGTGCACATTTTATATATTATAATATCTAATAATTTATTTTCGTTTACAAGCAATTGTGCGATATCATTTCTTCCTTGACTTCGGAAACGGGAGTTCTTCCCATAGCGTTTCAATAACTCTCAGTGCTTTCTGCCGGTCGCATAAATTGAGGATGTATGCCTCTTTCGCGCCGGGATATGGATTGCCGGTTTCTGCATCGGCCATAAGGTCTGCGATGCATGGCAGTTTCTTGACAAAGGCGGTATTGTCGCAAGCGGTGATGACGCATTTATCGTTGACATAAATAACATAGTCGCCCATCATCTTGCGCGAACGCACTTCTCCCAATGTAGAGAGCGCGTCGCAGACGAATTCTATAAAATCAGTTGTACAGGCCATAGATTTTAAGTTTTAGGAAGAAAGGCTCAGAAACGTAGTCATTTGAACAAGGCGCAGAAACCCTGCTTGTAGAACTGATAGTACATTTCGATGCGCTCTGGGGTATCGTTTTCGAGGAGCAGCAGGAGTTCTTTGGCAAATTCGAGAGTTGCCGAACCGTTGGCTGTAACAATATTTCTGTCATTCACAGCCTGTGCGTTGACATATCCTTCAGTATTGGTATAGTTTTCGTTGCCCCATAGTTTCAGCTGTTCCAAGCCGTTGCCGGTATGTCTGACATTGTTAAGGAAGCCATGCTTTGCCATGAACGATGCGGCGTTGCATATTGCGCCGATCGGTTTTCCTTTACTTACAGCATCTCTGACGATGGGAACGACAATATCCGCCAATGATGTTGCCCAACCGAAACCGCCGATAAGAACAATGGCCGCATAATCGTCAGGCAGAGTGTCGAATGAATAATCGGGCAGAGTACAGAAACCTCCGATTGATTTCACCGGTTCAAGCGTTGGAGCTACAACCTTATTGACATACTTCGGATTTTCCTTCAAAGCAAATTCATCGGATGCGATGGCCTGTGAAAGGAATACTATTTCATGTGCTGCATAGTCTGGCAGAAGAATATATAAAATCTCGTTGCTCATGATTTTTTGTTTTTACATTTAATTTGGAACAAAGATACAAAGAATCTGCAATATATCAACGTGTCATCTGAAATTATTTCATGGGACATCGGATAAATTCTCCGGATGTTCAAACTGCGCCCCACTGGAATCACTGAACATAGAACTGAGATGAAAACGCAATCCGCATTTTAAGAAAAAGTCCTTGCCACACTGTGAAATAACAAAACAGCAGCATGGCAAGGGTTTTAGAGATATTGAAAAATCATGAAAATATAGGGACATCCCTTTGGAAACGTTGATATAATCATTTAATATTCAATAAGTATCGCAAAGTGATGTCCTCGATATATATCGTTTCATGACGATAAAGAGATTGGACACAAACGTCTCACCACTCCACCTTATCGCCAAGTATCACACCGTCAGCAGCATCGGTGGCCGTAAATGTCGCACCGCGATACTGCACGCAGAGCATCACAAGCGGCTCGGTACCGTTGTTGCGCACGCTGCGTCTGCCATCTGGAGCCACACGCACCACACTGCCCTCGCCTACCGGAACAATCTGTCCGTCAACCTGAAATTCTCCCTTTCCGACAAGGAAGAAATACAGTTCTTCGTGCTGCTTATGATTATGGATAAATCCTGTTTCTGTATGTGGCTGGAACACCTGAAACGAAAATTCACCGCCCGTAGCACCAACTGCCGTACCACCGAACACCTTGCCCGATATCCTCACTTTCGGTCCGAGTTCAAGCATATAGTCACCAAGTTCGTTGAGATGGCCGACGCTGACGGCCGTGAAGTTCTTTGCTTCCGCAATCTTTTCAATCTGTTTCATAATTGCTATCTGTTCGTTATTTATTATTAATTGGTCATTTGTAACTTCAAATATCGTTCTTTTATAATTTATAATTCACGATTTAAACTTATATTTTATTATCTTTGCACCGCGTTTACGCTGCATTTCAACGGTGCAAAGTTACGAACTATTTATCTATCATGCAATAAGTTACAAAAAGGTTGGTAAGTTACCCAAAACTCACTCTTGATGAACAACAACAAGTTACGATGGCAAAAAAATCAGATAAAAATTCAATCATTGAGATATGTCCAATCCGGAACGTCGTCGCACGCTTTGGCAACAAGTGGGCCCTGCTCGTCATCCTCATCTTAAGTGAGAACGGCAGCACACGCTTCAACCAGCTCGGCAAGCTCATCCCCGACATATCCACTAAGATGCTTTCCGGTACGCTCCACACGCTCGAAGCTGACGGACTCGTCAGGCGCACAGTGTACGCCGAAGTTCCCATTCGCGTTGAGTATGAACTGACGCCAACGGGACAGTCACTCGTGCCTATAATCCACCAGCTCACAGACTGGGCACTTCAGAACATAAAGTCGATAACGGCGCACCGCAGAAAATTTGAGAAGGATAGACTGTCCGATACAAGCAAAGAACAAAAATCCTGATTAACTTTTATTATATATTACAGCATATTCCAAAATAAAAGATTACCTTTGCAGAGTATAGTGAAAGCTGTCAGCTTTTTTTTGAGCATGGTGCTAATGCTCACGGATGTAATCAGTTGATAAAACGAACAGGAAGACCATTTGATTCATCTGTGCAAGAGGATTTGATGGCAATTATAAACCATCTAAAAAAGGAGGTTGGAGAAATACAAAACAAAAGAAACGCAAAAGGGAGAGGCTATTCTTAAGAATGTCATCCTCAATTAGGTAGTGAACAAAAAACGTCGTTCTGTTAATGTGCGGCACAATCAATAAACCGAGAAAGCGTTTCCATTCAGACAACTTGAAATGAACATATAATACATATTGAGCTTTTAGCTCTTGTTCTCTCATTTTTCGAATACCGCCAAAACATTCGTCTTTCGAGAACAAGCAGATTGAAGGTTCATGCCGATAAGGTGTGAATTGTTCGTTTCTTGTAGAAAGACAGGTAACTTGGCGGTAACCGGAAAAATGATACCGGCAAAGAATGGTTTACGCCTTTTTCATAATTAGAATTAAAATCAATGAAAAAAAATAATAATGATTATTATCATCATTATGCTTTGTGGAGGCGAGATGGTGTCTGAAACATCTAAAGAAGTGGTTGTTAAAGCAGGGACAATTTTACTTTTACAGTCTGTTAATCAAGTAAAAGCTGCCGACGTGAAAGAAGGACAGATGGTTGATTTTTACGTCGTTCATGATTTAATAGTTGATGATATATGCGTTATCCCGAGCGGAACATTGGTAAAAGGAAAAGTAACAGAAGCCAAGAAAAGTTCATTGGCGGGAACAAAAGGACGTTTGGGTATAAACATTAGTTATTTGTATTTGCCGTCTGGGACACCTATTTATTTCTCTAATACAGATATTCGTATCAGAGGTAAGAATAAAACACCTTTGGCTGTTATTACAGGTCTTTTTTTATGGCCATGCATATTCATACCTGGAACAAAGGCAGTAATGCCGGCAGGATATGAGGTGCAGGCAACTATTGCGGCAAATACGACAATTAGTGTAAAATAGTGTTTTGACCTATTATTTATTTCATTATATATTTTTGTTTGTCTTATGATGAGGCTATTGACAGAACTTTTCACAATATAGATTGTGTAATGGCAATATACGGGCAACCTGTGGCATGTCCGTATATTGCATTGGCATGCAAGCAGGTATTTCATGCTGCGGCTTTCAACTAATTGATATTCAAAATTCTGGATATTGTATTCATATATCGGCAAGTCTCAAAGTCATTTATTCTATGCTGTGCTGCATGCACCTGCTTCGTCACGAAATCATCTTTAATCCTACATGAAGAACATACGCAAGAACGTGGCGGGCTCGCCGAAGATGAATATGCCTACAAGCACTGTACCGACTGCACCGCTGCCCGTCCAAACGAGATAGGCCGTACCGAGCGGCAGGGTATGGGTGGCGCGAGCGAGAAGTCCCATGCTGGTGACAGTGAAAACGAGGAAACCGCCCATCCATGCCCACCATTCCATTCCAGTAACAACCTTAGTGCGGCCAAGACAATAGGTAAAACCGACTTTACAAAGTCCTGCAACAATCAATATTATCTAGTTCATAATGATGTAAAAAGCGAAAAAATCCTCTTTATGGCTGCAGTAATATCCGGCGTCTCCTTCCCTATGACGGACACAAAGGTACGAAAAAAATATTCAGAAGTCCGTGCACCAGGCAATTAAAACGTATTTTACTGTCATAATAATATCACAGAATTTAACACTTAAAAAATCTCAAAATAGAAAGCGGCAAAGTCTAAATCCTGACACGACAATGACATTTTCTGACGTTCGGCGGCAAAATCCTGACCAAGGAGGCCCTCCCGACTCTACAGCAGGACTGCTTTCGTATTACAACGGGGCTGCCGTCATCTTCCAACAAGGCCCCCGTTGCACCCCCGTAAGACCCTTACGGCAAAATAAAACAGGACTATTTATTGCACAGATTTTACCAGAACCGGCGCAACACGCGGCAGATCAAGAATTTAAAGATGCACACTCAAATTTCGCGAATTTGCACCCCTGGGATTTTTATTTCAGAATATTGCAAGGATTTGAAGGTATTTGTCGGGATAATTCCGAGCTTTTAACAGTTTAGCCCCCTTTGACGACGCTCATATCCACACCTGTCCGCAACGTCCGTCGCAGACTCTTATGCACTCATACGCGTGCGGTCATCGTTTTTTTCGTCACAAATCCGATTGATATTCATCGTTTTTTATTAATTTTGCATCGTTTTATATTACCATCAATACGATTTTAAAGATAAAAACGACATAAATTTATATGGAATTAGCAAGCAAATACGACCCGCAAGCCGTGGAGTCGAAATGGTATCAGTATTGGCTTGACAACAAGCTCTTCAGCAGCAAGCCTGACGGTCGCGAACCCTACACGATTGTGATCCCGCCGCCAAACGTGACGGGCGTGCTCCACATGGGCCACATGCTCAACAACACCATTCAGGACATTCTCGTGCGTCGCGCAAGAATGGAAGGCAAGAACGCGTGTTGGGTTCCGGGAACGGACCACGCTTCCATTGCCACCGAGGCCAAAGTTGTGAACAAACTGGCACAGCAGGGCATCAAAAAGACCGACCTGACGCGCAACGAGTTCCTCGGTCACGCATGGGACTGGACTAACGAACATGGAGGCATCATCCTTAAGCAATTGCGTCGTCTGGGAGCAAGCTGCGACTGGGACCGCACGGCGTTCACTATGGACGAGAAGCGTTCAGAGGGTGTTATCAAGGTTTTTTGCGACCTCTACGAAAAAGGACTTATCTACCGCGGCGTGCGCATGGTCAACTGGGACCCGCAGGCACAAACAGCCTTGTCTGACGAGGAGGTGATCTATAAGGAGGAGCACTCGAAACTCTATTACCTGCGCTACATGGTGAAGGAAGAGCCCGGCAAATATGCCATCGTGGCCACAACACGCCCAGAGACTATTATGGGAGACACCGCCATGTGCATCAATCCCAATGACCCGAAAAACCAGTGGTTGCGGGGCAAGCATGTGATCGTGCCACTTGTGGGCCGCGAAATTCCAGTCATTGAGGACGACTATGTTGACATCGAGTTCGGTACAGGCTGCCTGAAAGTGACTCCCGCCCACGATATCAACGACCATGCTCTCGGTCTGAAGCACAATCTGGAGACTATCGACATTTTCAACGACAACGGAACTATCAGCGAGGCTGCCGGCATGTATGTCGGCATGGATCGCATGGACGTTCGCCGCCAGATAGAAAAGGACCTAACGGAAGCCGGACTGATGGAGAAGGTGGAGGATTACACAAACAAGGTGGGATGTTCCGAGCGTACCGGCGTGCCAATCGAGCCGAAGCTATCAACACAGTGGTTCCTCTCAATGAAACATTTCGCCGACCTGTCACTCGATCCTGTGATGACTGATGAGATCCTGTTCTATCCCGCAAAATACAAGAACACGTATCGCCATTGGCTGGAGAATATCAAGGACTGGTGTATCAGCCGTCAGTTGTGGTGGGGCCACCGCATACCGGCCTACTATTTCACGACGGCCGACGGAAAGCGCGACCTTGTTGTAGCACGCACTACAGAAGAGGCTTTGGCCAAGGCTCAGGAGAAAAATGCGGATTTGACCATCGCCGACCTGACTCAGGACGAAGACTGTCTCGACACATGGTTCTCGTCATGGCTGTGGCCCATCTCGGTGTTCGACGGCGTGAACAACCCCGACAACGAGGAAATCAAATACTACTATCCCACGAGCGACCTCGTGACCGGACCGGACATCATCTTCTTCTGGGTAGCCCGAATGATTATGGCCGGATATGAATATCGTGGAACGTTCCCCTTCAAACATGTCTACTTCACGGGTATCGTCCGCGACAAGTTGGGACGTAAGATGTCGAAGAGTCTCGGCAACTCACCCGACCCGCTGATGCTCATCGACAAATATGGAGCCGACGGCGTGCGCATGGGTATGATGCTCTCCGCACCGGCCGGAAACGACATTCTCTTCGACGAAAGCCTCTGCGAACAGGGACGCAACTTCAACAATAAGATTTGGAACGCCTTCCGACTGGTTAAAGGATGGCAGGTGGCAGACGACGCACAGCCCGAAGCCAACACCACGGCTGCACGGTGGTTTGAGGCCAAGCTGAAACAAACCAATGCTGAGGTGGACGACCTGTTCCGCAAGTACCGCATTTCAGAGGCGCTCATGGCTGTCTACCGTCTGTTCTGGGACGAGTTCTCAAGCTGGTATCTCGAGATGGTGAAGCCGGCGTACGGACAGCCCATCGACCGCACAACATACGATGCGACCATCTCATTCTTTGAGACACTCCTCAAAATGCTCCATCCTTTCATGCCGTTCATCACCGAAGAACTGTGGCAGCACATTTGCGACCGTAGCGATGGAGAGTCTATCATGCGCGACAAGCTGGAGGTGGCCGCCCTTACAGAGGACGACGAGCGCCTGGTGGCTGACATTGAGAATGTGAAACAGATTGTGAGCGGTGTGCGCACTGTACGCAATCAGAAGAACATCGCCCCGAAAGAGGCTCTGACACTCCAGACTGTAGGCGCCAACAAGTATGAGGCTTATTCAAGCGTTATCACCAAAATGGCCAATCTGTCGTCTATCGACGTCGTAATGGAAAAGGATACTACGGCCGCTGCCTTCATGGTCGGCACTGACGAATTTGCCGTGCCGCTGGGCGACATGATTGACACCGAGGCTGAAATAGCCAAACTTGAAGCTCAACTGAAACACCTCGAAGGCTTCCTCATCGGAATCAAGAAGAAACTCTCAAACGAGAAGTTTGTAGCTAATGCGCCCGAAGCCGTCGTGGCGATGGAGCGCAAGAAGCTGAGTGACAGCGAGGAAAAGATTGCTGCAATCAAGGAGTCGCTGGCTGCATTGAAGGGCTAAGGAACACAGTAAAACCACCGTATTAAAATAGAGTCGCTACAAGTTACTGCGACTCTATTTTTTTGATTATACATATACTATCGACATGTCGTCCTGTATATCACTTCCGACCAATCTTGCCAGCCACACGTTTCATCAGCGCATCCCACAGGGTTGTCTTACGGCGCAGGATATGTATGGAATAGGCGGCACTGGCAAGACACACGATTGTTCCCAAAACACAATAAAGCAACAAGTCTGAAACAAAGGTAATTGCGTAGGCTGACAAACCGAGAGCCAACTGTACTGAAGAATACCTCAACACATGCCATGACGGGAAGTAACGATAACGGAAGCCGGCATAAAGAAAAGCCAATATTAGGTCGAGAAGATTTGACAGAGACAGGGCTATGCCAGTTCCGAAAAGGCCGTATGAAGAATATCCGACAATGACAAATATGACGAGGAACATGTATGACAAGGCCTCAAGAACGAGAAACGCGACAGATTCCCCCTTTGCCAGCACAATATATGATACCGGAAGATAAACGGATTTAAAATACATGGAGAATGATGCTGCCTGAGCCATGGCAACTACGGGCAGAAAACTATCGGTGTATAGCAATGGAAGAAGAATCGGCAAGGACAGCATGAATACGCTCAGCATTGGCGAAAGAAGCAGAACCGAGACTTCTATCTGGCGGTTGACCGTTGTATTAACGGCCGGGGTATCATGATTTATCGCGGACAGGCGTGGGAAGTAGTCAGTCTCCATTGCCGAGAATACCATGCCGGCGTATGTTATGGTAAGCATGAATCCGGCGTTATAAAGTCCCACGGTGCATAGATCGCTACTGACATTAAGATATGCCCGAATTATCATCTCTGCCCCGCTACCGAATATGCCGGCAAGAGTGAAAGCCACTCCAAGGCGTATCATCCCCATTCCCTCACCCAAGATCCCGTTGACGCCGCGAAGCCGCAATGGATAAAAACGATAGGAATAAAGCATCGTGACAATCATTCCGACGAAGGCCATGAGCACAATGACAGGAATTATGCCTGACTCTTTGAAGAAATAATAGATGGGAATTGAGACAAACAAGGATACAACGACCAGATATATCTGTATCACAGCTAAAGCACGCAGACGGCGAGAGGCTTTCAGTATGGCCGTCTCACCACCGGTTATTGCAATCATCGCTACAGCCGGAGCAAGGAGAAGAAAATGGAGGGTGTGGTCGCCCCAAGAGAATGTCCAGTCGCTGAGCAACGGCCCGACTACGATACAGACCAACATTCCGAGCAGGGCTGTCATAAGACACCACGCACGCACAACCTTAATAAAATGGGAAATACGTTCGTTGTCACCTTCATCAAAAATTTCTGAAAGATGGCGCACGGCACTGAAAGATATTCCGAGACAGGTTGTCTGGGATATGAAGCTGACCGCAGAATTGAACAATGACGTGAGCCCCATCCCCCCCGGTCCGAGAAGCATGGCGACAAGTTTATTACGTACAAGGCCGATCAGAATGTTGAGTCCCTGTACGCCACCGAATATTCCAGTATATTTCAATATATGGCTGTAACTTTCCTTTGATTCTGTTTCTGTCATCTGAATAGTAAACGGACATTCACCGTTTTTATTACATGTACCTGGAAGTTTCTGCTCTGCTTTTCTGGAAATTCTAAAAAATAGCCGACGGTTCTTCCTCTATAAAGAAATAAGTTAGTACCTTTGCATAAAAGCTATGTCAAACAGGATCTCCCTGAGTAAGAACCATATTGCTTTATGGAAACAAGATTGACCATTATAATACCAGTCTACAAAGTCAGCGATACAATGGACAAATGTGTGGACAGTATCGTCAGACAGAAGTGTGACGGCATGGAAATCATACTTGTTGACGACGGCTCTCCGGATGATTGCCCTAAGAAGTGTGACCGCTGGGCTGAACAGGATTGCAGGATTAAGGTTATCCATAAAGAGAACGGGGGACTGAGTGATGCACGCAATGCCGGTCTCGACATAGCACAGGGAAGATACATCACTTTTGCCGACTCAGACGACTACATAGGTGACGACACTTATGCCGAACTGATGGATATAATGGATGAAAATCCGGAATACGACATATTGGAATATCCTGTATGCCATATCATGAAATCTACGGAACACCAGATCATCGGCTTTGATGAAAGAACATATCGCGATCCAATAAACTATTGGATGGAATCGCAAGCCTATAATCATTCGTATGCTTGGAACAAGATTTATCGTCGGCGGATGTTTGACTATGTCAGATTCCCTGTGGGACGTGTATTTGAGGATGTCGCCACATTGCCACAATTGCTAGAATACACAAAATGTGTTGCAACAACAAAAAAAGGCATGTATTATTACTGTGACAACGTCAACGGAATCACTGCGCGGGCACGCGGTAAAGAATGGCGCATGTTTCTCGATTCTCATTTAAACATGATAGAACGATGCCGGA
The DNA here is from genome assembly GCA_947170725.1 of uncultured Prevotella sp. Taxonomy (GTDB): domain Bacteria; phylum Bacteroidota; class Bacteroidia; order Bacteroidales; family Bacteroidaceae; genus Prevotella. Next base: position 18,094 of record CAMVUM010000025.1, read on the forward strand.
AACATCCTCTGTTCCACCAATATTACATGCAAGTCGTCAACATACAATTATATGAATATGAACTGACCGGTGACAAGCCGCGACTGAAGCGGATACCTATAAAAAGATTTTGTGGTCTCGGTTGTATATTAAAGCTGAAAGCTATTGTTATTAACATATTAGGAATAAACGCATTATGCAAAATAAACAAAGTAATTGTCAAAGCGACAGGACGCCGTTGATTAGCTTCATAGTGACTTGCTATAACATACCCGTATGGATGCTGATCGAATGTATTGATAGTATCGTCTCACTATCGTTACGCCCATTTGAAAGGGAGATAATAATTGTGGATGACGGTTCTGATATGAGTCCTATAAATGATTTGAGTGATTATCTGGAAAACGTCATATACGTACGCCAGCCGAACAGAGGACTGAGTGATGCGCGCAATATCGGCATCAGGATGGCCACCGGCCGGTACATACAGTTCGTTGATGGTGACGACAAACTGTCACAAACAGCATACGAACATTGTCTGGATATCGTGAGGTATCATGGAATACCGGATATGGTACTGTTCAAGGCAACGGACAAGAACAGCGGACAAACAACATTTGCCAATGAAAAACCTGTTTGCGGCACTGAATATATGCAGCACAACAACATCCGCCCAGCGGCGTGGGGATATATTTTCAGGCGTGCGATACTTGGTGAACTGCGCTTCACTTCCGGTATTTATCATGAAGACGAGGAGTTCACGCCGCAGTTGTTGTTACGGGCTGAAACGCTTTATTCAACTTCCGCAGAGGCCTACATATACCGCAGACGTGGTGATTCCATAACGTCAAGCAACACAAAGAGAAGTATCCTGAAACGTCTGAATGATAAAAAGGATGTTATAATAAGATTGAACGGCATGATTGACAGCTTGCCGCATAATGACAAGATTGCCATTCAACGGCGCGTCGCACAGATAACGATGGATTATATCTACAACATCATCACGCAGACGCGGAGCCGCAAGTATCTTGACCGACAACTTGATTATCTGCACTCGAAAGGCTTGTTTCCTCTTCCGGACAAGAACTATACAAGGAAATATATATGGTTCCGCCGTATGACAAACAGCAGAGTCGGACTTTCTATCCTCATGCGCACATTGCCACTTATGAAAGAAGAGAGATGAAGATACTGCTATTAGGTGAATACAGCAACGTACATGCAACTTTGGCCAAAGGTCTTAAAGTGCTTGGACATGAGGTTACCGTAGTTTCCAACGGCGATTTCTGGAAGAATTATCCGCGGGATATATCATTGGTGAGACGTCCTGGAAAGTTTGGCGGAATCATGCTTCTGTCCAAACTGTACGCAATATTGCCGCGGTTGAGGGGCTACGACGTAGTGCAACTGATTAATCCGATGTTTGCGGAGTTAAAGGCGGAGCGTCTGTTCTCTATTTACAAGTATCTTCGAAAGTATAATAAGCGGGTCTTTCTCTGCGGATTTGGAATGGATTGGTACTGGGTCAATACCTGTATCAACGACCGCCCACTTCGTTACAGCGATTTCAACATAGGTGAAGAAATACGCACCGGAAAGGACGCTATGAAGGAACGGCTGGACTGGCTCGGCACAGCAAAAGAACGGTTGAACAAGTTTATCGCTGAAGATTGTGATGGAATAATAACCGGGCTTTATGAATATTGGGTATGCTACCAGCCTTCTTTCCCTGAAAAGACTGTCTTTATTCCTTTCCCTATACAATTACCGGAAAATCGTGAGCAATCTGTCCAACCTTTTTTCCGACCTCCGCTAAAACTGTTCATTGGCATCAACAAAAAGCGCAACGAGTATAAAGGCACGGATATTATGCTTCGTGCTGCCGAGGACATAACTCGGAAGTATCCTGATAAAGTCGTGCTGAAAAAGGCAGAATCCGTTCCTTTCAATGAATACGAGAAGATGATGAACGGCAGCGACGCCATCCTTGACCAGTTATACAGTTATACACCATCAATGAATCCGCTTCTTGCTATGTCCAAGGGTATTATATGTATAGGCGGAGGGGAAGAGGAGAACTATGAGATACTAAACGAAAAAGAACTCCGTCCTATTATAAATGTGGAGCCAAACTATCAGAGTGTCTTTAATGAGTTGGAACAACTTGTGCTGAACAGCGGCCGTATTGCGGAACTAAAATGCCAAAGTGTAGAATATGTCAAGCGACACCATGAATATATTAAGATTGCCAAAGAATACGAAGCATTCTATAAGAAGTTCATGTGAAATTCATATAGAGAAGATGCCAATACGCTTACAGAAATCCTGCCAATAAAAACTTCCATCGTATGCGGATGCCCCACATGACATACGGATAAACCGTCATGCCTATAAATGGAATTCTCACGCCGTGCCGGCAAAACCGCCGAACAATACCATAAAAAAATAAAGGCGGTCAAAATCATAGGGACTTTGACCGCCTTTTTCTTTAAGGAGAACAAATGGATTATGCCTCTGCAGGTGCTTCTTCTGCAGGCGCAGTCTCAGCGGCAGCTTCAGCGGCCTTTGCAGCCTCCTCAGCAGCCTTCTTCTCAGCTACCTTTTTGGCGATAGTCTCATTGATCTTCTTCTCTGCTTCCAGCTCCTTTGCATAAGCAGCCTTCTTTGCCTGAGCTTCCTTCTCACGTATAGCATCAGCTCCCTTGACCTTGGTAGCCTTCCAAGCGTCGAACTTCTGCTGTGCAGCAGCCTCGTCGAAAGCGCCCTTCTTGACACCGCCACGGAGGTGCTTCATGAGATAAACGCCCTCACGGCTCAAGATGTTGCGTACTGTGTCAGTAGGCTGTGCTCCGGTCTCAACCCAATAAAGGGCACGGTCAAAATTCAAATCTACTGTGGCTGGATTGGTATTAGGATTGTAAGTACCAATCTTCTCAGTAAATTTACCATCACGTGGTGCTCTAACGTCAGCGATTACGATGCTGTAGAAAGCATAGCCCTTACGGCCGCCGCGCTGCAATCTGATTTTTGTTGCCATTTTGTTTTATTTGTTAATTAGGTTTGAATTTATGCTGCCAACTCGTGACAGCGCCTGCAAAGGTACGATATTTTTATCGAGTATAAAATAAAATCAATTCTAATTATTGTTTTTTAACAAGTGTAAGTCCAGCTTTCATACCATTGATACTTTTCATCAATGATGTTACGGTCTGAATACTGGTATTTGTCGACTTGCTTCCAATAGTCTTCATGAAGTTCAGGAGTTGCGTTGCATCTGTAACAATCAGTAATGTTTTACCTTCAACCTGTGTTGTGATAGATACTGGTTTGATTGTTCCGTAAGTCAGAATCAACTTAGAATCCTCTATCGCCCACTTGCCGTTTATAGTCTTTCCGTTCAGATTCTCCTTGAATGTTCCGTTCTCTGCAAACGTGATACTCATAGTCCCTGGCTTCATACCATATTTTGTGAGATAATCCTGCAGTTTGTTCTCCAGTTTATCGGCGGCAAGTTTGGCTCCAGCCTTTGCAAGAAAGTTGTCTGAATCAAAGACGATTGCCGGCTCAGAATATTCCCATGTGCCCACAATCTGTTTTTTAGAAGCCTGTTTGTTTCCTGAGAAAACAGACGTCAGATTGGATATTAGATCGCTGGCAGAATCTGATGAAGACGAAGAATTGGTTCCGATAACGGCTCCAAGAATGCTACCAAGATCAAGTTGAGCGCTTGCGCTCCCACTACCCAACATTAACATTGCGGCAAAAACTACCGACTTTAAAGTAATTCTATTCATTTTTATATTAAAGTTATTAATATGGAATGGCGGTTATTTAGGCCATCCCGCCATATCCATTGTTACATTTATATCCTTTCAACCTGCTTGACGCCTTTTACTGTTCTCAATTTACGTATCAGAGTCTCTAACTTTGACGTATCGTCAAGCATCACGACAAGATTTCCGCGGAACAGTCCGTCGTTGCTGTCTATGCTTATGCTGCGCAAAGTCAGTTTCTCATCCTTACTGATAATGCTTGTCAGGTTGTTTACGATGCCAATATCATCATTACCGATAACTCTCAGTGTTATGGAATATTTGGAAGTACCTTTCCCACTCCACCGCGCTTTCACGATACGATATCCGAAACGCTTGCGCAATTCAGCGGCATTTGGACAATCACACCGGTGTATCTTTATTCCTCCGCTGACCGTTACAAAACCGAATACGTCATCTCCATAGATTGGTTGGCAACAACGTGCCAGCTGATAATCAACACCTTTCAAATTTCTGTCTATCACAAGAACATCGTCACTTTGACGAACGGTCATATCATTCTCAACCTGAAAGCTGAATTCTCCAGCACTTCTAACCGGGCCTTCAGGCATCTGTCCGGACTCACGGGCCTGTATCTCTAAATAAGTGTCAATCACGGTGTTGACATCGAGAGAACCGTCGACTATCTGTCTGTAGAAATCGCTGCCCTCTTTAAAGCCAAGCTTCTTGACGAGTTTGGCCATGACCGGCTCTTCCATTTCAATTTTCCGGTTTTTGAACTTCCGTTCCAGCATTTCCTTGGCAAAGAGTCCTTCTTTCACCTGTGTTTCCTTCAGAGCCTGACGGATTTTCGCCTTTCCCCGCGATGTCTTGACAATATTTAGCCATTCGCGCTTAGGTTTCTGCGTGCTTGAGGTCATAATCTCCACCTGATCACCACTGTGAAGCTGCTCGCGGAAAGTCACTACCTTATTATTTATACGCGCTCCCGTACATCCATTTCCAACTTTAGAATGGATATGATAGGCGAAATCAAGCACCGTCGCACCTTTCGGAAACTTGAACAGATCTCCCTTTGGGGTGAATACGAAAACTTCATCCTCATAGAGATCCATCCGAAATTGGTCCATGACTTGCAGGTCGTCACTGTTTTCCAGAATATTGCGTATGTTGGCCAGCCATTCGTCCAGTCCTGTTTCACCCTTCACGCCCTTGTAACGCCAGTGAGCAGCTACTCCACGTTCGGCCACTTCGTCCATTCGTTCCGTTCGTATCTGTACTTCCACCCACTTGTGTTCCGGGCCCAGAACAGTGATATGAAGACTTTCATAACCGTTTGATTTCGGCACAGACAACCAGTCACGCAGACGCTTGGGATTGGGCTGATACATATCTGTCACAATCGAATAGGCCTGCCAACATTGCATTTTTTCCTGTTCAAAAGGCGAATCTATGATTATACGTATGGCGAAGAGGTCATATATTCCTTCCACACCACACTTTTGCTTCTTCATTTTTTGCCAGATAGAATGAATGCTCTTGGTGCGTCCCTTCATGTGAAATCTCAGTCCGGCGGCAGTCAGTTTTTCACTGATTGGTCCTATGAAACGCTCTATATATGCGTCACGTGACTTTTTAGTGGCATTCAGTTTCTCCCTTATAAGATAGTAGGCATCGTGTTCCAGATACTTCAGAGACAAATCCTCCAGTTCGCTTTTAAGTTTGTACAAACCTAACTTATGGGCCAATGGTGCGTACAGATAGGCGGCCTCTTCGGATACCTTCTTTTTGGCATCCAGATTATCGTTGTCGCGAATCTGTCTCATAAGATTAACACGATCAGCAATCATTATAAGTATTACCCGCATGTCCTCCGCAAATGACAACAGCAGATTTCGGAAGTTCTCACTTTCCACAACCGGATTCTTTGAATAAAGCTCCGCTATGCGTAAAAGACCGCTGAGAATGCGGGCCACGGACTCTCCGAAATCACGTCTCACATCATCAACAGTCGTGAATCCGTCAGCTATGCTTGGATGTAGCAGAATAGCCAATACGGCATCGCGTTTCAGTCCGATTTCTTCAACAACAATTTTTGCAGTCTGCAGTCCGAAGAGTATAGGATTAAGTCCGAACACATCGCGGTGTGTCTGGTTGCTGTCCATAGATTTTGTCATATGGTCACGCATTTTCTTCTCGTCTTCCGGATGGAGCGAAGAGCCTATAAGCCTCTTCAAGGTTACATAAAGTCTGCCTGTCTTTCTCCTCTCTTCTTCCGTAAACTCAAATCTTTCAGCCATAATTGTGTCAGTTTGTTAATAAGTTAAGTGCAAAGTTACGATTTTTATTCGATTTCTGCGGTTTTTACATGAAAAGTTATTATTTTTGTTGCACCATTTTCAATAAATAACATAAATATGCTATCACAAGAAGACCTTAAACAAATCGCTCTGAAGGGCATCACCGAGGAGCAAATTAAAACCCAGTTGGAACAATTTAAGACCGGATTCCCTTTTTTAAGACTGGAAGCCGCCGCCGGAATCAATCATGGCATCATGGCTCCCGACAAAAACGAGCGTGCCGCCTATGAGAAAGCATGGACAAACTATAAGGCAGAAGGCCGCCGTGTGGTCAAGTTCGTTCCGGCATCAGGAGCCGCAAGCCGCATGTTCAAGGATATGTTTGCTTTCCTTGACGCAGACTACGACATACCGACAACCGATTTTGAAAAACACTATTTCGAAAATCTTGAAGAATTTGCTTTCTACGATGCTCTCAACGAACAGTGCTTGAAAAACGAAGGAAAGAGCATAAAGGAACTGATTTCGGAAGGCTGCTACAAGGCTGTTGTTGCCAATATGCTTGAAGCTAAGGGGCTCAACTATGGTCAGCTTCCCAAAGGCCTCCTTCTTTTCCACAAATACGAAAATGACTCACGCACACCGATGGAGGAACATCTCGTTGAAGGTGCGCTCTATGCAGCAAGTAACGGTGAATCACATGTCCATTTCACTGTCAGCCACGAACATATGCCGCTCTTCCGCCAGATGGTGGAAAAAAAGTCTGAAAGCTATGCCAAAACATACGGTATTGCCTATGACATCACGTTTTCTGAGCAGAAGCCGAGCACGGACACCATCGCGGCCAATACAGACAACACACCGTTCTGCACCGAAGAGGGCCGCTTGCTTTTCCGTCCGGGAGGTCATGGCGCACTGATAGAAAACCTTAACGAAATAGATGCCGACGTAATCTTCATCAAGAACATTGACAACGTTGTCCCGGACCGTCTGAAAGCAGACACCGTTGAGTACAAACAAGTTATTGCCGGTGTGCTTGTCACACTTCAGCAGAAGGCTTTCAATTATCTCCGATTACTGGATACAGGAGCTTATACTCACGAACAGCTGGAAGAAATCATACGTTTCGTTCAACAGGACCTCTGCTGCCGCAAGCATGACATAAAGAATTTGGAAGACGCTGAACTTGTAATCTATCTGCGCAACAAACTTAACCGCCCGATGCGCGTGTGTGGCGTAGTGAAAAATGTTGGTGAACCTGGAGGAGGTCCGTTCCTTACCTATAATCAGGATGGCACAGTCAGTCTTCAGATTCTAGAGAGCAGTCAGATTGACAAGAGCAACAAGGAGTACATGGAGATGTTCACAAATGGTACCCACTTCAATCCCGTAGACCTTGTCTGTGCTGTCAAGGATTATCAGGGACAGCCTTTCTGTCTACCCGAGTTTGTCGACAAGACCACCGGTTTTATCAGTAGCAAGAGTAAGGGCGGGAAAGAGCTGAAGGCTCTCGAACTACCAGGACTGTGGAATGGAGCCATGAGTAATTGGAACACTGTTTTCGTAGAGGTGCCTCTTTCTACCTTCAATCCGGTCAAAACAGTCAACGACCTTCTTCGCGAGCAGCATCAGTAAGCAGCCAACTCTACCCTAAACTTCCGCGGATTATGCAAGATGCGGCCATGAAGCCGTATTGCGTAATCCGCGTATTTCTTTTGTCTTATTCATTGCTATAGACTATTAAAACTTATATCAGACTTGTTTTAGGCATGTATTTTGCTATAATAAGAATACAGACGTCCTATCTTTTGCAGATAACGACAGTATTCAATATAGAGACGGATGTGGCGTGACAACAATCCGTGATTTGAACAGGTAATGTGACAATATGGCGGACAGGACGCAATCTGAGACAAAACAGAATGAAACAAAAATAAGATAACGAAAGGAGAAAGTTTATGGCATTTATTGATTACTACAAAATCCTCGGTGTCCCGAAAGACATACCACAGAAAGACGTAAAGAAAGCATATCTGAAACGAACGAAACAGTTTCATCCCGACCTACATCCGGAAGACCCGAAAGCAAAGGCCAAGTTTCAGGCTTTGCAGGAGGCATACGATGTAATTGGAGATCCGGAAAAGCGCAGCAAGTATGACCGTTATGGAGAGCAGTGGCGCAATGCTGACGCTTTCAATACTGGAGGCTACGGCCAACCTAGCAACGGTTCTCCGTTTGATGGTTTCGATTTTTCTTCATTCAAGATGAGTGGCAATGGCTTCAGCTCATTCTTTGAGCAGATGTTCGGAGGCGGAGCGCGCTCTGGACGTCAGCGAAGTGGAACGGAAAACATGCGCAACAACAGTGGCGATATGAATGCTAACGTCAGCATAGACCTCTATACAGCAATGTTGGGCGGTGAGGTGGTCATACAGATCAGTAACGGCAGCCGTATAAAACTCAAGGTCAAGCCGGAAACACAAAACGGGACGAAAGTCCGGCTTCGTGGGAAAGGCTACGACAGAGGAGACGGAACGTATGGAGACTTGATCATAACATATAGTGTAAAGTTGCCCACTGGTCTAAGTGAACGACAAAAAGAACTATTGCGTGAGATGCAGCGCAGTTGATGAATTCAACGGTGTACGTATAATCGAAAAAGCAAGACTATACGTACACCTCTTTTATAATATGATTTGCATTATGACGGCATCATGAAACTGTTTCCCGTCGTAAAGCCAATCACTCATTTGGGCAACGATGGTGTATCCGGCTTTGGTGAACAGGTTGAGTGAAGCTTTGTTTTCAACATCAACCCAAGCATATAGTTGGTGAAGGTGGAGGATACTGAGTGAATATTCCGCAATGTGCTTAAGAGCACTTGAGGCATAGCCGCGATTTCTATATCGGTTTTCAATGACAATACCCACCTCTGCGCGCAGATGTTGTGGGTCGAAATTGATTATGTCTACAATCCCAACAACTTCTCCCAACTCATTTTCAATCATTAACCTGACCTGCCGGTCGGTATAGATGTCACCTGATGAGTTTGCAACATATTCATGAAGGACATAGCGTGAATAGGGAACATTTGTCGTTCCGATGTTCCACAGGCGCATATCATTCTCAATTCTGTAAAGAAGTTCAAGATCTTCCGGTTCTATTGCACGCAGGCTTACCACAGGCATATTGTCTGTATTTCGGGTCACTTTATTATATCGTCGGGGGTTATTATGATCTTTGTTTTGCCATTATATGTTCCAAGAGCAATCTTTGGATTTGGTGCGACTGCCATCATTTCCAATATTTGTCCATATCCGAACATGTCAGTGTCATAGACAACATACATGAGCATGGAACGTGAAGCTGCAGTTTCGATTGTCTTCCGTACAGACTCCATATCTCCGTCGTCAACACAATGGCATTCTGCCGAAAGCCCCACGCGGCGTGAAATATTCATGCAATGCTCTGTCATGCTTCTGCTGCCTATATATATATAATGTGCCGCTATATTGTTTTTGTCCGGAAATCCGAGTGATTTTCTTATGTTGTGTGGAATCATGTGCAATAATGCCATCATTGCCTTTACATATATAGCCGCTTTTATTGGCAACGTAATCCACACTCCAAGGTGTCCATAATGTTTTCGGAAAAATATCAGCATTGCCTGATAGAAAACGTGGACATACCGGAATGAAGTCTTGTGGGTGCTCTCTCCCTTATAATGAAGTATTGGATATGGCAGATACCAGTTTTCATAACCGCCTTTCAGAAGACGGTAGGAAAGGTCAATGTCTTCTCCGTACATGAAGAAATCTTCGTCAAGACATCCTATCTTCTCTATTGCCGAACGCCGTAGGAAACAGAAAGCTCCACTGACAATTTCAATGCGCTCAGGCGAGTCCCATCCGAGATAACTCATATAATAATGTCCGAAACGGCGACTTCTCGGATACCGTGCACAAAGGCCGCACATTTTGTAGAATGAAGTCATCGGAGTGGGCAGTCCACGGCGTGATTCCATTGCAAGAGTTCCATCCGGATTATACATCTTCACTCCCACTCCGCCGGCCTTCGGGTGACTGTTCATGAAATCAATGGCAGAGCAAATGGTTTGTTCAGCTACGAATGTGTCTGGATTAAGAAGCAAGACATATTCGCCGGAAGACTGGTTGATGGCAATATTGTTGGCCCTGGCGAAACCGAGATTATGATTGCAATCGATAATGTGGATGTGGGTATAACGTTCACGCAGATAAACAACGGAATCATCACGGGAGTGATTGTCTACAACGAAAATTTCACTCTCGATTCCGGCGAGAGCCTTGGTCAGACTGTCGAGACACTGCTCAACGTAGTATTTGACGTTGTAGTTGACTATGATTACTGTCAGTTTCATTCGTCACCGTTTTGCTTCCGTACTTCAGAATTGCATCGGTCCTCTGCCGGATAGACAAAGATCAGACATATCAGCAATATTATCGCAAGATAGCCAAACGCCGGCTTCATGAACACATAATACATAAGAGTGTTTGCGATGAGCGGTATTCCGAGCATGCAGAGCCTCGCTGTTCCCCATTTCCTCAGTGCAATCTCTTTCTTCCCAGCCAGTTCAGCTTTCACCTTCTGTGTCGTAAACAGACGCAATGCCATAGGAATGGCACCCAATGTGGCCAACACCATAATCGACAGTAGGATAAATTCAATGTCAGCCGCACCAGCCATTCCGCCAGGGAGAATCATATCGCTTTCAAAAAGCAGAGTTATAGCAAGCCCGGTTATGGGTATGGCCCAGAATATGTAGGCCAAACGTTTACGTGTCTTCTTCATCAGTTGTTCTTTTCAAATGGCACACGGTTAAGTATAGACCGCCCCAATGTAACCTCATCTGTATATTCCAGTTCGTCACCTACGGATATTCCGCGGGCAATGATGCTCAGTTTTACATTAAATTGGGCGAGTTTACGTGATATATAGAAGTTAGTTGTGTCGCCCTCCATCGTTGAACTTAGGGCAAGGATGACTTCCTTGACGTCACCGCGCCCTACCCGCTCCACCAGAGAGTCTATTTCTATGTCTCCCGGCCCTATTCCGTCCATCGGCGAAATGATACCGCCGAGAACATGGTAGAGTCCGTGAAACTGTTGGGTGTTTTCCACCGCCATCACATCCTGAATGTTCTCAACGACGCATATTGTTGATACATCGCGGCGGCCGTCGGCGCATATCGGACATACATCCGTATCGCTGATGTTATGGCAAACGCAGCAATGTTTTATTTCATGCTTCATCTTACTGATGGCTTCAGTGAACGCTTCCACGTCTCCGGCATCCTGTCTGAGTAGATGGAGGACCAGACGCAGAGCGGTCTTGCGACCTACGCCAGGCAGTTTGGCAAACTCGCCGACGGCTTTTTCCAGCAGTCGTGAGGGATATTGTTGTTCCATGTCAGTCGGCTTCTTTCAGTTCTCTATTTCGCTCAGTTCGAGCCATCTCATGCTTTTCTCGTCAATCTGCTCCTTAAGCAGCGGCAGGCGTTTGCTCTTTTCCGTCAGTTCGTCCACACTCAGAGTGCCGCTGCAGAGTTCGTCCTCTGTGCGCTTCAGTTCTTCCTCAAGTGTGGCGATCTCAGTTTCCAAGCGTGCGAATTCCGTCTTTTCCTTATATGTCATTTTCCGGCGTGCCGGTGTTCCTCCGTCCCTCCGTCCCGTTGTCTTCACTTCCTTTTCGGCAGACGGTTTCTTCGCCATCTTTTCCGATTCCAGCGAGCTCCACACACGATATTGTGTATAGTTGCCAGGGAAGTCCTTTATCTCTCCATTACCTTTGAAAACCAGCAGATGGTCTACAACTTTGTCCATGAAATAGCGGTCGTGGCTAACAACTATGACGCAACCTGGAAAATCTGCCAGATATTCCTCGAGTATCTGGAGTGTAACAATGTCAAGGTCGTTGGTTGGTTCGTCAAGAACAAGAAAGTTTGGATTACGCATCAACACAGTACATAGATAGAGTTTACGGCGTTCGCCGCCACTCAGTTTATAGACGTAGTTGTGCTGTTGCTCGGGAGTGAACATGAAATACTGTAGAAACTGTGAGGCAGTCATGTGGCGTCCACCTCCCATATCAATGTAGTCGGCAATATCGGTTATGACATCTATTACCTTTTGGCTTTCATCAAACTTCAATCCTTCTTGAGAAAAATAGCCGAATCTGACAGTATCTCCGATAACGATACGTCCGCTGTCCGGTTTTTCCTGACCAAGCAGCATCTTGACAAATGTCGATTTACCTGTGCCGTTATTGCCAACAATACCCATTTTCTCGTAACGCGCAAAGTTATAATAGAAATCTTTCATGATCACGCATTCCGGCGACCATACCTTAGATATGTATTGGCACTCGAATATTTTGCTTCCTATATATACATTGGTGGATTTCAGGCGTATCTGCCGTTCTTCCATCCGCTGCTTGGCAACTTTTTCCAGTTCATAGAATGCTTCTTCGCGATAGCGCGCCTTATGGCCGCGTGCCTGTGGCATGCGTCGCATCCAGTCAAGTTCAGTTCGATAGAGGTTGTTTGCCCGTGCTATTTCAGCGCGCCGTGCATCGAGCCGTTCCTGCCGTTTCTCCAGATAGTAACTATAATTGCCCCGATATGTGTAGATGCGGTTATCGTCAAGTTCAAGTATTACGCTGCAAACGCGATCAAGAAAGAAACGGTCGTGGGTTACCATCAGAAGTGTCTTGTTTCCACGTGAGAGATAACCCTCAAGCCACTCTATCATCTCAAGATCGAGGTGGTTTGTCGGCTCGTCGAGTATCAGCAAATCCGGTTCTGTCAGCAGAACGTTAGCTAATGCCACACGCTTCTGTTGGCCGCCGCTGAGCTGTCCCATGGGTTGGGACAAATCACGTATTTTCAACTGCGTGAGAACTTGTTTGGCCTTAAGGACTTTGTCGTCTTCCCCCTTGTGGTTGAAACAGGCATCAAGCACTGTCTCCTCTGGATCAAATGCTGGTGACTGCTCCAAGTAGCCAACTTTCAAGTCGCGTTTGAAAATAATATTTCCTGAGTCGTGTCCCTCCTTGCCTGATATGACAGAAAGCAAAGTGGATTTTCCTGTGCCGTTTTTGGCTATAAGACCAATTCTCTGTCCCTCGGCTATACTGAAGCTGATATTCTCAAAAAGAACCAAAGCACCAAATCTCTTGCTCAGGTTCTGCACGTCCAAATATGGGATTTCTTTTGCCACGTCCTTTCTTTTTGATTAATAGTCAAACGTCCTTTCTTTCTGCCAAATGGTTTCTGTCAGGACATCCGAAGTAGTCGTTTTCTCGAATAATGTTGTCACATTATGTTTCAGAAATTACCGTCCTTTGTCGGGTTTATCTTTTTGGTGTTTTACTTTCCACACCCAATTCCTTGTTTATCTGGTCTATATAGTCAAGCACTTCGTCGCGTCCGGTTTTCTTCTCTGACGATGTTATAAACATAGGAGGAAGTTCTTCCCATGTCTCCATGAGGACTTTCTTATATGCTGCTACGTTTGACTGCACTTTGGTTGTATTCAATTTGTCTGCCTTCGTAAATACAATGGCAAACGGGACACTGCTGCTACCAAGCCAATTGATGAATTCAAGGTCTATTTTCTGTGCTTCCAGGCGGATATCCACAAGCACGAATACATTGACCAGCTGCTCTCGTTGGAGTATATAACCGTTTATCATCTGTTCCAATTTGGCAATTTCCTTTTTGGAACGTTTGGCAAAACCATATCCGGGAAGGTCCACCAGATACCACTCCTTGTTTATTATAAAATGATTGATAAGCAATGTCTTTCCCGGCGTTGCAGATGTCTTTGCCAGTTTTTTGTTATTACACAGCATGTTTATCAGACTTGATTTACCAACATTGGAACGTCCGATAAACGCATATTCCGGCTTAGTGTCCTTGGGACACATAGACACCATTGGCGAGCTTATCACAAACTCTGCATTACGTATATCCATTATGTGATCTTATTTTAGTTTGCAAATTTACGCCAAAATAGACAAAAAACAAAATAAAAAGCGACATTTGCTACTTTTACGGCGTCAGTAGGTACGTCTTTCTTCAAATACCTTTCCCTTATCGCTTCTGATTTGTCATGGATGAGTTCGTCACCCACCCATTCATGCAGGAAATGACACACAGCCTTTTCAAGATAACCCGGATTATTCCGCAGAAAGATTATTTCCATGGCTTACGGATAGTGAACAGAATCCATGTCCGCAGAACCGATGGTACTTCTTGATGCGTATCGATATGCTTTCCTGTGTACTATCAGTTTCTTCAACGCTCATCGTAGTGTGCGCTCGTAGTACTGATAAGGTCTGTCTAAGTTTTCCTATGCAATCCCTAGAAGTTCAATCTCGAATATCAGCGTGGAACCTCCGGGAATACCAGGCTGCGAGAACTTGCCATATCCCATTTCGGCAGGAATATACACCTCCCACCTGTCGCCCACGCACATCTGCTGCATGGCGACAATCCAACCTTCAATCAAGTCGCAGAGGCGTATGGCTAACGGAGCCCCTGAGCGACTGCTGTCGAACTTCTTTCCGTTTATAGTCCACCCAGTGTAGTGCGCAGTAACAATGCTGCGGGGCGAAGGATGTCTGCCGTCGTTCTGCCCCTCCGACAACACCTTATAATATATACCTCTCGGAAGAGACTTAACTCCCTCCTCCTGCGCTTTTGCTTCTATCCAGGTTTTGTTGACCTGTGCATATTCTTTTTTGTTCATGATGCATTTAATAAAGACTTGATTTTACTTACTTAAATATTAAACAAACAATCTTATTACCACCTAAAGTGGTTTTATCTTTGGACATAGTTATATTAACCTTGTCTCTAACAATTTATAGAAATCTGTTTATGGCATCTTCTTTCGCTTTTTTAATAGAATCCTCTTTTTCCTAATCGAATCTTTCGGGTAGATGATTGTTATTTCTGCACGAGTCCAATAGAACTGTTGTTATCAGTAGTAATATCTTTCTCATAATTAGCTATTTATTATCTTTGATAAACAATTCGTTGCCCTTTCTCGTGGCGCACAGCGTTTTCAGTTTCTCTGTCACCATCATCTCCACCGTACCGATGTTCCTTGCTTTGGTCGGACAAACGGAAAGGCATCGCATACAGGATACACAAGCTTCTTTGTTGACGCTTCTTAGATTGTCGACAGGTATGGCGTCGGCTGGACAATGCTCCTGACACATGCCACAACCTGTACAAAGTTCGTTTGCTGTGGGGAACGGTCCCACGTTGCCTACTCTGTATGGACGATTGCCAGGCAACGACAAAGGCTTGTATGTATCCGTGCCTTCTGCCTTATTTATTATAGCAGCCCCAAAAGCCGCCAGTTCCTTGCGGTCTCCTGCGTCCGGTCTTCCTGCGGCATACATTCGGGCAATGCTGTGTTCAGCGACGGCGCTAACAGCGGCAATGACACGGAATCCTATTTCCGTGGCCACATCTTGCATTTCGAGCAGAGCGTCATCATACGCTCTGTTGCCGTACACCGCCACAACTACACACTTTGCACGGTTGCTCTGAATACGTTTGAGTCTTTCGACAGCCAAGACCGGTACACGTCCGGCATACACGGGCATGGCGATAAAGACCAAATCTTCCTCGTGTATGTCTGGCACTCTAATTTGTCCTTCCTTTACGCAGAGGTCTGTCGCGAGCAGTTTCTTGTCAATACACTCACATATATATTCGCAAACTCTTCGGGTACCTCCCGTTGGGCTGAACGTTATTTGATGTATATTCATTATTGTTTACTCAAAGTTTTTATTTACTCTACGATAAAAACATCTCAAAATTGCAAATTCATAGTTCAATCAAGTTTCATCATATTCCTCCTTCGTCATGACATATAAATGCTCGATCCGCTCGTCTCCAAGCGGAGATACTACGTCGTGATTCGTATGGTGGAACCTGAAGCCACACTTCTCTATGACCCGCTTCGACTTTGTGTTGCCATCATAATATCCGCACCATATTGCATCAAGGTGCATGTCGTTGAAGCCTCTTGCCAGCAGAGCCATGACAGCTTCGGGGATGAAGCCTTGTCCCCAGTATGGCTTGCCTATCCAATAGCCAATCTCCGCTTCGCGAGACTTCATTTCTGCAAAGTGGAGACTGTCGGAAAATATTATTCCACAACTACCTACCGGTTCGCCTGTGTCTTTCGGTACGACTGCATAGGTTTCTGGTGCGGCGAAAACCGTCCTGATAATCTCTCGGCTGTTTTCTACCGACGTATGAGGAGGCCAGCCGGCAATTGGACCGACATCCGGATCGCTGGCATATCTGAACATGGCCGCGGCGTCTGTTTCATGCCATGGCCTGAGGATTAGTCTTTCTGTTTCAATCATTTGTTTAGCAGAGTATGTAATATTTTTATTATTTGGCAAATGAATATATCTCTATCAGATTTCCTTCCGGGTCAGCAATATAGCATGTACGCTGTCCCCACGGCATTGTCTGTGGAGCGAATACTGGTTTTGCGCCCAACGTCGTCACACGAGCGTATTCCTCGTCCACATCCCTGAACGTCAGGACGTGAAAGGCCAGTTCTACCGTGCCGTTCAGTCCCTGCGGATATGCGTACTCCCGGCTCGTCATTTGCTTGAAATCCTTACGTGGGAATAGTATCAGCCACATATTGCCCAACCGCATTCTTACATCCGGATCCTTGCCATTCCAGTCAGTAGTAAATCCCATGACGTCGCGGTAGAACTCCACCATGCTCTTGTTGTCGGTCGTGAACAGTCCGATTGTATTGAAATTAAACTTTCTCTCCATAGTCTTTGGTATATTGATTCTTCTTCATTGTCTGACACCTGCGACTTGTCATCTCATCAGCAAAGGCCTCTTCTCCGTGCTCCCTGATATAGCTGATGCAAGCGGGACGGTCCGAATGAAACACAAAGGCGAAAATCTTTCCAATGAGATTGGAGTATGTCTTGCACTCAGTTACATTCTTACTACATTCGGCACATGACCGGAATCGGCTCTGACGAGCACAACTCTTTATCTTGCACCACGAAGCCCTGTCGTTGAGCCGGCATCCGGGGCATCGATCCGCAAGATATTTCCGGCACGCACCGCAGTAAAGTCCGCACGCCGCTATAAGTTGCTTGTCTGATTCGATATTTTTCATACCTTGATAATATGAAGCTCCTCTGTCCGACGGAGCTGATTAGTAAATGCGGAAGCGTGGAACTGTATGCCACGTCTCTGTAATTAAGTGCTAGGAAAACCTTGCTTTAAGATGTGGTAATAACAGCCCCACGCTATATACGTGAAGACTATATACGCCAGCTCTTGCATTCGTGATATTCAGTTTCCTTGGCTTTAATCACACAAGAAGAAGACATAACACCTCTATATTATATTATCTTTAAAATATTTTTTTTTTGGGGGGGTGAGTCTCCTCAATCCAACGCAAAGTTAATCAATTCCCCTGATAATA
Organism: uncultured Prevotella sp.; assembly: GCA_947170725.1. Taxonomy (GTDB): domain Bacteria; phylum Bacteroidota; class Bacteroidia; order Bacteroidales; family Bacteroidaceae; genus Prevotella. Next base: position 35,677 of record CAMVUM010000025.1, read on the forward strand.
CTCTATAAAAGAACAGTTTTTATTTGCTCCATCCCGCTCTTTTTTATTAACTTTGCCGAAAAATAAAAAACGCAAAGAATATGTTTCGTAAACTTGTAGCAATAGAACCTGTGAGCCTGATACCCTCTGCTGAAGATGAACTGCATGCGTATGCAGAAGAAGTGGTGATGTATTGTGACGTCCCGGCTGGAGACGATGAGATTGTGGCGCGTATCGGAGACGCAGATGCCGTGCTTCTGAGCTATACGTCGCAAATCGGACGCGCAGTGCTGGAGCGGTGCACTGACATAAAATACATTGGAATGTGCTGCTCGCTGTACTCTCCAGAAAGTGCCAACGTTGACATACGTTTTGCAAGTGAGCGTGGAATCGCCGTGACTGGCATCCGCGACTATGGCGACGAGGGTGTTGTGGAATACGTCGTCAGCGAACTTGTGCGCTGCCTGCACGGATTCGGACAGGACCCGTGGGACGGAATGGCCCGCGAAATCACCGGAATAAAGGTCGGAGTGGTTGGACTGGGCAAGTCGGGCGGCATGATCGCCGATGCACTAAGGTTCTTCGGGGCCGACATCTCTTATTTTGCACGCAGTGAGAAGCCTGCGGCTGCGGCCAAGGGCTACCGTTTCCTTCCGTTGGACGAACTACTTAGACAGAGCGACGTCGTTTTATGCTGCCTTAACAAAAACACTGTTTTGCTGCATGAGGAGGAGTTCAAACAGTTGGGAAACAGGAAGATTCTTTTCAACACCGGACTTTCTCCGGCGTGGGACGAGCCAGCTTTTGCCGAATGGCTCGACGGCGACAATCTTTGCTTCTGCGACACCGTAGGGGCTTTGGGAGGCGAGCATCTTCTCTGTCATCCGCATGTTCGCTGCATGCAGGTTTCGACCGGGCGCACACGTCAGGCGTTCGACCGGCTAAGCGAAAAGGTGTTGGCAAATATCAGGGAGTATCTTCGCAAGTAGAGGAGATACGAGGAGGTTCATTTAAACGCAAAGACGCGGAAGCGCAAAGTTCTTAAATTATTCTCAGAGTCTCAGTATTCTGAAAAAGATTTCTTTGCGCCTCCGCGTCTTTTGTGTTTAAAATTCTTTTGCTAAAAGTCCTCTTCCTGTTTAGAACACTATCGGCGACGTTATATTCTGCAGGGTGTTCACCACAGACCAACCCGCAATCTCGGCTGTGGCGCTGTAAACATCGACTACAGCACGCACCTGCGCGTTCTTAATCTCAACCCTCTGTGTGTCTCCCTTAAATCCTGGTGTCGACCTCATTGTCATCTGCATGTTCTCCGGACCGACTGAGGCCAGCGAGGCGGCCACGGCGACGTTCACTTTCGTTGGGAACATGCCGATTGCTTCAGTGGCATTACCCGAAAACACCGTACGCTGCTCCGTTTGCAAAGCCTCGTCATACACGGCTGTACCCCGCAGCGCGTCCGGCCCTTTCTCGTTGAAGAAGCAGGCCGTGGCATCGCCCATCAGTGCGGCCGTGCGCAACACGTCGAAGCCTCCCGTGGCACCGGATACAATATGTACGCGCGTACTATTGGCTTTGGCTGCCGCCTCTACCGCCTGCCGAAAAGCGGTGTCGGCCAGTGCGCCGATGGACAGTGTGACGACGGAAGTGCCGTTCTCAAGTGCCGGTATGGCAATCTCTCTCATCGCGGCAGGTGAGGCCGCCTCCACCAAATAGTCGGGTTTCATGGCCAACAACTCTTCTATGCTTTCACATACCGCGCATTCCTTGCCGTCATGCCGCATCTTCTCAGCAATCCTTGTGGCTTTATCCGCCGTACGCGAATACACTCCGACCAACTCATATTCTGGTAACATGCCTCTGATGACGGCGTCCGAAACAATCCCGGCCAGCCGTCCGCATCCTACTATAACTAATCTTTTCATACTGCAAAGGTTCTCTTTAATTGTACGAATTTTATTTCGCGATTCTGTAATGACCTATATATAGGTATATTATTGTAGATATGGATTGAATTGTTTTTCCTGCTGTATGGTGGTTTGGGGACCGTGTCCCGGATATACCACAGTCTCATTCGGTAGTTCACAAACTACACGATGTAGACTCTCTATTATATCATGATAGTTGCCAAACTCAAAATCAGTACGTCCAATGCTCATGTTGAATAACGTATCTCCGGAAAAGGCGACGTTTTCCTCTCTGCAATAAAAGAATACGGAACCCGGAGTATGACCAGGTGTCGGGAGTATAGTTAGTTTATGACTCCCGAATTCAATGACATTATTTTCATTCAAGAACCGTCCGACGGCTGGCATTTCATAATCTAATTGAATGTTAGCAAGAATTACGGCTTGCTCCTTCAATTTGTCCATGAGAAGGGCATCGGCAGAACTGACTTCTGGTAATAAACCGAACTCATCCTTTATCGTATTATTACCAAAATTATGGTCTATATGCGCATGTGTTGCTAAAAGATGTTTTACACTCAAGTCATTTTCACGTATATATTCAGTGACAGCCTTGCGTTCTTCCGTATATAAGGCTCCGCAATCAATAATTACGGCTTCCTTAGCATTGTCATTCACCACATAACAGTTCTCCTGAAATGGATTACATACGAAGCGTTTAATATTAAACATAAATGAATATTTAAGCAGGTACGTAAATAATATGTTTGCCTTTAAACCATTCTTCATTGAAGAAATTACTGATATCGGTAACTTCTGCAATATTCCTGTACTGATATATCTCCGACTGAACATCACCACCCTTGAGGCATATCACACCATTTGGCAGAGCATTTTTGTGTTTGTGGGAAATATTCTTCTGCACGATTTTCATCAAATCCGGTAGTTGCATAACGGCCCGGCTGACAACGAAATCGAATTTGTCTTTTTCTTCCTCTCCACGTAATTGAACAGGATTACAGTTGGTCAATCCTATGGATTTGGCTACTTCCTGAGCGACCAGTACTTTTTTTCCTGTGCCGTCTATCAGTTTGAATTTGCACTCTGGGAACATTATTGACAATGGTATTCCCGGGAAACCTCCTCCCGTTCCAAAGTCCAATATGCTTGTCCCCGGTTTGAATCTCACAACTTTTGCTATAGCGAGTGAGTGCAATACGTGGTGTTCATACAGATTTTCGATATCCTTGCGTGATATGACATTTATCTTAGAGTTCCATTCCAGATACAAATCATATAAGGCAGAAAACTGGTCTTTCTGACTATTCGTCAATTCCGGAAAATATTTAAGAATTTGTTCCATTGTTATTTTTTTGATAATAAATCATTTAGTTCTGAATAATCGACAGATAACTCTATCATACCTTCTGAAAACGGAGCTATTTCATATATATTATATATAAAGGTAATGCCTTTCTTGCCTAAAATAAAGTTTTCCGGTGTAAACATATCCATGGAGTAGAGATAACCTTTGTCATGTAATTCCGTAATGTTTCTCGCTCCCACTTTGTTCTCAAGTGATTTCAGCAAGATCTCATTCAATTTTATTTCATATCCTGGAACCAATATATCGGCAATATACATACGTTTGCCACTCTTGGGGTCAAAATTGACAACATGTTTCTGGACTAATCCGTGAGTACCGCCTTCATACCAGTCTGACTTTATAGTATAGACAATAATACCATTCTTTCCTTCGCTTACTTCTGTATTCACCATATAGTGATACTCATACCATGAACGGCGTGTTTTGTCGGCTTTGTCTTTCTCATACAAAGGCCGCAACACTTCCACATAGTTACAGGCATATACATTGGCAAAAGAATCCGCAGCCTGCTTTAATGACAGGTTTTCATAGTTGAATAGTTCATTGCCAATAGTGTTATTAATGATTTTTGATTTATCGGAATTACCTTTAAATTCCTGCAATTGCATTCTAATCTTGCACCGTGGAGCTTCGGCTTCATCTGTCAATGGGATATCCCGTGATACCTGTACACAATCAAAGTTCATTTGTAGGACATTATCTGGTCTTTTTTCGCACGAAATCAGGCTACCGGCCAAAATGTTTGCGACAAGCACGTACTTAAATATAAAACGCATTTCCATTTTCATTAAAATGCAAATATAGTATAAATGCCACTAAATACAAAACAAAACCGGACTTATTCTGAATAAAATTAGTAATTTTGCACCCGCGAAATGAAAATGAACAGTGAAATGGACAAATTGAAAGCTGCATTATTTGACTTGGACGGTGTTGTGTTCGATACAGAACCGCAGTACACTGAATTCTGGGGGGCTCAATGTCGTGAGTTTCATCCGGAAATTCCAAATTTGGAAAGTGTCATCAAGGGACAAACACTAATCCAGATATATGACAAATACTTCAATGGCGAACTTCAACCGAAACAGGCTGTGATAACTGAGCGGCTCAATGAATTTGAAAAACAGATGGCTTTTGAATATATTGCCGGATTCGAGGATTTTATCAAAGATTTGAAAGACCACAATATCAGAACAGCTGTTGTTACAAGTTCGAATGTTCCTAAGATGAACAGTGTCTACTCTAAACATCCGGAATTTCGCAGACTATTTGATACAATCCTCACATCAGAGGACTTTAAAAATAGTAAACCCGATCCTGACTGTTACCTTACTGCCGCCCGAAGATTTGGTGTTCTCCCTGAAGAATGTGTCGTTTTTGAGGACAGTTTCAATGGTCTCAAATCTGGTAGGGCTGCAGGAATGGCTATAGTAGGACTTGCCACAACAAATTCGCCAGAAGACATACAGCCTTATTCAGACATTGTCATTACCGACTATAAGGGTCTGAGTATTGAAAAATGCAATAATCTATTGTCTTAACCAAATATAATACAATATCTATAATGGCAGGTTATTTAAATAGTGACACACGTAAGGTCACTACTCACCGTTTCATTGAAATGAAACAAAAAGGAGAGAAAATCTCAATGCTTACATCCTACGACTTTACAACAGCCGGAATTGTGGACAAAGCTGGAGTTGATGCAATATTGATTGGAGATTCCGCATCCAATGTAATGGCAGGCAATTCTACGACTTTGCCAATCACCGTAGATCAAATGATATACCATGCACGATCTGTGGTGCGGGCAGTCAATCGCGCGCTTGTTGTGTGCGATATGCCTTTTGGAAGCTATCAGGTTGGATGTACAGACGGCGTCAAAAATGCTATACGCATCATGAAAGAGAGCGGATGTGACGCTTTGAAATTGGAAGGCGGAGTAGAGATAATCGATACGATAAAACGTATTCTTGATGCCGGCATACCTGTTATGGGCCATTTGGGCCTGACGCCACAGAGCATTAACAAATTTGGGACATACGCGGTGCGTGCTAAGGAAGAAGCCGAAGCAGAGAAATTGCTGAGTGATGCTGTAGAGCTGGATAAGGCAGGATGTTTCGGACTTGTACTTGAAAAGGTTCCTGCAACTTTGGCGTCTCACGTTTCGAAAGAAATATCAATTCCTACGATTGGTATCGGTGCAGGAAATGGAACAGACGGCCAGGTACTTGTTGTAGCTGATATGCTTGGCATGTCTCATGATTTCAGTCCCAAGTTCCTTCGTCGTTATGCTGATCTAAATACGGTCATGACAGAAGCCATCGGCCATTATATCACAGATGTGAAAAGCGGAGACTTCCCAAATGAATCTGAATCATATTAGAATAATTACAAAGAAAGCTGCACTTCATGATGGTGCGGCTTTTTTTGTTGTGAACAAAATATACTCCTAAATGCACAAAGGGCATAATCAGGATATTATAAGAAGGCTTTCCTTAAAATAAAGTCATCTGATAGTGTGATTTTTCATTGAAAAACATTAATTTTGCAGTCATAAAGTTTTCAATAAGGTAAACAGATAACAATACATGGGTGGTTTTTTTGGAACTATAGCAGTGAAGAATTGCGTAAACGATTTGTTTTACGGCACTGACTATAACTCACATTTAGGTACAAAGAGAGCAGGACTTGTCACGTTTGACAAGGAAAAAGGTTTCACACGTAGCATACATAGCCTTGAACGTGACTACTTCCGTTCGCGCTTTGAGAGTGAATTGGATAAGTTCACTGGTAATTCGGGAATTGGTATCATAAGTGATACAGACCCTCAACCTATTTTGATTAATTCACATCTTGGCAGATATGCTGTCGTAACTGTAGCCAAAATCAACAATATGCGTGAGATTGCTCAGGAACTGCTGGAAAATCGCATGCATTTCAGTGAGATGAGTGCGAATAACATCAACCCAACAGAACTCGTAGCATTACTTATCAACATGGGTGACACATTTGTTGAAGGCATCAATCTGGTTTATCGGAAAGTCAAAGGGTCTTGTTCAATTCTCGTGTTAACGGAAGACGGTATTATTGCTGCACGTGATGCTCTTGGGCGTACACCTATTGTGCTTGGCCAAAAAGAAGGTGCTTTTGCAGCAACAAGCGAGACGACTTCCCTACCCAATCTAAATTTCAAACGAGTGCGTGATGTCGGACCGGGAGAAATTATACGCCTGCGTGCGGAAAGCATGGAAGTGCTTCAGAAACCTTTCACCCGTTGTCAGATATGTTCTTTCCTGTGGGTTTATTACGGTTTTCCAGCCAGTGATTATGAAGGTATTAACGCTGAATATGTACGCGAATATGCAGGAACGGTAATGGGACGGGAAGATGACACGGATGCCGATTGTGTCTGCGGAGTTCCGGATTCTGGCGTTGGAACAGCGTTGGGATATGCCGAAGGTCACAACATACCATATAAGCGTGCCGTCCTTAAGTATACTCCCACATGGCCGCGTTCATTCACTCCTGGCAACCAGAGCCGCCGTGACCTTGTTGCCAAGATGAAGCTAATCCCTAATCCAGCCATACTAAAAGGGCAGCGCGTTGTTTTCTGTGATGATTCGATCGTCCGTGGAACTCAGCTTAGGGACAATGTCAAGACATTCTTTGAATATGGTGCCAAGGAAGTGCATGCCCGTATCTCCTGCCCGCCGTTGGTTTACGGTTGCCCGTTTATCGGGTTTACGGCATCCAAGAGTGATCTTGAACTGATAACACGCCGTATCATACAGGATTTTGAGGGTGATCCGAATAAGGATTTGGACAAATATGCCACAACGGATAGTCCTGAATATAACCGTATGGTTAATGAAATTGGTCGTCAACTCGGTCTCAGCAGTGTGAAATTCAATAAGATAGAAACCCTTATTGAGGCCATCGGACTACCAAAAGAACAAGTATGTACCCATTGTTTTGACGGAACAAGCTATTTCTTCCAAGATAAACAAGACTGATTTTGTTGTCGGATAATATAGCAACAAAACGATATACCTGATTACAAACTCGGCCCGAATGAAATCATCATTCGGGCCGAGTTTGTGTATTTTCAAAAATTATTCTGTCGGATAGGCATATCTGTCACCTGTCTGACGAATAAGTTCACGGGCATAATTCTCAGGGAATCCCGGGCGTTTAACTTTTGCACCAAGACCTTCTTTCGTACGGACAAAATTACCGTTGGCATCCTCCGGCTTAACAATCATATCATTGTATTTAACTATCAGATGAAAAGCCAACTGCTTCCAGCGTGCCAGCATTTCGGCGGCTTTTGTACCAGTGTATTTCGTAAGATATTTGGCAGCTGCTTCAGGGCTCTGGCTGTATAATGTCTTTGCCTTCGCTTCTATTTCTGGCTGCAACGTCATATAAGAGGCATCCAGTGAATCCCTCACTTCCTTGAGCGTGGGGAACATGAGACTGTAGCGCGGATAGACCATATTGCTGACCCAATTGCACACCCAATAGGCATTATCCATACTGAACGTGAGGGCGTCGGCTCCAGGTGTAGAATAGCACTCCGGAACTATCGTTGTGCAGCAATAGACTGGCGTGAAGGCAACCATGTTACCATCGTCATTGCCCCACCACAGAACGCCGCCGATTTCACGTGGCAGCCATGAACGCATCTGACTGACATAAACGAAGCCTGGCTGCTGTGTCGATACGGGCCGCTCGTTGAAATACTTCTTTCCGTCTACTGTGAATGACAGTGGTGTGGGACGGTAAGGCATCTGCCATATACCTCCTCCGATGTCGCTGTCGAGCGCAAACGGAGTATCCTCGTAGTGGTCACGCATACAGTCCTTGACATCCTGAATGCCAACCTTGCGTTCCGGAACAATCCACAATGGCATGGGCTTGGCATCTTTCACCTTTCCGGCTGCGTACGGAACATACTGTTCCATATCGCTGCTGAAACGGTTGAAGAACGTCCAGACACGTGCCTCGCAGAACCGGCGCCCTTCAAAATCGGGAGCTGCGTATGTGTCACAGAAGCTGAAATCAGCATCCTTGCCTGTGAACCATCCCATCTTCCGGGCATATTTCACCACATTCTTTGAGTACATCACGTTTTCCTTGTCTTTCTGATTGAACGTTCGTATGCGACTCTGGTTGGCATGTGCGCATATTGCATCGTCGGGCACCCGTAGAGCTACCCACACAACGGACTTGCTTCCGGCACCGCATCCCATCATCTCCATAATCCAAGCCTCGTTCGGATCGCAGATGGTGAAAGTTTCGCCCTCGCTATTATACCCATAAGTCTCAGCCAACCCGGTCATTACGTCAATTGCTTCACGTGCCGTACGGGAACGTTGAAGGGCTACATATATCAGCGAGCCATAGTCCATTATACCCGTTGAGTCGACCATTTCCTCACGTCCACCGAATGTTGTCTCGCCGATGGTCACCTGATATTCGTTGATATTTCCTACCACGCTATAGGTCTCAGGCGCTTCCGGTATCTCCCCATGATAAACGTTTGTGTCCCAATCATAAATCTTGCGCATCTCTCCCTTGGCATGTTTTGCCGCTGGGTAGTGGCACAAGCTCTGGAACATTCCATAGTCGTCGGCACTGTATGAGCAGATCACAGAACCGTCTGTGCTTGCTTTCTTTCCGACAATGAAATTGGTACATGCCAGTACATTGCCTGCCACGGCAAGCATAACTGCCATTAATGTCTGTCGTTTCATATAATAAATAATTAGTTATTTCGTTCAGATGCAAAGGTAATTATTAAAAACCGAACCTCCAAATATATGCGACCATATACTGGTGGGCCGGTTTGAACGATGCAAACCAAAAAGAGTATGACAGAAGAATTACCACATTGTCCCCTTCCAAGACGACGGCAATTCTATGGTCATACTCTTTTTTGCTTATCCTATTCCTATTCCGGTCTTACAGAATGGACTTATATATACTGATGATGTCTTCCTTCGTTACCTCACGCGGATTGCCTGGAGTACATACATCGTTGATTGCCTGCTCGGCAAGAGCTGGTATGTCAGCCTCACTGATGCCCAGCTCGCTGAGATGTTCAGGAATACCAACGATACGTGAGAGGTTTGCAATCTCGTCGCATGCAGCCTCCACAGCTTCGTCTACGGTCATGCCGTCTTTGTAAACACCGCAAGCCTTGGCTATTTCTACGTATTTATCCTTTGCAGCAGGGGCATTGAAACGCATAACTGTAGGCAGGAGGATTGCGCATGCCACACCATGGGGAACGTCATGCAGTGCACTCATAGGATGAGCCATGCCATGGTCTACACCTAAGCCGACATTCGAAAATGCCATGCCGGCTATATACTGTGCCACAGCCATACCGTTGCGTCCTTCTGGATTGGTCGGATCATTTACGGCTATGGGCAGATATTTGTGTATCATTTCAATTGCTTTGATTTCAAACATGTCGCTCATCTCCCATGCAGCCTTTGTGATATAGCCTTCAATGGCATGGGTCATGGCATCCATACCGGTTGAAGCTGTAAGTCCCTTGGGCAGAGAATACATCAGTTCGGCATCAACGATGGCAACGGCGGGGATGTCGTTGGGATCCACACAGACCATCTTTTTCTGGTTCTGCTCGTCGATGATAACATAGTTTATCGTTGTCTCGGCAGCTGTTCCGGCCGTTGTGGGCAGAGCGATGATGGGCAGACTCTTTTTCTTTGTGTCTGCTACGCCCTCAAGTGAAACGATGTCAGAGAACTCGGGATTGTTGCAAACGATACCGATTCCCTTTGCAGTATCCATGGCTGAGCCACCTCCAATGGCAATAATGAAGTCTGCTCCAGATTTTTTGCATGCCTCAATTCCATCCTTGACGTTGGTCACCGTAGGGTTGGGCTTGACCTCATCAAATATGTCGTATGCAATCCCGGCTCCATCAAGTACGTCGAGCACCATTTTGGCCACACCGAATTTCATCAGTCCCTTGTCTGTAACGACTAAAGCCTTATTATATCCGAAACGGGCAACCACTCCCGGCAGTTCTTTGCGTGCTCCGGGACCGAAGTATGATACTTCATTCAAAATAAATCTGTTTACCATGTATTTGTTTTTTTATTAGTAATAACTATTGCAAAGGTAGGCATAATTTTTCATATTTATGCGCTAATCTGCTGATTTATTTGTATATCAAGCCTGCAAGCTGCATCATCGCAATGACGGGATAAACCGGAAAACCCTTTAATATATCCGAGAATACATGGGTCGGAATGTTGTTTGGCATTCCGACCCATGTATTTATGTTTCTTCTAAGGCAGAATGAACTTTATATATGTCAGAACATCGGCACTAAAAATTTGGCCATCAGATACCCGGATGTCATGAGCCACAGGAAAAGAATGAAAGCCAGGATGAACGGCTTGAGACCGGCATTTTTGAATTTCTCTATACTGGTTTCTGCACCAAGGGCGGTCATGGCCATTGTAAGAAGAAAAGTGTCGAACGTATTGATGAAGTCCACAAGATTCTTCGGAATTAAGTCAAGAGAATTGAAACCTATGACAACAAGGAATAAAATGGCAAACCAAGGAATGGAAATATTTCCTCCTGCCTTTTGTTTCCCAGTAGCAGTCTTTACTGCTGTGCGTGCCATGCTATAGCTGAGAACAAGCAGTACAGGCACGAGCATCATCACACGTATCATCTTTACAATTATAGCCGAATTGGATTCAACCGGCCCCATGGCATTTCCTGCACCGACGGCATGGGCGACTTCGTGTATTGTCGAGCCGGTAAAGATACCCATGGCTTCAGGCGAAAGATCTATGACACCACTACGATAGAGAGCTGGATAGATAAACATGGCAGATGTGCCGAAAATGACTACTGTGGCCACTGCTACTGCCGTCTTATAGGGTTTGGTTTTTATGGCTGATTCTGCTCCTAGTACTGCCGCTGCTCCGCAAATGCCACTTCCAACAGAAGTCAACAGTGCTATATCACGGTCCATTCTGAGCAGTCGCCCTACCATGATTCCTCCGCAGATAGTGGTTGTCACGATTATGGCATCTATACATACGGCCGACAATCCCACGGCCGTTACATCCTGGAAAGTGAGCCTGAAACCATAGAGAATAATGCCGATGCGCAATATGCGCTTAGAACAGAAGATAATGCCTGGCACCCATGTCTCCGGCAGATTGTTGCGCAGACTGTTGGCGTAAAGCATGCCAAGGATTATGCCAATAATCATTGGGCTTAACGACAGACTCCTGACCATGTTAATATCGCCTATGTAGAAAGCGGCACATGAAAAAAGCGTAATGAGCAGTACGCCATGGAGCATACTGCTTCTATTTTCAGATAGTTTCATATATTTTGAATTAATGTACGTTCATATTATATTGTTTGACAAAGAGTTATCACTCCATAAGATGATTCACAAGAACTTTTATGCCGATGATTATAAGGATTATACCTCCCACGAGTTCCGGCTGCAGACGACGTGATATTGCACGTCCGAATCGAGCACCAAGTACATTGCCAGTCACACCGAATATAAACGAGACTATGCCGATTACAGAAAGTGGCATAGTCAATTGTGAACATCGGTCATACCCAAGACATGCGAATGATATACCGACAGCAAGTGCATCTATGCTGGTGGCAACGGCGAGGTAGAGCTGGGTACGGAGACTTGCAGGAGAGAAATGGATTTCTTCCTTTTGATCAAGGGCGTCGCAAATCATCCGTCCGCCGATGAAAGCAAGCAGACCGAAAGCTATCCAATGGTCTACGGACTCGATATAGGAACTGAAGCTGTTAACACCAAACCATCCGAGAAGTGGCATTATGGCCTGAAACAAGCCAAAAAATGCGCTCATTCTCAATATCACCGGCCATTCGCATCGCCGCATTATTACACCGCTGACGATGGATATGGCAAAGCAATCCATAGCCAAAGCGATTGCTAAAAATATAATATCAAAAAGAATCATAATTGCGATACAAAGGTAATAAAAATTAAGACTTCATGATGCTAACGGCAGATGAATTTTAATTCAAACATCAAAAAAAATGAAATAGTTTCAGATTGTCATCATTCTTCAATTCATCATGAACCTCTGTACTTTCTGGCAACTTCATGCAATGTAAACCCAGTCACTTCGCGGATAGTCTGTATGGCTTGTCCTGAGCTGTAGCCGACTGTAGGTATGTCGTAAATACTTATATGCGGAAAAGAGATTAAAGCGGGACTGATTTTCCGAACCGTAGTCCTTTATCTGTGTGATAGATTGTGATTGGGATGACATATTGCGGTTTTCGCCACTTTCCAAAATATTGTCTAAGGCCTTGATATTCAATAACGCTTATGGCAAATATCGGTTAGACGGATCTTATGTGAAAACACATCTTACCGACGGAACCTCCGGCTTTTCTAAAATTCCCCCTCATAGAATAGAGATTCAACTCTACATTGAGAATTCATATGTATTCACCGCTCCTTTGTCGTTGCAGGAAAGCGTATGGTCAGCTTCACGCGGCTTGGAAATGATGTTGGCAAAAGTGTGGCAATATCTTCCTGTCGGAAAGAAATCTGTGGAGACAGTGATGGCTTCACTTGAGAAAGATGAGTGAAGTCATACTCTATTTTCAGTGATGTGTTATTATGGAAACTAAATACAGTATATTAGCCATTTTATTAGTAGAAGATTATGATTATTTTAATATTAAAAAACG
>CAMVUM010000026.1 GCA_947170725.1 uncultured Prevotella sp.
GAGTTATTTTGTTTTTTCTTTTATTTAAAGTGAATTATGTTTTTGGAAATTCTGTCTTTTCGCAGTCAGCAGATACACTAATCTATCATTACCATGCGGAGGCCAAACCGTCAATGTTTGACGAAATATTGGTATTGGTAAAAACAGAAAATGGAACCAAATGCATGTATTATGGTCCGTCCATAGAGTTTGACGATTCTCCGGAACCGTTTCTTCCTGGATTTATCATGTTGGAAGCTACAAACTTTATAATGGATGAAGGAAATATTTCTTTTAAGTTAAATTCAACAGGCAGACGTTATTACAGTCAGCCAGTGGAATTGAGATTTCGTGAGGATGAGGATATAATTTCATCGGGATACAAGTTGTGGATTCAGGCTCCAGAATTCTTTTGGAGGGAAGTGACGTTTGAAGGGATTTACGATAATAGTACTATTTCGATATTTAACAAAACGTTACGTCCTAAAGAAATGAAAGTTTTTTATAGAGAATCGTTGCGTGAAACAATGAATAGCTATAAACGAGATTTGATAGATGCAGAATTGGAGAAAGAGAACTCTGCTGAGTAAATAGGACGAAATGTCTGTTCGTTACCACTTAATGAAAAGACCTAAAATCAAAAGAATGCAATGTCACAAAAAATGATAAAAAGAGAGTTTATGAATGTCTGGAACTGGAACCGTGAGCCGGTTGAAGTGACGAAGAAGACTATGACCGTTGGTGACAAGGTCACGTTCAGGAGGTAGTGAAGGACAGAGAGATTTTATTCACCCGTTGGCGGAGTTTATTAGTTCCGTCAACGGGTGATATACTCCAAAATCCAGATAATGACGGATAATGATTGTCAGGGATGCAGTTTTCTAATCGACTGAGAGTTTTTTTAGGAAAACTTTTTGTAATATTGCATCTTAATATTTAAGTACTAATAATTAATAATGTAAAAAGTAAAGAACAGATGGAAAAGTATCAGCAGAACATTCTTCTCGTTTTATTGCTGGCGTCAGTGTGGCCGCTGGCTGTTTATCCGGCGGAGCGGTCAACGGAGGCTTCACGGACGGTAGCTGTAGCGATTGGCGTCATGGACGGAAGCGTCGGGGATGCGGATGTGGCTGGCGATGGATTCCGGATAAAGGAGATTGACACACCGGAATCCGGCGGAGCATCGGCATATATGCAACACTCGTTTATAGTGGATGGCAGCAATGCCGGTGACATAAGAAACGGGAAATGGACTTTCTTGCTGACGTCGGCCGACGGCAATGAGGTTACGGTGGAAACGGCGGAGGGTGGCATCCGGTTTGATGTCGCTCCCGTTTCAGAACCTGACGGCTATCGTATTGAAGATGGCGGCGGTCTTTCGGGAAAGATAGTGTTCAACGGAGATATTGGCGGCAGGAGTGTCGATTTGGCGTATGACGTTACGTTGGACCTTAAACCTTCAATTCTGGATGTGAGTTTCGAGAAGCAGGACAACGTCGGGTGTGATTCATACAATGTTGAATGTGAGGTCAGATATGTGGGTGCGGACTATCTATATGTGACGCTGGAAGAGGAATATGGGTCGATGGCTCGGAGTCAGTTCGTCCGGGAGCCGTATCTGGCACATTTCAGTTGCAAGCATATCACGTCCCCGTATTATGCCTGGATTGATATCGTTGCGGAAAACAAATACGGCCGGGATTTATATACGATAGAACTTCCGCCTTACGTCCAGGCGGACATTGATAACCGGAATGTCCGTATTGAACCGGACGGCTCGCGGGAAATCAGAGTGTTCGATATTGGCGGTCAATACATAGGGACTATGAACGCTTTGTCCGACATCCGGTCATTGCCCGGTGGGTTATATATACTGAGATTCTGTGAAGGTGATGAAGTCGTGAGAACTTCCAAGATGCTGGTGAGATGAGGATGGCATATTTATGACATTATCGGCATTTTGCGCTAAATAAATTTGGTGGAAACCGGCATTTGCGCTAAATAAATTTGGTGGAATTTGAATTTTAGCCTTATTTAGCTCTCCAAATGGAAGTTCAATGGGAGATAGCATGATATATTTCAAGAAGATATCTGATTTATACGAAAGACTATAGGAGAGAAAACGGAGTTGAATATCTACCTGTATATATGACTATGTTCCTGTAGGAAGAATGATATAAATCCTGTTACACGGCTCAAGTAACGGTGTTACACGGACCGTGTCACACTGTTACATGAGCCATGTAACGCTGTTACTTGGGCCGTGTAACAATTCCATGACGGAGATTCACGTCTGTTTGAGCATCGCTGTCCGGCCTTAATATAATTGTCGAAAATAAATATTTCGGAATGTTTTTGCATGTCGGATATATTTGTTATCTTTGCAACCAGCAACAATGATGTGCTTGATGGGGTGCTCCGGTGTTTGCCGTGGCTGAGATTATACCCGTGTGAACCTGATTCGGATAATGCCGACGTAGGGATGTGCAGATTAGTTTGGTGGTGTGAGCACCGGATTTGGAGGTATGATTGTTTCTTTGGCGTGACATAGGCGCGTTCCCATTTCACATTGATTATATACATTAAGAAAGCGACCGTATGGTGTGACGGTAAGGCTGTTTTGCAATTTGGTCTTCGGGCTAATCCCGTACGTCCGTTCGGCGGACATGCGGGGCGTGTGGCATATTGGATGTCCGCGGTTCATGACTGGCCTTCCGTCGCCCGTAAATAACACGAAAAAGAGATTATGGAAAAACTGATTATCGCAGGTAAGGAATTTGAGTCCCGGCTGTTCATGGGCACGGGAAAGTTCTGCTCCAATGAGATTATGGCACAGGCCATCGCCGCCTCAGAGACGCAGATGGTGACAATGGCCATGAAACGTATTGACCTTGGCGACAGTGACGATGACGACATGATGCGTCACATCGTGCGTCCCGGCATACAGCTGTTGCCCAACACGTCGGGCACGCGCAACGCCGATGAGGCTGTATTTGCGGCAAAGATGGCGCGTGAGGCTTTCGGCACGAACTGGCTTAAACTTGAGATACATCCAGATCCGCGCTATCTGCTGCCTGACCCCGTAGAGACACTGCGGGCTACGGAACTTCTGGTGAAGGAGGGATTCGTTGTTCTGCCTTACTGTCAGGCCGACCCCGTTTTGTGCAAGCGCCTGGCTGAGGCAGGAGCAGCCACGGTGATGCCGTTGGCCGCGCCGATAGGCACGAACATGGGACTGCGTACGCGTGATTTCCTCGGTATTATAATCGAAGAGGCTACCGTACCTGTGGTTGTGGATGCCGGCATAGGAGCTCCGAGCGATGCGGCAGAGGCGATGGAGATGGGAGCCGACGCTGTGCTTGTGAATACGGCTGTGAGCGTTGCCGGCGACCCGGTGGCCATGGCGCGTGCCTTCAAGAAGGCGGTCGAGGCCGGCCGTGAGGCTTATGAGGCCGGTCTGGGACGCCAGTCGATGGACATGACGGCCGAGGCCAGCTCGCCGCTGACAGCGTTCCTTGGCTAACACCCTCAGTGATTTTCATCATGAAGGGTGAGACAGAAGCATATACTCATGTAGATAAACGGTTAAGTAAAAAATACATTCTAATTTGGTGAAACTTCATGAAAATAACAATAAACAACAAACAGACAGAGTTCCCCGAGGGAACGACTCTCCGCAGCGTGGCTGACAGCTGCCGGTTGCCGGAGAAAGGAGTTGCCGTGGCTGTGAACAACGAGATGATTGTCCGCGATGAGTGGGACTCACACGTGGTGAAAGACGGTGACGAGATAGTGATACTTAAAGCATTTTGCGGAGGATAATACAGGAATGTTCAGTGACATTATAAGACAGATCAGCTGGGACGAAACTACGGAACGTATCATGTCGAAGACCGATGCCGACGTGCGTCGTGCGCTCTCAAAGTCCCATTGCGACATTGACGACTTCATGGCGATGATTTCGCCCGCCGCCGACAAGTATCTTGAACAGATGGCATGGCTCAGCCGCAAGTACACGCGCGAGCGCTTCGGCAAGACCGTCAATCTGTTTATACCTATTTATATAACCAACTCGTGCTCCAATTCGTGCGTCTACTGCGGCTTCCACGTGCAGAACAAGATGGCGCGCACTATACTGACCGAGGAGGAGATAGTGCGTGAGTATGAGGCGATAAAGAAGCTCGGACCGTTTGACAATCTGCTCATCGTGACGGGCGAGAACCCAGCCATGGCCGGTGTTGATTATCTTGCCCGTGCGCTCGACCTTGCCAAACCCTATTTCAACAACCTTCAGATTGAGGTGATGCCGCTCGCCGCAGAGGATTATGCCCGGCTGCGCGAGCATGGACTGAACGGCGTGATATGCTTTCAAGAGACATACAACGAGGCCCGTTATAAGGTATATCACCCGCGTGGCATGAAGTCGAACTACGAGTGGCGCCTCAACGGTTTCGACCGAATGGGACAGGCCGGTGTCCACAAGATAGGCATGGGGGTCCTGATAGGTCTGGAAGACTGGCGGACGGACGTTACGATGATGGCCCGCCATCTGCGTTATCTCGAAAAGACATATTGGCGCACGCAGTACAGTGTGAACTTCCCGCGTATGCGCCATGCCGAAAACGGCGGCTTCCAGCCTAACGTCATCATGTCCGACCGCGAACTGGCACAGGTCACGTTCGCCATGCGCATATTCGACCATGACGTGGACATATCCTATTCCACACGCGAACCGGCCGACGTGCGCAACAACATGGCCACGCTCGGCGTGACGACGATGAGTGCCGAGAGTCATACCGAACCGGGCGGATATGCCTGCTATCCCAACTCGCTGGAGCAGTTTGAGATAAGCGACAGCCGCAAGGCCGGCGAGGTTGAGCGCGACCTGCGTGCGCTCGGGCTGGAACCGGTATGGAAAAACTGGGACAGAGTGTTTGACGTTAAATGAAGAACGAAGAATGAAGAAGTACTTTCCCGTTCTCACCATTGCTGGCAGCGACAGCAGCGGCGGCGCAGGCATACAGGCCGACATCAAGACAATGTCGGCACTGGGATGTTACGCGGCGTCGGCCATAACGTCGATAACGGTGCAGAACACACTCGGCGTGACAGCCGTTCAGGCCATACGTCCCGACATCGTGGCCGGACAGATACGCGCCGTGATGGACGACATATATCCGTTGGCCATCAAGATTGGCATGGTGAACGATGCCGACACTATATGCGCCATAGCAGATACGTTGAGTCAGTATGACGTAGACCGCCTCGTTGTGGACCCTGTGATGGTTTCCACAAGCGGCTCGCGGCTGATGCAGGAGGATGCGCTCGAAGTCTTCTGTAGGCGACTGTTGCCAATGGCAGCGCTGCTGACGCCCAATGTCCCGGAGGCCGAGGTTCTGACCGGCATGAAGATAACGTCATGCGCCGACATGGACATCGCCGCCGGAAGGATACTGAAGAAGGGCTGTGAGGCCGTCTTGATAAAGGGGGGGCACCTTGCCGGCCGAAAGACAGACCGGCTGTATCGTGTCGTGGATGAAAACCGTTTCGTAGAAGGAAGCAGCGCCGTGGATGAATACCGTGTCGTGGATGGAGGTCTGATGATGTATGAATTTGCGTGCGACAACGTACTGACGCGCAATACCCACGGTACCGGATGCACGCTCTCGGCGGCAATAGCATCGTATCTCGCGTTCGGTTGTCCGGCCGGCGATGCCATCGCACTGGCCAAAGAATATCTTACGGAGGCGTTGCAGGCCGGCGCTGATGTGGAGATTGGCGGCGGTCATGGTCCTGTCAACCACTTTTTTGACCCGAAGAAATTGATTAAGAAATGAAACAAGTACAGTTTATAACCCATAAGAACGACCGGTTCTCATACGTTGATGGTGTCCGCATGGCGCTCGAAGGCAGTTGCCGGTGGATTCAGCTGCGCATGAAAGACGCTACTGACGATGAAGTGCGTGAGGCTGCGGCCGTCATCCAGCCCCTTTGCAAGGAGCATGAGTCGATATTTTTGCTTGATGACCGCGTTGAACTGGCCAAAGAGCTGATGGCCGACGGTGTGCATCTCGGACGCAACGACATGCCCGTCTGTGAGGCGCGCCGTGTGCTCGGCGAGGAGTTTGTCATCGGTGGCACGGCCAACACGTTCGACGACGTGGAGCGTCTGTGGCGCGAAGGTGCCGACTATATAGGCTGCGGCCCGTTCCGCTTCACAACGACAAAGGCAAACCTTTCGCCTGTGCTCGGTCTTGACGGCTACCGCGACATCATCACCCGCATGAATGCGGCCGGCATCAACCTGCCCGTTGTTGCCATCGGAGGCATACTATACGACGACATTCCGGCCGTAATGGCAACCGGCGTGCATGGCATCGCTCTGAGCGGAGCCGTTCTTGACGCCGAGAATCCGGTGGAGGAGATGAAGAGAATAATCGAATTATAATTTTATTTATGGAGTTGGATGAATTAAAGAAGTTATTGCTCACGCCGTGAACGAGAACTCTTTTAGTTACAATAACTCCTCTAATGAAAAAGAAATATGAACAACAACATCAAAATCACATATCCGTCGTCCGAGAAGGTCTACATGAACGGCCGGATATACCCCGATCTGCGTGTCGGCATGCGCCGCGTGCTACTCACACCCACTGTCACGGTGGAGAATGGCGAGAAGAAAATGACGGAAAACGCCCCTGTCTATGTTTATGACACAAGTGGTCCGTACAGCGATCCCAATGTTGAGATTGACCTGGAGAAGGGACTTCCGAAGCTGCGCAAGCCGTGGACGGACGCACGCAAGGAGGGAGAGACGCAGATGGCGCTGGCCAAACGCGGCATCATTACGCAGGAGATGGAGTACGTTGCCATTCGCGAGAACATGAACTGCGCCGAGCTGGGCATCGAGACCCACATCACTCCGGAGTTCGTGCGCGACGAAGTGGCTGCCGGACGCGCCGTCATACCGGCAAACATTAACCATCCCGAAGCTGAGCCGATGATTATCGGAACCAACTTCCTCGTGAAGATAAACACCAATATCGGCAACTCACATCTCAATTCGAGCATCGAGGAGGAAGTGGAGAAGGCCGTGTGGAGCTGCAAATGGGGCGGTGACACGCTGATGGACCTTTCCACGGGTTCCAACATTCACGAGACGCGCGAATGGATTCTGCGCAACTGTCCCGTGCCGGTGGGTACCGTGCCTATGTATCAGGCGTTTGAAAAAGTGAACGGCAAGGCCGAGGACCTGACGTGGGAGATATTCCGCGACACGCTCATAGAGCAGTGTGAGCAGGGCGTCGACTATTTCACCATACACTGCGGCATACGCCTGAAGAACGTCCACCTCTCGCAGGGTCGCCTGACGGGCATGGTGAGCCGTGGCGGCAGCATCATCTCGAAGTGGTGTATGGTTCATCAGGAGGAGAGTTTCCTCTACGCCCATTTTGATGACATCTGCGACATCTGCGCAAAATATGACGTCGCAATCTCACTGGGCGACGGTCTGCGTCCCGGCAGTACGCACGACGCCAATGACGCGGCGCAGTTTGCCGAACTCGACACGATGGGCGAATTGGTGGAGCGCGCATGGGCGAAGAACGTGCAGGCGTTCATTGAAGGCCCCGGCCACGTGCCGATGCACAAGATCCGCGAGAACATGGACCGTCAGATAGAGAAGTGTCACGGCGCACCGTTCTACACCCTCGGTCCGCTCGTGACGGACGTCGCTCCGGGCTACGACCACATAACGAGCGCCATCGGAGCAGCCATGATCGGCTGGTATGGCACGGCCATGCTCTGCTATGTCACGCCGAAGGAGCATCTCGCCCTTCCCGACAAAGACGACGTCCGCACGGGAGTGGTCACATACAAGATTGCCGCCCACGCCGCCGATCTGGCCAAGCAACATCCAGGCGCGACCATCCGCGACAACGCCCTGAGTAAGGCCCGCTACGACTTCCGCTGGAAAGACCAGTTCAATCTGGCCCTTGACCCGGAGCGCGCGCTGGAGTATTACAAGACGTCAAACAAGACCGAAGGCGAGTTCTGCA
Source organism: uncultured Prevotella sp. (assembly GCA_947170725.1). GTDB lineage: Bacteria > Bacteroidota > Bacteroidia > Bacteroidales > Bacteroidaceae > Prevotella. The sequence continues at coordinate 8,037 of CAMVUM010000026.1, forward strand.
CCATGTGTGGCCCCAATTTCTGTGCCGCCCGCATCAGCCACTCGCTGAAGGATTGTGACAAATAAACCGAAAAAAAAGAGAAGAAGGAGTGTCTGAGTCCGTATCATTGGATTTTGATATTCCTTTTTTTGTTTCCTTATCCCCCATGCGTTACATTGTTATAACATCACCTGATTTCATCCCCGATGAGGCTTCCATGATATGCCGGCTTTTCGATAGTGGCCTCGATGTGCTCCATCTGCGCAAGCCAGGTTCTACGGCCGGGGCTTGTGCCCGGTTACTTGACGGACTTCCTGCTGCCATGTTGCCGCATATTGTTGTTCACGACCATTTCCAACTTTGTCGTGACTACAGTCTCGGCGGGGTCCATCTCAACCGCCGCAATCCGTCTGTCCCGTATTTTGTCAGTTCCGCCTCCGGCCGCTATACCGTGTCGGCCTCATGCCATTCCATAACTGAAGCGGCTGAACGGAAAACTGAGGCAGACTACGTCTTTCTCAGTCCAATCTTCGACAGTGTCTCCAAACAAGGCTATCACTCGGCCTATGGTCCCGACACGCTCCGCGAGGCAGCCCTCAACGGCATAATCGACGACCGCGTCATAGCCCTTGGCGGCGTGACTCTCGACGTCATTCCGCGGCTGCGTGAGTGGCATTTTGGCGGGGCGGCTTTTCTCGGCGACGTCTGGCAGCATGCCGGAACAGACGTTTTCGACCACCATGCACGTGAACTGTCCCGCGTTTTGAAGACCATCTGAACATCGTTAATAACAATAAATCCGATACAGATATATTTTATTGTTATGTCAAACAGTTTCCTTCAGGCCGTTATTGATTATGATATAGCCGTTATTGGCTATGATATAGATGATTATAAGATTTCCACCAAAACTGTAAGGGAATGCGGGCTTAACAAGAAATAGGCGGAAGAGACGGCGGAATTATAGATGGCTTCACAATTTCTTCTTTGGCATTCTACGGTTTTTGCAACAAATCGGAAAAGAGTGGCTGTTATGCCGAAAAAAATTGTAACTTTGCAAAATCCGCATGCCGGTGGTAATGTTCGTATGCCGGTAGGATGTTACATACAAAAAAGACGAGAGATATGAACAATGGAATAGACTATAAGGCAGTCCGCGATTTCGGCCGTGATGAGCTGGAACGGCTGTTCCTTTCGGTGGAATGGTCGTCGGGTCACTACCCCGACAAACTGGTTGAAGCGATGAAAAACTACGAGACTGTGTATTCAGCGTGGGACGGCGACAAGCTGGTGGGCATGATCTGTACGATGGACGACGGAGTGATGACGGCATACATCCACTATCTGCTTGTTGACCCGGCTTATCAGAAACGCGGGATCGGGCGGCATCTGGTGGAGATGACGAAGGAAAAATATCGTGACTATCTGCGCATTTTGCTCGTGGCCTACGAGGACGGCATCAAGTTTTACGAGTCGTTCGGCTTCCGTAAATCGGATCACGGCTTCCCGATGTATATCACGGAGTTGTGGACATGACTTCTCCCTATAATATCATGACTTCTCCCTATGATATAATGTAAGCGCAAAGACGTTAAGTTTTTATTGCGGCATAGTGAGTTATGAAACAAATACGCAACGACGTGGAGTGTTATTGCGGAAGAACAAAAACCGGAACTGAGGCATTTTATAATATAAACCAATATTCAGGACCTGATTGGTCTTATGGAGACTGGCTTTAATGTTACCATAACCAACTTAAATGACAGATGAGAAAGCTATTACTACTATCCATGACGTCGCTCTTTTGTATGGCCTCGCAGGCGCAGGACGTAAAAGAGTGGGCACTGGTTGAGCCGCAGAGCGGCCGGACGGTGCTGATGAAGACCGTTGGCTTCCTGTTGGCGTCGGACGCCGACAACACTTTCGCTGTGGTCTGCACGAACGGCAGCATAATTGACGGTGCACGTTCGGTATCTTTCACGCAGGTTGATCCCGCGGTCATAGTCTCACCTGAGAATGACGGTCCGGTGGCGCAGCTCTCGGGAAGTGTGGACGGAGAACTCCGGCTGACAGGGTGCGCGGCTGGAACACTGGTGACGGTCAGCGACAGCGGCGGCCGGCCGGTTCGTCAGAGTGTGGCCGGAGGTGGCGTGACTACGGTGGATGTGTCGGGACTTGTTCCGGGCGTATATATCCTGCGGGCAGGCTCGGTTAAGGTAAAGTTCATTAAACGATAAGTAAAGGAGAAAATCACGATGAAGATAAAGAAGATATTGCTTGCAGCAGCATTGTTGATAACGTCCGGTGTCGCAGAGGCGCAGTTTGTCGTGGAACGGAATGACGGCGGGAAGACAGTTGTCGGCAGCTCCGCTGACGCGGGTTTTGTGGGTGGAGAGAATGGCACGTGGACGTTCGGCGGAATAGACATCGGACACATAAGCAGTATCACGGTTTCCCCCATTGCAGACCGTCTGGAGAACTACCGTGCTCCGGAATATCCCGACTACTACCGCAGCATCTCCGGCTGGGCAGACCGTTCGAAATGGAACCTTGCCAACGTCCACGACCCATCGGTGGTGCTGGCAGACGACGGCTATTATTATATGTACGCGACAGACGCCAGCTTCGGCAACGCCCATGAGGGCCACGGCCATTTCATGTGCCGCCGCTCGCGCAATCTCGTAGATTGGGAGTTCATGGGCGCGACGATGGCCCGGCTGCCGGAATGGGTGAAGCCGAAGCTGAACGAAATCCGCGCGGCCATGGGGCTGGGCGAGAGCACGGCCGATTTCTCCGACGACCGTCAGTTCGGCTATTGGGCGCCATGCGTGCGCCGTGTCAGGAGCGGGCTCTACCGTATGTACTACGCTATCACCTGCCCAGGCACCATCAACGGTGACGGAACTTGGGGCGAGCGTGCCTTCATCGGACTGATGGAGACGGCCACGCCGGAGGACATCACGAGCTGGGAGGACCGTGGCTATGTGCTGACCAACGCTTCGGACAAGCAGCTGAACTTCAACGTCAAAGCCGACGATTGGGCCAACTGCTATTTCAAGTACAACGCCATTGACCCATCCTATATCATCACCCCCGAAGGAGACCACTGGCTCATATACGGTTCGTGGCATTCCGGCTTTGCCGCCATCGAGCTGGACGCCGAGACGGGCATGCCGAAGACGGAGCTGGGCATGCCGTGGGGTGACATCACGGCCTACGGAAAACTGATATACACACGTCAGATGGGCAACCGCTGGCAGGCTGCCGAGGCGCCGGAGATAGTTTATCGCGACGGCTACTACTATCTCTTCATGGCCTGTGACGAGCTCGCCGTGGCCTATAACACCCGCGTGGTGCGCTCCCGCAACATCGCCGGCCCGTATGTCGGCATCGCCGGCACGGATGTGACTACGCGCGGCGGCGAGGCATGGCCGCTCGTTACCCATCCATACCGCTTCTCTCAGGGCTACGGCTGGGTTGGCATCAGCCACTGCGCCGTGTTCGACGACGGCCGCGGAAACTGGTTCTACTCGTCTCAGGGCCGTCTCCCGGCCGATGCCTACGGCGACGCTTACAGCAATGCAATCATGCAGGGACAGGTGCGCCGCATACTTTGGACCGAGGACGGATGGCCCGTGGTTATGCCGGAGTGTTATGGTGGCGTGCCGCAGGCCCCGATCTCAGAGGAAGAGTTGGTTGGAGAGTGGGAGAACGTTACGTTGGAATACAAATATCAGACCCAGTCCGTCGCGACATCGTTGACGCTCACGGCCGACCACAAGGTGACGGGAACGCCGTTCAGCGGTCAAACGTGGAGCTTCGACGCCGCGACCGGCACGCTGACCATAGGCTCTCAGAAACTCCTTCTCTGCCGTGAAGCCGATTGGGAGACGTCGCCGCGCGCCGCCACCATTGTCTATGCCGGTTATGGTGTTGGCGGAAAGAAGACTTATTGGGGCAAGAAAGTAGTCAAGCAGGCTTTCAGCTCTTATGGCCCTGACGACAATACCGCTCCCTTCTGGACCTACTTTACGCCTTATCTCAGCCTGCCTTCGGGCGAAGGGACGTTCCGCTATTCGTTCCGGAACTATACAGACCGGGCCGCCAACTGGAACAACTGGCTGCTCGTCTTCACTAACGGTAAGCAGCGCGGAGAGAGCGGATATGCCGAATATATGGTGCTCCGTGCCGATGCCTACGGCTGGGGAACCTACGCCACGGACGAACTCCGTGCGGCCGGTATGACCCACAACTATGACTGGGCGACGTTCTCATCCGACATGGACGGGGCACAGGTCGACCTGACGCTTTCCGTCTCTTCCGGTACTGCCGTCATGACAGCCGTGACAACGACGACGACCGGAAAGACATACAATTATTCCTATACCGTCGGCGGATTGCCCGCCGGCGTCAAAGGCTGTTTCCTTACGATGGAGAAAGCCCATCTCGTGCTTGACAACGAACGGTGCGGGATAGGGGAGTGACCTAAAAAAACACAGAGCTTTATGACAGTAGAATTTATAATCCGCATTTTCATTGCCGCCCTGCTTGGCGGTCTTATCGGTCTGGAGCGCGAATACCGTGCCAAGGAAGCCGGCCTGCGCACGCATTTTCTCGTCGCGTTAGGCAGCGCGCTGTTTATGGTGCTGTCGCAATACGGTTTTGACACCGTCATATCCGGTACGGTATCCAACGTGTCGCTCGATCCCTCGCGCATAGCCTCACAGGTGGTGTCGGGCATCGGATTTATAGGTGCCGGTATCATCATCTTCCAGAAGAACGTTATACGCGGACTGACCACGGCTGCCGGTCTGTGGGTGACATCGGCCATCGGTATGACCTGCGGTGCGGGTCTCTATTTGTTGGCTACGGCCACTACGGTGCTCGTCCTGCTTTGCCTTGAGGCGCTCAACGTCATTCTGCAGCGGTTCGGCGGGCGCAACGTTTCGGTCACATTCTACGCTCCGTCGAAGGATATCATCCGCAGCGTTATAAAGCGTATGAAGCGGGAGAAGGTTGAAGTCTTTTCATACAGCATGCGTGAGGTAACGACCAGCGGAGGCTTGCAGTTGGAGGTGGATATGGACCTGAGGGTCAAACGCTTCCAATATGAGACCATGATGTTCGACATCATAAGCGGTTTTGACGGTGTGGAGATAGGGAGGATTGAATAGGACAAACCTGCGAACTTTCGGAAATATGGCTGCGAACGGTTCCCACGCCGCTGTTCTATACGCCGCTGACGCCGTGATACGCTCCTGTGGGCATGATGACGACATGACACAGGGAACCAAGCATCGGAAAAATAGTAGTCGTAAGATTTTGCGCTCTCCTTAAATTAATGTAACTTTGCCGACGGAATATAAATACACATAATTATATATAAAGGCATGATACTTTTTTTTAGGACTCCGCAAAAGAGCGTGATTGCTACGCAGGCTGACCATCAGTTGACTCAGGATGAAATCAAAGAACTTTGCTGGCTTTACGGCGACGCTGAGCTCGTAGAGGGCGAAAGCATGGAGGGCTTCTTTGTCGGCCCGCGCCGTGAGATGATAACTCCCTGGAGTACGAATGCCGTCGAGATAACACAGAACATGAATCTCCACGGCATTTCGCGTATAGAAGAGTTCTTCCCAGTAGACACGGAAGACGCCGGGCACGACCCGATGTTGCAGCGCATGTACAAGGGACTGGACCAGACCGTGTTCACCGTAGCCTTGGAGCCGCAGCCAATCAAGCATGTTGACAATCTGGAAGAGTACAACGAGAAAGAGGGACTGGCCCTGTCGCCCGAGGAGATTGAGTATCTGCACAAGATCGAGAAGGAGCTTGGCCGTCCGCTGACCGACTCCGAGATATTCGGCTTCGCCCAGATCAACTCCGAGCACTGCCGCCACAAGATTTTCGGCGGTACGTTCATCATCGACGGCAAGGAGATGGAGTCGAGTCTCTTCGCAATGATCAAGAAAACAACACAGGAGAATCCCAACAAGATTCTTTCCGCATATAAGGACAATGTGGCCTTCGCCCAAGGTCCGGTCGTGGAGCAGTTCGCTCCGGCTGACCAGACCACGAGCGATTGGTTCCGCATAAAGGACATCGAGAGTGTCATCTCGCTGAAGGCCGAGACCCACAACTTCCCCACGACAGTAGAGCCGTTCAATGGTGCCGCAACGGGTACGGGCGGCGAAATCCGCGACCGTATGGGCGGCGGCGTCGGCTCATGGCCCATCGCCGGAACGGCGGTTTATATGACGGCTTATCCGAGGATAGAAGCAGACTCTTCAGCCGACACTCAGACCTCCGCTCCTTCAGGACTCCAGGAGCGTCCGTGGCTCTATCAGACTCCGGAGCAGATTCTCATCAAGGCATCTAACGGTGCGAGCGACTTCGGAAACAAGTTCGGACAGCCGCTCATCTGCGGTTCGGTGCTCACATTCGAGCATCAGGAAGGTGAAGCGGAGAAGTATGCCTACGACAAGGTCATCATGTTGGCCGGCGGTGTGGGCTACGGAACGAAGCGCGACTGCCTGAAGAAGGAGCCTCAGACAGGCAACAAGGTCGTCGTCGTTGGTGGTGACAACTATCGTATCGGTCTCGGTGGAGGTTCCGTCTCGTCGGTAGACACGGGCCGTTACAGCAACGGCATCGAGCTGAACGCCGTGCAGCGTGCCAATCCGGAGATGCAGAAGCGTGCATACAACCTCGTCCGTGCGCTCTGTGAAGCCGATGTCAACCCCGTTGTGAGCATCCATGACCACGGTTCGGCCGGCCACCTCAACTGTCTCTCGGAGTTGGTTGAGGAGTGCGGCGGACGCATTGATATGACGCAGCTGCCAATCGGTGACAAGACACTGAGCGCAAAAGAGATAATCGCTAACGAGAGTCAGGAGCGCATGGGACTGCTCATTGACGAGAAGCACATAGAGCAGGTGCGCCGCATCGCCGAGCGTGAGCGTGCTCCGATGTATGTCGTAGGTGAGACAACCGGCGACGCCCACTTCTCGTTTGAACAAGGTGACGGCGTCCGTCCGTTCGACCTCGACGTGGCCCAGATGTTCGGCCACTCTCCGAAGACCATCATGCGCGATACGACAGTAGAGCGGCACTACGCAAACGTTACCTATGAAGGTCAGGGTACAGAGAGCGGTGACCAGGGGGCTGATTGCTCTCAAGGTTCGGCACAGTGTGAAGCAGAAAAAGGCAATCAAACCTCTTCATTCACCACTTTGAACTCAAAACTCGACAATTATCTCGTCAACGTCCTCCGGCTTGAGGCTGTAGCCTGCAAGGATTGGCTGACAAACAAGGTCGACCGCTCCGTCACGGGCAAGATTGCGCGTCAGCAGTGTCAGGGCCGCATACAGTTGCCGCTGAGTGACTGCGGCGTCGTGGCTCTCGACTATCGCGGTCATAAGGGTATTGCAACTTCGCTCGGACATGCTCCCCAGGCCGGACTGGCATCGCCCGAGGCCGGCAGTGTGCTGTCTGTAGCCGAGTCGCTGACCAACATCGTGTGGGCACCGCTGGCCGAAGGCATGGACAGCCTGAGCCTCTCGGCCAACTGGATGTGGCCATGCCGCTCTCAGGAGGGTGAGGACGCTCGTCTTTACACAGCCGTGAAAGCCCTGTCGGATTTCTGCTGCGCAATCCACGTCAATGTCCCGACGGGTAAGGACTCGCTGTCAATGACACAGCAGTATCCCGGCGGCGATAAGATTATCGCTCCCGGAACGGTCATCGTCAGTGCTGGTGGTGAGGTCAGTGACGTCCGCAAGGTAGTGTCACCGGTGCTCGTAAACAACAAGAACGCATCAATCTATCACATAGACTTCTCATTCGATGAGCAGCGTCTGGGTGGCAGTGCCTTTGCCCAGAGCCTCGGAAAGGTTGGCGACGACGTGCCTACGGTGAAGAATCCGGAATACTTCTGCGACGCTTTCAATGCCGTTCAGGAACTCGTCAAGCGCGGTTGGATTATGGCCGGCCACGACATCAGTGCCGGAGGTCTCATCACGACGCTGCTCGAAATGTGCTTCGCCAACACCGAGGGAGGCCTCCACGTCAACCTGCACGACATCTGCAGTGACGGCGACGTTGTGAAGACGCTCTTCGCCGAGAATCCCGGTGTCGTTATCGAGGTCAGCGACGAGCATAAGATAGAGTTCCGCAAGTTTATGGAAGAGTGTGGCGTGGGTTTCGCCAAGATCGGCTATTCCGTGCCAGGCGAGCGCACTGTAGTGGTGAAATCCGGTGACTTTGAACATACATTCGACATCGACGCCCTGCGCGATGTATGGTATGAGAAGTCATACCTGCTCGACCGCAAGCAGAGTTTCAACGGCTGTGCCGCCGAAAGATATAAGAACTATAAGAACCAGCCGCTGGAGATGAAGTTCAACCGCGACTTCACTGGAAGTCTCTCGCAATACGGCATTTCGGCCGACCGCCGCGAGATGACCGGCGTGAAGGCCGCCATCATCCGTGAGAAAGGTACCAACGGCGAGCGCGAAATGGCCTACTCGCTCTATTTGGCCGGCTTCGATGTGAAGGACGTCATGATGACCGACCTCATCACCGGTCGCGAGACGCTTGAGGATGTCAACATGATTGTGTTCTGCGGCGGATTCTCCAACAGTGATGTGCTCGGCTCGGCAAAGGGATGGGCCGGTGCGTTCCTCTTCAATCCGAAGGCAAAGGAGGCTCTCGACAAGTTCTATGCACGCAAGGACACACTGTCGCTCGGTATCTGCAACGGATGCCAGTTGATGGTCGAACTCGGACTTGTGGGCAGCAAGGATGGCGGAAAGGCCCGCATGCTGCACAACAACTCCCACAAGTTCGAAAGCTGCTTCGTCAGCCTCGACATACCGCAGAACGACAGTGTCATGTTCGGTTCGCTCAGCGGCAACAAGCTCGGCATTTGGGTGGCTCACGGAGAGGGTAAGTTCTCACTTCCCGGGGCTGAGTCAAACTACAATGTCATCGCGAAGTACAACTATGCCGGCTATCCTGCCAACCCGAATGGCAGCGACTACAACGTGGCCGGTATCTGCTCGGCCGACGGCCGCCATCTGGCAATGATGCCCCACTTGGAGCGCGCCATCTTCCCGTGGCAGAACGCATGGTATCCCGCCGACCGTCGCGCCGACGACGTGACTCCGTGGATTGAGGCGTTTGTCAATGCAAGGAAATGGATTGAGAACTTCGCTTAAGGCGAAGTTCTCGATAATTATAAAAATTATAGATTATAATCTGCTGGTGCGGTGTCGCTTCTCAGGTTATAATCTATAATTCATAATGTGTAATTAGCCCGCCTCATTCCCACCCATAATTAATAATTCTGAATTTATAAAATAGTGTTTCTCACTTTCTTCAAGATCGGACTATTCACTCTTGGCGGCGGATATGCCATGATACCGCTCATAGAGAAAGAAGTGGTTGATAACCATAAGTGGATGACGCGCGAGGAACTGCTCGACGTGATTGCCATCGCGCAGAGCTGTCCGGGTGTGTTCGCCATCAATGTGAGCACGTTTGTCGGCTATAAGCTGCGCAAGACGCGTGGCGCTGTCTGCACATCACTGGGCACGGCCATGCCGTCGTTCATCATCATCCTGCTGATAGCCATGTTCTTCCGCCAGTTTCAGGACAATCCCGTCGTGGCAGCAATGTTCCGTGGTATACGTCCGGCCGTGGTGGCCCTGATTGCCGTGCCTACGTTCAATATGGCCCGCAACGCCCGTGTCGGATGGGCGAACTGCTGGATTCCTGTTGCCGGAGCATTGGCTATATGGGCATTCGGCGTCTCACCGATAACGATAATCCTCATTGCCGGACTCGGAGGCTGGCTGTATGGAAGGTATATACAGCCCACGGAATAATGAGACTATGTGAATAATGGAAGCCGATGTAGAGAAATCGCATTGTGGCGTCTCAGGCAGGCAAGGCGCTGGACACCCGTTCCACGTTTCCATCATATTCGGCACTCAATCATACCCACAAATATAACAATGATATTCCTACAGCTTTTCATAACGTTCTTCTTCATCGGCCTGTTCGGTTTCGGCGGCGGCTACGGCATGTTGTCACTCATCCAGAGCGAAGTGGTCCATCGTTGGCACTGGATGACCACATCCGAATTTACCGACGTCGTGGCCATCAGCCAGATGACGCCAGGCCCGATAGGCATCAACAGTGCGACATATTGCGGCTATACGGCCATCCATAACGCCGGAATGGGTGACACCATGGCCATACTTGGCAGTCTTACTGCCACGTTCGCCCTTGTCCTGCCGTCCCTGATACTCATGATTGTCATCAGCCGTATGTTCATGAAATATATGAAAACGCCACTCGTACAGTCCGTTTTCATTGGTCTGCGTCCCGCCGTGGTAGGTCTGCTCGGCGCAGCCACGCTGCTGCTCATGACATCAGAGAACTTCTCCACTCCGTCACTCAATCCATGGCAGTTCTGGATCAGCATCGCCCTTTTTGCCGCAACGTTCGTCGGAACAATGTATTTCAAGATTAATCCAATCCGGATGATAGTCTACAGTGCGCTGGCCGGAGCCATTCTTCTCTATTGACAACAGCAGAAAAATATCCCGCAAGTCTCATTCTTTCCATAATGATCCCATAACTCCAATAACATCCTGTAATTATCCTGTTAATTCCCATAAAAGTCCCATCCCATGCTTCCCATTCAAATCTCCAGAGCCTTCGCTCTTGTCATCCTTTCTGCAATCTCTGCAATCACCTTTGCCCAGTCGTTCACAACCGACAGACCAATGGTCCACGACCCCGTCATGGCAAAGTCAGGCGACACCTATTATATGATGAGCACAGGCCACGGCCTTCAGATGGCCGAATCAAAAGATTTAAAAACATGGCGTGTATGGCGCAGAACACCTCTGCTGAGCGTCATCCCCTCATGGACACACGATTCCGTACCCGGTTTCCGCGACCACGTATGGGCACCTGACATCATTCGTTGGCAGGGACGCTGGTGGATGGCATACAGCTGTTCGACATTCGGGAAGAACACGTCGGCCATAGGACTTGTGTCCACAGACAGCCTGCGGCCGCTCTCCGATGAAGGCCGCAACCTGATAGAATGGAGGGATGACGGCCCGATGATATGTTCCAGAGGCGGCCGTGACAACTGGAACGCCATTGACCCTAACTTCATCATCGGCGAGGACGGCATACCGTGGCTTACGTTCGGCTCCTTTTGGGACGGCATTCAGCTGGTCCGCCTCGACTCAACGATGCACATAGACCGCTCCTTCCGCCAGCGTACCATCGCCCGCCGCAAGACAGAAGGACGTGCAAATCCTGTGGAAGCTCCGTTCGTCTTCCGTCACGACGGTTGGTTCTATCTTTTTGTCTCGTGGGACTACTGTTGCCGTGGAATGGAGAGCACATATAAGGTCGTGGTTGGCCGCAGTCGCACTGTTGCCGGCCCTTATCTCGACCGTGACGGTCGTGATATGGCCTTTGGTGGCGGAACACTTGTCATTGAGGGAGACAAAAAACAATATGAGGCCGCCGGCCACAGTGCAGCCTACCGTTTCGGTGACGAAGACATCTTCATCTGCCACGGCTACAGCATAGCCGACAACGGAGCTTCTGTGCTCGTACAAAGAAAGATGGAGTGGACCGACGACGGTTGGCCCGTGTTGGGCGGCGAACAGTCTGCCGGCAATTAAGCTGCTTATCGTTTCTTTTATATAGGCGTAAGGTAAATCCTTGCGCCTTTTTTAATCCTGCATTTTATATAATATGCTGTCTCTTAGTGCTTCGAATATTATATTAAAATAGTTTTCTCACCTTTTTTATTTGATAAAAATCTTAGATTCTCGCAAAAAAACATTATATTTGCAGTCTGCAATTAAATATGTATGCGCGTACCATAATTGAAATACGGCGAATGGATTAGAATACAGTGAAGTGGAGCCGGCAGATGGACGTAGCGTAGAGACAAACATTTGGATAAGACTAATAAAATAACTAAAACTAATTACAATCTACATGAAAAGAATCCTTTTTTTATGTGTGTTCTTCTGCCTCATGGCCCTTACAGTCCGTGCGCAACGTCATGTCGACAAGCTCGATCGCGGTCTTGTAGCTGTGAAGGTTAGCGGCGGTGTCTACTGCAGCTGGCGCATATTAGGTGAGGAATACTACGATGTGACCTACAACATCTATCGTGACGGAACCAAGCTCAACGACAAACCGCTCACCGTGTCCAACTATACCGACGCTGGCGGAACGGTGTCTTCTGTTTATACCGTCGAACCAGTTGTCCGCGGCGTAGCCCAGGCCAAGAGCAAGGGAGCCAAGCCTATGTCTAACAACTATCTTGAACTCCGTCTCAATCATGGCAATTTGCCCGGAACGTTCGTTCCCAATGATGCCATTGCGGCCGATCTCGACGGTGACGGTGAGTTGGAATTGATCATTAAGTTTGACCATGCCAATACCGGTGATGACACTTATACCGTCATCGAAGCCTATAAACTTGACGGAACGAAGCTTTGGTGGATCAACTGCGGCCGCAACATGGGTGATTTCCAGAACAACGAAATCAATATTGCCGCCTACGACTGGGACCTTGACGGACGTGCCGAGTGTATCATGCGCGCTGCTGACGGAACTGTCATCCACATGGCTGACGGAACGACCCAGACCATCGGTGACCCGTCGAAGAACTACCGTCCCACGGAGGACGGCCAGTGGTTTGTTCATGACGGTGCCGAATATCTTCTCTACCTCGACGGACTGACGGCCAAGCCTTATCAGGTGATGCCCTATCCGTTGAAACGTTTGGAGTCAGGCGAGAGCAGTCTTGAAGCAGCGTGGGGTGACGGCTACGGCCACCGCTCCTCAAAATATTTCTTCGGTGCACCCTATCTTGACGGAAAGAAGCCCAGCATCTTCCTTGCCCGCGGTATCTACACCCGTCACAAGATGATTGCCTACGACGTTAATCCTGTCGACCACTCGCTGACCACTCGCTGGACATGGAACTGCAATACACCCGGTTCTATCTGGTATGGTCAGGGTTACCACAACTATATCATTGCCGATGTCGATTGGGACGGACGTGATGAAATCGTCTTCGGCTCAATGACCATCGACGACAACGGTCGCGGTCTTGCTTCTACGGGTCTCGGTCATGGCGACGCCCAGCACGTGAGCGATTTTGATCCATACCGCCATGGTCAGGAATTCTTCGGATGTAACGAAGACCTTCCCGGAAACAACCTTTGTGATGCCACTACACGAAAGATTCTTTACCGTTATTCTTGTGGTAATGACGACGGCCGTGCTATCATGGGAAATTTCACAAACGACTTTCCTGGATGTCAGGGCGTTTCGGCCCGCGACCCCGGACTGGTAAGTTCCGTTACCTATAAGACTTTGGACGGCGGTTCAAAGAACAATATCGCTCAGAACATGAACATCTATTGGGATGGTGATCTCTGCGAAGAGACATTCAATGGTTCCGGAAGTTATGATACCGAGGGTGTTATCCTGAAGTACGGCGCAGGAACGATAGCACGTCTTTCTGGCTCGCTGACCAACAACTATACTAAGGCGACTCCATGTCTTATGGCCGACCTCTTCGGCGACTGGCGCGAAGAGATTGTCATGCGCACGGCTGACAATAACATCCGTATTTACACTTCTACCATTGCAACAAAGTGGCGTAACTATACTCTGTGGCATGACCATCAGTACCGTAATGCCATCGTTTGGCAGATGAACGGCTACAACCAGCCGCCTCACGTGAGCTACTTCCTCGGTGAGATGGAGGGTATCACCGTAGCACCGCCACCACTCACAACCACCGGCCGCACAGTTATTGCCAACGGCTCATCCATTGGCAGTGACTGCAACGACAAGCATATCATGCTTGACGAGACCGGCGACATGACTGTCAGTGTCATCGACGGTGTTTCTCCATATATCCTCACCGACAATGCCCCCACATGGGTTCAGGGTCGTGATAATGTTTCAAACATCGTCACCGAATCCTACACTCACACCCTGACCGGTGGTGCCCTGACCGGTGACATGCGTCTGGTCAAGCAGGGCGACGGAACCCTCGTCATGCCCGCAGCGTCACATTCCTATACCGGTTCTACCGATGTATGGGCCGGAACACTCCGTCTTGACGGCAGTTTGGAGAACAGCCGTCTTTGGCTCAATCGCCACACGACGCTCATCACCGACGGCGGAAAATTCATGAAAGGTATTCAGGCTGACTACAACTCTACTATTGTTCCCGGAGGACATGGAACTGTCGGCAGTGTGACCGTCGATTCCCTCATACTTAATTTCGGAGCAGCTGTAGCTATCGACCTCAATGCTACTGACCGCACGGCCGACCACATCAACGTCGCTACGCTTTCCATTGAAAAAAAGATCTGGACGAATGGCCCGGCCTATTCTACACCGGTTTTCCATATCAATCTCATTATGGAGAGTGACAATGTTGCAGACGGTGAAGGAAAATATCTGATTGGCGAAGTCGGCAAGCTCGACGGAAGTCTTGACGATATACTCATAGAGGGTGTGACGTCATACAAGTCGGTACTTTCGTTGGAAGACGGCAAGCTCTATCTCACGCTGACAGCCTTCCATGCTGGAACGGTCAACTGGATTGGCGCTGAGGATGCCGTCTGGAGCACGGATGGTTCTGCTAACTTCGAGTCGGCCGACGGCTCCGGTATGCGCGGCTTCGTTCCCGACGATGAGGTAGTCTTTGACGACAACGCCGTTTCGACCGATGTCATCATTTCAGGAAAGGTCAAGCCTTCAAGCATCGTGTTCAACAACGCTAAGAAGACATTCACCATCAGCGGTGACAGTATTGTAGGCAAACCGACGATGACCGTCAATGGAACCGGAACTGTCATTATCAACAATGAGAACCGCATCGGATCTACATTCATCAATAGTGGTAAACTATCTGTAGCCAAGCTGGCAAACAACGCTGGAGCTGACTATGGCTCATTGGGTGGAGTCACTTCCGCCATCAATATTTCCGGAGATGCTACACTTGCTGTTCAGGAAAGCTTGACCACATCACAGACAATAAATGTTGGGGATGGAGGAGCAAATATTGATGTAATAAATGGAACGACACTGACCATGTCGACTGGTATCAAGCAGAGCGTTTCCGGTCAGACCCTGACCAAACTCGGCGAGGGTGCGCTTACGCTGGGCTCAGGAAACTCAGTGTCTAAGTTGGTTATCCGTACCGGTTCTGTCAACGTGACAGAAGCCAACAATATCGCCCAGCTTCCGTCGACGGTTGCATTCGAGGGCGGTGTGCTCTATGATTCAAATTCAGAAGGTTCTTATTCTACCAACCCTGCCAATTTCGTTGTAGAAGAAGGTCAGACAGGAACTATCTACTGTGACCCGCGCTGCGAATATACCGGAAATTACTCAGGATCAGGTCGTCTTACTATCTACGCTGCAGGTGTGCGCAACTATATAGCAGGTAACTGGAACAATTTCACGGGAACGCTTGTTCCTGCTCTTAGCAAGCGCGGCACCTACGACCCAGTGTTCTATTTCACCAGCACCTCAGGTCTTGTCAATGGTACTTTGTTGCTTAACACAGGAATGACAATTGATAACAACGGAAAGAACATACCGCTCGGAACCGTTACGGGCATGGGTACACTGGTCGGTACAGGAAGCTACTATGTCGGTGACAACAATGCTGATTTCGTTTTCGGCACCTATTCAACGTCAAAGATAATCAAGCGTGGAACGGGAACGATGAAGATTCTTTCGCTCGGCCGTATCACAGCCCCGGTAGAGGTTCAGGCCGGAACGCTTTCGTTCAATAACTCAGCTCTGGCAACTCTCGTCAACGGAACAAACGCCATGACCGTCAACGGAAGCGGTGTGCTGCTCGCCCAGGGACTTCTCCACTCGCTTGCCGTAAATTCAGGTGGAGCACTCTATCCGCGTGCTTCTTACGATATGGACAGTCCCGGTACGATCAAGGCCAATGGAGCGTTGACAGTCGCCAGTGGTGCCACCGTCGGGCTTGTTATCGGTAGCAAGTGTTCTCAGCTTCAGGCCAAATTTATCACTATCAATGGTGTTCTCAAGGTGTCTTTGGCTGACAATTTCGTGCCGAAGGATGGCGCGGAATATACTTTGTGGACAGCATCAGAGTCGTTCGGAGGTACGCCTACACTCGAACTTCAGGAACTTCCGGACGGTTTCGCTTGGGATACTACAGGGCTTCTTTCGACTACAGGCGTGATTAAGGTTGTCAATGCGAGTGGTATAAGTTCCGTTTCTGGTAGTGACGAGGTTGAATGTGAAGTCTATTCTCTGACAGGTCAGAAGATTGCAACCTTCACCGCCCCGCGTTCAGACGTGCGTAGCCACATATCATCTTATTCTAATGATATGAACGCGCGTACATATATAATTAAGATGCGCTCGGCAGCAGGAATGGAAGTGAAGAAGATTAACGTCAAGTAAGCCGTCACGGCTCTTTCATTTAACTTGAATGGCAAATCTTGCTGATTAATGAATAGCATAAAACACCATTCAGGTTAAATTGAAAGAACTGTGAGTAAATCGATTCGCTTGGAAAGCGAGGAAGGCGGATCGAAGAGAGGCGAGAACTTCAGATGTTTGAAGTCAGAATGAAGAGGCATGATGACCTTTCATTGGTGAACCAGTAGGATCGGTTCCCTCAGTGATGGGAGGCAATCATGCCTCTTCTTTACGCACTCTTCGCTCAGATATTAGTAAAGTTGTAACATGGGATTATGGTGGAGTGGGGGAGTATGCTATCACGCTGCCGTGGTTTTTAGGTAACGACGTTCATTGTTCATTCCGCGTTTCGCTGTATTGTATGAATGAAGTTTTGGAAAGGGGCCTTTTGGGAAACAGCACAAGATTATGTTTTAAACATTTTTTTTAGGTTAAAAATCATTTTTTATGGTTTGTGGTGCGATTATTGGCGTAAATTTGCAAAAAATCTATAAGAAACTATTATTACTAATTAAAAAAACGCTATTTTTATTATGAGAAGAAGACTACTACTGCAATTATTAGCAGCTTTGGGATTCGTGTCGGCTTCGGCTTATCAGAATGGCGAGTATATCTATACTCCGGATTCAAAGTATAAGGCGACTACTCCTAACTATGTAAATAATGGAGATTTCTCCAATCAGTTTACAGGTTGGTCAAATGGTTCTGACGATTCTCCCGCTGATCCTTCAACGTCTGCATGGCGTCTGGTTACCGAGGTAGGTCCTAACGGCGAGACTGTCATCGAGTCTCTTGGTGATGCTTCAGGAAACACTTTGGCTCGCATGTGGTCGGTAGATCAGCTGGGTGGTGCCGGACTCTACGTTTATTCTTATTACATCAACGGTGGTCAGAACACAGGCAACACATCCATCTCTGCTGGTTCAGCAAACTACCTTAATTTCTATGTAAACAACGACGGAACATACGCAACCAATACCCGCAATGTAGCTGAATTCACTGCTTTTGGTGAGACATGGTCACTCGTTAGTGATACCGTTCAGCTCAATCAAGGTGACTTCCTCGTTATGTTCGCCGATCGAATGGCTACTGGTACACGTCTGACAGGCTTTTCTATCAATAAGGTTTCGGAGGTTTTCGACGATCGTCTCGTTGACGCAAAGAAAGAATACATCAATACTCTTCTTGCCGGTCCGTGGGATGACAAAGAGTCTGTAGAAGAAACCAAAGAAATGTTGCAGGAATTTTATGATTTGCTTGTTGATGACGACATCGATCAGATGAACAGTTATATGAATGAAGTCGATGTTATCATTGAAGATTTCCTTTCATTGAATACTGCAAGTATGATGGGTAGCTTCTCTCACTGGTATAACAGTACTAAATATCAGAAAGCTACCAAGATCGGTGATTGGGAATTCACTGGTGGACGTATCTACCACTGTAACAATGTCTATGAGGAAGAGGATATGCAACGCGTAACCCACGAAATGCCGCGTTTTTTTGACCTTCCCAATGCTACAGGCTACGTTACGAAGTCATGGGATCCCGGAACTTATATGATGAAGATGGATGTTATGGGTTATCACTATTTGAAAGGTACATCTTCTCAGTATGACGCCGACCTCGACTCAAAAGTTATGGGAGTCAAACTCGTTGGTAATGATGTTGAGCTGGACATAAGCCCGCTGAATACACGCCGTTTTAAGAGCCACGTTATCTTCTTCACTGTTCCTGAGGATCAGGCAGGTGTTGCAGGCAATATAAAGTTCGGCTTCGAATATAATGCACCAGAGGACGAAATCGATGTAAAAAGAGGTGGATGGCTGGCATTCTCTCACGTAGACGTTCGTCGTGTCGGTATATCAGAGGAAAAACAGCGGCATATTGAACTTGTGAAGAGAATTGCTGAAGCTCAGAATGCTCTGAAAGTTATGATCGACTCAGCTGTTATCGTATCTGCAAAGACAGACCTCTATAAGTGGGGTATGGCTCAGATGAATGACTCTACAGCAAAGGGTCAGGCTGAATATGCAATCTCTCTGACAAAGATTGATGCAGACGGCAAGGAAATTTTCGTTGACGATGATGCAGACGCTGTTTATGACAAGACTCTGAGTGACATGATGGCTGTTGTTCGCAAGGGTATGCAGAATCTCTATGGCTATTGCCAGCCCTATTTCGATTTGAATGATGCTGTTTCTGCTGCAGAACTTGCTCTTGCTGATCCGGTTAATGCAAATGGTGACGCCGCTTTGAAGGCTGCTGTAAACACTCTGATTTCTGAGGCTAAGGCTCTTATTGCAACATACGCTGTGCTTGAGGATAATGACGCTATCCTTGCCGAATCAGATAAGTACACTGAAAAAACTGTAGCATTGAAGAACGCTCTTGCTGACTATCTGTCAACAACCGCTTCATACGAGAATCCTTCTAATGTTGAAGTTACGAACGGTGACTTCGCGACGAAGAGCACTTCTGGATGGACATTCACAGCTAATGACACTTCTAAGGAGAACTTTAAAAACTCTGACAACACATCTTATGATGCAGGCAACTGTATGCAGGTATGGCGCGGTAACACCGCTTCTCCTAACTCTATGCTGAAGCAGGATGTTACTCTGAAGTATAAGGGTCTCTATCTCTACTCTGCAACTGCTCATGCTTTCAACGACGGAAATGCTGGTTACGACCTCGCTATGGGTCAGCTCATTGAGAATCCTGAGACTGGTCTGGCTTCTGATACAATCTACACAGCCGATAACAACAAGGTTCGTTTGTTCTTCGGTCCGGTTGGCGCTTCTGACTCTGTACGTGTTCACAGCCGTATGGTAGAATGGTCTGGCAACACACAGTATAACGGTTATGTCGGTGGTTCTTACTTCGTATTCGTTGAGAAGACAGACGAGGTTGAGGCTACATACGAGATAGGTATGAGCACATTCGGTCAGGTTGACAAGCAGGGTGCAAATACCTACGGCTTTGGTGACAACAAGGTTCTTTACTACGGTGATCCTACAAAGGCTATCGCTGCTTTCAAGGCTGACGTCAACACACAGCTGGCACAGGCACAGCAGGTTCTTGATGCAAATCAGGCTTCTGAATATCAGGGTGTGCAGAATGCGGTTTCACGTCTGAGCCGTCGTCTCGCTGATGCCAAGGCTCTGGCAGCCGGTTCTCTGGCAACAGCAAAGGAACTCTCAGCTCTGGCTAACGCTGCTGCATACGCAGTTGAAATGGCTAACAATGTGAACGATATCGCTACCGGCATCAACACTGTTTCTTCAGATGTTGTGAAGGCTAACGTTGTCAATGGCGTTTACAACCTTGCTGGCGTTCGCGTTGCAGACGACCTGAAGAGCCTCAACTCTCTTGCCAAGGGTCTCTACATCTTCAACGGCAAGAAGTATGTTGTGAAGTAAATCTCAAAGGAGAAAATCCTAAAAACCAATAACAGAAAAAGAGCTGCCTCTTAGGGGTGGCTCTTTTTCTGTTATTGGTTTTTAGGATTATGTATCAAGGTTGTTAGGAAGATAACCAGAACGCTGTAGATGCTGATTCAGACCCATATTGTCCAATATGTAGGGACATCGTTTTGCGATGTTTTTGAATATCAACTGATTATGTCAACGTGCCCAAGGCTTGTCCCTACAGTTCTGCTACACCTTACCAAAAACTTATGATGATTGCAAATCCGATATGGCGTTGTAGTATGGTTGCTGTCTTTCGAACACCCTGATTCGCAAATCCGCACAACGTGATGATTTTTCTTGTTTCCCTCTTCCTTCTTCCTATTTCAAGGTCATGACGTTAAAACCCTACTACGATAACACCCCTGAAAACCAAATGTCAGAAAACAATGTAGTTATTATTAAATTTATTGTAGATTATTTTGGATAATTCACTTTTTTATTGTTATTTTGCAATTCGAACTACATTAAATACTCAAGTGACAAAACAAATATTATATACTAACTATTAATTTATGAAGAAACTCTTTTTCTGTATCTCTCTCGTTTTGACGGGATTGATGACTTCCTGCGTAGATAAATACGAGGAAGTGGATGCTGAGTCCAAACCTTCATGGCTGGGCGAAAGCATTTATGCGGAATTGAAGAATCCGAATCAGGAAGCCCTGACTGGCTCTTTCAACACCTATCTTAGGTTGGTGGATGACCTCGGGGAGGCGGAAACGCTGAACAAGACTGGTAGTAAGACTGTCTTCCCCGCTAACGATGAGGCATTCGAGCGCTTTTTTAAAAGCAACGAATGGGGAGTAACATCTTATGAGCAACTGACAGAAGCGCAGAAGAAACTCCTGCTCTATTCTTCTATTATCGACAATGCCATGCTTGTCAGCATGTTGTCGAATACGAGTGGTTCTGACGGTATCGTGCGCGGCTTCGCGATGAAGCATCAGACAGCTATCAATGCCATTGATACCATTTCGCATTTCTATAATGCGTCGGAAATGCCCGAGAACAACAAGTATTGGGAGAAGTATTATGAAAAAGGTATTGATGTCGTTTGTGACAACACAACACCGATGATGATCCATCTCACACGTGAGTATATGGTCAACAACAGTATCACGACGGTTGGACAGGGTAGTGACTTCGAGATTATAACAGGTCAACCCTATACCGATGGTGCTGCCTACATCTTCAATGACCGAATTATCACGAAGGGTGAGTATTCTGACGGTAAGACATGTCAGAACGGATACATCCATCAGGTGGAGAACGTACTCATGCCTCCGGGAAACCTTGCTCAGGAAATTGCCTTGGACAAGGAAACGTCACTTTATAGCCGTATGGTTGAATATTTTTCAGCTCCCTATTTTGACAGAGGAACAACTAACGCATACAATGCATCGGCTATTCAGTATGGCAAACCGATTATTGATTCAATTTTCCAGAAGCGCTACTTCAGCGACAACTCGCAGACGGAACAGCTTCAGTATGACCCCGATGGTCTGCTGGTGGAGGCAACACTGAAGTTCGACCCGGGATGGAATACATATCAGATGAAGCAGGCTGCGGGAATCTCGGCTGACAACTCTATCGCCGATGTTGCCGCTATGTTCGTTCCTGTAAACTCTGCCGTTGAAGAGTATTTCCTTCCTGGTGGTGCCGGTTCCTATTTCATGGATATCTACGGAGAAGCTCCCAACACACAGGAGAATCTGCGCGGCAATATTGACGCCCTTTGGCAGAAGCGTCCGGATGTTATCTCTAAGATTATCCGTAACCTTCAGAACGTATCTTTCTCTTCTTCCGTGCCGAGCAAGTTCCCGACGCTGACCAGCGACGGTGGCGAGTTCCTTGGTCTGACACTTTCTGATCTGCAGAAAAAGAACGGTCAGGAAAGCTCGTATGACGTTAAGTTTGCCAATAACGGAATCATCTATAAGCTCAACCGCGTTATCGCTCCTGATGAGTTCAGTTCTGTTTTCGCCCCCGCTTCGTTCTATCCCGATCTGCAGGTGATGAGATATATGGTAGAGCAGCCGAGCTCTGGTGCCGGTTGTGACTTTATCTACTATCTTCTGGCCATGCAGGCAAACTATGCCTTCATGATTCCGGAAGACAAAGCTTTCTCTGAGTATATGTATGTCGACCCTGCTACACTTGGCAAGGTGGAGCCGGAAGCAATCAAGTTCACATACGTTTATGATCCTGTTAACAAGAACTACAAGTTCAAGGCCGAGCGTTATAAATATGATATAAAGACAAATCAGCCGGGCGCTTTCGTTTCTGAAATCTCAAACGTGACAACTCTGAAGTCTCAGATAAACGACATCCTTAACTACCATACTGTGGTGTTGGAGGCTGGCGAAACATTCGGAACGAACAACTATTATAAGACCAAGAACGGCGGTGCCATCAAAATTATCGGTAAGGTAGAGGAGGGCAATCAGATTGTCAGCGGTGCTCAGATTGACAACGGTCAGGCTCCTTCTGTCATCGGCGACGTCATTCAGGAGACCAACGGTGTTGCTATCCGTCTCGACCATGTGCTCGAAGCTCCGCGTAACAGCGTCTATAAGATGCTGTCAGACATTCACAAAGACCGCTTTGCAAAGTTCTTTGAGATTTGTGAGTATCTTGATGGAGCCAGTGATATGATGACATGGCTGGGCATTAGCGACGTTCCCAATGACTTCGGTGTCAGCGAGCAGGACCAGTACACGATTTTCACAAGTACCTACGGAACCGGCTCAAACGCAATTGCAGACGCATGTCTTGATATGAATGTCAAGATGTTCAATACATACAATTATACACTCTTGGTTCCGTCTAACGATGCTATGGATGCCGCTTATGCAAACGGTCTGCCGCATATAACGGAAATGGACGCCCTCTATTCTGCTTCTATCGAGAAAGACGACGATGATCCTACAATTGAAGAGGACAAGAGCCTGCTCCGCAACCAGCTTCTGACTCTGCGCAACTTTGTGCGCTACCACTTCCACAATGTTTCTGTTTATGCAGACAATGTGGTGAACAGTGGCCGCGAGGAGCGTTACAACACGATGTACATGACACCGGAAGGCGTACCTTATTCTATATATGTATCTGGAGGAAGTGGAAAGCTCAATATCAAGGACGGTCACGGAACAGTTCATGTTGTTGACGCCAACAACACTGGTCGCCTGTCGAACATCATGGCACGTGACTATTGGTTCAACGACGAGAAGACAACGCGTGCTTCGGAGATAAAGACATCTTCTTTCTGTGTTATCCATGAGTTGTCTGAGGCAATGAACTGGCAGACTGATGATACACGCTTTGACAAGAAGTGGAGAACAGCGGCTGCAAAAGCGCGTTCCCTCGACGAATATAAGAGACTGAAAGCTAAGAATCAACTTTAAAGAGCACTACTATGAATATAAAAAGATTTCTGTTCGCTGCCTTGCTCTGTGTAGTCAGTCAGGCTGTACTGGCGCAGGCAAAGCGAATATCGGGTACGGTTACAGACAACGACGGCCCGGTTATGATGGGTAATGTGGTCGAGGTTGATGCAAACGATCGTATCGTGTCGGCCGCACAGACTGACTTCAATGGTAATTTCTCACTTCAAGTGAAGAATCCGAAGAACAAGTTGAAAATTTCTTATGTGGGTGACAAAACCAAGATTGTGCCCATCGGTGCCCAGACTGTATTTAAAATTCAGTTGCAGCCGGAGTCGACAGCACTGAAGGAAGTGACGGTAAGATCAAAGCGCTCAAGTACGGGCGGTCTGATGATGTCAAAGAAAGAAGTTGCTGTTTCGCAGCAGACAATGGATATGTCTTCGGTTGAAGGACTTTCGTTTACTTCAGCCGACGAAGCTCTCCAGGGTGAGATTGCCGGTCTTGACATTGTGTCAAACTCCGGTAACCTCGGTGCTGGAACGACCATGCGTCTGCGTGGTGTGACGACCATCAACGGTGATGCCAACCCTCTGATCGTTGTTGACGAGCAGATTTTCGACAATCCGGATGAAAACTTCGACTTTGCCAATGCAAATGAGGAACAGTATGCTTCATTGCTGTCGGTGAATGTTGAAGATATTGCAAGCATCACGGTCTTGAAGGATGCTGCCGCCACAGCCGTATGGGGTGTGAACGGTTCGAATGGTGTAATCAAGATTACAACGAAGCGTGGTTCACGTGGTAAGACGCGTGTCAACTTCAAATATATGTTCTCTGGAACATGGATGCCCGACGGCTACAACCTGCTCAACGGTGATGACTACACCATGCTTATGAAAGAGGCTTTCTACAACCCGAAACAGGCTTCCAACTCAACGACCGACATCTACGAGTTGAACTATCTCGGTGACAGATGGTCTGACTCAGAGAACTGGAACAATAACACTGACTGGGTTGACAAGATCTCGCAGTTCGGTCAGAAGCATGACTACTCGCTCAATATCTCCGGTGGTGGTCAGAAAGCAACATTCCGTATCAGTGCTGGTTATACACATCAGACAGGTACGGTCATCAAGCAGGAGCTTGACCGTTTCACCACCCGTCTGGCTCTCGACTTCAACGTCAGTGAGCGCATCCGTTTCTCAACGAACTTCTCATTGACATACACAGACAACCAGAAGAACTTCTATGACAACCTGTTGGGACGCGCTCAGCAGATTGCTCCTAACATGTCTGTTTATCGTCAGAATGCTGACGGCTCTGATACGGATGAGTTCTATGTGATGAATCCTAATGCTATCGGCAATACTCACATGTCGCCGGCATATGGAAACTATTCGTCTTACGAATTGCGTGCCATCCGTAGTTTGGGTAACCCTGTCGCAATCGCCAATCTTGCAGCAAATCGTGAGAAAGTCTATCGTCTGAATCCTGACTTCAACTTGAAGTATGAACTGCTCGGAATCGAGGAGGGCAAGCACAGACTTACGTTCAACGGACGTGTCTACTTCGATATCTATGCAAAGAGCGCACCGAAGTATATTCCCGCAGCTTTGGCTACGGAGAGATGGTCCGACGGAAGCTACAATACTTCTTCAACAGAAGAGTCTAACCGTTTCAAGGTGAACGGACGTGCTTCGCTGACATATACTCCGTATTTCGGAAATGACGACTGGAACGGACAGATCATGGCTCAGTATGAAATGGGAACAGAAAAGTATAACAACCAGAAGATGGAGATGCGTCAGATCCCTACCGGTCTCTCTGCTCCTACGGTTCCCGGTTTACTTCAGAGCATGGCAAGCAGCAGTTCTCAGTTTAATTCTCAGAATGCTATCGTTACAGGTTTCCTTTCTTACAAGGAGCGCTACATCGCAAGTTTCTCATACCGTATGGACGGAACGTCACGCCTTGGTCCGAAGAACAAGTGGGTTCATTCTCCCGGTGTTTCTTTGCGTTACAACATTAGCGAAGAGAAGTTCATGAGACCTCTAGAGAAGGTTGTGACCATGTTAGGTCTCCGTGCCAGCTGGGGTATTGTCGGCAAGCAGCCGTCAAAGGACTATCTGTTCTACAACAGCTACAATACGAGCGCTTCACACTACGGTAGTAACACCGGCACATGGCTCCCGGTGGCAACATTGAGCAGTATGAAGCTCGACAATCTGAATGTGGAGAAGACTGAGAGCTACAACCTCGGTTTCAACCTTGAACTCTTCAACAAGTTTGAGATTGACTTCGACTACTATG
This sequence comes from uncultured Prevotella sp., assembly GCA_947170725.1. Classification (GTDB taxonomy): domain Bacteria; phylum Bacteroidota; class Bacteroidia; order Bacteroidales; family Bacteroidaceae; genus Prevotella. The sequence goes on from CAMVUM010000026.1 coordinate 33,724, forward strand.
ACAAGAAGACCACAGACCTTCTTATGGAGAAACTCAGCATCCCGACAATGACCGGTTTCCCGACGTTGTCTTATGCAAACGTTGGTGAGATGACCAACAAGGGATGGGAATTGAACTTCAATGCACGTGAATTCTTCAAGTATAAGAAGTTCTCAATAAGTGCCAGCTTCAACATCGCCCAGAACGACAACAAGCTGACACAGATGGACGAAACAGTATTAGACTCGCAGAATGCGGCTTGGAACTACTCTGACCGTGGTAAATATCTGCAGCGCGTTGCTATCGGTGCTGCCCTCGGTTCTATCTACGGTTTCCGCTACAAGGGTGTTTACCAGTACACATACGACTATCTGGAGAACTACAAGAAAGAGAACAATCTGACAACTGCTCAGTATGAAAACTGGATTAACGGTCTGTTGTCTCAGGGCAAGACCGCTCCGGTCGTGACAGATGCCAACGGACGTGTTCTCATGGATCCGGAATCCGGACGTCCTAAGCGCATGGTCTACAACTATTCTGACGGAACTTCTACATATCAGTTCCAGGGTGGTGACGCTATCTACGAGGATATCAACCACGACGGTCAGATCAACCAGCTTGACATTGTCTACCTCGGCAACTCACAGCCGAAGGTCAACGGAGGTCTCAACCTCACGCTCAAATATGGCAACTTCAGCATCAAGGGACGTTTCATGTATCGTTTCGGAAACAAGGTTGTCAACTTTGCCCGCATGGAGCTGGAGAAGATGAGCACGACATACAACCAGAGTGCAACAGTTAACTACCGTTGGCGTAAGGATGGCGACGTGACTCCGATGCCTCGCGCCATGTATGACACTGCTTACAACTGGCAGGGTTCTGACCGCTATGTCGAGGACGGTTCTTTCGTCCGTTTCCAGAATATCCAGGTTTCCTACAGCTTCCCGCAGAAGAAGATCAAGAAGTTTGGTCTCAACCAGCTTCAGCTCTACTTCTCTATGGACAACCTCTACTGCTGGACGAAGTATAGCGGTGTTGACCCCGAAGTTTCTCCGAAGGGATGGGGTATCGCGGAAGACAAATCGCAGACTCCGCGTTCAAAGCAGTTTACCGCAAGTATTAACATTGGATTCTAAAAAACGACTTGTAGTATGAAAAAATACTTATCAATGATATTGGCAGCTTTCCTTGCCACCTCATGTATGGACATGGAGTTGCTGCCTAATGACAAAACTGTTGATGAAGACTTCTGGCAGTCTAAGTCTGACGTAGCCCTGATGGTCAATGGTGCCTACAAGCAGTTTGCCAGTACAGACGTTCAGCAGCGTCTTATCGTCTGGGGAGGATTCCGCTCTGACGAATTGGTCGTCAATACAGCTGTTCCAACGTCAGACGGTACGCGTGTCGCCCTCAATCAGATATACGAAGTGAACATAGAGACGACAAACACATTCTCCAATTGGGCTTCACTTTATACAGTGATCAACTATTGCAATATTGTGATGGAAAAGGCTGGAGCAGTTATGGAGATAGACCCTTCATATACTCAGGGCGACTATCTCAGTGACCGTTCACAGATGTTGGCTCTCCGTGCTTTGTGTTATTTCTATCTGGTGCGCACCTTCCGTGACGTTCCCTATACGACAACAGCATACATGTCGGAAAGTCAGGACCGCGTCATTCCTCAGCTTCCTCCGACAGAGGTGTTGCAGAACTGCATCAACGATCTGCTTGAAGCCGAGAAAAACGCCTTGTCTCCCCAGATTTCCGGATGGAAGCGTGTCGGTCTGCTGACAAAAGACGGAATACAGTCTATATTGGCCGACATTTATCTTTGGCGTGCATCAGTGTTGCATAGCGATGCCGACTATCAGGCGGCAATCGATTACTGCGACAAGGTGATTGAGTCTAAGAAGAATCAGTATCAGCAGAATCAGGGTAATGGCGCTATAAGCGAGAAACTCGACTATCTGCATGCGATGGGAGGATCTGCTTTTGAGGACCTCTACATATCCCAGAACTCGGAAGAAAGTATCTTTGAGACACAGTATAATACGGATGCCAGCGGTACCAATACAGGATTGGCGCAGATGTATTCTGAATATAAGAAGAATGACGGGTCTGCATATCTTCAGGCTTCCTCGAAGTTCGGTGCAGCTACTGTAAAGTCTTCAAAGGGTGACAACATGACGGCAATGGAACTATACATCAATGATATGGATGCACGTTTCTGGAACAACTGTATTGGAGCAAGCAGCGGAACCGAAAACCCGCTTCCTGTATCTAAGTATGTCAACCAAAACGTCAACTATATTAGTGGAACTGTTCCTTCAAAGCCGATAAATAGTGCTTTCACTTTGAATTTCGACAACTACGCTGAGAACTTCATCATCTACCGCTTGGCCGACATTCTGTTGATGAAGGCAGAGGCTTTGGTCGCTTCAGTCAAGTTGGCCGGTGATAATGTCGATCCGGAGGACACCCGTTTGGCCGATGCTTTGGAACTTGTGAATCAGGTTTACAAGCGTTCGCTTGACGAGAGCCAGTGGGCGACGATGACTTATACTGGTTATACAGGTGTCGTTGAACTTGAGAATCTCATTCTTCAGGAGCGTCTGCGTGAGCTTTGCTTCGAAGGCAAGCGTTGGTTTGACCTCCTCCGCTATAACTACCGCAATCAGGATACTCCGTGTAACTATGGAACTATGTTGGCCGATCAGGGTAGCTTCATGAAGAATACTCAGGACTTCCTCGATATCGTAGGTACCAAGTATGACAATGGAGCCTCACGCACGAATAAGATGAAGGAAGAGCCCCGTCTCTATATGCCGGTGCCCCATTCCGACATCATTACTTGCAAGCCGTGGCTGAGACAGAACCCTGGTTATACAGATAAGAATTGACAGACAGATGACTGAGAAGAGTTGAATGAAATATATAATATGTGAGTGATACGAAGGGATGACGGCAGTGCAGTCACAGTGCCGTCTCCCCATACTCCGCTAATTTCATCAGCAGACTCCTTTCAAAGAAATCTTGAATAAAAAACAAAGAAAAAGCATAATTAAATATGAAAATCATCAATAGCAAAAAAATTGTTGTCGCTTTGGCGGCAGTAGGCATGATGGTGACAGCTTGTAATCCGGAGCCGGATGAGGATGCGAAGACTTCCGGCAATTATGATGCTGAAACCACTGGTCTGACTATAGGTGCTATGATAGACGAAGATGCCAATCTGTCTTCATTCAACTATATTCTCCAGCGCTGTGGAATGGATCGGATGATGAAGTCATACGGACAGTACACTTGCTTTGCTCCGTCAAATGAGGCCATCGCCGAGTATATTGACAGCCTTTATAAAGCAGAGGACAATCACAACTCCATGACGGAAAACTCATTGGAGGGACTCTCCGACAGTCTCTGCAATGACATCGCGCTTTATCACCTGACTTCTACTCCGCAGGAACTTAGCATGCTGGGTGGTAACGGAAAGACTATAACCACGATGTTGCGCCGGGCTATGAGCACCAGTGTGGACAGCGAGGGTCTGATTCTTCTCAATAGCCGTGCTCATATCATTGGCAGTAACGACGTGACGGGAGAGGTTAAGGGAACCAATGGTATTCTTTATCGTCTTGACATGGTCGTTCCGCGTAACAACAGCAAGATGAACGACGTGTTTGCAGAGCTTGAGGGCTACACCATTTTTGCCGAGGCTCTGAAGCGCACAGGTCTTGATGACTCCATCAGCGTAACCCAGAAGACAGACGAGATGGGCATGCCGATTGTATATCAGCTGGATGACTGTACGGACAATATGGCCAACAACGCCGAGTGCTACTGGCCCAAGACTTGTGACGTCAAGTTCACTATATTTGCCGAATCAGATGAAATTATCAAGAAGACGCTGACTGACGCAGGATACAATCCTACGACTGATGACACTGAAGGATGGTTCCAGGCTTTGGCAAAATATTGCGGACAGGTTTATGGCGGTGCTTCCGGATGGTATGACTATGTAAATGAGAAAGGCATACAGGTCAGCACCGGTGAGGACTACACCAACCGTTTCAATGTTGTCAACATGTTCATGGCTTATCACATCCTTTATTGTGGAATGCCTTACAATGAACTTGTATTCATGCGTCCGGGAACAACTACCAACCCGCCGCAAGGACTTCTGTGGAACTACTGTAACGGTGGTGAGCCTTACGACTATTATGAGACGATGCTTCCCAATACGCTTGTGAAGATCTGGAATCCGCGTAACAGCCGTGGTTCAAGGATTTATATCAACCGTTGGGTGCAGAACAACACTCTGACAGACGACCCGACATCAATGGGTTCTGCCGGTATGCATACTGTGATGCAGGAAGGTGTTGAGGTCCAGAACCCAGATGAGACAATCAAGGACAAGTCGGCTACAATCAACGGTTACATTATTCCTATCAAGAGTATGCTTGTTTATGACAAGAATGTTCCTCAGGGTGTGCTCAACGAGCGTCTGCGCTTTGACTCTTCTACGTTCTTGCCTGAGCTGGTGAACAATGGTTTCCGTTATCTCTCTGTTGACGAGGCCAGTGGTTTGAACTCAGGCGGTCATGGCACACGTATCGCTTTCCCGCTCAACTTCTTCGACAATGTTGTATGCTACTCGACAACTACTGTGCTCCGATACAACGTGAAAGGTTGGTATCGCGCTTATCAGGCCGACGCATTCCAGGGATGGGGTGTTTACGACTTGGCCATCAAGCTCCCGCCGGTTCCTACGAATGAATATGAGCTCCGTCTGTTCTACACTCCGATGGACCATGCTGGTATGATGCAGTTCTATATGGGTAAGAGCAGTGCGAAGAACACTATGGTTCCTCTGGGTATTCCTCTTGATGCACGTATTGACGAGACTGACCCGCTTATCGGTTGGACATCGTTCTATGATGAGGACGACATGGGTGTTGCCAGCGATCAGGCTATGCGCAACCGTGGTTACATGCGTGGCCCGTATTCGTTCTTTGGCGGTACGAACGTTACTGTTGGTAACGAAACGAACGCAAACTGCCGTGGTGACGGAGTTGCTACTCTTCGTTTGATTCTCGGTACGGACCGTTATCTCCAGAGCGACGACCATTGGTTCCGTATCAAGAGTGTCATCGACGACAAGGATTTGAAGTGGCAGCTTGACTTTGTTGAGCTTGTACCTACAAGTGTTGTCAATAGCAATACATACGCAGAAGACTGGTATTAATATACTAAAAGAGATAAGAATATGAAGCAATATTATATAGGACTCACGATGTTGGCAGCTACTTTGGCTGCCACATCATGCTCCGACTTTGACGACTACAATGAGGTTCCGGCAGAGGCCAGCGTGGAAGCTACGCAGAGCCTTTGGGAAGCAATCAACAGTCGTGAAAATCTCACGGAGTTTGCCGCTTTGGTCAAGAAGAGCGGTTATGACAAGGAGCTCTCTTCCTCACGTTTCTATACTGTGTGGGCTCCGATCAACGGAATGATAGACAGCAAGTGGGCCACTTTGGACAGTGCGACACTGCGTTTCCAGTTCATCGAGAACCACATCGCAGACTACAACCACTATATCTCTGCTCCAGTCAACGAGCGTATCCGTACGGTCAATGAAAAGAGCTATACCTTCGCTGGAACACGTGATATGGCGACATTCGGCGATATCAGTATTTTCAAGAGCAACATCGCTGGAGTGAATGGTGTCATGCATCTTCTTGACGGCGAGGCTGTCTATCGTCCAAACCTTTATGAGTATTTGAAGGGCGAGAAGGATAACAATACGCTGGCTGCTTATGTAATGGGATATGAGAATGAAATTCTTGATGAAAAGAACAGTGTTCTTGGTCCTATTATCGACGGTATTCAGACATACGAAGATTCCGTCATGGTTATCACCAATGCATATACCGAACGTATCAATGCCCTGCTGTCTGACGAGGACAGTACATACACCATGATTATTCCTACGAATGAAGCATGGGACGAAGCCTACTCGAAGATAAAGAACACCGTTAACTATGGAAACGGTACAATCAAGTCAACGTGCCATTACATGGACAATGTCACTCACCGTACGGTTGAAGTGACAGCAGAAGTTGATGCCGCTTATTTGTCTGACTCTCTTGCAAAGAGATATCTGACCGACCATTTGGTGTTCAGCAATACCAACAACTACAACAAGTGGCTGATGTCCGGTGCAGATCCAGCAAAGAATGACACATTGTACAGTACACGCAATAAAAAGTTCAGTTCTCCGTTGGAAGTCTTTGCTTATCAGCAGGGTGAACCAATTAAGATGAGTAACGGCGAAGGCCGCATCGTGAGCAAGTTGAATTATTCTCCGTGGGAGTGGTATAAACCTGTTTCAGGTTCTATGAATTATGCCGCCTATCAGAACTTCTCGGTGCCCAGGAATGTTACAGTTCGTTCACTACGCGAAGATTTGAGTAAAATTGTTAATTTCTCTGGTGCAGATTTTACAATGGAATTTATTCCCAATGTCAATTTCACCTTGTTTGATGGAACATTGACCTCAGACCGCAACGTGTTCTTCAATCTTGTCGGTGTCCGTTCCGCAAGCTATCGTGTATATTGTATTGTAGTACCGCCGGATGCTGACCTTGATCATGCGTCATACGAGCCGGATCCTGAAATGAAGCAGTCGCTTTTCAATGCATCGTTGAGCTATTACAATCCGACAACAGGAAAGATAAGCGATCATTATTTCCTCCGTACCAATCCTGATGGAACGACAAAGAAGCCGTCAGCTTCTTCTGCGACTAGAGTAGGAGAAACAGAAGGTGACTATGCTTTCTTTAATGAATTGGGCAGAATTGATGCAGTCTATCTCGGCGATTTCACATTCCCTGCTTCTTATTATAACATTCAGTCAAATGACGTTAGCAAAGATCAGGTTTGTTGTCCTACGTTGACGATCACTGCTCCACGACAGAGCAAGGATGCGAAGGAGAATTATACCCGTGCGTTGAGAATTTCCGGTATCGTATTGATTCCGACAGAACTTTCAAACTCTAATGAGACAAAATGATGAAAAGCACTAACGATATGAATAGACTACAGAGACCGAGTCTCAGATTGGCTCTCTGTGCTTTGGCTTTCAGTGCAGCCATGCCTATGATGGGTCAGATGAAGACCCTCAAGGGAAAAGTGGTAGACCATGCCTCAAAAGCGCCGCTTGCCGGTATTCAGCTTCAGGCGTTGGGTCAAATCCGTTACACAGCCATGACTGATGAGGATGGAACCTTCACGATAAAGGTTCCGGAGTACACCACAGCGCTCTATGTACATTCCGATGCCTATATGTCACAGCAGGTGTCCGTAGCGGCATACGATTCTACACAGACTGTTGCCATCGAGATGCTTAGCGACAAGTTTGCTCCCCTCTATGGAAAAGGCACTGACATCACGGCCAAGAATGAGTTTACTGTTACTCAGACCGCAGTTTCCGTTGATCAGGAAATTGGCAACAAGTTGGGTGCCGACATCCGTAGCATCGTACGTTCAGGAGTTGCAGAGGGAGGATCTGCCATGTTTATCCGCGGTCTCAATTCTATCAACTCAAACAGCATGCCGCTGATTATTCTTGATGGTGTTGAGATTGACATGCAGTACACGCGTGCGTCGCTCCACGACGGTCATTTCTACAACATGTTGACCAACATTTCTCCCGATGACATCGAGAAGGTGACAGTTCTCAAGAATGCCACTGCCCTCTATGGCTCCCGTGGTGCCAATGGTGTGATTCTTATTGATACAAAGCGCGGTCAGAGTATGGCGACACGCATTGACGCCAACATTTCTGTCGGTGTGACTTTGGTGCCGCAGACCCAGACCATGATGAACGCCTCTCAGTATCGCACTTATGCCTCCGAGATGCTCGGAACGATGTCGGAGCTGGAGGGACGTAACATTCCATTCCGTTTCCTCAACGACGACCCCAACGGATATTATTATAACATATATCACAACAACACCGACTGGCAGGATTATATCTACAAGACAGCGTTGACCCAGAACTACAGCATCAACGTCCAGGGAGGTGATGACGTAGGTATGTATAATCTTTCTGTCGGATATATGGACGCTGAGAACAGCGTGAAGAATACGGGCTTCAACCGTATGAACCTGCGTTTCAATACGGACATTGAGGTGTTCAAGGGCTTGCAGACAAAGTTCGACATTTCTATCGCCCGTACGAGCACCAAGCTCTTTGACGACGGATTCCCCTCTGATTTCTCTCAGAGCACCATCACGTCGCCTACAAACTTGGCTGCAATCAAGTCACCGCTCGTGACTCCGTATCAGTATAACAGCGTTGTTGGCGGTTTCACAAGCCTCCTGAGCAGCTATGATGATATCTTCAGCCAGATTGACAACGGTGCTAAGTATTCTCTGGCAAACCCGATGTCCATAATTCTGAACGGCGAGGGTGACAACAAGAACATCGTCGAGAACACCAACTTCAGCGTGCGTCTTGCTCCCACCTATACGTTTAAGAACGGTATCAAGCTCGGTGCATCGGTAAGCTATGTGCTCAACCGTAACACACAGCGTTACTTCCGTCCTTACGAGGGTGTGCCGCCGTTCTATATTGAGGGCGTAAACACGGTTTACAGCAAGGTAGGCTCACTCTTCGCTGAGGAGCGCAATATGGCAGCCAACGGATTTGTCGCATGGGCGAAGAATCTTGACCGTCATTATCTTGGTGCGACAGCCGGCTTCCGCTACAACAACTTCTCTTTGGACGCCAACAACCTGAGCACGGAGTTCACCTCCGAGACAGACGACAAGAACCCGCAGCTTCAGGCAAGCGGCGGTGCGACAAAAGGTATCAACGAAAGTTGGACAAACATCCAGTGGTACGGTTCAGTTGATTATAACTACATGAACCGCTATTTTGCAACAGTTTCCCTGCTCGGTGAGGCCAACAGCCGTTTCGGTGAGAATGCCAACGGTCTTGGACTCTTCGGTGTTCAGTGGGCTCTCTTCCCCAGCGTTCAGCTTGGTTGGGTCATGACCAACGAGAAGTGGTTCCCGAAGAACTCCGGAGTCAACTATCTGCGTCTGAGCGCCGGCTTCGATATGAGCGGAAATGACGACATTGACAATTATGCCGCCCGCAGCAGCTACAGCGCCGTTCTTTTCCACAATTCAAAGACAGGTCTTCAGCTGACGAACATCGGTAATGACGAAATCCAGTGGGAAACAACAACGAAATGGAATATCGGTCTCCAGTCACGTTTCCTCAACAACCGTCTCGCCGTCAACTTCGACTACTATATCCACAACACCTCTAATCTGCTCACGCTGCAGACTTTCAGCAATCCCGTGGCCGGTATAAACAGCTACTGGTGCAACGGAGGCGAGCTGCGCAACACCGGTTATGAGGTTACCGTTTCTGGAAAGCCTGTTGTGACGAAAGACTGGAGCGTGGAGATTGGAGCTTCTGTCGGCCACTATAAGAATGAGGTTACAAAGTTGCCCGACGGCAATTTCGAGACAAACGTCTACGGAGCTTCCATGCTCACTTCTGTCGGCAATCCCGTAGGTCTGTTCTACGGCTATAAGACCGCAGGTGTCTTTGCTGACGATGTAGCGGCAAGCACAGCCGGCAAGGATGGCTATCTCTATATGGAGGATGCTGCCGGAGCGCACAAGAACTTCTATGCCGGCGACATTCATTTTGTAGACCTCAATGGCGACGGAATGATTGACGACAGCGACCGCACCATCATCGGTGATCCCAACCCCGATATCTACGGAAACATCTTTGCTTCCGTGAACTGGAAGGATCTCACCCTCAGCCTCGGTTTCAACTACAGCCTTGGCAATGATGTCTATAACTACCAGCGTTCAATCCTCAACAGCGGCGCTTCTCTCTACAACCAGCAGGTTGCTGAGGTCAGCCACTGGCGCTATGAGGGTCAGCAGACTGAGCTGCCGCGTGTTGCATACGGCGACCCCATGGGCAACAACCGTTTCAGCGACCGCTGGATAGAGGACGGAAGCTATCTGCGTCTCAAGACAGTGAACCTCTCTTATCGCGTTCCTGTCCCCAGCTCATGGACATGGCTCCAGGGACTCACAGTATGGGCCGAGGCTCACAACCTGTTCACCCTGACCAAATATACAGGCAATGACCCTGAGTTCAGCATTGGCAACAGTGTCTACTATCAGGGCATAGACTGTGGAACATTGGCTCAGAGCCGTTCGTTTACATTTGGAGTAAAGATTAACTTGTAATATCAACGATATGAAGAAAATAATGATAGCCATTGCGGCAGTGATGGGTCTCGGCTCATTGTTCAGCTGCTCTGATATGCTCGAAACAGAGAGTACACAGCGTCTTTTCGATCCGTCTCTTGATCAGAAGACCGACTCTATGTACTACGCCTTCGGCGTGCTGCAGGCATTGCAGGGCGTGGCAGACCAATACTATATGCAGGGAGAAATGCGCGGTGACCTTGTCAAGGTCATACCGAACTTGACGGACAAGAACCTGCAGGAACTGGCCAATTTCTCGGCCACTACCACTAACAAGTATGACAGTGCCTACCAGTACTATCGTGTCATCAACAACTGCAACTATTACATCGCTCATCGCGACACAACTCTTCTCACCGGTAGCACATTGGTGGCAAAGAACGAGTATGTGGCCATCAAGGCCATCCGTGCCTGGGCTTATCTGCAGTTGGTGCGCAACTACGGCAGCGTGCCTTTTGTGACGGAGCCGCTGACATCAATCTCTCAGATTGAATCAACCGATTTCCCCATGTTGGACATCAACGGAATCGTTTCGGAACTTGCTCCAGACCTTGCCCAGTATACCGGAACTCCGTGTCCTGATCATGGAGATTTTGCTATCGGTTCGACCAACTGGGGCTCAAGTATGACTATATCGTCAGATCTCTTTTATATTCCTGTAGATGTTATTCTTGGAGATCTCTATCTTGAGAACAATGACTATGCCAATGCTGTGAAGTATTATGTCAATTTCCTTACGCAGGTCTCTACGGAGAACACCCGTGTTCCGCGTTACGTTGCAACACCTTCTTTCATAGGGTTTAATAGTATACCACCTGAAAATTATGGAGGTTGTCATTTTGTGGGTAGTATTACTTATGGTTATTCTAACATCTTTGGAATGACTTCGGGTGTTTATGATAATATATCATTTATCCAGATGCCGATGAACAAGTTGCAGGGTATAACAACCATGCTGCCTTCCTACTATGGATATGACTTTTACGCGTCGACAGAGAAAGAACTATTTAATCCGGACAACATTCAGTTGAATCCAGCAGATTCTTACATAGAGTTGGTTGATACCACATCTTTCTATTATAGTATTGCTGGTGGAAACGGTGCTGTGGGGTCGGCTCAGATTGGTGATATGCGCTTTGACAATTATGCCAGGACTATGACTATGAGTGAAGACGAAGAATATACTTTTATTCAGAAATGTATTCTTGCCCGTGTATTCCTTTATCGCACTGCTACAGTATGGCTCCATTTGGCAGAGGCTCTCAACCGTCTTGGACATCCGGATCTTGCTTTCGCTATCCTCAAGGATGGACTTTCTGATGCAGTGATTGATTATGCAGTGATGAGAGAGGATGAAAATGAGACGCTTGGTTATATCACAGAGGATAGTAAGAAACTCATAACAGAGACCTATCCTTTGCTGTCTACTGCTAATATCGCTAAATTCCCGAAGGCATCGTCACTCGGAATTCATGCTCGTGGTTGTGGTATGACTGCTGATTATGATGCCAACGACAACTATACTCCTGGTCTCACTCCCTATCAGCTCGGCCGGATTGCCGGTTACAAGTTGAACTATCTGAAGAATAAGTTCCCTGAGGTAGCGGGCAAGATTGATATCGCTGCTCTTGAAGAGAATGGTTATCTCTCGAAGGTGATTGAAGGCAAACCGCTTCCGGAATCTGAGACAGAGATCAATTACACTCTCTCAAAGGCTGATGTAATCAACGCTGTCGAGGATTTGCTCTGTGACGAGTATGCTTTGGAGTTCGCTTTCGAGGGAACACGATACTACGACCTCATGCGTCTGGCCCGTCACAAGAATGCCGATTTACATTACGGTGCAAACTTTGGTGGTATTTGGCTAAAAGACAAACTCAAGGATAAGAATCCTAAGAAGGACCTTAGCAATATCGACAACTGGTATCTGCCCTTCAAGTAAGAAAAGTCGGATGAGGGAGAACTGCTCACTATATGGGCCGAACTCATTTCATAAGAGACGACTCTCAATAAGAACAAATCTTCATTATAAGAAGTTATTTCTTTTTGAGATTACATATTAATAAAAAAAACGCTGCGTCAGTCAATAGACGCAGCGTTTTTTTATGTCCGGATATAGATGTTCATTCATAAGGTTCTTGCAAAACCATTAAATTGTAGGGACGTGCCTTTGGCACGTGTTGGCGTAAATGAGTTGATATTCAAAAAAATCGCAAAGCAATGTTCCTACAATTTGGGTAAATTGTAGGGTGGGGCTTTAAACTGTTAAAACTCGGAATAAATCAGACAAATGCCTTCAAATCCTTACGATATTCTGAAATTATTTTCCCGAGGGCGTAAAATCGTGAGTTTTGCACGTGCATCTTTTATACCTTGACCTACAGTGTGTTGCATCATTTTTTAATGAAAGTGTGCAAGTTTTTGTGCGCTTTTATTCTGCCGTAAGGGCCTTACGGCATTGCAGCGGGACTGCCATTGGAAGATAACGGGGCTGCCGCCGTCTTCCAACAACGGCCCTGTTGGAAGCCCGGGAGGCTCTCCTTGGTCGGCAACGGACAATTTTTTTTGGAAAAACGGGGCCGAAACTGCACTCCTCCGGCGTTACCACCGTTTTGTCGTTTCTATTTTGCGATTTTTCAAGTGTTAAATTCCGTGATATAAAATGACAGAGCTTGCTGCTGAAAATCAATCGGTGGCGGCAGTTCGTGAAAATCTTCCGTTTCCCCGTGCCCACTATTCCTACATATACCTTATATATAATTAGGTCACAGCAGAAATCTATTTTAATTCGATCTTGAGTATCATACCGGAAAGGGGTAAAAGCACGAAATCCAGCGTAAAATCACCTTGTTCGTCTTTTCGTACTATTAAATCAGTCTTTTGTCAAGAATCCGGTTCTTCCGATATTTGGAGTGGGCCTCCGCATGCTCCTCCACAGGTCTTTCGCCAAAATGAGGTTGTTCTTCTGGCATTTGGAATGATACAGCTGTATGTTCCTCCACAGGGTAGGGACATAGTCTTGTCTTTGTCTGCAGTCAAAATGTTTAATCCCAATCTGTCGTTTGCGGACAAAGACGGCGGACAAAGACAAGCAAAAGAAGGAGCATGCGGTGGTATCACTCCAAATGCCGGATGAACCCCCAAATTCCTTTTTTTTGCCTTTAAAACAGCTGATTTTGTCATGAAAAGCGAAAATTTTGCATATTTTTCGAAATTTCTTCTAAAATTATTTGGTTGGT
>CAMVUM010000027.1 GCA_947170725.1 uncultured Prevotella sp.
GTCTATGCTTGCACGAATTGTCCACCCATTTGTCGCCCCAACTGTCCCCCCAACCCCATTTTTTGCCATTTTTCCGACCCCGAAAACAGAACGAAAAAGGCACTTTTGGGCAGCATTTTTTCTGCCTCCAGCAGCTACCATTTAACGGCTCATTTAACACTCCGTTTAACGCCCGCATGCCGTGCCACCATGTCACCCATGAGCGGCCACCATACACGCCCAGCCACACCCTGGAGCCACCCAAATACGCCCATTTTTCAGACCACACCCACATGGCAACTGCACGACCCACGCCAGCACCCCGCAGAAAGCCCCATAAAGCCCCGTGTCGCCTTGCTTCGCACCCTTTCCCTGCCGTTCTACCACCCACAAAAGAAAAGCCGCCAGGCGTGCCGTTTTTAGCGGTCATGCCCAGCGGCTCCATGCCGTCAGCAGCTCCAGCGTCTGGTGCGTCCAGCTCAAAGCTCAAACCCCACCATTTCCAGCTGTCGATTAAACCAAATTAAACCAGAATTAAACCTGCGTTAAAGCCCCATTTAACGGGTGCGCCTCCAAAATTAAACCAGAATTAAAGCAAATTCAACTTTTGGGACGTTTCGTTTTTCCACCTCTCCACCTCTCAAACCTCCGTAACTCCCTATAAACAAAGGCTTTCCCGTCATTTTCCACACTCACACATTATGCTCGTTTCGTTTTCATGCCCGTATTCCGCCAGTTGTTGTCGTTACAATTCCGGAATTATCACTTTTTCTAATGCGCATTGCTCCATTTCCTGACATTGATATGTTTGCAGCATAGATGGCATTTGATGTCAATGTGATTCCGCTAAAGGATTTGTATGAAGTAGAGCCATTGAAATCCACCATATCTGTGGACAGTACGTCGGTGGCAGTCTGTGCTGCTGTGTTGGAAACTCCATAGATTACAGTCATAAAGATTACGGCCAGTAATTTTAATGTTCTTATCTGTCGCATTGATTATATTGTTGTTATTTATAGGTTAGTCTTGCTTTGTTGACTGGTATTTCCATATCAAATCGCAGAACTGTCGTGATGTGGACAAAGGTAAGATATTTCTTCGTGATGTCAAAATAGTAGAAGAAAATATGTTATAAGAAGCTGTAGAATATAACTAACATTAACATATTGATGAGCTATTTAAGCATAAATATAATCGTCAGTAGTGTTTCACTGAGCGAACTCGCCTCAGGCACATTCAGTGAAACAGTATTCCCAATCGTCGTTTTCATATTTTTATGCGGTGTTATCGATTTGGAGCGCAAGAGAGAAACAACGAAAGAAGGGACTATGGCATACCATAGCCCCTTTATTATTAATAGGGTTTAACAAAATTCTTTGTTATGCTTCCTCGCTCCAGTCCATCTTGCTCATGCGGACATAGCTCTGATAACGCTTCTTAGCCATATCCTCGCAAGCCTTGAACAGGTCGGCCGCCTCGTTGGGGAACTGCTTCATAACTGAGAGGAAGCGAACTTCACCCTTCAGATAATCCTGGAAGTTCTCCCATGCCGGAGCCTTAGAGTCGAGCATGAACGGATTCTTGCCTTCCTCTTCGAGTGCCGGGTTGAAGCGCCACAGGTGCCAGTAACCGCAAGCTACAGCAGCAGCCTCCTCAGCCTGTGCCTTGCCCATGCCCTTCTTCAGACCGTGGTTGATACACGGAGCGTAGGCGATGATGATTGACGGTCCGGGATAAGCCTCAGCCTCACGGATAGCCTTGAGGCACTGGCTCTGGTCTGCGCCCATGGCAATCTGTGCAACGTAAACGTAGCCGTAGGTCGTGGCAATCATACCGAGGTCCTTCTTGCGTACGCGCTTACCTGAAGCAGCAAACTTGGCGATGGCACCGAGCGGAGTAGCCTTTGAAGACTGGCCACCGGTGTTAGAGTAAACCTCAGTGTCAAGAACGAGGATGTTTACGTCCTCACCAGAAGCGATTACGTGGTCGAGACCGCCGTAGCCGATGTCGTAAGAGGCACCGTCACCACCGATGATCCACTGTGAACGCTTAACGAGATAGTGAGAGAGTTCCTTCAGCTTCTTGCATGTCTCGCAACCGTGGGCTGCACCTTCCTCTATCATCGGAACGAGCTTGGCTGCAGCAGCCTTGCTTGCGTCTGCGTCATCCTTACCGTCAAGCCACTCCTGAGCGGCAGCCTTGTAGTCAGCGGGTGCGTTCTCGTTGTTGGCAATGTCATTCTTGAGAATATCTGCTATGCGTGCACGCATCTTCTTGTTGGCCAGTGTCATACCGAGACCGAACTCGCAGAAGTCCTCGAACAGTGAGTTTGCCCATGCCGGACCCTGACCTTTCTCGTTGGTTGTATAGGGAGTTGATGGGATTGAACCTGAATAGATTGAAGAACATCCTGTAGCGTTGGCGATGATTTCGCGATCACCGAAGAGCTGAGAAATCAACTTAACGTACGGAGTCTCACCACAACCGGAGCAAGCGCCGGAGAATTCGAAGAGCGGAGTAGCGAACTGTGAGTTCTTCGGGCTCTGCTTGATGTCAACCAGATCCTGCTTGCTCTTGACGTTCTTAACGCAGTATTCCCAGTTAGCAGCCTCGCCGAGCTCGCCTTCCAGCGGAACCATCTTGAGGGCGGGACCACCAGCCTTCGGATTGCCGGGACATACGTCAACACAGTTGCCGCAACCCAGACAGTCCATAACGCCCACCTGCATGCGGAACTTCATGCCTTTCAGTGCGGCGGGAGCCTTGATGTCGATTGTGGTAGCATTCAGACCTGCA
Organism: uncultured Prevotella sp.; assembly: GCA_947170725.1. Lineage (GTDB taxonomy): Bacteria > Bacteroidota > Bacteroidia > Bacteroidales > Bacteroidaceae > Prevotella. The sequence goes on from CAMVUM010000027.1 coordinate 2,776, forward strand.
GCCTCTGCATCGTCCATAACGAACGGGCGGATGCAAGCGTGAGGACAAACGTATGCACACTTGTTACACTGGATACAGTTCTCGGGAGTCCATGTCGGAACGAAGGCTGCTACACCACGCTTCTCGTATGCGGCTGTGCCCTGCGGCCATGTACCGTCCTCGATGCCCTTGAAAGCAGAAACGGGGAGCAGGTCGCCGTTCTGTGCGTTGATGGGACGGACAACCTCGTTGATGAATGCGGGGTCGTTGTTCTCCTTAACAGCGTCTGCAGGCAGGTTGATCCATGTCGGATCAACGGTAAGTTCCTTGTACTCGCCTCCGCGGTCAACGGCTGCGTAGTTCTTGTCGACTACGTCCTGACCCTTCTTGCCATAAGACTTAACGATGAACTTCTTCATCTGTTCAACGGCCAGATCAACGGGGATAACCTCGGTGATGCGGAAGAATGCGCTCTGGAGGATGGTGTTGGTGCGGTTGCCCAGACCAATCTCCTGTGCTATCTTGGTAGCGTTGATGTAGTAAACCTTGATGTTGTTGTCTGCGAAATACTTCTTAACCTTGTTCGGCAGGTTGGCAGCCAGTGTCTCGCCCTCCCAGATTGTATTGAGAAGGAAGGTACCGTTCTTGCGCAGACCGCGTGTAACGTCGTACATGTTGAGGTAAGCCTGTACGTGGCAAGCCACGAAGTTAGGTGTGTTTACCAGATATGTAGAGCGGATGGGGGTGTCACCGAAGCGCAGGTGAGAGCAGGTAAAACCTCCTGACTTCTTAGAGTCGTAAGAGAAGTATGCCTGGCAGTGCTTGTCGGTGTTGTCACCGATAATCTTGACAGAGTTTTTGTTTGCACCTACAGTACCGTCGGCACCGAGTCCGTAGAACTTAGCTTCGAACATGCCTTCGCCGCCGAGAGCGATTTCTTCTTTCTTGGGCAGAGATGTGAATGTAACGTCATCAACGATACCGAGGGTGAAGTGGTTCTTCGGCTCAGCAAGTGCAAGGTTCTCGTAAACGGCGAGAATCTGTGCGGGAGTTGTGTCGTTAGAACCAAGACCGTAGCGACCGCCAACGATGACGGGTGCGTTCTCTACGCCGTAGAATGCTTCCTTTACGTCGAGATACAGAGGTTCGCCGTTTGCTCCCGGCTCTTTCGTACGGTCGAGAACAGCGATGCGCTTTGTTGTCTTGGGCACAGCTGCGAGCAGGTGCTTAACTGAGAACGGACGGTAGAGGTGAACAGAAACCAAACCAACCTTCTCGCCCTGAGCAGTCAGGTGGTCGATGGCCTCGCGTGCAGCCTCGCTTGCAGAGCCCATAAGGATGATTACGCGGTCAGCATCCTCTGCTCCGTAGTAGTTGAACAGACCGTACTTGCGACCGGTAATTTCGGAAATCTTCTCCATGTATTCCTCAACTATAGCGGGAACTGCATCGTAGTAAGGGTTGCAGGACTCACGGTGAGTGAAGAACGTGTCGGGATTCTCGGCCATACCGCGTGCAACGGGATGCTCGGGAGTAAGGGCGCGGCTGCGGAACTCGGCCAGTGCCTGCTGGTCTACCAGCGGAGCCAGGTCGTCGTTCTCAAGCATCTCAATCTTCTGAATTTCGTGAGATGTGCGGAATCCGTCGAAGAAGTTGAGGAACGGAACACGGCTTTTAATAGTTGCAAGGTGAGCAACACCGGCCAAATCCATTACTTCCTGTACTGAACCTTCAGCCAACATGGCAAATCCGGTCTGACGGCAAGACATTACGTCCTGATGGTCACCGAAGATGCACAGTGAATGAGAAGCGAGTGTACGAGCCGATACGTGGAATACGCAAGGAAGGAACTCGCCGGCAATCTTGTACATGTTGGGAATCATCAGCAGCAGACCCTGTGATGCTGTATAGGTTGAAGTCAGGGCTCCGGCCTGAAGAGAACCGTGAACAGCTCCGGCTGCTCCGCCTTCAGACTGCATTTCCTGTACGAGGACAGTTTCGCCGAAGATGTTCTTGCGACCTTGTGCTGCCCATTCGTCCACATACTCCGCCATTGTAGAAGACGGGGTGATGGGGTAGATGGCTGCCACCTCCGAGAACATATACGAGATATGCGCTGCGGCTTGGTTACCATCACAAGTGATAAATTTCTTTTCTTTTGCCATTTTAATAGATAAAATATTTAAATGAATAAACTAATGTTTTCTTTTCTATCTTTAATTTGTTTTATAAGATCAATTATTTTAATTTCATGCCATATGCTCTTTCTTAATTTAGTGGATATCCTTATTTGAATCAATAAAGGAATCCGAACAGCCACAAAGGAATCTGATTCCCATGACCTACTTCCGTATTATAGCGTGCATATATCATGTCTGGAGTGTATCTTGTCTTGCCGTTGTTGTTGGCATTGCATATCTTGAATTTTAGCTTCCCGTCAACCGTATAATATGTCTCCCTGCTGCCTTGGTTTACTTTGTGGTCTTTCCAGAGAGAATTGACGAAGAATGTTTCCATTGTGTCCTGTCGCTCAATCTTGATAGGGTATATTGCAAACATAAGGTTGGAATTGTGCATCATGACCTTAGTTGGCTTTTTGGGGAATTCCTGTCCGAAAGGATAGATTATATTTATTAGTCTTGCATCAGCCAGATACTTGATATAGTTCATAACCGTAGCCCGACTTGTCTCTATGTCATTTGCCAGTTGGCTGATGTTTGGCGCTTTCGGCCCGTCCACCGCCAAGAGATAAAAAAGTTTTTTGATTTTTGTCAGATATTTCAGCTCTATCTGCTTGATGAGAAGGATGTCTACTTCAGTCATCATATTCATTGTCTTCTGGAGGTTTTCGGAATAATTCCTGTGCTCCTGATAGAAAGGATAGAAACCGTGATGGATGTAATCAAGAAAATATTTGTTGGGTGAAACTTTCGGTAAGATTTGCTTTATGATATGCTCATGGTTTCCCAGTATTTCATCAAGAGTGTATGGGGAAAAGTTGTTTCCTGTCTGAAGATTTAGAAATTCGCGGAAAGAAAATCCTCGTAGATTATAGCTTTTGACGATTCCGTTCAACTCCGTGTTCTCTTCTTTTAGGCGCATGACGCTAGAACCGGTGAATACAATTTTCAGATTGGGATATTCGTCATAGCATTTGCGCAATTCCAAACACCAGTCCTGCTGTTTGAATACTTGATCTATTAGCAATACACGTCCACCGTTGCGGTAGAACTCGCCAGCGAAGTCAGATATGCCACGTCCTTGAAAATAGAAATTATTCATGTTTACATATAGACATTGGCGATCTTGAACATCAAAATGCTCCTTCGCATATTGCAGAAGGAATGTTGTTTTTCCGACTCCTCTTGTTCCCTTTATACCAATCATACGGTCATTCCAATCTATCTCATCCATAAGGGTGCGACGGACAGACGCATGAGTGTGCTCTACAAGATTAGTATGAGTTCTGAAAAAAACTTCCATTCCAGTTAATATTAATGTTGCAAAGATAATACTTTATTCTTAATTTGCAAAGTCTGTATTGCAAAATCTAAAAAAAAAGAGTAATTTTGTATTTCGAACGGACCTCCTTACAATTAGTTCGGTCATAAAGTTTGATTGCTGTTTGTCGTAAGTTGGTCGGTCTTAATATTTCTTATGCAATATTATAGTATAATGACATTACATATATTTAATCCTGAGCATGATTTGGCTTTGGCATGTGATATGGAAAACTTCACTCCTCCAGCTGCTGCCTGGAAGTTGCATTCAGATTTGGGTTTTATGCCTGTATTGTGGTCTGATGACGGTGATGCGGTGGTGGTGGAGGACCGTATGCTGGCGTTGGACGCGTGGAGGAACCTACAGAGTCAGATATCAGAAAATTCTGGATGTGGAAATTGGTTTGGGAAGAATGTAGAGTTTGTGACGCTTGCTGATATTCCTTCATTGTCTGTTACTGCGGTTGATGTGTGGGGGTGGGACAGTGCAATACGATATAAACTTTTGAGGCATGGTGTTCATTCCGAACTGCTACCAGATAAAAATGTAATTTCTTCCATCCGTGAGTTGTCCCATCGTCGTCATGCAGTGGATTTGCTTGGTTGTTTAAGGGGCGAAGGACTTATAGGTGAGAGCTTTGTTTGCTGTGATTATGAGGAAATAGGCAAATTGTTACGTTTTTATCGTCACATTGTAGTCAAGGCGCCATGGAGTTGTAGTGGCAGAGGGATAAGATATATTGATGGTTGTCCAACGCAACATCAGTCTGGTTGGATAAAAAACATGTTAAAAGCTCAGGGAAGCGTAATCGTAGAGCCGTATTATAAAAAGGTAAAAGACTTCGGAATGGAGTTCTATAGCGACGGAGCTGGAAATGTTGGATACTGCGGACTGTCGTTGTTCGATACGGACAACTGGATGTATACAGGGAGTGTTTTAGCTTCAGAGCCATATAAAATAAGCGTATTGACAGATTACATATCTTTGGATTTGATTGATACTGTAAAAGGAGCAATATGCTCACATTTTGGCTCTGTTTATGCCGGCCGTTATCGTGGTATGTTCGGTGTGGATATGATGGTGGTTGAGGATGAAGTGAAGCATGGTTTTCTTCTTCATCCTTGTGTGGAGATAAATCTCAGACGTACAATGGGGCATGCAGCCATTATGATGTCTCCTTCCGATAAAAACAAGCACGGTCTAATGAGAATTGAAAATATCAACAACTATTATCTATTAAAAGTAAATTTTTTATGAAATTACCATTATTGTTAGCCTTGGCAGCATTGCCTTTGATGTCACAGGCTCAGTACCGTTCCGAGGCTTGGTGTCCGGATCAAGGGGACGGAACCTACATCAATCCTGTTATCAATGCCGACTACAGTGACCCTGATGTCTGTGTCGGTGCATCCGGAACTGACTTCTACATGACAGCCAGTTCTTTCAATTGCATCCCAGGACTTCCTATTTTGCATTCAAAGGACCTTGTCAACTGGGAGATTGTCGGTTATGCTCTCAAAGAATTGAAACCGAAAGAGGTTTTCGACAAAACGGCACATGGAATGGGAGTGTGGGCTCCCTGCATCCGTTATCATAACGGTGAGTATTATATCTATTGGGGAGATCCCGACTACGGCGTTTTCATGGTTAAGACGAAAGATCCTGCCGGTCAGTGGGAAGAACCTGTGTGTGTCATACCGGGAAAAGGAATGATAGACACATCTCCTCTTTGGGACGAGGACGGACGTTGCTATCTTGTCAACGGATGGGCCGGTAGTCGTGCAGGATTTAAGAGCGTGCTTTCCGTTCGTGAGCTTTCTGCTGACGGAACACGCGCAATCAGCGACCCTGTGATAGTGTTTGATGGTAACAACGAACACCGTACGGCTGAAGGTCCGAAGTTCTATAAGCGTGACGGATGGTATTGGATCATGTGTCCGGCAGGCGGTGTGCCCACCGGATGGCAGCTCGCCATGCGCTCAAAGAGTCCTTACGGTCCATACGAACATAAGATAGTGTTGGCTCAGGGAAAGACCAACGTGAACGGCCCTCATCAGGGCGGTTGGGTCCATACCGCTCAGGGAGAAGACTGGTTCCTTCACTTCCAGGATAAAGGCGCATACGGTCGTGTCGTACATCTCCAGCCAGTAAACTGGGTGAAAGGATGGCCTGTCATGGGAGTTGATAAGGATGGTGATCTTTGTGGTGATCCCGTTCTGCGTTATAAGAAGCCCAATGTAGGTCAGGATTATCCTGTTCAGAATCCGGTGGAGAGCGATGAATTCAATACACCTGTACTTGGAAAGCAGTGGCAATGGCATTCAAACTATAACCAGTTCTATGGTCAGCCGACGCCTTACGGCTTCTTCCGTCTCTACACGCATAAGCTTAGTGAGAATTTCGTTAATCTTTGGGAGGCTCCCAATCTGCTGCTGCAGAAAACTCCGGCTGACGCTTTCACGGCTACGGCAAAAATAAAGTTTGCGGCAAAGAAGGAGAATCAGTATGGCGGAATTATTATGATGGGACTCGATTACAGCGCCCTCGTAGTAAAGAGAGTGGGGGATAAGTTCCAGCTTCAGCAGATAACGTGTCAGAAGGCAGATAAGAACAAGCCCGAGACGGTTAAAGTGCTTGCCGAACTCAATCCTACGGACAAGGATAAGGTAAACTACGAACCTGCCATTTATGAAGAAATTTATCTGCGTCTCACCGTTAAGGAAGGAGCGAAGTTGAAGTTCTCTTATAGCAAGAACGGCAAGAAGTTCGAGGAAGTTGGCGATGAGTTCCAGATGCGTGAAGGCAAATGGATCGGGGCAAAGTTCGGTTTCGTTGCCGAAGAACCCGCAGGAAAGGGTGTAACTGGTTTTATGGATGTGGACTGGATTCGTGTTACAAAATAACCACTTCTTGGCAAATATATAAAACTGATATAGAAAATGGCGCATCAAATCAAGAGAATTTGGTGCGCCATTTTTCTGTTATGCAGTCAAAATATGCAGAATACGGTTAAGAGCGGTAAACGGGACTCGAACCCGCGACCCTCGGCTTGGGAAGCCAATGCTCTACCAACTGAGCTATTACCGCTTGAAAAAAGTGTGGGGATTTGTACTTTAAAAAGAAAAGAGAGCCGACACCCGGACTCGAACCGGGGACCTATTCATTACGAATGAATTGCTCTACCAACTGAGCCATGTCGGCTTTCAAGGATCTCTTTCCTATTTTGCGAGTGCAAAGGTAATACTTTTTTTTTATTCCACAAACTTTTTCAGCAGAAAGTTTCGTTATATTTCGTTTTTCTGTAGTGACAGCTTTTCTTTTAGGTATTTTCCGGTGAAGCTGGTCTTACATTTGCAGACGTCTTCCGGTGTACCTGTCACGACGACGTTCCCACCGCGGTCACCACCGTCCGGTCCCATATCGACGACATGGTCGGCACATTTGATGACGTCAAGATTGTGTTCTATTACCACAATAGTATGGCCACGGTCAATGAGCGCATCGAAAGTCTTCAATAGTCTTCTTATGTCGTGGAAGTGCAGACCGGTCGTAGGTTCATCAAAAATGAAGAGGCTGGGCGACTGTTTCTCCTGACCGATGAAGTATGCCAGTTTCACGCGCTGGTTTTCTCCACCGGACAGTGAAGATGAGTTCTGGCCGAGTTTTATGTATCCCAGTCCGACGTCCTCCAACGGTTTCAGACGGCGGACAATAGTATTCTGTTTGTGCTCTCCGAAGAAAGCGATGGCTTCGCTGATGGTCATGTTCAGCACGTCGTCTATATTCTTACCTTCAAACCTAACGTCAAGGATGTCTTTCTTGAACCTGTGGCCGTGGCAACATTCACATTCCAACACGAGGTCGGCCATGAACTGCATTTCGACAGTGATGACGCCGGCACCCTTACATTCCTCACATCGTCCGCCGTCAGCGTTGAACGAGAAATATTGTGACGTGAATCCCATCTGCTGTGCGAGTGGCTGCTGCGCGAACAGGTCGCGTATTGCGTCGTATGCTTTGACGTATGTGGCCGGATTTGAGCGTGTGCTTTTTCCTATCGGGTTCTGGTCTACAAATTCGATATGCTCAATAGCTTTGATGTCACCTTCAATTCCATTGTGTTCTCCCGGTGCGTCGCATACATCTCCCATCAGCCGTTTGACGGCGGGATAAAGTATGCCTTTGATGAGGCTTGATTTTCCCGAGCCGCTTACGCCTGTGATAACGGTGAAGACATTCAGCGGTATCGTGACATCGACCCCTTTCAGGTTGTTCATCCTCGCTCCTTTTATTGTTAGGCTGCGGTTCCAGCGTCGTCTGCTTTTTGGTGTCTCAATTGTCTCTTTGCCCAACAGATACATTATAGTGTGGCTGTTAGGATAGTCTTTCAGCGTATTGTTGTCTATTTGTGAGATGTTTCCATTGAATACGATTTCACCTCCGAGTCTTCCTGCGTCCGGTCCTACGTCAATCAGATGGTCGGCGGCGCGCATGATTTCTTCGTCATGCTCGACCACTACCACCGTGTTGCCCAACGACTGGAGTTCTTTCAGAACGTGTATCAGCCGGTCCGTATCGCGGCTATGCAGTCCGATGCTCGGCTCGTCAAGAATATACAGCGAGCCGACAAGGCTGCTTCCGAGCGATGTCGTGAGATTGATGCGCTGACTTTCTCCGCCGCTCAGGGTGTTTGACATACGGTTCAGGGTGAGATAGCCCAACCCTACGTCCAACAGGAACTGCAGGCGGCTGTTGATTTCTGTGAGCAGTCGGCGCCCGATTTGCATCTCATGTTCGTCAAGCGGCAGATTGTCAAACCATTCTTTCAGTCTGACGATAGGCATTTCCACAAGGCTGGATATACTTCTTCCTCCGATTTTTACGTAGTCTGCCTCTTTTTTCAGACGTGAACCGTGACAAGCCGGACATGTCGTCTTGCCTCGATAGCGCGCCATCATTACCCGATACTGTATTTTATATTGATTGTCTTTCACCATCTGGAAGAACGCGTCAATGCACACCTTGTTCTCCATGCTTTTGCGCTTGTCGCATGGAAGTCCGTGCCAAAGTTGGTCCTTCTGCTTCTGTGTCAGGTTGTAGTATGGTTCGAATATCGGGAAATTGTCATTTGCTGCCCTACGGCAGAACTCGTCTTTCCATTGTCCCATTTTCTCGCCGTGCCAGCACACTACGCATCCGTCATATACGCTGAGCGACGTGTTCGGTATGACGAGTTTTTCGTCGATGCCGATAATCTTGCCGAATCCCTGACATTCAGGACATGCTCCGGCCGGTGAGTTAAAGGAAAACATATTGTCGTTCGGCTCTTCGAACACCATGCCGTCGGCCTCGAAGCGCGTGGAGAAATCATAGCTGATCATCGAAGGCAGGAACATGAGCCGGCACTCCCCGTTTCCTTCATACAGAGCTGTTTCGGCGGAATCCGTCAGGCGGGAAATTGTGTCTTTGTCCTGGCTCACCGACATGCGGTCGATAACGAGATAAATCTCTCCGACCTCAATTCCCTTTTTGCTCTCGTCCGCCATGAAGTCCTCAATGCGTGTGAATTCCCCACGACAGAACAGTCGTGCGTAGCCTTGAAGGATATACATCTTCAGCTGCTGCTCAACGCTTCTGCCCTCTACGGGATGTAGAGGTGCCATGACCACAAATTTTGTTCCTTCGGAATAATTTCCGACACATCCGATGATGTCTTCAGTTGAGTGCTTTTTCACCTCTTCGCCGCTTATTGGCGAGTAGGTGCGTCCGATACGCGCAAAGAGCAACCGCAGATATTCATATATCTCGGTTGTTGTACCTACTGTTGAACGCGGATTGCGGCTTATGACTTTCTGTTCAATGGCTATTGCCGGTGGAATCCCTTTAATGAAATCGCACTCTGGCTTGTTCTTCCGTCCGAGAAACTGGCGCGCATACGAAGAAAGACTCTCTACATACCGGCGTTGTCCCTCGGCATAAAGAGTGTCGAAGGCCAGCGAAGATTTTCCCGAACCACTCACACCGGCTATGGTTATGAACTTGTCGCGCGGTATTTTTATATCAATATTCTTCAGGTTGTTGACCCTTGCTCCCTTTATCTCAATATAATCATTCATATATAAATATGTATATTCCGATTTTGAAATGGCAAAGGTACTGCAAAATGTGGGAAACTCAAAATATTCAGCTGGATAATGTGGCTGTATTCAGAACGGTCATGCTCAGCCTGAATGATGGTAATGGCTATCTTCTTGAATAGCACAATTCTTTATTATAACACGAAGAATGAAGTTCGCCGATTATGTCTTTCTATTTCACGAAAGCATTACTATTGCAGTTTGGCTTTTTCCCATTTTCGTCGCGATATATTTGATACTTTTTCTATCATTGTGGAGTGTTAAAAGGTACCTGTCCTCGCAGCGTGTCCATTTCTTGTTGGTATTGGGGGTACATAGTTTTTCCGTTATCTTTTCCTGATGCAGGAACTCATCAACGAATACGGACGGAAAGTTTTTTTAGAGTACATAGGTCTTAACTTTCGATCTGGTAATGGAAAAATAAAAAACGGCATTGCTCTCTGTTTGGATGTTCGTCTCCTTCAGTCACTACATAGTCAAGTATGGGATCGTCGCTGACGAATTACGGGAATCCGTAAGTATCATCATTGCGGCAATCCCCTAACAAATTGTATCGAATAATTAAGACTTATTAAAAACCGCCTTTTACTCGTGTTTTTATTGCACTTGCGTCATTCTCGGACCTCGGAGATTTCCTTCAAAGACTACTGTAAATCTTCAATCCGCCTTATTCCCCGCCTTTGTTCACTCCATATCCGAACAGCGCGAAATCTCCTTTGAGCGGGTCGTCGGGGAATATTTCTGACATTCGGGCAGTCAGTTTACGGGCGGAAGCCATTGAACCGGAGCGGCTGGAGAGGATACCGATGCGGCAGGCTTGCTGGACTACGTGGGTGTCCATCGGCATAATCAATGTGCGCTTGTCAATGAAACTGCCCCACAGTCCGAGATCAACAGGCGAATTGTCGCGGACCATCCAGCGCAGGAACATGCAGACGCGCTTGCAGGCCGACTGTGTGTTTTTGGGGATGATGACCTCAATTCCTTTGGCTGCGAAGAAGTTGCAGATGGCGGCCACTGCGGAATAGCCGTCGGAGGCATTGCTGCGGACGAACTCTCCTATGGAACCATATTCTGCGATCATGTTGCGGAGAGCATGAAGGAAAGTGTTCATCGTGCGGCGCGTATAGAGCCTGTAGTAACACTGGTCGTCAGCGGGGATATCTGCGTCAAACCGCCCGCTGCTCACCCATTCATGGACATTGCCGCCGGAGCAGTCAAGAATGTATTGTATCTTAGGGAAAAACTGTTTACGGTTGCCATAGCTCAGGCATGAGGCGATGAAAGCCATTGTCTCCTGATTGAGCTGTCCGTTAACCTGATGCATGAACCAACTCGGGTCAACTGGAAGAAAATCCGGTGTCTCATATCGTTCTGCGTATTCTTTCAGCAGGTTTTCGTTGTTGTTCTCCATTACTTTATTATTTATTGTAAGAGGCCGTTCTTTATTTGTAACTACTCATGCTATTTGCCTGATTGAAATTCAACTCCGTGTAGGGAGGATATGATTCACCCAAAGTGCAGGAACATTGCTTTGCGTGAATATCAATGATTGCGTTAACGTGCAAAAGGCACGTCCCTACAATTTCATGTTTGTTGCTACATTCCGGTACTCCGGCAGTATCAGGTCGCATTCCAACTTTAGTAATGAATACGTAATATGGGTTACAATAACAGAACAGTTGCCTTTTATTTCAAAAAGACGCAAAGCCACAAGGAAACCGATGTTCCTCTTGTGTCTTTGCGTCCCTGCGTTTTATGATGACGTAGATATGCCGTTTATATATCCGCCGGAGAACGTCCGGCAGATAGCCATGGGCATAACTGTGTCGTTATGTTCTGTTAGAGGATGGTCTTGACAGCCTCCAGCATACCCTTTTCCTGAATCAGGTCAAGATACTGCTTTACGAGAGCGTTGAGGCCGGCAACGTTGTTGAGGTCCTCGGCCCAGATTGATGTAGCGCCCAGAACGCCGTCTGCAACAGCCTGTGTATCGCCGGTTGCCCAGAGGTTCTTCAGCAGATCCATGATATCCTGTGCGTCGTTCGGAACGATTTCCGTTCCGTCCTCACGCTTGCCACCCTTGTAGTATGTGATGATGGCGGCCAGACCGAACACGAGACCCTTGGGCAGTTCGCCCTTGCGCTCCAGATATGTCTTCACTCCGGGCAGATCGCGTGCGCAGAACTTCGGGAAAGAGTTGAGCATGATGCTCGTCACCTGATGGTCTACGAACGGGTTGTCGAAGCGCTCCAGTACATCGGCTGCGAACTTCTCCAGCTCTTCCATCGGGAGGTCGAGAGTCTGCATGAGCTCCTCGAACTGAACCTTATGGATGTACTTTCCAATAACCTCATGGTTGCATGCGTCGCGTACGATGTTCACGCCGCTAAGGAATGCAACCGGTGAAAGCACGGTGTGCGGGCCGTTGAGAAGCGTTACCTTGCGCTTGTGGTAGGGCTCTTCTGACGGAACGAACAGAACGTTCAGGCCGGCCTTGTCTGCGGGGAATTCCTTGGCGATTTCCTTCGGAGCCTCGATTACCCAAAGGTGGAATGTCTCAGCCTGTACGACGAGGTTGTCGCGATAGCAGACCTTCTCCTGAATCTCTTTGATCTCGTTGCGGGGGAATCCCGGAACGATGCGGTCAACGAGTGTGGCATATACGCCACAGCTATTGTCGAACCACTCTTTGAACTCTTTCGGAAGTTTCCACAGATCGATATACTTGTTGATGCAATCCTTCAGCACGTGGCCGTTGAGGAAAATGAGCTCGCAGGGGAAGATGATAAGTCCCTTTGAGGGATCGCCGTTGAATGTCTGCCAGCGACGATAAAGCAGCTGAACGAGCTTTCCGGGATAAGAGGAAGCGGGAGCGTCTTCAAGTTTGCAGCTTGGGTCGAAAGCGATACCGGCTTCTGTTGTGTTTGAGATAACGAAGCGGATTTCGGGCTGGTCGGCCAAAGCCATGAAAGCCTGATTCTGTGTATAGGGATTCAGTGCGCGGCTGATGACATCAATACGCTGGAGAGTGTTCACTGGCTGTCCGTTCTCGCGTCCCTGCAGATTGACGTGATAGAGGCAATCCTGACCGTTGAGCCATTCTGCCATACCGCGGTCAATGGGCTGTACTACAACCACAGAACCGTTGAAGTCGGTTTTCTGGTCCATGTTCCAGATAATCCAATCTACGAAAGCGCGGAGGAAGTTGCCTTCTCCGAACTGAATGACTTTCTCGGGCATTACGCTCTTAGGCGCAAAGTTTTTGTTTAATGGTTTCATAATAGTAAATTATAATATCTTTAATTCTTTGATTTGATTCAGATTTGTCGTTTCATCGTAATTATAGCGCAAAGATAATGTTTTTTTTCAAAAGCAACAAATAAGCGGCAAATAAAAAACGGAAGAACTTACGCAAAGGTTTACGTCGGCTCTCCATTATCGGCTGACGCTGCCGTTCTGTAGTAAATATTTCCATCGCTGTGATATCGCGCTTGTCGGACTAATGGTGGCGGGTGATATTAGTGTCGTGAAAATATCACGGAATTTAACATTTGGAAATTCTCGAAATAGAACGACGTGAAGCAGTAATATTGACATTCTCACATTGTCGTCATTCTGTTTCTCTGCCGTTTCAGAGCCGGAAGGGTCTTACGGCTCTACAGCGGGGCCGTTATTGGAAGACGACGGCAGTCCCGTTACAACGCAATAAGAGCCCCGTTGCAAGGCCGTAAGGCTCTTATTGCAGAATTTTCAGCCCGATTTTATCGCACACTTTACTTGTTTTCATCATAACATGCTGTAGCTCAGACGATAAAATATGCACATTCAAAACTCGCGAATTTGAGGCCACTGGATTTTAATTTCAGAATACTGCAAGAATTTTGAGGCATTTGTCCGCTTTCTTCTAAGTTTTTAACAGTTTCTTTCAGCACAAGGCTTCAATCATGACATAAAGGCGAAAAAGCATAGAGATATGAAAAAAACGGAAACGTAAATACAGCAAAGGCGCAAATGGTTCTGCTTTATGAAAAAGTCATCGCGTCTTTGCGGTCTTTGCGTTTTGATTGTTTCTCTATTTCATATTTTTAATGTACCTTTGCGCATGCGTTCTCTGACGCAGTGATACATTATTATATATATTACATAGAACTATAATGATAAAGGAATATCAGGTAAGGGTGATGCCGCAAGTGGCCGCCTCAGAAGACAACATAAGGGACTTTGTGGCGCGTGAAAATGGTTTCGACGCACGTACAGTGAAGGCAGTGAGGGTGCTCAAACGCAGCATTGATGCCCGCCATCGGACAATATTTGTCAACTTGAAGATACGTGTCTATATCAACGAACAGCCGACGGACGACGCTTTTGTACGTACGGAATACAGTGACGTCAGCAATGGCCGCCGGGTGATTGTTGTCGGCGAAGGTCCCGGAGGCCTCTTTGCTGCCCTGCGGTTGATAGAGCTTGGACTGCGTCCGGTGGTTGTTGAGCGCGGAAAGGACGTTCATGAGCGCAAGAAAGACCTGTCGCAAATAACGAAGACGCAGCAGGTTGATCCCGAGAGCAACTACTGTTTTGGTGAGGGTGGGGCAGGAGCCTACTCAGACGGAAAGCTCTATACGCGTAGCAAGAAGCGTGGAAACACGGAGAAGATTCTCAATGTTTTCTGTCAGCATGGTGCCTCAACGGCCATATTAGCCGATGCACATCCCCATATCGGCACCGATAGACTTCCGCGGGTAATAGAGAACATGAGGAACACGATATTGAAGTCGGGTGGAGAGGTTCACCATGAGACCCTTATGAAGCGTCTCGTTGTCAGTGGCGACGAGGTTGTCGGGATTGAAGCTGTCCACCTCCCTACGGGCTGTCAGCTCACGTTCCGAGGCCCGGTCATACTCGCTACAGGTCACTCAGCCAGAGATGTTTACCGCTATCTTGATGAAGAAAAGGTCGAAATGGAGGCAAAGGGCATTGCCGTCGGTGTCCGTCTTGAACATCCGGCCGAGCTGATAGACCGCATACAGTATCACAACAAACTGGGTCGTGGACAGTATCTTCCTGCTGCGGAATATTCGTTTGTGACTCAGGTTGATGGGCGCGGCGTCTACTCATTCTGTATGTGCCCTGGCGGTTTTGTCATACCGGCGGCCACAGATCACCGCCAGATTGTTGTCAACGGAATGAGCCCAAGTTCGCGTGGCGGACGTTGGTCGAACAGCGGCATGGTCGTCGAGACACGGCCGGAAGATGTTGTTGGCGACAGTCCGCTACGGATGATGCTCTGGCAGGAGCAGATAGAGCGTGATTGCTGGCAGCAGGGAAACATGAAACAGACGGCACCGTCGCAACGCATGGCCGATTTTGTGAACGGACAGCTTAGCTACGACCTACCGAAGAGTTCCTACGCACCTGGGCTTATTTCGTCGCCGCTTCACTTTTGGCTGCCGAAGTCGGTCAGCTCGCGCCTTCAGCAAGGTTTCCGTGCTTTCGGGCGGATGAGCCACGGTTTTCTGACAAATGAAGCTGTGATGATTGCCGTCGAGACCCGCACGTCGGCTCCGGTGCGTATTCTTCGCTCGCCGGAAAAACTGATGCACATCCGTCTGCGCGGACTATTTCCCTGCGGCGAGGGTGCCGGATATGCCGGAGGAATCGTCTCTGCAGGTGTCGATGGTGAGCGATGTGCGGAAATGTGCGCGGAGTATATGAAGTCAGATGTATGATTATCTTTGGGTGATTGATATAGGACGACAACGTATTCTACCTATATAAGGTAATTATACCTCTTCACTCATTACTCTGACCTCTGAGCTAATTATACCTCAATAACTCGTTATAAATAATGTGCTAAAACTTGCGTATCTGATGAATTTGTTGTACTTTTGCACGGCATTTTTATACGTATAATAAAAACTCATTATAATGAATATTTCCTATAAATGGTTAAAAGAATATGTTGACTTTGAGCTTACTCCACAGGAGGTCTGTGACGCTCTTACGTCAACAGGACTTGAAGTTGATGCTCTCGAAGAGGTGCAGAGCATCCGGGGTGGACTGAAAGGACTCTATGTGGGCAAGGTGCTCACTTGCGACATCCACCCCAATTCGGACCATCTTCATGTGACGACGGTTGACCTCGGTCACGAAACACCGTCGCAGATTGTCTGCGGTGCGCCGAACGTGGCTGCGGGCCAGAAGGTCATCGTGGCAGATCTCGGATGTGTGCTCTACGACGGTGACAAGGAGTTTGTCATCAAGAAGTCGAAACTGCGCGGCGTGGAGAGCTGCGGAATGATTTGTGCAGAAGACGAAATCGGTGTAGGAACGAGCCATGACGGTATAATCGTTCTGCCGGAGGATGCTCCCGTAGGACAGCCCGCAGCCGAATACTATAATTTGGAAAGCGACTGGCTCATAGAGGTAGACATCACGGCAAACCGTGCCGACGCACTGTCCCATTGGGGTGTTGCCCGCGATCTCTATGCGTGGCTGAAGCAGAATGGATATGAAACATCGTTGCATCGTCCCGACTGCAGTGCCTTTGCTGTTGAAAACACAGACCTGCCGATTGACGTGACGATAGAGAATACGGAGGCATGCCGCCGCTATGCCTGTCTGAGCATCACGGGATGTGAGGTGAAGGAGAGCCCGAAGTGGTTGCAGGATAAGCTGTCCGTGATAGGTCTGCGTCCGATAAACAATATAGTCGACATCACCAATTATATAATGATGGCCTACGGTCAGCCGATGCACTGCTTCGACGCCGATATGGTCACTGGCCGTCATATCGTCGTACGCACTCAGCCCGAGGGAACGAAGTTCGTGACGCTCGATGGCGTAGAACATACGCTGGGTGAGCATGACCTGAGCATCTGCAACGCTGAGGAACCGATGTGTATCGCTGGTATATTTGGCGGTAAGGGAAGCGGAACGTATGATACGACCCGCAACGTGGTTTTGGAGAGTGCCTATTTTCATCCGACATGGATTCGCAAGAGCGCACGCCGTCACGGCCTCAGTACGGATGCGTCGTTCCGTTTTGAGCGTGGCATTGATCCTAATGGCGTGATATATGCCCTGAAGCAGGCTGCCATACTCTGCAAGGAACTGGCCGGCGGCAAGGTGTCTATGGAGATCCGCGACGTCTATCCGACGCCTATGGAGAACGTGAAGGTCTCTCTCGGCTTTGACTATGTGAAAACGTTGATAGGCAAGGAGATTGCCAATGACACTATAAAGAGTATCTGCGAAAGTCTCGAAATGAAGGTTCTCGGCGAGACAGCCGAGGCGCTGGAGATAGAGGTGCCGGCATATAGGGTTGACGTGCAGCGTCCATGTGACGTTGTTGAGGATATTCTCCGTATCTACGGTTATAACAATGTGGAAATCCCGACGCAGTTGAAGAGCTGTCTTGTGGTGAAAGGCGACGAGGACATGAAGCACCGTCAGGCCGACACCGTTAGCGAGCAGCTTGTGGGCTGCGGCTTCAACGAGATATTGAACAACTCGCTGACCAAGGCAGCCTACTATGAAGGTCATAATATGTTCAAGCCAGAAAACTGTGTGAAGATTATGAATCCGCTCAGTACGGACCTCAACGTGATGCGTCAGACGCTGTTGTTCGGTGGTTTGGAGAGCATTGAACATAACATAAAGCGCAAGAATACGAATCTGCGTTTCTTTGAGTTCGGCAATGTCTATACCTTTGATCCGGAACGAAAGAACGCAGATAATCCGATGACAGCATACCATGAGGACAATCATTTGGCGCTATGGCTCACCGGCAAGCGCGTTGAAGGCTCATGGGCACATCCGGACGAGGACACTACATTCTATGAGCTTGAGGCGTATGTGGAGAATATTCTGCGTCGTATAGGCGTACAGCCGGGAATGACAGTCCGTAAGAGAAGCGACAACGATATTTTCTCGACAGGTATGACGATAGAAAACCGTGGTGGAAAGAAACTCGTGGAGATGGGTGTGTTGAGCAAGAAATTGCTGAAGGCAGCAGATATTGCCACTCCTGTGTATTATGCGGAAATGAGTTGGACGGCACTAATGAAGGTTGTTCGCAAGAACAAGGTGCTCTACTCGGAGATAAGCAAGTATCCTGCTGTAAGCCGCGACTTGGCGTTGCTGCTTGACAATGGCGTGGAGTTTGCCGCCATAGAGGAGATTGCACGTCAGACGGAGAAAAAACTTCTGAAGAGAGTAGAACTGTTTGATGTGTATGAAGGAAAGAACCTTCCGGATGGCAAGAAGAGTTATGCTGTTAACTTCATTCTGCAGGATGAGACAAAGACTCTCAATGACAAGCAGATTGATGCTATAATGAACAAGCTGATAATAAATCTAAAGAATAAACTGGGAGCAGAGCTCCGCTAAAAACAATTATTCCAATGGGAAGAGCATTTGAATATCGTAAAGCTGCAAAGCTGAAGAGATGGGGACACATGGCCCGCACATTCACAAAGATTGGTAAGCAGATTGCTATTGCGGTGAAGGCCGGAGGACCTGAGCCGGAAAACAATCCGACCCTGCGCGCTATCATAGCGAATGCCAAGCGCGAGAACATGCCGAAGGATAATATTGAGCGTGCCATCAAGAACGCGATGGGCAAGGATCAGAGCGACTACAAGGAGGTTACGTACGAGGGATATGGCCCTCACGGTGTGGCTGTGTTTGTTGAGACGCTGACTGACAATACCACACGTACAGTTGGTGATGTTCGTTCAGTCTTCAACAAGTTCAATGGTAACCTCGGTACTCAGGGAAGCCTTTCGTTCCTTTTCGACCACAAGAGCGTTTTCACGTTCAAGAAGAGGGACGGACTGGATATGGACGAGATGATTCTCGATTTGATTGACTATGGCGTGGAAGATGAGTTCGACGAGGACGAAGAGTCCGGAGAAGTTACAATTTATGGTGACCCGAAGAGTTTCAGCGAAATCCAGAAACATCTTGAAAGTGAAGGATTTGAAGTGACTGGCGCCGAGTTTACACGTATTCCTAACGACCAGAAAGAGGTAACAGCTGAAGAGCGTGAGACTATAGAAAAGATGGTTGAGAAGCTTGAGGATTTTGACGACGTACAGACTGTCTATACAAATATGAAACCGGAGGAGTAATGGCCTAAGGTCATAATGGGACACAACAATAAAGATAAGCCCCGCTGGAAAAGATTGAAAACTTTTTCAGCGGGGCTTTTGGTGATTTCTGTAGAGTGATTATTCTTTTGATACGATTTCCAGGAAATCGTGCGGTCTACTTGTATTCTTTTTCTGTGAATGTTTTTTCAAACAAGATGTGGCCTTTTTTGCTTGCGGAATGATATGTGTATGCGAAGTTATAGCCGGCATCCTTGTATGTTTTTAGCGATGTTGAGTTCTTTATCTGTTCGAGTAACACATTTCCTGCATTTATCTTTGCCACTATTTCCGGGTTATCGGCATTTCCGCTCAGTGTATAATAATAATGCATGGTGTGGGTCGACTGCTCGAAGACGAGGCTGTCTATTGTAGTGTTATCTCCGATTTTGGCCGGACAATTCTTTTTGTTGTAGTTCTCTACTTCTTGAGCACATCTCTTTTCCAGAGACTGCTGGCATGCGGAAAGCATGGCGATGGCGAAGAATATATATGTGGCTTTTTTCATAAAAATGATTGATTTTATATGTAAAGACAAAGAAAATGGACTATCCTTCTTTTGTTTCTGGCAGTCGTTGTCAGCATCCGGTTCCATTTATGTTGCACGATGGAGCATAGTCTGAGTCGTTACTGTCAGATGTAAGCCCGGCTTCTTTGGGAGAAAACGTGACTGTTCCATCTTCGAGGACGAAGCAAGGAATGCCAATAGCACCGTTCTGTCTGAAGGGGGCGAAAGCAGGGGAACTGTCGCGGAGGGTGAGGAACTGTTTGAGATTTCTGACATGTTCGCCGATGTCAATGAGTTCAAAACGAGGGTCTCCGGCTGCTTGAGATTTCACCTGGATGCAATCCGGACAGGTTTTCATGACAAATATTCTGATCATTTTTTTTATTGTTTGATGGTTTGACAATCATGTTATAAAAGTTTCAGGGCTATAACTGCACAAGCTTCTGCATCAGCCAACGCATGATGATGGGCCGTCAGGTCATAGCCGCAATAACGTGCAACGGTATGAAGCTGATGGTTTGCTAGATTATTGCCGAGCTGTTTTCGAGCTGCGCGGTATGTGCAGAGAAAATGATAATTTTCGGGATAGTCCATCCTGTATTCTTGAAATACGGCTTTTAGGCATCTTTCGTCAAATGAACTGTTGTGGGCAACGAGCGGCAGTCCTTCAATGAGCGGGACTATCTGTGCCCAGACATCTGGAAATGGTGGGGCGTCCTCTACGTCTATCATTGTCAGTCCGTGGATGCGGGTGGTCCAGGTTGTGAAGAAATCGGGGCGTGGATAGATGAGGCTATAGAATTTTTCGACAATCTGTCTGTTGCGCACGATTACCAGTCCAACGCTACACACGCTTGACGGATGTTGATTGGCTGTCTCGAAATCTATTGCTGCAAAGTCTTTCATCATGGATTGTATATGGCACAAAATTAGGCGTTTTGTGCCGGATGACCAACGTTTTATGAATATTTCTTTTGTTTTCCTGAAAGAAAATATTCTTTGCCTGGTGGAAATAAAAAATATCGGAGTTTTTTGATTAATTTTGTATGCGCCCGGACAAATCCGGGTAAGAATATAACGACAATAATATATGTCATCATACGAATATATGGATTTGTTCTTTTCCCTGATACAGGTCTCTCTCGGCCGGCGCGACAGACTCCCGCTGACCCCGTCGCGCAGCCAGTGGGCGGATATGTTTGACGCTGCTGTCAGGCAGTCGCTCATCGGTGTGTGTGGAAGTGGTGTCGAACGGCTTCCGGAGGAACAGCGGCCCCCGCGTGACATGGCTGTGAAATGGGCTTTCTTTGTCAATAGCATTGAAGAGCGCAACCGATGGATGAATGTCAAGTGCGGTGAAATCACCGAACTTATGGCTGCCGACGGTTTTTCCTCGTGCATACTGAAAGGGCAGGGCATGGCAGCACTCTACCCGAACCCATTGCGCCGTCAGTCGGGAGACATTGATTTGTTGTGTTGGCCTAAGGATGCCGGACCGGAGGACTGTGGAATGAAGGAAGTTGTGGCGTATGTGAGGCTTCATGACAGGAAGGGGCAGGTGGTATATCATCATGCTGAAATGCACACCGCTTTTTGCAGGGCGGCCGACGGACGTGTGTATTTTATTCCTACGGGAGGTGTCGATGACATAGAAATTGAGGTCCACTATCGTCCATCGTGGTTTTATTCGCCGTTGCGCAACCGTTGCTTTCAACGTTGGGCACTTCGCCATCGCAGTGAAATGAGGTTTGCTCAGGATGGTGGATTCTTCTTTCCACAACCGTCATATAACGCTCTTTATATCCTCGTGCATATTTACCGCCATCTCTTCGACGAGGGAATAGGTTTGCGCCAACTGCTTGACTATTATTATGTTCTGCAAGAAATAAGACATGACGCTGTCGCTGCGGAATCGTTGCGCATGATGCTACGGCAGTTGGGAATGATGAAATTCGCGAGGGCAGTGATGTATGTGTTGCGAGAAGTGTTCGGTATGGAGGAGACCGACATGCCCGTTGAGGTGGATGTCCGTGAGGGGCGCTTCCTGCTCAGCGAAATCATTCAGGCCGGAAACTTCGGGCAGTATGACGAGCGTTCACAGGTACGGCATGGTGAAAGTCTTATCGCGCGTTTCGCAAGGAGGCAGAAGCGCGTGTCCCGTTTCCTCATCCACTATCCGGAGGAGACCGTCTGTGCTCCGCTGTGGACTCTATGGCAGCGGATGTGGAGGCGGAAGAACGGATATATCGTTAGTAAATAAGGTCACAGTCGAAGGAGGCGGTGTTGTCCCTGTTGTCTGTGGCGATGAATTTAAGGTGTCGCGTGCGCCCCTCTTTTCTTATGGGAGTGTTTTTCAGACGGCATGTCACGACAGCACTGCGTCCTTCCTGCTCAAATAGGACAAACTGGTCGTCGATGTATCCGCGGAATGATTTCACACCGCTTTTGTCGTCCGACAGAGTGAGACGTATGGTGCTGTTGACGGTCCAGGACGGTTGGTTGAGTGGACTGATGACCGGTGGCCTGTCGTCATATTCCAGTTCGTAGGATGCCCCGAGCTCACGGATGTTGGTAGTAACCCAGCCATCGGCATATCTGCCGCCCATGAAACGGTCGCGGTCGTAGTGACTGACGACGTAGAATTTTTTAGGGTCGGCCATCTCCCGGCATACGGCGAGGCTTAGTTCGGCGTGCCTTAAGAGCGGAAGGGAACGTTTGGAGAATGAATATACGGCGGAATAGCGGCCGTCGGCAGATTCTTTTACGATCGGCATGATAAACGTGTCGTCGGGCAGATTGCCTGAGGGGAGGACGAATTGCATGCCCGGAAGTGAAATCATGCCGGTCTTGTCCCATTTCATTGGTGAAATACCGGACGCTTCGGACTTTGCTGCGGGAATTTCGCTGCGCTCTCCGAAGATGACGAATGAATAGCAGGAAGTGTTTCCGTGAATGTCACGCAGGGTATAACAGATGTTATATTCACGCTTCTCACGGATGTTTATGATGCCATTGGCGTTATCAGTTCTCAGTATGGACAGGCGTGTTCCCGGACTCAGGAACGACTTCAAGAACCACACTCCGGTGCGAAAATAGTGGTCATAATCACCCCATGAGTTTACCATGCGATTGCGTTGCATGGGTATATTGTCGACGGTGCTGTGGAAAATCTCGCTGCCGTCGACTGTCAGTATAGTTTCCCTGACACCGTAGTGATTGTATGTTGTTTCCGAATAGTCGTTCGCACAGATGGCCAATCCAATTTTTCCCCATGCCGTGAACGTTCTTGTCAGGGCGTGGGAGGATAATGGAAAGGACTGTTTTGCACTGCTTCCACAGAACACTCCCTCCCCAGCGACGGGACAGGCCATGAAGGCGTGGGCTATCGGTGGCAGACTATCGCGGACGAATGGTGCAAGGACGTCAAGCGGGTCGATCATATTCCATGTTCGTGTTTCGTGAAGTTCGAGATGAAGATGAGGAGCCGTACTTGAGCCAGTGTTGCCGCTGATTGCTATGAGCTGGCCGCGGGCAACGGGATATTCCGTTGCTCTGAGGCGTATGTCGGCCTTTGCTGATGTTTTTTTGTACTGCCAGCGGCGTAGCAATCGCTGTAGCGATGGGGAAAAAGAACGGAGATGGCAATAGACGGCGGTGTGGCCGTCGGGGTGGGTTACATATACGGCATTTCCGAAACCGTATAGTCCTGTGGTTATGCGGCTGACGTAACCGTCACTGATGGAATAGATAGGCTTACCCTCAACGCCGCCCGTCTTTACGTCAATGCCACCATGGAAGTGGTTCGGTCGGGGCTCACCGAAATTCCCCGCCAGTGTCATTTCGTAGTCTACCGGCGGGGAATAGGAATTTGCCGCTATCAGAAGGAATAGTCCGGCAAATATGTTCAGCATGCCTTGAAGCTCATGTCGAGACCCTTGACAGAGTGAGTGAGGGCACCTACGGAGATGAAGTCGACGCCACATTCGGCATAGTCGCGTATGGTGTCGAAGGTTATTCCGCCGCTTGATTCTGTCTCATAACGGCCGCCAACTATTTCGACAGCCTTGCGTGTGTCCTCAACAGAGAAATTGTCGAGCATGATGCGGTTTACTCCTCCGCAGTCAATCACCTGCTGGAGTTCGTCGAAACTGCGCACTTCAATCTCAATCTTCAGGTCAAGTCCCTTGTTCTTCAGATACTCGTGACATCTGTTAATGGCATTGGAGATGCCTCCCGAGAAGTCAACGTGATTGTCTTTCAGGAGAATCATGTCGAAAAGCCCGATGCGATGGTTGCATCCTCCTCCGATTTTCACGGCCTGCTTCTCCAACATGCGCATTCCAGGAGTGGTCTTGCGTGTGTCAAGAACCCGTGTGTTCGTTCCTTCCAAGCGACGTACATACTTGTCCGTCATTGTGGCTATGCCGCTCATGCGCTGCATGATGTTGAGCATGAGGCGCTCCGTCTGAAGCAGTGAGCGTATGCGGCCGGTGACAACCATGGCCACGTCGCCTTTCTTTACCCTCGTTCCGTCCTGCATGAGGACTTCAATCTGCATTTCCGGATCGAAGCGTCTGAATACTTCCTTGGCCACTTCTACGCCGGCCAGAATACCGTCTTCCTTGATGAGAAGGCGCGACTTGCCCATCGCATCTTCCGGTATGCAACACAAAGTGGTGTGGTCTCCATCGCCGATATCCTCTGCGAACGAGAGGTCAATCAGCTTGTCTGTCAATTCGTCTACGCTTAACATAATGATAATTTAGCCCTTCGCCCATGCTTTGGAGTATTGGCGGAGGATAGTGTATTTTATTTTTTTTGTCTTGGACCGCCGTTCATGTTGGGCGGCGGTCAGGTGATTGTTTCATTTTGACTGTTCTGCGGCCGGTCTGTCGCGTGTTGTTGAACACCTCTTCGCAAGCCGTCGCCTTCTCTTTAAAGATATATGCCAAAGCCGACGCGAAAACCGATCGTGCTGTAGTCGCTGTGGCTCTTAAACGAATGGTTGTAATATATCTCAGGTTCAATCGTCACCGTGTGACTGAGGAAAAAGGCGTAGCCTATCTGTACACTCGGCACGAGGTCGTCGTAATTGCTTCCTTGGTGAAGATAACTGGCCGATGCGCCGAGGTAGAGGCCGTTCTGAACGATATAGTAGCGTGCGCCTACACCGATGGACAGTGCTGCCGGAATGTCCTTCTTCTTGTCATAACCAATTTGTCCGGTCACCATCCAGTCATCGGTGAAGAAATAGCCAGCCTTGGCATCCAAACCGAAGTGGCTCTTCTCAGAGCCATTGTAACTCATATTCAGACCAGACAGTGAAGCGCCGATATACTTCTTTCCTTTTTCGAACTGAGCGTTGGCTGCGACGGCCATCATCAGACCGACGAGCACAAGTGTTAGTTTCATTTTCATAATTTATTCATTTTGGTTTAAAGTTGAACTTCTTTGTTTCTTTAGCCATACTGCGAACCATACGGCAGTGGCCATACATACGCATCCTCCAGCGGCATAGCTTATGCCGGATGGCAGATTGAAAGCCTGGCGTGAGACGAGGAGGAACGTCGTGCATACAGTTGTCATGAACAGAGCTGGTATGAGTGTTACGATGTAGGGCTTGTGTTCACGGACAAGAAAAACCGTAATTGTCCATAAGGTGAATACGGACAGCGCTTGATTGGCCCATCCGAAATATTGCCAGATGATGTTGAAACCATCGGGATTTTCAATCTGCCAATAGAGCATGAGTATGGAGATTACAAACAGCGGGATGCTTATGAGAAGCCTTCTGGTGATTGATTTTTGGTCAATATGGGCAAATTCGGAGATAATCAGGCGTGCAGAGCGGAACGCCGTATCGCCGCTCGTGATGGGCGCTGCCACAACTCCGAGCAGTGCAAGAATGCCACCGGCAACTCCGAGCCAGTCGTTGCAGATGATGTTCACAACGGCCGGGGCGGAAGTGTGGAAGCCTGTTTCGCGTGCGGCCTCGATGAGCTGATAGCCGGGGGAGGGTTCGCCGTAGAAGAAATAGGCTGAAACGGTGGCCCAGATAAGTGCGACAGCTCCTTCGGTTATCATTGCGCCGTAGAAAATGGGGCGGCCCATCCGCTCGCTTTTGATGCAACGGGCCATTAGCGGGCTTTGTGTCGCGTGGAAGCCGCTGATGGCTCCGCAGGCGATAGTGATGAACAGAGCGGGGAATATCTGGTCCGTCCATGCCGGGTCCGTCTTCATGCCCATGTTGTCAAGGCCATCCCATAGTTCAGGTATGGCCGGCATCTTTACGAACAGCATGACCATCAAGGCGAAAGCCATGAACAGCAACGAGAAAGCAAAAAGCGGATAAATTTTTCCTATAATCTTGTCGATAGGCAACATCATCGCTATGACATAATATATGAAAATAATACCAATCCACATCATGGACGAGCCGCCGATGGTATGGAGGATTTCTGCTGGGCTGTATACAAAGACTGTGCCCACCATGATGAGCAGGAATACCGTGAAGACCAGCATGCAACGTTTAGCGGTTCCACCAAGGTATTTGCCGATCAGATGTGGCAGTCCGGCGCCATCGTTACGAACGGATAGCATACCGCTAAGGTAGTCGTGTGTCGCACCTGCGAAAATACATCCTAAGACAATCCACAGATAGGCTACCGGGCCGAACTTCGCGCCCATAATGGCTCCGAAAATAGGTCCTGTTCCAGCTATATTGAGAAACTGTATCATGAAGATTTTCCAGCTCGGAAGGGCGATATAATCAATGCCATCGGCTTTTTCTATGGCAGGTGTCATGCGGTCGTCCGGAGAGAACACCCGCTCAATGAACCGTCCGTAGAAGACGTAGCCGGCTATCAGAGCCAAAAGACTCAATGTAAAAGAAATCATTTTTGAAAGGCTGTTGATTAAATAAATTCTTTACTGCAAAAGTAACCATTTAATTTGAAATATGGAAAAATAATCATAACTTTGCGTTCAAATATTCAAAATATGAAAGTTTTTTGCCAATTAAAGCGATATTCAGCAATTATCATAACCTCATTTTGTGCCATCTGGCACACTGTCACAGCCCAGCTTCCTGTTCCCAAGCATGAAGTACGGGCCGTTTGGCTTACAACAATCGGTGGGCTTGACTGGCCGCACACATACGCACGCTCCACTGCGTCAGTGTCAGTGCAGCAGCGTGAACTATGTGACATACTTGACAAACTGAAAGCAGCCAATGTCAATACGGTCCTTTTGCAGACACGGGTTCGCGGAACGGTTATCTATCCGTCCGAATATGAGCCGTGGGACGGATGCTTGTCCGGCGTTCCGGGGCTCGCTCCGGGATATGACGCGCTTGGATTTGCCGTAGAGGAGTGTCACAAGCGTGGTATGGAACTCCATGCCTGGGTGGTCACGCTGCCGTTGGGGAAGTGGCAGAAGGAAGGGTGTCAGCGTCTGAGAAAGAAATACCCGTCGATGGTCAAACGCATTGGTGACGAGGGATATATGAATCCGGAAAGTGCCGGAACTGCGGACTATCTCGCGCGTATATGCCGTGAGATAACGTCGAACTACGACATCGACGGCATCCACCTTGACTACATACGCTATCCAGAGACCTGGCCCGGACGGCTCGACCGTGAGCGTGGCCGCCAAAACATAACCTCAATAGTCAGCCGTATCAACAGCGCGGTGAAGGGCATCAAGCCTTGGGTCAAGATGAGCTGTTCGCCTGTGGGAAAATATGACGACCTGACGCGCTATTCGAGTCGTGGATGGAATGCCCGGACAAAGGTCTGTCAGGATGCCCAGGGCTGGCTGCGGGATGGACTGATGGACGAGCTGTTCCCGATGATGTACTTCCGCGGAGACCAGTTCTATCCTTTCGCACTCGACTGGAAAGAAAATTCCTACGGACGCATAATATCCATAGGATTAGGTATTTATTTCATGTCGCCTAAAGAAAAGAATTGGCCAGGAGATGTCGTGGAACGGCAGATGAACGTTCTACGCCGCCACGGTTTGGGACACGCATATTTCCGTTCACGTTTCTTCACGGACAATGTTAAAGGCATCTACGACATGGCCGCTTCCGTGATAGATCATCATCCGGCCTTGATTCCACCCATGACATGGCAGTGGGCGACGGCCCCGTTGCCACCGTTGTCGCTCACTGTCAGGCAGACTCATGACGGGACGCTCCTGACATGGGACGGAGCAGCAGACCGTTCGGGCGCTCCATATCTATTATATAATGTATATGCGTCTGACACCTATCCCGTGAACACGGACGACGCCCGCAATCTCATAGCAACGCGTCTTGTTTCCAGAGCCATTTTTTTGCCCCAGCACCCCGGCGGACAGCCACTACATTTTGCTGTTACCGCTATGGACCGTTACGGAAACGAGAGTTCCCCGATATTGAGCGACGCCCCTGAAGAGGAATATACGACGTCGACACGCTATCTGTCCAATGACGGCCGCCGTCTTGCGCTGCCAGCGAAAGGGCAGGCATTGGACGCTGAATTTGTTGTGGTAGAAACGTTGAAGGGGAACATCGTCGCCATGCTTCCATACAGCGGGAGCCACGCCGACATATCGTCTCTGCCTCCCGGCGCGTATGTATTGAAGTCTCTTGGACGCAAAGGCGTGGCCCATCGCATCGGTTATTTCATGAAGAATTATAAATAGTGATTAGTCGGAAACATAGATATAACCCATAACTCACGATTGGTAATTTCAAAATATAAATTCGTAATTCTTTTTCTGAATTTATCGCCCACAAGAAGAGGGACTTCCCTAAAAAAGTTGCCACGCTCCCAAATAACAGAAATATGGCGAGGCAAATTTTATGTGCATTTATTTATGAAATATTTACATATGTACCAACTATCTGATATACAGTGATTTGTGTAAGGTGGGCTTACTTTGGTTTTGCAATGGTGCCGGAAAAGTATTGCCGTAAGGCCTTCCCGGGGTTACAATGGGACCATTATTGCATTGCAACGGCAGCCCCGTTGGATGACGGAAGCGGCCTCGTCACAACCCCAGGAAGGCCTTACGGCAAGAAAAATGGGCAAAAAATGACCTTCAAAAAAATCTGAAAGTTTAACTCTGAAACTGCCGTAAAGGCCCCGTTAGGTGGTTTTGATGGCAGGAAATGGTGTTTCGGGGTGAGAAAATGTGCGGATTTTAGCTGAAAAAGGGCTCAAAATGAGCTGGAATGAAGATTTTGATGGAGTTTGTTTTGTTAAATAAAAACAGTGGTGAGCCGCATAACTACAATCGTATAAAACAATCCGGCGTGATATGGAAGGCATAAACATGACGGCGGCCGTCTCCTCAGATAGGGGACGGCCGCCATTCAGTTTTTGTTTTATAGTATCATGATTCGGTTTCTTATCAATAATTCTCAGGCTTGAGCTGGAAATATGCTTGCTCATGGTCGCAGACGGGACAAATCTTCGGAGCCTTCTTACCGATGATTATGTGGCCGCAGTTTGAGCATTGCCATACAGCTTCACCATCTTTAGAGAACACTTTCTTGTCGCGTACGTTTTTCAGCAGTCTGAGGTATCGTTCCTCATGGGCTTTCTCTACAGCTGCGACACCGTCAAACTTCTTGGCAATTTCTGTGAATCCTTCTTCGCGAGCTTCCTCTGCCATGCGATGATACATATCCTGCCACTCGTAGTTTTCACCGGCAGCTGCATCCTCAAGATTCCACTCCGTGTCGTTCACTTCACCGCCATGAAGGTACTTATACCATAGCTCGGCATGCTCTTTTTCGTTGGCGGCTGTTTCTTCAAACAGTGCTGCAATCTGCATGTATCCGTCTTTTCTGGCTTTTGACGCAAAATAAGTGTATTTGTTGCGTGCCATTGACTCTCCAGCGAATGCTTCGAGGAGGTTCTTCTCTGTCTTTGTTCCTTTCAAATCTTTCATAACTACATATATTTAAATTAGTGGATAAATGATTATTACGTTGCAAATATAATCACAAAATCGGAATAACGTGTCATTACGACTGCGTTATTCCGCTTTATTCAAGTATTTTAAAGTCCGTTTGACAAAGTTCCTCCTGCCAGTTAATTAAACTGAAATCTCTCCGCGTATGCTCCTTGTCATATAGGCTCTCACTGTTTCCGGATCGTCGTATCTGGCCTGTAGATACATAAGTTTTGTCACTGCGCTTTCCACCGTACTGTCGTATCCGCTGATGACACCGGCCGATTTCAGTTGGTATCCTGTGTCATAACGTCCCATTTCCACTTTTCCCGCCATACATTGGCTGATGTTAATGATGGTTTTACCCAATGCTGTCGCTTCACGCAGTGCATTGAGCAGCCATGGTTTCTGTGGAGCATTGCCACTGCCGTATGTGCGCATGACGATGGCGCGTAAATTCGGGGTCGCGATGACATGGCGGACGAGATCTTCCCGTATTCCAGGAAAAATTGTGAATACAATGACATTGTTGTCCAAACGGAAGTGAGGGATCATGGGGCGTGAAAGGTCCGGTTGGAGAATTCGTTCCTCCTGATAGGTGATGTTCACTCCCGCCTCGACTAGATGAGGATAGTTGAAACTTTCAAAGGCGTCAAATTCGTCAGCACTTTGTTTCGTTGTGCGGTTTCCGCGCAGGAGATGTCCGTTGAAATAGATTCCCACTTCTGGCACCATTGCCGTACCGTCAGTATGCTTTGCCGATGCAATTTCTATGCTGGTGATGAGGTTCTCTTTGCCGTCAGTGCGCAATTGCCCTATAGGCAACTGGCTTCCAGTGAGGATCACTGGTTTTGTCAGATTCTCCAGCATGTAGCTCAGGGCTGAAGCTGTATATGCCATTGTGTCTGTGCCGTGAAGAATAACAAAACCGTCATATCGGTCATAGTTCTCGGCAATTATGTGGGCCAAATCAATCCAAAGGGCTGGCGACATGTCGCTGCTGTCTATTGGCGGGTCAAACTGATAGGTGGCAATGTGGGTTGAAAACTGTTTGAGTTCCGGGACATTGTTCAGAAGATGCTCGAAGTTGAACGGTTCAAGTGCTCCTGTTTGTGGATTCCGGTTCATACCGATGGTTCCACCAGTGTAAATCAGAAGGACATTATTCTCGTACGTCATCGTTTACGTAATATTTTTGTGCAAAAATACGTAAACTTTTCGAGAATACGGAATTTATTTGTTAATTTTGTGGCGATAGATGTTCGTTTGCTGCCGCATTAGGGCGGTTGTGCAGCGATATTAAATAATATAAGGATAAAATCAGCGTTTTCTGTAAGCCTGAAGAACCAGGGTTGGAGTTCATTTCAATTTTGGTAGGCGAGAAAAGGTGTGTTAATATAAACCTAGTAAAATATAAAGCTAATTATGAAACAATTCAATGATGCGAACTTCCTGCTTGACACCCAGGTGGCACAGGACCTGTTCCACAATCACGCGGCTAAGATGCCGATCATCGATTATCATTGCCATTTGATACCAGAAATGGTGGCAAATGACCATAAATTCAAGAGCATCACAGAACTTTGGCTCGGTGGCGACCACTACAAATGGCGTGCCATGCGTACCAACGGTGTTGACGAGCGCTTCTGCACAGGAAAGGACACCAGCGACTGGGAGAAGTTCGAGAAGTGGGCAGAGACCGTTCCTTACACATTCCGCAATCCTCTCTATCATTGGACTCACCTTGAGCTCAAAACCGCTTTCGGTATTGAAAAGCAGCTCAGCCCGAAGACCGCACGTGAGATTTTCGACGAGTGCAACGAGAAGCTGAAGCAACCGGAGTTCTCCGCACGCGGCCTGATGCGCCACTACAATGTGGAGTGCGTATGTACTACGGACGACCCCGTTGACGATTTGCGCTACCACAAACAGACACGTGAGGACGGATTTGAGATCAAGATGATTCCGGCATGGCGTCCCGATAAAGCCATGAACATTGAGAAGCCCGAATTCCCCGCATACGTAAATCAGCTGGGTGAGGTTGCCGGAGTGACCATCACTACATTCAAGGATATGCTTGATGCCCTTCAGAAGCGTCACGACTTCTTCACTGAGAACGGCTGCCGTCTGTCAGACCACGGAATCGAGGAATTCTATGACGAGCCTTACACAGATGCACAGATAGAAGAAATCTTTGCAAAGGCCATGAGCGGCAAGGAACTTTCTGTATATGAGACACGTCAGTACAAGCACTGCTTCTTGAAGGAGATGGCCATCATGGACGCAGAGGCAGACTGGACACAGCAGTTCCACTATGGCGCTATTCGTGACAATAACACGGCCATGTATAATCAGCTTGGTCCCGACACCGGTTTTGACTCTATCGGCGAGTTCACCACAGCTAAGGCTATGAGCAAGTTCCTGAACGAGCTCAACATGGAGGGCAAACTCACACGTACGATTCTCTATACGCTGAACCCATGTGCTAATGAGGTGATTGCAACCATGCTCGGCAATTTCCAGGGAGGCTGCCCCGGTAAGATTCAGTTCGGTTCCGGTTGGTGGTTCAACGACCAGCTTGATGGTATGACACGCCAGATGAACGCTCTTTCCGTGCTTGGTCTGCTGAGTCGCTTCGTAGGTATGCTCACCGACTCACGCTCATTCCTGAGCTATCCGCGTCATGAGTATTTCCGCCGTTTGCTCTGCAATATCCTCGGCAACGACGTCGAGAAGGGACTCCTGCCCAACGACCATGAGATTTTGAGCCGCATGGTAGAGGACATCTCTTACAATAACGCACGTAACTACTTCAAGTTCTATTGATTTGAAGTATATATATAGCGGTCTCACTATATAATCATAAAGGACGCCCGGGCTCGGATTTCTTGATAATCTAAGTTCCGGGTGTCTTTGTCTTTTTATTTATTGTTGTTAGAATATGTTCATTTTGTTGTTAGCACACAGGTGCTGCGAATTTGAATGTATCAGTCGGATTATTGAAATGAAGAAAAAATATCTTATTGCAATTCTATTTACGTTGTGTATGCAGTTGGCTATACACGCCGAGAATTATCCTTATCGTTCTGATTATTTGTGGGTGACACGCCCCAACCATGCCGATTGGCTTTATGATGTTGGTGAAAAGGCCGTTGTTGATGTGGAATTTTATAAATACGGTATGCCTGTCGATGGTGTGGTTGACTATAAGCTGGCTGACGATATGCTCGCTCCGGACGATGAAGGCAGTGTAAAACTGAAAGACGGCAAGTGTAGGATTGTAGTCGGAACGCGCCGTGTGCCGGGATTTCGTGACGTGCGGCTTTCGCTGACCATAGACGGACATACATATCGGCATCATGTAAAGATTGGATTCGCACCTGATAAGATACGTCCATATACCAAGGAGCCTTCCGATTTTGTCAGCTATTGGCGGATGGCTATAGCTGATATGCGTAAGAAGGCGTTGAAATATACCTGTGAACCGGCGGATGAATATACGACAGACAAGATGGATTGCCGGTTGCTGAAGATTGATATAGATGGTGCCCATACTATGTATGGCTATTTGTTTGTTCCTAAGAACGCCAAGCCGGCTTCGTGTCCGGTGGTACTGTGTCCTCCTGGGGCGGGTATAAAGACAATAAAGGAGCCTTTGCGCCACAAATATTATGCCGAAAACGGATTTGTGCGTCTCGAAATAGAAATACATGGCCTTGATCCTCGTCTGCCGCAGACGGCCTTTGAAGAGATGAGCCGTGCTTTCAATGGTCGTGACGGTGGTTATCTTGCCTTTGGCATTGATAGTCGTGAGCGTTATTACATGCGGCATGTTTATCTGGGACTTGTGCGCTGCATAGATTTGCTGACGTCACTCCCGGAGTGGGACGGCCGCAATGTTGCTGTGCAAGGCGGCAGTCAGGGTGGGGCGCTGGCTCTTGTTGCTGCCGGTCTTGATGAACGTGTCACACAGTGTGTTGTCAACCATCCGGCATTGAGTGATATGGCAGCCTATCTCGAACCGGGACGTACTGGCGGATATCCTCATTTCTGCCGTATCGCGGGGTTGCTTGACAGCAGAACGGCCACAACCTTGGCTTATTATGATGTGGTGAACTTTTCACGTCACGTTAAGGCACCTGTATATATGACATGGGGATATAATGATGACGTGTGTCCTCCAACGACGAGCTATACAGTCTGGAATACGCTGACTTGTCCGAAAGATAGTCTTATCACACCCATCAATGAACATTGGACGTCTGACAATACGGAATACGGGCAGATGCTTTGGATTAAGGAGCATCTGAAGTGATATTGTGAGGACATAATGGCTGATGGGAAGGCGGTTGGTCTGTGGAGGCATTGAATTAGAATAGTTGAGGTGCTTCGGATGTCGAAAAAAGCCGTCAATAGTCGTGTATTTCACTTTTTATTCCTAACTTTGTCACATAAACAGACAAACATATAGAATGGCAAGGGACCTGACATGCAAACAGATATCTATATTGCTGCCGGTGTACAATCATGTGTGCATCAGCCTTGTGCGAGAGTTGCATCAGCAGGCGGAGGCTTGTGGTGTGGATCATGAGATTATCGTGGCTGATGACGGTTCTACGGATGCTACTAAAATAGATGAAAATCGGTGTATCGGAGATATTCCGCATTGTACCTATATCGTTCGTGAAGCCAATGTGGGACGTGCCGCGATAAGGAATTTCCTAGCTCGGAGCGCTGCATCGGAGTGGTTGTTGTTTCTTGACTGTGATGTTGAATTGCCGAATGCAGACTTTATTCGTCGTTATGTTTATGCAGTTGGTGACGATGTTATAGACGGAGGGGTATGTACAGATAGAGATGCCGGACGTTGGCAGGGCAATCTCAGGTTTGCATACGAACGTGCCTCGGAGCCGCGTCATGTGGCCATAGAGAGGGCAGCAATGCCGTATCGCTGTTTCCGAACAACAAATTTCATGGTAAGACGGGAGGTGATATTAGCCCATCCGTTTGATGAAAGGTTCAGATTCTATGGCTATGAGGATGTCCTTTTTGGAAAACGGCTGAAAGAAGAGAGGTGCGCAATAAGGCACATTGACAATCCTGTCGTTATAGGAGAAATGGAACCGAATGGCATTTTTCTTGAGAAGACGGAGGAAGCATTGCGCACGTTATATATGTTCAGGGATGAGTTGCGCGGATATTCAGATCTTCTTGATTTGGCAGAACGCCTTTGCCATGTCTTTCCTGGATGGTTGTTGCACATGTTCTATAGTTTGGTTGGGCCTTTATTGCGCAGTAATTTGACTGGAGGGCATCCGAATTTGACGGCATTTGGACTTTATAGACTTGGATATTACTTATCATTAACTAATAAAACCTAAAACAATGAAAAGATTTGCATTTAAAATGATTTTGAAAAAAGGCTGTGAAGAAGAATATGAGAAGCGTCATGCAGCCATTTGGCCTGAACTTAAACAGATGATAAAAGAACAGGGTGTGAGTGATTACAGTATATTCTGGGATCGCGAGACAAACCTGCTGTTTGCCGTACAGAAATGTGACAAGGATACCAATAGTCAGGATACGACAGATGTAGATCCGATAACTCAGCGTTGGTGGGATATGATGGCTGACATCATGGAGGTCAATCCGGATAACTCTCCTGTGAGTATTCCGCTGAAAGAGGTGTTCCATCTTGATTGATATTCCATGTGAATCAGGATTATTGAAGTCTGATAATGAAAGTGCCATAATGTGGAGATACGACGTCGGTTTGGATGAGGTCTCCTCATTATGGCACTTTCTTATTTCCTGATTATGGTACGACTCTATGCGGAAAAGGTTCTTTTTATGCAGCTCCGTTCCGTCGTCATTTATATATGTATCTTTTGATACTTTTCTTCGGGGTTTTCTCAAATTCCTCTTTGTGGATTTCTATATCTGAGAGTTTCGCGTACGATGGAAGAACCTCATTGAGGTTTTTACGATTCTGTTCCATCATATTTTTTATTTCCATTTCGTTTATTCCGATGGTCTTTGCTTCCTCATAGTCTGGATAAACTAAGGCTACAAGTTTTTCCCCGCGTTGCACTACGATGCTTTCAATGACCATTGGCATGGAGTTCAGTTTGTCTTCGATTTCCTCTGGATAGATGTTTTGTCCGTTAGAGCCAAGCAGCATGTTTTTTGAGCGTCCCTTGATGAAGACGTTATCAAGACGATCCATCGTGCCGAGATCTCCTGTATGATACCATCCGTTCTTGTCTATTGCCTGTTCCGTAGCTTCTTCGTTTTTATAGTAGCCGAGCATGACGTTTCCATGTGAATCAGGATTATTGAAGTCTGATAATGAAAGTGCCATAATGTGGAGATACGACGTCGGTTTGGATGAGGTCTCCTCATTATGGCACTTTCTTATTTCCTGATTATGGTACGACTCTATGCGGAAAAGGTTCTTTTTATGCAGCTCCGTTCCGTCGTCATTTATATATGTATCTTTTGATACTTTTCTTCGGGGTTTTCTCAAATTCCTCTTTGTGGATTTCTATATCTGAGAGTTTCGCGTACGATGGAAGAACCTCATTGAGGTTTTTACGATTCTGTTCCATCATATTTTTTATTTCCATTTCGTTTATTCCGATGGTCTTTGCTTCCTCATAGTCTGGATAAACTAAGGCTACAAGTTTTTCCCCGCGTTGCACTACGATGCTTTCAATGACCATTGGCATGGAGTTCAGTTTGTCTTCGATTTCCTCTGGATAGATGTTTTGTCCGTTAGAGCCAAGCAGCATGTTTTTTGAGCGTCCCTTGATGAAGACGTTATCAAGACGATCCATCGTGCCGAGATCTCCTGTATGATACCATCCGTTCTTGTCTATTGCCTGTTCCGTAGCTTCTTCGTTTTTATAGTAGCCGAGCATGACGTTTGTTCCCCGTGCGAGAATCTCGCCAGGTATGTTCTCAGGATCGGGGCTGGCTATTTTAACTTCCATGTGGACTACGGGGCGTCCGCAGCTACCTGGTGCAAATGTTTTGTAGTCCGAGTAACATATTATCGGAGCGCATTCTGTTGCTCCGTAGCCAACGGTGTAAGGAAAGTCAATGCGTTTCAGAAACGATTCGATTTCCTGATTGAATGCCGCCCCACCAATAATGATTTCATAGAACTGCCCACCAAAAGCATTGACAACCTGCTCACGGATTTTTTGCTGTATCTTTTTACTTATAACCGGCATATTCATCAATAGGCGTATGCGGTTGTTCTGTATTTTGGGGAATACCTTTTTGCGGATAATCTTTTCGATTATGAGTGGCACAGCAATAATTATTGCTGGTTTTATTTCAGAGAATGCTGTGGCAATAATAGCCGGACTGGGGATGCGTGTGAGGTAATAGATATGGCATCCGTACATAAATTCAAACATAAATTCAAATGCCATACCATACATGTGGGCCATTGGCAGAATACTGATGACCTTGTCGCCGGACTTTATTACCTTTCCCAAAGCATCGAGGGCAAAATCATAGTTGCCCCACAAGGCCCGATAGGGAATCATGACACCCTTTGAGAAACCGGTTGTTCCGCTGGTATAGTTAATCATTGCCAGCTCTTCACCGCTTTCTTCCCTGTAGTAATGAACGTGTCCTTTTCTGAAATACTTGGGATATTTTTTTCCGAACATCTCGTTGAGATGCTCCCTTGCGTATGTCAGACGGTCTGTTCTGGAAACGGCAAGCGAATAATCCGGAATATTGATGATGCCTTCCAGTCCCGGCATTTTAGTCGCGTCTATGATTGTTGCCACCACATCACCGACAAACAACAATTTTGCTTCACTATGGTTGACTATGTTATGAATTTGGTCTGCAGTGAATTCATGAAGCACTGGAACGGCAACAGCTCCATATGTGAGTGTTGCCAGAAATGCCACAGCCCAATTGGCACAGTTGCGACCGCAGAGAGCAATCTTGTCACCGTGTTCTACACCACTGCTTTCAAACATGATGTGCAACTTCTCTATTTTCCTTGCCACGTCATGATATTGTAGAGTAGCACCTTTATAGTCAGTCAATGCATCCCGTTCCCAGTTGTCCGTGATACTCTTTTCTATTATAGCGTTGAAACTTGGTATTGCTCCCATTGGTCACTTAGCTGTTAATGTTGTTATAAAGATACCTCTTGATGCTCTTCTTCGGAGTCTTGGCAAATTCATCCTCGTGTATTTTTATGGCCGAAAGTTTACAGTAGGCTGGCAATGTAAGGTTGATTTCCTTCCGGTTCTGCTCCATTATTTGCAAGAGGTCGTCATTTGTGAATCCCATAGCTTGTGCCTCGTCATAATCAGGATGAACCAAGGCCAAGAGTTTGTTGCCATTTTGTATGATAATGCTTTCGCTTATCATTGTCATGGAATTCAGTTTGTCTTCAATTTCTTCCGGATAGACATTCTGTCCATTGGCACCAAGCAGCATGTTTTTAATGCGTCCTCTGATGAATACATGCCCATCGGCACTCATCGTTCCAAGGTCTCCTGTATGATACCATCCGTCCTCATCAATGACTTTTTTGGTTTCTTCTTCATTTTTATAGTAGCCGAGCATTACGTTTGTTCCGCGTGTGATAATCTCACCGGGAATGTTTTCCGGATCATCGCTGACAATTCTGACCTCCATGTGGTCGACTGGTGTACCGCAACTTCCAGGCACAAAATCCGTATAGTCACTGTATGTTATGAGGGGAGCGCATTCCGTAGCACCATATCCTACGGTTATCGGGAACTCGATGTTCTTTAGAAAAGTTTCTATTTCCTGGTTGAGCGGAGCTCCTCCGACTATAACTTCATAGGCATTGCCACCAAAAGCCATATAAACCTGTTCACATATCTTCTGTTTCACTTTCCTGCTTATCACAGGCATATTCAGAAGCAGTCTTATCATATTGTTCTGTACTCGTGGAAATACGTTCTTGCGTATAATTTTTTCAACGATGAGCGGTACGGATATGATTATAGCAGGTTTAACATCAGAAAAGGCTTGTGCGATTACAGCCGGGGACGGCAACCGGGTAAGGAAATAGAGGTGGCATCCATGGCAAAACGGGAAAATGAATTCCATAGCCATTCCGTACATGTGGGCCATAGGCAGGATACTCAGTGTGCTGCTGCCTGATTTGATGTGTGTACCGATGGCGTTCATGCAGATATCCAAATTGCCCCACAATGCGCGATATGGGAGCATGACTCCTTTGGAAAATCCTGTTGTTCCGCTTGTATAATTAATAAGAGCGAGTTCTTCGCTGCTATCTTTATGATAGTGTACGTGCTCGGCTCTGAAAGCTTTCGGATATTTTTTCCCAAACAGTTCGTTGAGATGTTCCCTTGCGAATGAGAGTTTCTCCGAACGGGATATCATAAGTGAATAATCTGGTAGATACACGATACCTTCCAAACCAGGCATCATGTCCGCGGCAATTGTCTTTGCCACGACATCTCCTACGAAAAGGAGTTTGGAATCACTATGGTTGACGATGTTGTGTATCTGTTCCGCATTGAATTCATGCTGTATTGGAACCGCTACAGCACCGTATGTCAGTATGGCGAAGAAAGCTACAGCCCAGTGGGCACTGTTTCTTCCGCAAATTGAAATCTTGTCGCCATGTTCCACACCGCTGTTTTCAAACATAATGTGTAGCTTTTCTATTTTTCTTGCTACATCATGATACTGTAAAGTGATGCCTTGATAGTCTGTCAGAGCGTCAAGATGCCAATTTTCCTTAATACTTTTTTCTATGAAGGAATTAAAACTATTGTTCGCGTTCATTGCACAAAAATCAAAATATTGTGCAAAGATACGCCATTATCTGCACATTCCCAAATAAAATGTGCATATTTTTATTCATATTTCATCGATTTGGCCGGATGGATGTGTGTGATGAGACAACTTGGACCGATTAGCACGAGTATGCTTATAAGTAATGTGGCGATATTTATGAGTGCAATCAACGGAATATTCAGTTCCATTGGTGCAGTGCTGACATAATAAATGCTTGGGTCAAGACTGATTAGTCCTGTGTGTGTCTGTAGAAACACGAGTCCGATTGCGATGATGTTTCCCCAAAGCATACCACGTCCGATAATGAATACAGCAAACCATAAGAATGTCTTGCGTACACTTCCGTTGGCTGCGCCAATGGCCTTAAGAATTCCAATCATGCGTGTGCGTTCGAGGATAATTATGAGCAGCCCTGAAGTCATTGTAAAACCGGCAACGCACATCATCAATGCTAAAATAATCCAGACGTTTATGTCGAGTAGTTCGAGCCATGAGAATATCTGGGGATAAGCCTCATATATTGTCATCGACGTGAATGTCTCTCCATATCGGTCTGTAGTCCTGTTTATTTTGTTTGTGACGTTGGTTGCTGTTTCGCTCAAGCGGTTGAAATCTTTTACCAAGAGTTCAGCTCCGCTACACAGTCCTTTGTCCCAATTGTTCAGTTTGACGGTTGTATTCAAGTCTGTGAAACACAGATTGCGGTCAAACTGTGTCATGTTGGTTTCATAAATACCGCTGATTGTGAATTTTCTTACCCTTACGCCGTCTTCCGAAATGAAGTAAGCGAAAATCCTGTCGCTTGTTTTCAGGTTCAGTTTGTTTGCTACTATTCGTGAAACAAGCAGCTTATTGCTGCTTTTGTTGTCGCTAAACGATGGGATTTCGCCTTCTTGAAGGTTTTCCCTTATGAACGTCATGTCATATTCAGGTCCCACTCCCTTAAAGACGATTCCAAGGAAATCGGAGTCGGTCTTTAGTATGCCCTGTGTGGTGACAAATCGTTGTGCGTGTTCTACTCCGTCTATGCTACCGAGCACGTTCATCGTGCTGTCATCAATATAAATTGGTGAAGGATCAGGACTTTGCATCGTTAGCAGGTTTTCCACTTTTATGTGGCTTCCAAACCCAATAACCTTATCTCTTATGGTATGCTTGAAGCCTAACACGACAGCTACAGTGACAATCATCACTGCCAGTCCAATGGCGACACCTATTGTGGCTATGCGTATTGCAGGTCGGCTGACCTTGCCGCTGCCACCGTTTTCCCTGTATATCCTTTTCGCTAAAAATAGTGGTAGGTTCATGCTTTACAGCCTTTCTTATTCTTCTTCTTTGCGTCCCGGATAAGCTTCCAGCGCTTTTCTCAACACGGTCAAAGCCCGTGTCAGGTCTTCTTTTTTCAATACGTATGCTATGCGAACCTCGTTGATACCGGCCCCTGGTGTTGTGTAGAAACCTGCAGCGGGGGCCATCATGATAGTCTCACCTTCATAATTGAAGTCCGACAAACACCAACGGCAGAATTTTTCAGAATCGTCCACCGGTAGTTTTGCAACAGTATAGAATGCACCCATCGGTATTGGTGAGTAGACACCAGGTATGCGGTTGAGACCGTCTATCAGACATTTGCGCCGTTCTACATATTCGTCGTAGACGTCGCGATAGTATTCTTCCGGTGCGTCAAGTGAAGCCTCGGCCACAATCTGTCCGATGAGAGGCGGAGACAGGCGTGCTTGGCAGAATTTCATGACAGCCCTTCTTACGTTCTCGTTTTTCGTGATCAGTGCGCCGATACGTATACCGCATTCAGAATAGCGTTTCGATACAGAGTCGATCAGGATTACGTTCTGCTCGATTCCTTCCAGATGGCAGGCGCTGATATATGGAGAGCCGGTATAGATGTATTCCCGGTAGACCTCGTCTGAAAAGAGGTAGAGATCATACTTCTTCACCAAATCGCGTATCTGGTTCATTTCCCGACGCGTGTAGAGATATCCGGTCGGATTGTTTGGATTGCATATCATGATGGCGCGTGTGCGCTCATTGATGAGTTCTTCAAACTTTTCGACTTTTGGCAGTGAGAAACCTTCTTCTATTGTAGTAGTGATAGTTCGTATCTTCGCGCCTGCAGAAATTGCAAAAGCCATATAGTTGGCGTATGCAGGTTCGGGTACAATTATTTCATCGCCAGGATTGAGACATGACATGAAAGCAAAAAGCACGGCTTCGCTTCCTCCTGAAGTGATTATTATGTCGTCTGCAGTTACGTTGATGTTGAATTTCTTGTAGTATCCTACCAACTTCTCCCGGTAACTCAGATAACCTTGTGACGGCGAATACTCCAGTATCTTACGGTCTATATGCTTCAGAGCATCAAGCCCGACCTGCGGTGTGAGCAGATCCGGCTGTCCTATATTGAGGTGATATACCTTTATTCCTTTTTTCTTTGCTGCGGCTGCCAAAGGAGCGAGTTTCCTGATTGGGGACTCTGGCATCTCAAGGCCGCGGACTGATATTTCCGGCATCTTGATTGTCGATTATTGTTTTTTGATGTGCAAAGTTACTACAAAAAAGTGAAATGCGGAAAGATATAGTGATAGAATT
>CAMVUM010000028.1 GCA_947170725.1 uncultured Prevotella sp.
CCGGGAGAGCCTTACGGCAGGAAAATAGCAGCCCGACGGAATAACGGCAGAAACGGTTCCGTCGGTATATATCTAAGAATGAGCACTTTACGGAACGGACGGTTTTT
Organism: uncultured Prevotella sp.; assembly: GCA_947170725.1. Lineage (GTDB taxonomy): Bacteria > Bacteroidota > Bacteroidia > Bacteroidales > Bacteroidaceae > Prevotella. The sequence continues at coordinate 108 of CAMVUM010000028.1, forward strand.
CGCCCGCAAAATGCCCTGATTTTTGACATGCGCGTGCTTGCAGAATTTGAACCTGCGGCGGATTTTTTTCAGAAAGTCCCCATTCTCGCGGGTCTTAAATTCAGAAAAAAGACTACAAACAAAAAAAACGTCCGGCCGTTCAACATCGTCCGGACCATTGTTGCCGGCAGACGGGAAACCGCACGCTTCGGCAGCGCCGTTCCGAACGTCACCAGATTTCCAGCTTGTTCACATGGAGGTTGAGCCTGTCAACGTCCGGCATCTTCATGTAGTCTCCGTATTTGAGCGTCAGCGACTTGTGGCAGTCCTTGGGAACGGGCATCATGTAACCCTCAAACTCTGTTTCGGTCAGCGGGAAGATGTCTTCGAGGTGACGCGGGTCATGATAGGGTATGCCCAGACCGTATGTCTCGCGCGATTTCCTCGAAAAACGGCAGAACAGATGGAGCAGGGGATAGATGACATAGCGGTTGAGGCGGGTGAGCGCACGGACCTTCCACATGCTTCTGTCTCCCTCTGTGCGCAGTATCTTATAGACGTGGCCGATGGTCTTTTCCGACAGCAGATGAATCCACAACGGTTGCCGATAGAACGGGAAGATGTCTATATAGATGCCTTTTTCGCGCCATGTGCGGTCGTAGCCCGTGGTCTCTTCAAGCAACGAACGGCGGTCGCGGACTTTTGCGTAGAAAAAGAAATAATTCGGATCGGTGTCCTGTGACTGCAGCGCGAGGTTCTCCGGCAGTTCCTCCGGCAGTACTTTCATCAGTCTCTTGTAGTCAGGCAGGAGCATCTCGATGTCGAGATCGTCATCCCAAGGGATGAAGCCCTTGTGGCGTACGGCACCGATGAGTGTTCCGCTGCTGAGCCAATAGCGGATGTTGTGCTTGCGGCAGATGCGGTCCACCTCTATCAGTATGTCGAGCATGCGCATCTGTTGGCGGCGCAGGAGAGAGCCGTCGGGGTTGAAGCGTGCCCTGAGGGCGGCTTGGTCTATGGTGGGTGTGGTCATTGTGTGCTTGTTTGGATTTGTCCGGCGGAGTGTTGTCTCTCTGCTATCGGTTATTTATATGAATATCCTCCGCTCACTTCGATAATGCTTCCGTTGACAAAAGCGTTGTCGATGCAGAAGGCGTAGGCCGCCACAATCTCCTCTACCGAGGCGAAACGATGGAGCGCCGTCTTGCTGCAGATGCTGTCGCGGATGGGTTGCGGCTTGGCTTTCTGCCATTCGGTGTCTACAAAGCCGGGGGCTACGGCATTCACCGTGGCCCGTTTCGGTTCGAGAATCTTCACGAGATTGAGAACCATTGCGTGGACGCCAGCTTTGGTCACGCCATATCCGAAAACGGTGGCGTGGGGATGGATGCCCATCTCCGACCCCGTGAAGACGATGCGGCAACCGTCGTTCAGCCGGGCATAGAGTTCGCGGAGGAGCAGGAAATGGGCGTTGACGGCAACTTCCGTCATGCGGTCCCAGTCCTCGTCGGTAGTTTCGGTGAAGGGCTTACGGACGGTGATGCCGGCATTGCAGATAACACAGTCTATACCGGACGCGGAGGTTTGGCCCTTGACATAGTCTATAAAGGAATATGTCTCGCTGCGCACGGAATGGTCGGCACGCACGAAGACGACCCGCCCCTGCAACTCCTTTTCGGCCCGTCCGGCCGCCTCGGCATCGTGGGCATAGGAGGCGATGACGCGATAGCCCTTGCCTACGAGCATCTTCACCACACCGAGGCCGATACCCTTGGAGCCTCCTGTCACGACGGCGGTCTTCATTTGATGTCGGGATTTGGCTGGTTGTCGATTTTTCCCTTGATACTGTCATACCGCTCGACAATCTCTTTCTTGATGCTTGTTGTCGACAGTCCGTCACCATACGGGAAGTAGAATACGGTGACCCCCAGGTCTTTCAGATAGTCGTATTTGCCTGTCCAGTCATCCCCGACCACGAAAACGTCGATGTTCAGCTTCTTCACCAGTTCGCTGTGGTCGAGCGAACGTTGTGGAATAACGATGTCGGGATAGCGCAGGGCCTTTATGATGGATATGCGTTCCTCAAACGGGATGATCGGCGGCCGCTTGTAACTGCACACCAGCTCGTCGGTGCTCACGCCCACGATGAGCGTGTCCCCCAGTCCTCTGGCGTACTCAATCATCTTCAGATGGTTGCTGTGGAACATGTCAAATGTGCCTGACGTGTAAACCACTATTCTGTCTTTATACATGTTGTTTGATATGAATCGGTTCGGTTGAAGGTTTGATTTCTATGTAGTTATATTGTTATCTCGTTTTTCTGATGCTATTGTTCTCTGCCGTAGGCCCTTTCTTCTTCCGCCCGCCGGGCGTCAATCATGCCCAACAGGCTGTCGCTGCGTCCCGTCACGGTCTTCCGGCAGAACATCTTTCTGGAAGCCACAAGAGCCGGAAGGTCTTCTCCGGTGAGGATTTTGACCGTGGGATTGTAGTATATGTACGTCAGCGGCGTCACTGCGGCCAGCGACGTATAGCCGCCCTCGGTGAGAATGCAGCGCTGTGAGAACTCGTCGTCGTTGAAAGCAAAAGTCTGGAGGAAGGTTTCCGCCGGACAGAAGCTCGTGGAGAAATAGCGGCGCAGGGCCTTGTCCGTGTCCCACGCGTTGAGCGCGGCGGCGGCAAGCCGGGGCGTGATGGCCCACCATGCCGCCCCTTTATAGAGCGTGTAGCGGCGGCCGGCAGCTGTGAAGGCCAGCGGTTTTTTCACTCCCAATGCCTTCAGAGCCATTCTCACGGCCACCCTCATGCGACTTCCCGAAGAACCCGCCGGCCAATGGCGGTCGCCGAACAGGCGGTATTCGGTGTATATAGCGGCGTGGCGCCCCTGCCCCACCATGCTTATTCCCTGAAGAAATTCGCGGCCGGCGGCCTCGGAGAAGAACTTCTCCATGCGGCCGTTGCTCCACAGCGGATAGTCCATGCCGCTCATGCTGATGAGATAGTCCGGAACGACCGGACCGCCGAGAGCGCTGCGTATCAGCTCCATCTGATATTCAACCTCGTTGATGCTGCCCCAGACAACATCCGTGCGACGTTCAAGAAACGTCACCGAGGAATTGGCGCCGAGAAGCCTGACGAACGGCGCAATATCGGCCTTGCGGTCTATATGGATATGGAAAAGGGAACCGGAAGGCAGACTTTCGATGAGCCGCCGGAGGTGTTCCGGGTCCGTGTGGGCTGAAATGAGAAAGGCAAGGGTCATGTTTTTCTTATTTTAGATAATATGAATCCGGTACAGTCGGCGAGAATCCGGACACGCGCGACACGCATCACGCCATAATAGAGCATTGCGGCCGTCAACACCCGCGCCAACAGAAGTATCCAAAGGGAATCCATCCACGCCGTGGCTACACCCGTGACAATCATCACTCCTGCCGCCGCAAGGGCGAAGGGAACAGTGTCGGCGAGGAACATACGGAGGCCGTAGCCCGTCAGCGGGGCCGTCAGCCTTTGCCAGACGAAGAGCCAAAGGATGTTGAGCGCCGAGTGGCCGATGACCATGGCCCGTATTCCGAGCGGCCAGATGGTCACCATGAGCCCGATCTGGGCCACTCCAAGGGCCAGCGTTCCATACATATATGTGCCCGAACGGCCTTTGCTGATGATGGTGTTCGACAGCAGTGTGCAGAGCGGCATCACCGATCCGCCTACGCACAGTATCTGCATCAGACGCGCACTGGACAGCCACTGTTCCCTGATAGTGACGAGAATGAACTCCTCTGCCACCAGCGCGAAGCCGAAAAGCAGCGGGAACGAGATGAAGGCCGTGAAGCGCATCATCTTCCGGAGCACCTTCAGCTGGCGGTCGTCCTCACCGTTCAGTCCGGCAAGAACGGGCTGGGCTACCTGCTGGACCATGCCCTGAACAAGGCTGAAACACTTGAAGTTCCACTGGTATGCCTGATTGTAGTAGCCTGTTTCGACGGTTGAGAAATGGCGGCCCAACAGGATGTTGAGCACGTTGGTGTTGATATGGGTGAGGATTGTTGTCGCGAGAATCTTGCAACAGAAACGGAACATCCGCCTGACGGGGCCGAAATCGACAGCCAGCGACGGACGCCACGGGGAATAGTGCCACTGCATCAGCATGTTTACGCCGACGAAGACGAGGCCCTGGGTGGCCAGAGACCAGTAGGCCATGCCCATCAGCGCCATAGTGACGCCCGTCAGACAGGACAGAACGACGGCCGTCATGCCGGACTTGGCCTGCTCCTTGACCATGAGATTCTTGAAGAGATAGGCCGACTGGGCCGTGCCGAAAGACGACAGGACGATGGCCAGAAAAGCGTAGCGGCAGAGCGGAACGAGGCTTTCAGTGCGGTAGAAAGCGGCTATGAGCGGCGCACAGAAAAAGAGGATGACGTAAAGTGAAAGGGCTACGATGATGTTGAACCAGAACACGGAGTTATAGTCGCGGTGGCCGGGAGACTTCATGTTGGCCAGCGCGGCGGTGAATCCGCTGTTCTGAAGGGCTGTGGCGATAAGCGTGAAGATGCTTATCATGGCCGTCATGCCATAGTCGGAAGGCGTCAGGAGGCGTCCGAGGATTATGCCGAAAACGAGTCCCAACAGCTGCTGGACACCGTTGTTCAGCCCGCCCCAGAACATTCCTTTCTCCGTTTTCTCCCTTAATGACTCCATCGCGTGGTTTTCCGTTTACAGCCGTCCGGCTTTTGATTTATTACCGTTTGGCTTTTGATTTATTGCTTTCCGGTTTTTTACTTTACAGCGCAAAATTAATACTTATCGGCTGATAATCAAAGAAAAAAGCCGTTTTTTCGTCCTGACGGCACACAGCCACACGCCGGATGCCTCTTTAAGGATATGGCCGGCATGTAACGGGAAAGGAGTTGTCACGTATATATGATATGTATCGGCCAGGATGGAATATTGCAAAAGAAAGGGATATAATCTTGTTTCTGTCTGCCGGACGAACGTTAATTCGTCTATGCGTTACAGACTGACAAACACAAGATTATATCCCTACGATATAGTTTAATATTTTATAGGATGCCGGTCCAGTCCTTTGGAACGCCGGCAACCGTCTTAAAAGTTCTTGGGAGAAGGTCCGTACTCGTTGTCACCCTTGCTGTCGGTGATGAGGAAGTAGAGGAGAATCAAGGAACCGACAGCGGGAATAGCACAAATCCAGTACCACCAGCCACTCTTGCCTATGTCATGAAGACGGCGGACACAGACAGAGATGCTTGGACAGATGAGTCCCAGTGCCAGCACGAAATAGAGAATCATGCCCAATGTATCGCTGATGATGCTACCGACGATACCTACGACAATAAGTGAAAGAACAGAGAACAGCTGGAAATACCAGTACTCGGAGCGTGTTGCACGACCCTGAAATGACGCGTACTTTTCTTTAAGGCACGTTGTTACGGAAGTCTTAAAATCCATAGTATAATTTCTGTGGTTCCATTGTAAACATTTGTCATCGGTCAAGCCGGAACCGTTATGCTTTACCTCTGGCATGTTATTATCACTTCAAAGGTAAAGAAATAATTTCTAAAAAGGCTTTACCGCTCCTCTGATTAACAAAAATTAACTCGACAAAAGTTCCGCATAATTACTTCCGGATATGCCTGTCAGGCAGCCACAGCGGGATAGTTCACCAGCTGATGCGGCATAATTTACCGGCAGATACGACGAAACCGGATGGAGCACACGGCTCCATCCGGTTTCTATAAGTATTTTATTTCCGTCAGCAGACCTTGCTTCCGGGCTTAACCTCGCGCAGGATGGATGTCACACTGAGACTTCCGTCGAAGTTCTCGGCCGAGAGAATCATGCCCTGACTCTCTATGCCCATGAGCTTGCGGGGCGGGAAGTTGGCTATGAAGAGGACATCCTTGCCGATGAGTTCTTCGGGTTCATAGAACTTGGCAATGCCGCTGACGATGGTGCGGTCGGTTCCCGAACCGTCGTCGATGGTGAATTTGAGCAGTTTATTGGCCTTCTTGACCTTCTCGCAGTTCTTGATACGGCCGACGCGGATGTCGAGTTTCTCGAAGTCCTCGAACGTTACGGGAGCCTTGATGGGGTCAGCCTTGTATGCAGCGGCGGCGTTGGCCTTCTTGGCTTCTTCGAGCTTGTTGAGCTGGAAGGCGATTGTCTCGTCCTCTATCTTCTCGAAGAGCAGCTCCGGTTCGGCCAACTGGTGGCCCGGACGGAGCAAATCGGTGCTACCGAGGCTCTCCCACTCAAACTTCTCGACGTTGATCATCCGGCGCAGACGGGCACTGCTGAACGGCAGGAACGGCTCGAAGGCTATGGCCAGATTGGCCACGAGCTGGAGCGAGATATAGAGAATGGTCTCCACGCGCTTGGGGTCGGTCTTCCAGACCTTCCACGGCTCGCACTCGGTGATGTAGCGGTTTCCTATTCGGGCAAGGTTCATGGCCTCCTTCTGTGCCTCGCGGAACTTGAAGATGTCGAGGTATTCCTCAACGCGTGCCTTGACGTCCTTGAACTCGTCAAGTGTCGCGCGGTCGGTGTCGGTCAGCTCGCCGCACTCCGGAACGACTCCCGCCCAATATTTCTTGGTAAGCTGGAGCGCGCGGTTGACGAAGTTGCCGTAGACAGCGACCAGCTCGTTGTTGTTGCGGTCCTGAAAGTCACGCCACGTGAAGTTGTTGTCCTTGGTCTCGGGGGCGTTTGCCGTGAGGACATAGCGCATGACGTCCTGCTTTCCCGGCATGTCTTCGAGATATTCGTGAAGCCATACGGCCCAGTTGCGCGAGGTTGAAATCTTGTCGTTCTCCAGATTGAGGAACTCGTTTGCCGGAACGTTCTCGGGAAGGATATAGCCGCCGTGGGCCTTGAGCATGGTGGGGAAGACGATGCAGTGGAAGACGATATTGTCCTTGCCGATGAAGTGGACGAGGCGCGTCTCGGGGTCCTTCCACCACTTCTCCCACGTGTCGGGCAGAAGTTCTTTGGTGTTGGAGATATAGCCGATGGGGGCGTCAAACCAGACGTAGAGCACCTTTCCTTCGCCGTCCTCAACGGGAACGGGAATGCCCCAGTCGAGGTCGCGGGTCATGGCACGGGGCTGGAGGTCGAGGTCGAGCCAACTCTTGCACTGTCCGTAGACGTTGGGACGCCACTCCTTGTGACCGTCGAGAATCCACTCCTTGAGCCACTGCTGATATTCGTTGAGCGGGAGATACCAGTTCTTGGTCTTCTTCAGCACTGGCGCGGAGCCGCTGATGGCCGACTGAGGATTGATGAGTTCAGTCGGGTCGAGGTCGCTTCCGCATTTCTCACACTGGTCGCCGTAGGCCTTGGGATTGTGGCAGTGGGGACATTCGCCAGTGATATATCTGTCGGCGAGGAACTGACGGGCCTCTTCGTCGTAATACTGTTCCGACACCTGTTCGGTCAGTTTGCCGTCGTCATAGAGCTTCTTGAAGAAGTCGGAGGCCATCTTGTGATGTGTCTCCGATGTCGTGCGGCTGTATATGTCGAACGAGATACCGAAGTCCTCGAAACTCTTCTTGATTATAGAGTGGTAGCGGTCGACAACGTCCTGAGGTGTGATGCCTTCCTTACGGGCGCGGATGGTGATTGGCACTCCATGCTCGTCGCTTCCGCAAATGAAGATGACGTCCTGGCCTTTAAGCCTCAGATAACGCACATAGATGTCCGCCGGTACGTAGACTCCGGCGAGATGGCCTATGTGAACACCGCCGTTGGCATACGGCAGGGCCGCCGTGACGGTGGTGCGCTTGTATTGTTTCTGTTCCATTCGTTTCGATTTATATATTTATAAGGTGCAAAGTTAGTATAATTTGGGGATACTACAAAGAATTTTCGTAATAATCCCTGCGGTTAAGTCGCAAGACATGCGCTAAGCTCCGATATGTCTTCTATCCTCACCAGCCTCTCGTGGTCGAACTCGCGGGTCACTTCAAGCTGCCACGTGACGTGGAACGGTATATGGACGCCCCATGCCCCGACGGCTAATGCGGGGGCGATGTCGCTGCGGAATGAGTTTCCTACCATCAGCAGCCGCCCCGGCTCAATGCCCATACGACGGCACAGGCCACGGTAGGCCTCCTCTGTCTTGTCGGCCACTATCTCCACGTGGTCGAAAAACGGCTCCAGTCCGGAGCGACGCAGTTTGTTCTGCTGGTCAAGCAGCTCGCCTTTCGTGAAGACCGCTTTCCTCACTCCGGTCAGCCGCCGGAGTGCCTCCACTACGCCGGACAGCGGCGTGGCTGGCAGCGAAAGAAGTTCCTTGCCCATGGCGACGATGCATCCTATCTCGTTGCCCGTCACGCGCCCGCAACTCACGCTGACGGCATTTTCAACAAGCGACAGCGTGAATGCCTTCGTTCCATAACCAAACAGCTCCATGTTCGCCGCTTCCGTACGGAACAGTTCACCGGAAATCTTATTGGCGTCGCCATATCCGGACAGCAGTTCACAGTAACGCCGCTCAATGTCAGCGAAATGGGACTGACAGTCCCAAAGCGTGTCGTCGGCATCAAACGCTATCACGTCGATGCTTCCGAGAGATATTTGTTTCTGCATGATTGTGCAAAAGTACATAAAATTTGGGAGAAAAAGGCCCTGCCGACATCAACAAAAAGCACCTTCCGGCCTACTTGAAGTGGAAAGACCGGTGGGAGAATGAGGATATTGCGGCGGATGAAGGGAATACCTGTTGCCAACATGCAATTGACCGGCCGTACATTTTGCAATCATATAAATTCGTAATTATAATTTTTATTTCGTATTTTTGCACCAATATGTCCGCGACATGGACAATACATGCCCGCAGAATAGAACAAATATACCCACGAATTAAAAATAATACGAAAATTATACGAAGCAATGGCAAACAAACTTTGGGAGAAAAACTTTGAGGTGAACGCTGAAATCGAACGTTTCACCGTCGGCCGCGACCGCGAGATGGACCTCTATCTCGCGCCCTACGACGTGATGGGCTCCATCGCCCACATCACCATGCTGGAAAGCATCGGCCTTTTGGAACAGGACGAACTGACACGGCTTGTGGCCGAACTGAAGGATATATATAAGATGTGTCTCGACGGACGTTTTGAAATTGAAGACGGTGTAGAAGACGTGCATTCCCAGGTGGAACTGATGCTCACCCGCCGGCTGGGCGACATCGGAAAGAAAATTCACAGCGGACGCTCACGCAACGACCAGGTTCTCGTGGACCTCAAACTCTTCATCCGTCATGAACTGCGTGAAGTGGTCGACGCCGTCGACGGACTGTTCAAGGCCCTGATTGCCAAAAGCGAAGAACACAAGAACGTGCTTATGCCCGGCTACACCCATCTTCAGGTAGCCATGCCGAGTTCTTTCGGACTGTGGTTCGGTGCCCACGCCGAAAGCCTCACTGACGATATGCTTTTCCTACAGGCCGCATGGCGAATGACCAACCGGAATCCGCTCGGCTCGGCCGCCGGCTACGGCTCGTCGTTCCCGCTCAACCGTCAGATGACAACCGACCTTTTGGGCTTCGACACGATGGACTATAACGTTGTCTATGCACAGATGGGACGCGGCAAGACCGAACGCAACGTGGCATTCGCTCTGGCCTCGGTGGCAGGCACGCTGGCAAAACTGGCCTATGACGCCTGCCTGTTCAACAGCCAGAACTTCGCCTTCGTACGACTGCCGAAGGAATGTACGACGGGAAGTTCGATCATGCCCCACAAGAAGAATCCCGACGTTTTCGAGCTGATACGCGCCAAGAGCAACAAACTACAGGCACTTCCGCAGCAAATAGCTATGATAATGAATAATCTTCCAACTGGCTATTTCCGCGACTTACAGATAATCAAAGAAGTTTTCCTCCCGGCTTTCGCCGAAATGAAAGACTGTCTGGCCATGGCCACATGGATTGTGAGCCGTATCGAGGTCAATGAACATATATTGGACAACGCCATATACGACCCTATGTTCTCCGTCGAGGAGGTCAACCGACTCGCCGCCGAAGGAATGCCTTTCCGCGACGCCTACAAGACAGTGGGACTGGACATCGAGGCCGGACGGTTCAAACCCGACCGAAACATCCGCCACACCCACGAGGGCAGCATCGGCTGTCTCTGCAACGACCGCATCACGGCACTGATGGATTCCATCACCGGGGATTTCAACTTCCCGCAGGTGGACGAGGCAGAAAGGAGACTGCTCTCATGACGGCGCGATGGACAAAAAACTGGGCCACCGTCGTGTTCCTCGGCATGGCGGCAATCGTCGCAGGGGCATGCAACGACGACGCCCAGGACCTGTACAGCACGGAGTATCCTTGCCGCTTCACGTTCAATACCCAGCTCCATCCGACAAGCCTGATAACGCTCGCTTTGGACAATCCCGGGTCTTATACCCGCATCAATGCCATACGCGAAGGAAACATGACCAGTCTCTCCGTCAGCAGCAACAACGGACGCGATACGGAAACAGTACCTCTGACAACGGTTGAAGAAAACTATCTCGTGGGGAACATGGGCGCCAACAACTCCATAATCGTGGGATGTTCGACGTTCAACGGACTTAAAGCCTACGACGGACAGTGCCCCAACTGTCTGAAAGAACGCAGCGGCACGACCTTCCCACTCACATGGACGGCAAACGGACAAGCCGTGAAATGCGCCACGTGCGGCAGGACATACGAGCTCAACTACGATGGACGGGCCGACAACGGCCTGCAGCTGCTGCAATATAAGGTTGGCCGCAATGCCAACGCGCTGTCAGTGTATAATTAGGAATTTTGAATTGGGAGTTGGGCCGTAAGCCGACAACTCCCAATTCAAAATTCCTAATTCATAATTTACCCAAATTATTTGGCCGTTACGGGAATTTATCCTACCTTTGCACCCGCATAACGCCATGCGGAAATAGCTCAGTTGGTAGAGCACGACCTTGCCAAGGTCGGGGTCGCGGGTTCGAGTCCCGTTTTCCGCTCCACTGAAGCATACGGATGCCGCAATGGTGGAATTGGTAGACACGAGGGACTTAAAATCCCTTGGCCAGTGATGGCCGTGCGGGTTCGAGTCCCGCTCGCGGCACACCAGCATCCACAGCCCCGCCACAATGTCAACAGACATCAAGGCGGGGCTTAGTGTTTTCTTTCCTTTCACAGCAGAAACGGTTTCATTTCAGCGTCAAAGGACATTTCGGGTTTGCCATATTCTCTTGGGGCAGCGTATTTGCATTAAAATAAAAACACCATTATGTTTGAAGAATCCTTTTATACACGCCTTTAATGATTAATAAAACATAAATTTATCGACGTTTTGTTCGCCTTACAATATTAATACCATAACTTTGCAAATATTCACAAGCCGACCGGAATACCGCCGGACAAGTCCGGACGGACTCCATAACGTAAAACCTATACAAACAGTTATATGCAAACAAACAAATTCTTACTGCTGTCAGCCGCTTCGGCAATCGTGCTGACATCATGCTCATCAAAACTCGGCTCACTCTCAGCCGACAATTTCAACGTCGTTCCCAACCCGCTCGAAACCGAGGCAGGCAAAGTGCCCGCCACCATCAACGGTATGTTCCCTGAGAAGTACATGAAGAAAAAGGCCGTTGTAACAGTCACACCTGAACTCCGTTACGCCGGAGGCAAAGTGGCACGCGGAACAAGCGCAACGTTCCAAGGTGAGAAAGTGGAAGGCAACGATCAGACAATATCATATCTCGTGGGCGGCAACTACACCATGAAGACCAGCTTCAACTATGTTCCCGAGATGCAAAAGAGCGACATGTATCTCACCTTCGACGCAAAGGTGGGCAAGAAGAGCGTTGATGTACCTGCCGTGAAAGTGGCCACAGGAGTCATCGCCACATCCGAACTCTACGGACGCACGCTCACTGGAGCACAGGCTTGCATCGCCCCCGACGCTTTCCAGCGCGTGACAGAGCAGAAACAGGAAGCCAACATAAAGTTCCTCATCCAGCAGGCAAATCTGCGCAAGAGCGAACTGCAGAACAATTCCGTTACGGAATTCGTCAACCTGCTCCAGAAAATCAACGCCGACCGCGAGGGACTCAACCTCAACAACGTGGAAGTTTCAGCATACGCATCGCCTGACGGAGGCGTGAAGCTGAACGACAAGCTGGCAAACCAGCGTCAGCAGAATTCTGAGAAGTATGTGGAGCAGCAGCTCAAGAAAGCAAAGATAGAAACCAACGTAGACGCCAAATACACCGCTCAGGACTGGGAAGGTTTCCAGGAACTCGTTGCCGCTTCCAACATTCAGGACAAAGACGTCATTCTCCGCGTCCTCTCTATGTATAAAGACCCCGAGGAGCGCGAGCAGCAGATCAAGAACATGAGCGCCGGATTCAAGGAACTGGCCGACGGCATCCTGCCGCAGTTGCGCCGTGCACGCCTGACCATCAACTACGAGGTTATTGGCCGCGACGACGAGCAGATTGAGGCACAGCTCGCTTCTGACGCAAAACAGCTCAGCGTGGAAGAAATGCTCTATGCCGCAACACTGACCGACAACGCTGCCGAACAGGAGGCACGCTACAAGAAGACAACAGAAATATACCCCAACGACTGCCGCGCATACAACAACATCGCTGCTATGGAATATGCAAAGGGCAACTATGCAGAGGCCAAGAAGTATGCTCAGCGCGCTGCCGCCATCAACCCGAAGAGCGGCGAGGCTAACGCCAACCTCGGTCTTCTCGCCCTCCAGGCAGGCGACACCAATACAGCAGAGACCTACATAGCAAAGGCTTCCGAAGCCAACGGACTGGCAGAAATACAGGGCAACCTCTATCTGGCACAGGGCAAGTATGCTCAGGCTGAGCAGGCTTTCGGCAAGACCAACTCCAACAGCGCCGCTCTCGCACAGATCATCAACAAGAACTATTCTGCCGCTGCAAATACTCTGAACAACGTCAAGAATGCTGACGCCATGACAGAATATCTCAAGGCCGTGCTCAACGCACGTCAGGGCAACAACGGTGCCGCCCAGACAGCACTGCGCAATGCCATCAGCAAAGATCCGTCGCTGGCCGCATACGCAGCAAACGACCTCGAGCTGGCAAAGATAAACAAGTAAAAACGGAAACATCAAAATGAAGGACAAGCTCCGTCATTCAATCAATCGCAAGCACCCATCATCCCTCTTCGCAGGGATGATGGGGCTTATCATTTTTGCATTCACCACCGCCACGATGATGTTATCGTCGTGCGGAGGCAAAAGCGGCCACTTCCGGATTGAAGGCCGGTTCCGCAACTTCAATCAGGGAGAATTCTACATCTACAGCCCGTACGGAGGCAAAGCCGGCACCGACACCATCAAAGTGGCGGACGGACGGTTCGCCTACGAGGTGGCACTTGAGGAGCCGGCAACGTTTGTAATCATCTTCCCCAACTTTTCCGAACAGGCCGTATTCGGCCAACCGGGAGCCACAGCCCAGATTATCGGTGACGCATCCCATCTGAAAGAGATGGAAATCAAGGGCACGAAAGCCAACAAGCTGATGACCCAATTCCGCATGAATGTCAACAAGATGTCGCCTCCGGAAATACGCGAAGCCGTTGTCTCCTTTGTACGCGAACATCCTGACTCACCCGTATCCCTGTATATCGTGAACCGCTATCTCGTGATGTCACAGTCTCCCGACTATGCCAAAGCCCACGAATTGCTGGGCCTGATGGAAACGGAGAATCCTCAAGACGTGCAGATAAAGAGAATGAAAACACAACTTGCAGGACTTCGCGCAGCTGCCGTCGGAACCAAACTGCCTGACTTCAAAGCCACCGATACGGACGGACGGAACGTGAGCAGGGCGCAACTCAGCGGAAAAGTCAACATCATCAGCACATGGGCGACGTGGAGCTATGAAAGCCAGACCATGCAGCGACGTCTGAGAGTGATGAAGAAGAAATACGGTGACAATCTCGCCATGGTGAGCATCTGCCTCGACGGACGTACAAGCGATTGCACGGAGCGCACACGACGCGACTCCATAGACTGGCCGAACGTATGTGACGGAACCATGTGGGCTACTCCCCTACTCTCCACCTTTGGCCTCGCCACAGTTCCGGGAAACATCGTAGCCGACAAGAATGGGCGCGTAGTGGCCCGCAATCTGGATAGCCAGCAGATGGAGGAGAAAATCAAGGACATGCTGAAATGACGTTGGCTGTCCTTTCCTCCCACATCTACGGTATATCCCAAATCCACTTCCATTCCCTCCCGTCAGCAACCATCATCCCCCTTATCTACACCTTAATATATACTAACCACCAAAACATCGTCAACCATGCTTGTAAAGACATTCAGTGCAGCCGTGACAGGACTTGAAGCCACCGTCGTCACAGTGGAAGTGAGCATCTCCCGTGGTGTACAGTTCCATCTGACGGGGCTGGCCGACACTGCCGTGCGTGAAAGCCGCGACCGCATCGTGGCGGCAATGCAGAACAACGGATATAAATTCCCACTGGCCGACATAACCGTCAACATGGCTCCAGCCGACATCCGGAAAGAAGGAAGCGGCTACGACCTGCCATTAGCCGTGGCCATTTTGGCTGCCGACAGCAAGATTGAGAGCGGCATGCTGGGCGACTACATAATGATTGGCGAACTCGGACTGGACGGCCGTCTGCTTCCCGTCCGCGGCGCGCTGCCAATAGCCATCAAGGCACGTGCTGAACATTTCAAGGGACTCATTGTCCCGCGACAGAACATCCGCGAGGCTGCCGTAGTCAACAACATAAGCGTCTACGGCATGGACAGCCTCGCCGACGTCATCCGTTTCTTCAACGGGGACACTTCCTTCCAGCCGACAGTAATCGACACGCGGCGAGAATTCTACGAACAGCAGACCCATTTCGACTTCGATTTCGCCGATGTCCGAGGTCAGGAGAGCGTCAAACGGGCGCTCGAAGTGGCGGCGGCGGGCGGCCACAACCTCATAATGATAGGTCCGCCGGGAAGCGGCAAATCGATGATGGCAAAGCGCCTGCCCTCCATTCTGCCGCCGTTGTCGCTTGCCGAGAGCCTTGAAACGACCCAGATACACAGCGTCGCGGGAAAGCTGAGCCGCGACACATCACTGATCACACAGCGTCCGTTCCGATCGCCCCATCACACCATATCGCAGGTGGCGCTCACCGGAGGCGGACTCAATCCGCAGCCGGGCGAGATTTCGCTCGCCCACAACGGCGTGTTGTTTGCCGACGAGCTGCCGGAATTCAGCCGCAGCGTCCTCGAAGTAATGCGCCAGCCCTTGGAAGACCGCAAGATAACCATCGCCAGGGCCAAATACACCATCGAATATCCCTGCTCGTTCATGTTCGTAGCCTCGATGAACCCATGTCCCTGCGGCTACTACGGCGACCCGACCCACCGTTGCGTCTGCACTCCCGGTCAGATACAGCGGTACATGAACAAGATCAGCGGGCCCATGCTCGACCGCATAGACATACAGGTTGAAATCACGCCCGTGCCGTTCAACGAGATTTCAAAAGCCGCCCCGGGCGAGCCGAGCGAGGCGATCCGCAGCCGCGTCATTGGCGCGCGTCACCGTCAGGAGGAACGCTTCAAGGACTTCAAGGGTGTCCACTGCAACGCCCAGATGACCGAGCGGATGATCCACCGCTATGCCGAGCCAGACGCCGAAGGCATCACCCTCCTGCGCACGGCCATGGAACGGCTCTCCCTTTCGGCCCGCGCCTACAACCGCATTCTGAAAGTGGCACGCACCATAGCCGACATCGAGGGCACGGAAAACGTCCTCTCCCACCATCTCGCCGAGGCCATAGGCTACCGCAACCTCGACCGCGGGGACTGGGCGGAAAGGGCACTTTAGAGATAACAGGACTGACATGAACAGAACAATATATTAAGAGGTATGGTGAATAAAACAAAAGAAACTGTCAATGAAGACAAAATAGAAAGGTCCATCGTTCCTATAAAAGCGGCCGATCTTATTGAATATATAGCCCAGAGAAAAGGTATGTCGGTAATGAATGCGATGTGCCGGTTCTACGAGAGCGAGCTTTCAGCCAAACTCTATGACAACAATGCCAAGTGGTGGTATCTCGACAACGAGACTCTCTATAAGCTGATGGAGCAGGAGCGACGCCTGCGAGACGGAGATATGGATTCAAAAGAATTGCAGTTCGTCGTGTTTTGCATAGAGTCGTATGCGTGCAGGAACGACCTCTCCGGTTTGCAGGCATATTCACTGTTCAAAGCGAAGAACCTCATTTCGTTTCTGAAGAACAACTTTGAAGTGCTCCATACGCAGGGAGAGGATTATATAATGGACGAGATAAGACTTTATCTCAAAAGAAGAAATAAGACTTTAGTTTAAGAAAAGGAGGAATAGCACATGAGACTTTATCACGGTTCCACAATGGCTGTACGCACACCTAACATAACACGTGGACGAGGCAATACAGACTTCGGCAAAGGTTTCTATACCACGACCAACTATGAACAGGCTGCCCGCTGGGCACGCATTAAGCGAGACCGTCAGGAATCGGACAAAGCAGTAGTGACAGTCTATGAATTTGACGAGACACTGCTGAACTCCCCCGACTTCAACGTCATGCACTATCATGGTGCCACAAAGAACTGGCTGGACTTCGTCGTCAACAACCGTCGCAACTCCGTCCCTCACTCATACGACATCGTCATGGGGCCAGTGGCCAACGATAGTCTTTACGCCACCATCACCATGTACGAGAAAGGCAATCTCTCGGCAGAGGCCGCCATCATACAGCTGCGCACCCACGTGCTCTTCGACCAGCTTTCATTTCATTCAAAGGAGGCTGTGAAAACGCTGAAATTCGTAGAAGTCATGGATGCGTCAGAAACGGAAGACTGAGGCCATCGGCTACCGCAACCTCGACCGCGGAGACTGGGCGGAGCGTGGCGTATGACGCCAGGACGTGGCGAAAGCATATCAGAAATATTGTCATTCGTTGGTATTTATTAACCAGACAGACAGCCTTATTTGTCCGATAAAAATTTGATTATATACCAAATAATGAGTAATTTTGCAGCCATGGAAATCTTGACACACAACAGCAGGCGGACCGTCCGCTGACAACAGTGCCGGAATCTGATAAGAAATAAAAAACACTACAGGATACAAGCATGAACAGAAAAAGTCTACTTACACTCCTGCTCGTCTTCCTCAGCCCTATCATTATACGGGCGCAGAAAGATGACTTTATTCTCATCATTACATCATTTCAGATAGAGCTCAACAATTATCAGACCAACATAAGCGAGTTCTATACGGAAATCAACCGTGAAAACCCCGACATGCAATATGTTGTGGAGAACATGAACTGCCGTTCCCTAAGCGAGATGAACGAGTGGCGTGAACGCATGGGCAAGTTCGTAGCCAAATATGAGGAACGCCGGCCGCGCTGCATTCTCCTGTTGGGCAACGAAGCCTGGGCGAGCTACCTGTCTCTGAACAACGACTTCACACGTTCGGTGCCATGTTTCGCCATGCTCGTCAACGACCGTATAGTACAGCTACCGGACACTGCCGTCAACGTCATGACGTGGCATCCGAAGATGCGCTCCTTTTCCACCGACATGCCGGATTGCAGCCTGAAGGGTGCAATCGCCTATCATTATGACGTCAAGGCAAACGTTGAACTGGCCCAGCGGCTTTTTCCAAAAACACGCCGAATCAACTTCTTTACCGACAACACCTTCGGGGGCATCAACCAGCTGGGCATCATCAACGATTATGTAGACCACATCCGGGCGGCGGCGTCACAGCTTGTCCTGCGCGTGATTGACGGCAGGTCATACACTTTCAACGAAGCGGGAAACGAATACCGCCGGCTCAAGGCCGACTGGGACCTTGCTATGTTCACCACATGGCGCATTGACAGCACCGGAAACTATCTCGTTGTCAGCGCTACCCAACAGCTGCTGAACTACAACAACAACATACCCGGAATATCAGTCACGTCAACCGGCATCGGCGATGTCAGCGTCGGAGGCATCATCCCGCGCTACGGACAGCAAGGCCGGCGGATGGGGCAGATTGTCAACCGATGGCTACGCACGGGACAGACCCAGCATATAATATCGGTTGACAACGTGACGGCTTTCGACTATAGCCAGCTGCGCACGTGGAACATCAGCCCATCCATACTTCCAAAGGATGCGGACATACGCAACAAGCCTCACAATTTCTATGAATCACACCCACAACTGACCATCATTTTCACATCCATAACGGTCATTCTCATCCTCAGTGTGGCGTTCTTCACTTTCCACATATTCCAGAACCGCCGCAACATGAGGCGTCAGAAAGAAATGATGGTTCAGCTGGCCGCAGCCAAAGAAAAAGCCGAAGAGGCCAACAGGCTGAAATCCAACTTCCTTGCCAACATGAGCCACGAGGTCCGAACACCGCTCAATGCCATCGTGGGATTCGCCAATATCCTGATAGAACAGCGCAACGAGCTGTCCGAAACAGAATTCAAGGAAATCTCCACACTCGTCAACCAGAATGCCGATCTGCTTGTCAAACTCATCAACGATGTCCTCGACCTCTCGCGCATAGAGTCCCGCAGCGTCCAGATGACGCCTGAAGATATAGACCTCATCGACCTCGGCCGCTCGCTCGTCAACACGGAAAGCCTCAACAACAGCCGTAAGGCCAACCTCAAGGTACTATTCGACTGTCCACACGAGGAACTGAGCTGCGTGACGGACCGCCGCTATCTCCAACAGATAATCATCAATCTGCTCAACAACGCAATCAAGTTCACGGACAAGGGCACCGTCACACTGCGCATAGAACAGGGCGACGACTGCATCCGTTTTTCCGTGACGGACACCGGCCCGGGCATTCCTACGGACAAGCAGAAACAGGTTTTCCAACGTTTCGAGCAGTTGGACAATTTCAAACAAGGCACCGGACTCGGCCTGTCCATCTGCCAGTCCATCGTCGAAATGCTCGGCGGCCGCATCTGGATAGACCCTGAATATATCTACGGAGCACGATTCGTGTTCACGATACCGCAATAAAAGGAAGCCCCCTCCCGACTCACCCAAAAAAAATGGAGAGTCGGGAGGGGGCTGTTATTTTTTTTCCTGTTTTTAAGCCCGCAAGAATGTGGACTTTCCGATTTTTTCTCTCCCCGCCTCCAAATATCGCAAACACGCACGTATAAAAAAACGTGGTATTTTGTGACGATATATTTACACGCTTTATAACCAGCTTATTTTCAGTCGTTTACAAACAGCGCCGATTCTTCTCTCCCTTTGTTATGGCAAGGCCTGGCTCCTGTAAGGCCCTCCCGAGTATGCAACGAGGCCTCCGCGGCATTGCAACGGGGCTGTCGTTGCATCACGACAAGGCCGCCACCGAAACCCCGGGAGGGCCTTACGGGAGCAAAACAGTAGCTTTTCAGGACAAAATCAGCAAACAAAAACACTGCGTCTCACTCGTTCTGAAAAAGCCGTAAGGGCCTTACGGGAACATGACGGAGCGAAAAACGGCCTGCAACCATACACCGACCGACAGCCGTAAGGCCCTTACGGCCTCTCCGAAACGGGAAAAACGAGCTGGAACGGATTTTTTTGCGGACGGGGTTTTGTAAGGGAAAAAGATGGGCATCCTACCCTACCGACAGCCCTTTCCGACTGACAATCCGGAAAGTCTGTCTAATCAAACACATATCTCACGCTGAACATCACCCGATATGTCGAGGCTGCGCTGACATAGTCGCGGAAAGTCGTCAGGTGGCGTTCGCCGTTGACGAGATTATATGTATATGAACCGTCGGAACCATTGCTGCCTTTGCCCGGACGGTAGGTCAGGAGGCTTCCTGAGACCAGCTGTCTATACAGCCCCCAGCTGCGGTTGAGCAGGTTCGGGAGGTTCGCTATGTCACATCCAAGCTGCAACGTGTGACGCCTGGTGCCGACGTTGAGCGATATGTCGTGGGTGAAACGGAAGTCCAGCTGATGGTGCCACGGCATACGGGCGCCGCCGCGCTCGGCATACCGTCCCTTGCGCGTCTTGAGATAGTCGTCCTGACAGACGTATGCCCAGAAATCGTCGCGCTGCATGTCCGCCGTGTAGGTCTGGCGGCTGCCGTCGGCAGCGGTGAAAGTGCCGTTGTCGGCAAAATTCCAACTGTCAAGTTCCTTGCGCGAAGCCGGAACGCGGATGAGATTGCCGGGGGCCGAAACATCGCCTGTGACATTGCCTGTGAAGATATAGGAGAACCGCGTATATGAATAGTTGCCCATATATCCGTGCTCCCCGCCGTCATAGACGAGGCCGAACGACGAGGCATGATGACGCCCCGTCTTCATCCGGTAGCTCACCGAGACAAGCACGCGGTCGGGCGCGATATATGTCGCATAGCCCGTCTCAGCATCGTTGACCGCAGAGACAGAATTGCGGTATTGAACATAGGCCGACGAAACCTGGTCGCCGATGCCCTCGCTGTAGCTCTTTGCTCCGGCTCGGGTGTACGCCGCCGAGACATCAAGCCCGAAATGGAAATGTCGCCGGAGCTGAGCCGTCACCGCCCAGTAATAAGACCGACGGCCCGCATTTTCAATCACGTAGGCTTGATTTCGGCCGTAGGTGCTCATATACCGCCGCGTGTCATAGCCGCTCAGCCTTATCTCCGACTCGCCGTCCCAGTAGACATTGCGGTTAGAGACGATACAGGGGTTCATGTCGCGGTTATATACACCCTCCAGCGTGAAGTCAATGTCGTACGGCAGCCGCGTGTCAATGGCCAGCGACATCTTCCATGTCCGCGGCATGCGCAGCTTGTCGCTGAGAATTGTCGGCCCCGCGGGAACTGACGTCCGGCTCTCTGCCCCGATGGCCGCGAGCATCTCCCGACGGTCCGTGGTCAGCGCCGGATAGCGGTCACCGGCCGCGGCGTATGCCCCGTTTCCTGACTGTTCGTTGTCCGGACTGACATAGAAGTAGGATGTCTGGCCCATGCCCGAGTTTCCAACGGCCGATATGAGCCATACGAAAGGCATACGGCCGACAAACAGGCCCGTTCCGCCGCGCAGGACGTAGCGGTTGTCGCCCGTGATGTCCCAGCGGAAACCAAGCCTCGGCGACACGCCGGCACTCGCCTCCGGAACATTGTCCGTCCGGAAATGGCAGCCGCCGAAGTCGAGTTCATGATACTCGCCGTTGTAGTTGTCCTTCAGCGCAGGATAGTCGTGGTGCTCCAGCCGCAGCCCTCCGGTCAGCGTCAGCCGGTCCGTCAGCGCCACCTCGTCCTGAAGATAGAACGAAAAAAGCCGCGTGGTCATCTTCGCCTGGAACATGGAGTGGTCCGCACCGTTGCCGTAGCTGATGGCGAAAACGCGCGGCGCACGACCGAACACGTCGTCCCAGCGACCCTGACGGACCTCTTCCGGCGTGGCCTCATAGGCATAATAGCCCGCAGCGGCCTGCGCAAAGGCGTTGACGGCGCGCCTCTGCTCATACTGCAGTCCGGCCGTCAGACGGTGGCGGCCCAGCGTCACCGTCGCCTCGTCGGTCAGGACGAAGTTCTTCGTCTGCGTCAGATTGCCGGCCGTGAAGATGTCGTCGCCTGTCATCGCCCACGTCGGATATTGTCCCTGTCCGTCGTTCATGACGATCTCCACCGTCGGCTGGTCACCGTATTCGGTGCTGCGCGGCTGGTCCTGAAAAGAATATGTTGCCCTCAGCGTGTTCGTCCAGTTTCCCATACGGCTGTTCAGCTCGGCAGCCAGCGACGTGAAACGGTATTCGCTGTAATAGCGCGAAGCCAGCGACGTCATGCCGTAGTAGCTGTTACTGCCGTACATGGCCACGTTTGAGGCGTTATATATAGCCGCCGGCAGAGCCACCCCTACCGTCCGCGAGTTTGCCGGCGGCGAGCTTTGCTTGCGGTTCGAGCGCGTGAACCGGACATTGAAGCGATGGGCGTCCGTGATGTTCCAGTCCAGACGGGCCAGCAGGCGATAGGCCGGTGTCTCCACGTTGTAGTTCTGCCACGGTCCGGTCGTCATGCCGTATCTGCTTCTCAGATAGTCCGTCAGCGAGGCCAGCTCGCTCTCCCGCGGCCGGCGATTGATGTCCGAGAATGTCCCCGCGTCGCCACCGCCTGCCTTTGCCGTCGGTCCGGCCTTCACGTCGGCCTCGTATTCGCCGTTGACGAAGAAGAACAGCCGGTCACGGACAATGGGACCGCCGGCGCTGAGGCCGTAGGTGTAACTGTGGGACGTGGCTATGTCAAGCCGCTCATCGCCCACCCGGTCGCCCGTCCACGTGTCGTTGGTCAGATAGGTGTATGCCGTCGCGCGTAAGCGGTTTGTTCCGCTGCGCGTCACGGCGTTGACCGTACCGCCCGTGAATCCGCTTTGGCGGACATCATACGGCGTGGCCGCCACCGTCAGCTGCTCTATGGCATCGAGCGCTATGGGCATGCCGCCGCCCGTAAGTATTCCCGTCCCCAATCCGAAAACGTTGTTGAAGCCGGAACCGTCGATTGTCACGTCAGACTGGCGGAAGTTCCCTCCGCCGATGGCCAGTCCGTTGCTCGTTGCCGAAGCCACGGGCGAGAGGCGGATGATGTCCGTCATGGAACGGCTGACGGTGGGCGTCACGCCTATCTGCCGCTCACTGACGTGGGTCACTGTGCCCGGAGTCAGACTCGCCGCCGTGGCTTTGTGGTCCGACGGACGGACGGTCACGCCCGTCAGCAGTGTCTCCTTTTCGGTAATGGCGACGTTGAGAATATAGCGGTCGTCCAGTCTCAGCGTGATGTCTCCGATCTCCACCGTGGAATAGCCTACGTATGACACACTCACCCTATATGGTCCTCCGGCCTTCATCCCGCCGATTGCGTAGCGTCCCGAAGCGTCGGTAACGGTTCCGTAGGCAGTGCCCGAGGGTTCATGAACGGCTCTCACGGCAGCGCCCATTATGGCTTGCGCGGCCGCATCAGTGACTCTGCCGCTCATTGACGACGTCGTGACCTGGGCTTCGGCAATGGCTGCCAGGAACAAAAAGATTGTGGTAATGAGGTGTCTCGTTTCTCTTATCATAATTGAAATTGTTCGTAGTTCGTTCTGAAACGTTCCGCAATATACAGAATGACGCACGGACAATGTCACCGTACGTTTTCCGCTATATTGCCGGATTTAGCCTGTTGTGTGCAAAGGTAAAAAAGAATAACGGAAATGAGGTTCTGAATATAGTTAAAAAGTCAGAAGATAACACACTGATATCCACGCCATAACCCCATTTCCATACTTTAATGGCTGTATGAGCGTACGATTTTACCGTATTACGAACGAAATCACAACTTATTTCATGCCGTCTTTTACTAAATTTGCAGAAGAACACCGCCGCAACGGCAACGGTTTCCAACCACTACGACTTTGACGCAAAAGCGTCATCACCTCCTATGGCGTCCGTGACAGCCCAAAGACAGCGACGCCATCACCGGCTATGAAGCAGACTATAAGAAATCGATAAGCAAGTTGCAAGAAACCGATAAGCAAACAGTAAAAAAACTCAATAAAAAACCTATCAGACATGAACAAAGCCCTCCTGACATCATTCCTGCGCCGTGTGCTCACCGCCATTATAACCATTGTGACCATCAGCGCTACCGCCCAGACACAAGCCCGCACGGTCAATCCGATCCTGCCTGGCTTCAATCCCGATCCGTCGATATGCCGCGTTGGCGACGACTACTATATCTGCACATCGTCATTCACGTGGTATCCGGGGCTGCCGATATACCACAGCCGCGACCTCATTAACTGGGAACTCGTCGGCCACGCCATCAACCGTCCCGGAATGGTCAACCTCGACGGTGTGAAAGACAAGGACGGAG
Organism: uncultured Prevotella sp.; assembly: GCA_947170725.1. Classification (GTDB taxonomy): domain Bacteria; phylum Bacteroidota; class Bacteroidia; order Bacteroidales; family Bacteroidaceae; genus Prevotella. The sequence continues at coordinate 24,013 of CAMVUM010000028.1, forward strand.
TGTGGGCGCCCACCCTGCGCCATCATGAAGGACGGTGGTATATCTTCTGCAACGTGAGCAACCGTGGCAACTTCTTCATCACCGCAACGGACATCAGAGGCCCGTGGTCGGACCCCGTCTTCATCAAAGGGATGGACGGAATCGATCCGTCCGTATTCTGGGATGACGACGGACGGGCATACGTAATGGCAAACACGACACGTTTCCCCAACCGGAAATATCAGGCTTCAACGGCTATCTACATGCAGCAGATAGACCTCACGGACGGCACACTGACCGGCGAGCGCCACATTCTCACTTCCGGCCACGCCCTGAACGCACGCTACGGCGAGGCTCCACACCTCTATAAAATTGACGGCCGCTATGTCCTCGTCATTGCCGAGGGCGGCACCGACTTCAACCATGCAGTGACGGTGATGACCTCAAACAGCCTTTTCGGTCCATACCTGCCGCAGCAGGTCAACCCCGTCCTTACCCAACGCCACTACGGCCACAACAGTCCGCTGCAGTGCGTTGGCCACGCCGACCTCGTCATGACGCCCGCCGGAAAGTGGTATGCCGTGGCTTTGGGCAAGCGAATGGTTGGCGGCCGCCATGCCTTCACACGCGAGACGTTCCTCTGTCCGGTGGCGATTGAGGGCGGAGAATTCATCTTCAATCCCGGTCAGGGCGGCATGACTATGGACATCCCGCGTCCGGAACTGCCCGAATGTCCCGTAGCCGTAGTCCCGTCACATGACGGTTTTGACGGAACGGAACTTCCGCCGCACTGGTATTTCGAACGTATTCCCCACACACCATTCCACCGCATCGGCGACGGACGTCTCACGCTGAGCCTCCGTCCCGAGACTCTTGACAGCCTCGTCAGCCCAGCCATGACCTTTCGCCGCGTCCTTTCACACGACTACCTGGCCACGACCGCAATGACGTTTGCCCCGCGCCGCAAGGGCGAAGCCGCCGGACTGGTGCTCCACCGCAACGCCTCGGCATACGTAGCACTGCTCCGCACGACGGACGGCATTGCCGTCATCGAGAGCGGACGCACCACCGCCGTCCTCCCGTATGACGGACGCGAGGTCTGCCTTTCGCTCACGGCCCACGGCATGACGGCCACGCTGGAGTTCGGTCCGACGCCAGACAACATGACGCGGGCGGCCGAAGTGAGCCTCACCGGGCTTGCCGATGACGGACGACTGAACCGCTTCAACGGTCTCGGCGTTGGCGTCTATGCCACGGCCGACGGCCGGAAATCACGCAATGAAGCGTCCTTCAGCCATTTCTTATATGAAGACATCGATTCCGCCGAAACCTCCCCGCGCCAATAAACCGCGCGGGGAAGCGGTCGTTTTTCAATTATTTCGTATCTTTGCAAGAACTTAAGAACAATCTAAAACACATTGAGACTTATGAAAAAACTACTTGTTTCGACGACGCTGCTACTCACCATCGTGGCCACGATGCGGGCAGCCGACGTTATTGTGGAGTCGCCCGACGGGCGGCTGAGCGTGGCTGTTGACGTCCGCGAAGGACGTCCGACCTACTCCGTCAACTACGACGGGCTGACCATGCTGGAACCATCGGCATTGGGAATTGTGACGGACTTGGCCGACTTCACTCGCGGGATGACCGTCACGGGACATGAGGCTCGGCCGATAGACACGGTCTACACCATGCGCGGAACGAAGACATCGGAGGTTCACTACCGTGCCAACGAACTTTCGGTGGACATGGCTACACCCGATAAATATAACATCACGGTCTGCTTCCGCGTCAGCAACAACGACGTGGCTTTCCGCTACCTGATTCACAATAAAGACGACCGTTCGGCGCTGAAAGTACTCCAGGAAGCAACATCATTCCGTCTGCCGGAGAAGACAACGACGTTCATAACGCCCCAGTCGGACCCGATGATAGGATGGAAGCGGACGAAACCGAGCTATGAGGAGGTCTACAGCTCGGACGGCCAGATGGCGGTCAAGTCGCAGTACGGCCGCGGCTATACGTTCCCTGCCCTGTTCCATGTCGGTGACGACGGCTGGGTGCTCGTCAGCGAGACAGGAACGGACGGCCGCTATGCGGGCTGCCGCCTTCTGGACCACAACCCCGAAACGGGCTATAGCATAGGTCTGCCGATGGAGGGAGAGAACAACGGCTTCGGCCCGTCCACCGTCGGCATGGCTCTTCCCGCCCTCACTCCGTGGCGAACAATCACCGTCGGCCGCACGCTGGCACCGATTGTAGAGACCACCGTGGCCTACGACGTTGTCGAGGAACGCTATGCTGCGTCGGAGACGTACCGTCCGGGGCGCTACACATGGAGCTGGCTGATATGGCAGGACAACTCCATCAACTATGACGATCAGGTGCGCTTCATCGACCTTGCGGCCGCTATGGGATATGAATACTGTCTCGTGGACGGCAGCTGGGACACCAACATCGGCCGCGAGCGCATGGCCGAGCTGAGCCGCTACGCCCAGTCAAAGGGCGTCAGCCTCCTGCTCTGGTACAACTCCAACGGCTATTGGAACGACGCGCCGCAGACACCGAAACAGAAAATGAATACGGTGGGCGAGCGCCGCAAGGAGATGGCGTGGATGAAGTCTATCGGCGTCAAAGGTATAAAGGTCGACTTCTTCGGCGGTGACAAGCAGGTGACGATGCAGCTATATGAGGACATTCTCACCGACGCCAACGATTTCGGCCTTCAGGTCATCTTCCACGGCTGTACGCTGCCACGCGGATGGGAGCGCATGTTCCCCAACTTCGTGGCATCCGAAGCCGTGCTGGCTTCAGAAAACGTCTATTTCACGGAGAAGGCGGCCCGCCGCGAGGCCTTCGACCTGACGCTCCACCCATTCTGCCGCAATGCCGTGGCATCAATGGACTGGGGCGGAACGATAATGAACACACGCATGTCGCGCGACAACAAGCACAACCACCGGCGTTATACGACCAATGTCTTTGAGATGGCGGCGGCGGTTGTCATCCAGACTTCGGTTCAGTGTATAGCCATACAGCCCAACAATCTCACGGAACTGACGGCCGACGAACTCACCTTCCTGCGCTACGTGCCGACACAATGGGACGAGACACGCTTTATCGACGGCTATCCCGGACGCTATGTCGTCATTGCCCGACGCTCGGGCGACCGCTGGATCATAGCCGGCCTCAACGCCACCGACAAGCCGCTGACGCTGACTCTCGACGTTCCATGCGACGCCGGACAGCCGCTGACACAATATGCCGACAGGAAAGAAAAGAACGGAAGCATGAAGACGGAGGTCGCCAAGGTGAAGGCAGACAAGAAGAAGCGCGTCAAGGTGACAATCCAGCCGTCGGGCGGAATCATACTTGACACGGAACGATAAAGCGCGAGGCGCTTTTTAGGAGTTAAAGGAGTTGTCGCTCCTTTAACTCTTTTAACTTATAAAAAAGACTGCTTATCTTATCATATACTCCCCTATCAGCCATCCGTTGTATATCCACAGATAAACCGCCAGCGCCAGCAAAAGGCTGCGCAAGCCTGTACGGACATTGCCATTGGTCGCTTTGAGCAGGAACGCGAGGGCTATCGGGATGAAGAACATCCAGTGTAGGGACATGATATAGATTTCGAGAATGGCGAAACCGAGCACGATATGAATCATCACGTCTATCGAGAACCAGGCCAGACAGAGATGAATCAGACGGTCGCGACGTCCGGCCCATATGCCGAGAGCGAAGAGCAGCATCACCGTAAAGGGAACGGCATACTGCAGTTTATAGTCGTAGGCCACGTAGTTGGGGCGCGTACGGTTAGTATCCTGAAGCAGATAGCTGCGGTGGAGCTGTATGCCCTCGCCGAAGAGATTCTCCACTATAGCCCGGACACGCGATGTCGACTTGTCCGTCCACTCAAAATACGGATTATCAAAGAGCTGGTCTCCACCGTGGGTCTTACGCCATTCGAGGCTCTTCCTGCGCTCGGCAGCATACTTCGGATCGGTCTTCATCCGCCGTTCCACACGCGCCTCATTGAACCTGTCTTCCGGCAGCTGTATGGCATAATGCTGCCAGAGGTAAGCCCCGAGCATCAGGACGGCGGGCAGAACGGCAGCAATCAGCAGATAGCGCCACTGCCAAAACCGGCGACGGCCGCAGAAAAGCGCCGCCAGCATTGTCTTGCAGCCATTTGTGACAGTTACTCCGGCGGTAAGGATAAAGAGCAGTGCGGTCTTCCAGCGTCCCATCGGACGGTCGGAGCGCAGTGCGCGGCCGGCGGCATAAAGAGTCAGAAGGAGCAGGAAATGGGATATGCCATAGTGATCGGGGGCAAAAGAGCCGACCATCACATGACCGAAAGAATAGTAAAGCATTGTCAGCAGCAGCGCGTCACTGCGCCCAAGCCCAACTATCTCACGCAAGATGCGGTGAATCAGGAGAAACGCCCCTACGCCACAGACAACCAATATTGCTGCCACAATATAGATGGCAATGTTGACACCGGTCATCTCCATCTGCCAAAGATTCAGTGCATACAGAGGATACAACATCACTGACAACAACGGATGACGAAAGAGAGGATAGTAGATTTTCCAGTTCGACAGCGTTACATAAGTAAGGTCGTCGTATCCAGACAGCGTGTAATAACGCGTGAACATCGTCCAGTAGCCTATACTGCCGCCACGGGTGAACAGTTCGTGATTATATCCGAGCATGAGCGCGTTGAGCGTCAGCATGAAGACCAAAGCCAGTGGAAGAAGCCAGAGCTCTTCGCGGCGTATCTTGAAAAATGACATCATATATACTATGTACTTATATAATATGCGCTGCAAAGGTAATAAAAAAATGTCAGATGTGCATATTGTAAACACAAAGACGCAAAGGTTATGTTTGTAGTATTTAGTTGTCATGACACATTCTTTGATGCGACGGCAAATACATTGCGACATTTCTATAAAATGCTTTGAGAGTCATGTTGTGTGCTGTACGCCCAATGTGACGTATCTGCAATTCCATTCACCCGCAGACTCCTTCCCCATGAATAACGGGAAGCCGAATCGGGCTTTCGGGGAGAACGGGCGGACCCTCATGTGGGCCTTTTCCCATCATTTTCATTGTTCGTTTTCCTTATTTTTATTACCTTTGCAGAAGATAGGCAATCTGCAACCGATTGCGCTGTCTCCGGAAACATCAACAACCCACCGATGACCATGAACCGATTTCTCTGTCTGATTCTCATTGTGGCCGGAATGTGGACTTCCACAGCCGCCCAAGGTCTGTCAAGCAACACCTATGCTCCGAAAAAGGAGAAATACAGAGGCAACCACAGATATATCTATCGCCTCACACTAAAAGACAAGAACGACACGACGTTCAGTCTGTCCCGCCCGCGCGAATTTCTTTCCGCAAAGGCAATTGAACGCCGACAAAGACAGAATCTGCCCGTAGACTCAACCGACCTGCCCGTCAGCCGCCAATATGTAAAGACACTCGGCGAGTTGGGATTGCGCGTGGCCGGCACCAGCAAATGGCACAACACCGTCCTTGTTGCCACAGACGACACAGCCGCCATAACTCCACTTGAAAACCTCCCTTGGGTGACGGCATGCAGCATGGTCTGGCAGGCACCGGACTCTGTGACCGCACCGGTGAGATATACAGAGATACACGACACATTCCAAAGTTGGGACACACTACGCACCGAACGCTACGGCATTGCCGAAAAAAACATCAGACTTTGCGGCGGACGTGCACTTCACGATGCAGGCTACCGCGGACAGGGAATGACCATAGCCGTGTTGGACGGAGGATTCATGAACACCGACCGTATTCCGGCTCTGACGGCCATTGACATCAAGGGACTGCGCGACTTTGTCTATCCGGGTTCAACGAAACACGCCCGCGACATTGACCACGGCACGAAGGTTCTGTCTGTCATGGGGACATCCGTGCCTCACGTCTATATAGGGACCGCACCGGAAGCATCCTATTGGCTCCTACGCTGTGAAGACCCGCGGACGGAACAGCCTGTCGAGGAAGACTACTGGACGATGGCAGCCGAATTTGCCGATTCCGCAGGTGTGGACATCATCAACAGCAGCCTCGGCTACAGTACGTTCGACGGCCACAGAGGCAACCATGCCTACCGCGACATGGACGGCAGGACAACCTTCATATCACAATCAGCATCAATGCTGGCCGACAAAGGCATCGTTCTGGTGAACAGTGCAGGGAACAGCGGAATGGGTACATGGAAGAAAATCAATTTTCCGGCAGACGCCAACAACATCCTGACCGTAGGCGCACTGACGGCAACGCTGGACAACGCACCTTTCAGCGGAGTCGGCCCCACACAGGACGGGCGCGTCAAACCTGACGTCATGGCACCAGGAAGTCCAACAGACGTTATCTCCGGACGCGGAACAATCGTCCAAAGCATGGGAACGTCGTTCGCAGCACCGGTGGTCTGCGGGCTTGTGGCCTGCCTGTGGCAGGCACGACCTGAATTGACTGCACGGGAGATAATAGAACTCGTAAGACACAGCGGCGACCGCTTTGAACATCCGGACAATATCTTCGGCTACGGACGGCCGGACTTCGGGAAGGCACTGAACACAATGACGCACACGCCGTGACACAATGAAACGACACGGTACAGAGTATATATATACGGCTGCTGATACTGTATTGACAGCCATGTATTAACGCCAACAGACATTTCAAACACGTAACATATAAAATCCTCATGCCCGACATTAAGGCTTTCACTCTGCTCGAACTCAACTCTCTCGTTAGACGCACCGTCGAACGCGGACTGCCCGAAGCTCTTTGGGTAGAAGCCGAACTGGCGGAAGCACGGGAGTCGCGCGGCCACTGCTATATGGAGCTTATTCAGAAAGACGACTCCACCAACACTCCCATCGCACGTGCCTCGGCAAAATGCTGGCGACAGACATGGCCAATGTTGCGATTACATTTTGAACGCACCACGGGACAGATATTCCGCGCCGGAATGAAAGTACGGTTACAGGTGTACGCGCAGTTCCATGAGTCCTACGGTTTCTCATGGATTGTCACCGACATCGACCCCTACTTCACCATCGGCGACATGGCCCGCCGCAGACAGGAAATAATCCGTCAACTGAAAGCAGAAGGCGTTTTCGACCTCAACCGCGAACTGGATTTCCCGATGTTCGCCCAACGCATTGCAGTCATCTCCAGCGAGACAGCAGCCGGCTACGGCGATTTCTGCAATCAGCTTGCCTACAACGACTACGGCTTCCGCTTCACCACACGGTTGTTCCCTGCCATCATGCAAGGCGAACAGGTGGAAAAAAGCGTCATTGCCGCTTTGGACAACATCAACCGATACTGCGACGATTTTGACTGTGTTGTGATTATCCGCGGAGGCGGCGCTACGGCCGACATGGCAGGATTCGACACTCTGGCACTGGCCGAAAACGTGGCCAACTTTCCTCTGCCGGTCATCACCGGAATAGGCCACGACCGCGACGAATCCATCATCGACATGGTAGCCCATACGCGGGTGAAAACCCCAACGGCCGCTGCCGCACTGCTCATCAGCCGTCTCAAGGCCACGGCCGATCTCATTGCAGACAGCCGTAGCCGCATGGCAAGGGCCGTCAGCCGACGGATGGAAACGGAACGGATGCGCCTCGAACGCCTCTCGGAACGCATTCCGTCACTATTCTCCGTTGTCAGAACACGCCACGAAAGCCGCCTGGACATCATGAAACAGCGCATTGTGACCGCCATCACACGACGCCTTAGTGCCGAACAGCACCGCATTGAGACTCTGTCAAAATCACTCACACCGCTGACCGAGCGCAAACTGACGGACGAACATCATAGGGTCGACATGCTCTCCCAACGCGTCAAGGCTCTCGATCCGGCCCTGCTTCTCCGCCGCGGATACAGCATAACGCTCCATCAAGGCCATGCTGTCCGCAACGCAGACAAACTGAAACCTGGCGACGAAATCGTCACAAGACTTGCCGGAGGAACCATCACGTCAACCGTCACTACGGTTGATGCCAATCCTACGGATTCCCTCTGATTACCACCCCATTATATATCATTTTTCACATCAAAAAAGAATCCTATGAAAAAGAATATCAAATACGAAGACGCAGTGCGTGAACTGGAAAAGATTGTCCGTCGTATGGAAAACGACGAGCTGGACATAGACACCCTCGGAGAACAGCTAAAAACCGCCCAGGAACTGATAAAGCACTGTAATGACAAGCTGACCAAAACCGACAGCGAAATAAAAAGAATCCTCGACGGTGAATAACCGGCGGCCTTGCGTACCGCAACACCTACAGGAGGCATACACCCAGAAAACTTTATAAGGAATGAGCCTTGACCGTCACTTTATAACGAAAAACTTTGCCTAAAAAGATTTTTTCGGTATATTTGCACTATGAATAAATGAGTTTGTGACACGAACCAGTTTACAAGGATGGATAAACTCCTAAGCATTCTGCGCAGGACATACTATCTGTATGCCGACGGCTTCCGCCAAATGACCATAGGGCGGAAGCTATGGACTGTCATCATAATCAAACTCATCATTATCTTCGGTGTGCTGAAGATATTCTTTTTCCCGGACTTCCTAAAGACAAAAACCACGGACGGCAATGAGGCCGACTTTGTGGCAACGGAAATTCTCGGCCGCAATCCGTCCGGACCTCCATGAACGGGCCGACAAATGGCGACAGCCACGTGTGAATGCAGCAAAAACAGCATGCCACTGCAAATGAAGTCACTATCCCTAAAAGCATAATAATAAAAAACACACTTATATATGACAAACATCCTGTTAAACATCGACGCGGCGGCCATTGACTGGGCAAGGGCCCAATTTGCCCTAACCGCCATCTATCATTGGCTGTTCGTTCCGCTCACATTGGGTCTCGCACTCATCATGGGCATCATCGAGACATGCTACTGGCGCACACGCAAGGCTTTTTGGAGGGACGCCGCCAAATTCTGGCAGAAACTCTTCGGTATCAACTTCGCCATGGGCGTGGCAACGGGAATAATCCTCGAATTTGAGTTCGGCACGAACTGGAGCAACTATTCATGGTTTGTAGGCGATATCTTCGGTGCCCCGCTGGCCGTAGAGGGCATCATAGCCTTTTTTCTGGAATCCACTTTCGTGGCCGTGATGTTCTTTGGCTGGAAGAAAGTGTCGGCCGGTTTCCATCTCGCCTCTACGTGGCTGACCGGCATCGGGGCCACATTCTCCGCCTGGTGGATACTCGTCGCCAACGCATGGATGCAAAATCCGGTAGGCTGTAAGTTCAATCCCGACACCATGCGCAACGAGATGACATCATTCCTTGATGTCGCCCTGTCTCCATTTGCCATAGACAAATTCTGCCATACAGTAACCTCTGCATGGATAATAGGTGCACTCTTTGTAGTAGCGGTGAGCTGCTACTACCTGCTGCGCGGCCGCGAGAAGAAGCTGGCCGTTGAAAGCATAAAAATCGGAGGTATCGTGGGATTGGTTGCCTCACTGCTGGCCATCCATACTGGCGACGGTTCGGCCTATCAGGTGGCACAGGTCCAGCCAATGAAACTGGCCGCCATGGAAGCTCTATATGACGGTGGAGAAGATCAGGGACTCACGGTATTTGCATTTGTCAATCCTTTCCGTCAGCCAAACTACAAGGCCGGAGGCGACCCGCCGCTGCGCATTGCCATCCCCTACGGTCTCTCTTTCCTCGCCACTCGCGACATAAACGGCTATGTTCCGGGAATCAACGACATCATGCGCGGCGGCTATATGCTGGAGAACAACACCCGAGAAATCCCTATGTCGGAGAAGATACGCCGCGGCCAGATGGCCATTCTGGCCCTCAAGGAGTACCGCGAACTGAAGGCAAAGAGCCGTGAGGCCCTACGGACGATGCCTCAGGCATCCGCCAACAACCTTTTGACCGACCCCGAGACAGGGCTGTCATTCCGTGAGGCGGGACGTCTGCAGGAACTGCAGAACGGCATAAAGAACAACATGCGCTACTTCGGCTACGGATATATAACAAAAAAGTCGCAGCTCGTTCCCTACATCCCGCTGTGCTTCTATGCCTTCCGTGCCATGGTCGGCCTTGGCACGCTGTTCATCGTTTTCTTCGCCGTTGTGGTCTTCCTCGCCTTCCGCCGCGACATCACACGCCCGCGCTGGCTCCACCGGACAGCCATCGTCATGCTGCCGCTGGGCTATATAGCCAGTGAGGCGGGATGGCTCGTGGCTGAATTCGGCCGCCAACCATGGGCCATTCAGGACATGATGCCCACATGGATAGGCGTGAGCAATATAGGTGCAGGCAGCGTGGCCACAACATTCTTTATCTTCCTCGCCCTCTTCACCACCCTTCTGGCTGTAGAGATAAGCATCATGGTCAAAGAGATAAAGAAAGGTCCAGAAATCAAGACCGCATCCCATACACCGTCCGGAAGCGGCAAGTGAGACATGATTAAGAACAATCAACAAAACATCAAGACGTCATGACATACGCATTTCTTCAACAATACTGGTGGTTCCTCGTATCCCTGTTAGGAGCCCTGCTCGTCTTCCTGCTCTTCGTTCAGGGAGGCAATTCGCTGCTGTTCTCCATCGGCCGCACCCCGGAGGAGCGCCGGCTGCTGGTCAATTCCACCGGCCGCAAATGGGAGTTCACGTTCACCACGCTCGTAACGTTCGGCGGAGCGTTCTTCGCCTCGTTCCCACTGTTCTACAGCACGAGCTTCGGCGGAGCATACTGGCTGTGGATGCTCATTCTCTTTTCGTTCGTAGCCCAGGCCGTCAGCTATGAGTTCCAGAACAAGCTGGGCAATCTTCTCGGCGCGCGCACCTTCCAGTGGTGCCTCATCATCAACGGCATCGTCGGCCCGCTGCTGCTTGGCGGAGCCGTAGCGACATTCTTCAACGGCTCCAACTTCATCGTCAGTAAGGACAATCTGGTTAGCGGCATGCAGCCCGTCATAAGCCACTGGGCCAACGCCAGCCACGGTCTTGACGCCCTGCTCGACCCTTGGAACCTCATACTGGGATTCGCCGTGTTCTTCCTCGCGCGCATCCTCGGTCTGCTCTATTTCATCAACAACATCAACGACGACACCATCAGGGCGCGCAGCCGCCGCGCCGTGATGACCAACACGGTGCCTTTCCTCATTCTCTTCCTCGCCTTCCTCATACGCACTCTGCTGAAGGACGGCTTTGCCGAAGACGCTACGACGGGCGCCATCGTGATGGAACCGATGAAATATCTGACCAACCTCACGACGATGTGGTATGTCCTCGTGGTGCTCATCGCCGGCGTGGCACTAGTTCTCACGGGCATCATACGCACAATTACATCCCCTTTATATATAAAAGGTATATGGCCGACGGGCATCGGTACAGTGCTCACGGTGCTGGCCCTGTTGCTCTGCGCCGGATGGAACTCAACGGCGTTCTATCCCTCGACGGCCGATCTCCAGAGCTCGCTGACCATCACCAACGCCTCGAGCAGCGAGTTCACGCTCCGTACGATGGCCATCGTCAGCATCTTCATCCCATTTGTTCTCGCATATATCGTCTACGCATGGCGCGCAATCGACATCCGCGAGATTACGAAGCATGAGATTGAGAACGACGAAGCCTATTGAATTTTGAATTACGAATTATGAATTATGAGTGTCTGCATACAACCGGCATCTCATAATTCATAATCCCCAACCCGCAAATAGATATGACAAGACATCCCGCAAAGACAGACATCGCCGTTCTGCTGGTATTCTTCAACCGTCCCGATACCTTCCGCCTCGTGTTCGCCGAAGTGAAGAAAGCACGCCCGTCACGCCTCTTCCTCTATCAGGACGGACCGCGTGGCGATCGCGACATGGCCGGCATAGAGGAATGCCGGAGGATTGCCAGTGACATCGACTGGGAATGTGACGTCCACTGCAAGTATCAGGAGCGCAACTACGGATGCGACCCTTCGGAATACATCTCACAGAAGTGGGCTTTCTCCATCGTCGACAAGTGTATCGTATTGGAAGACGATGACGTTCCGTCACAGTCGTTCTTTCCATTCTGCAAGGAGATGCTCGACCGATATGAGCACGACGAGCGCATCACGATGGTAGCCGGATTCAACACCGACGAGATTACGCCCGACGTACCGGACAGCTACTTCTTCACCTCGGCGTTCTCCATCTGGGGATGGGCCTCATGGCGGCGTGTGATAGACCGGTGGGACGGACAATATTCTTTTCTGGACGACGAATACAACATGCGCCAGCTCAGCTCGCTGATACGCCACCGCGGCTACCGCAACGACCTGCTGAGGATGTGCCGCGACCACCGCGCCTCGGGAAAGGAATACTATGAGAGCATCTTCTGGACGGCCATGCTCTTCAGTTCCGGACTGGCCGTCATGCCGACAAAGAACATGATTAACAATGTCGGACTGACAGCCGATTCGACCCACTTCGCCGCCTCGCTGGAAACCATGCCGCGCCGCCTGCGCCGCATCTTCACCATGCGCCGCCACGAGACGGACTTCCCACTGCGCCATCCGCGATATGTCATTGAAAACGTGGAATACGGCGAACGGCTATATCTCGTCAATGCCTGGAACCGCCCATGGCGGAAAGTGCAATACTCCATTGAGGAGCTGTGGAACAACCTTCGCCGCGGCCGCTTTTCAGTAATAACCACCGCCCTGGGCCGGAGGATTGACAAATGGACGGGACGGCACAAACATATCTAAGTCAGAGTGAAGAGGTAAGAGTTCAGAGTGATGAGTGAAGAGGTATGATTACCTTTATATCTAAGTCAGAGTGATGAGTGATGAGGTATGATTACCCTTTGCAGGTTCAAAGAGAGTGCAACAGGATTATGTCCCTACTTTTTCAGTGAAAACGAAGATAATAAAGGTAATCATACCTCATCACTCGTCACTCTTACCTCTTCGCTCATCACTCTTCACTCTTACCTATCCATTCTAAACTCTGACCTAAAAGTTTTTTGGTCAATACGCTAAAATGTTGTAATTTTGCAGCGTCCACCGTATCATGCACATACGCAACCGAATACGGCGGACAATGCAAAAGTATAGAAACAGAAATAAAGACATTATGATACAGTCAATGACAGGTTACGGTAAAGCTACCGTAACGTATGGAACAAAGAAAATCACCGCCGAGGTGAAGTCACTCAACAGCAAGGCCCTTGACCTCTCAACACGCATCGCGCCAATCTACCGCGAGAAAGAGATGGAGATTCGCCAGATGCTATCCGCCGCACTCGAAAGAGGAAAGGTGGACTTCTGCATCTGGATTGACCGTGACGCCACGGCCGACGCGACGCCCGTCAACGGCGCTCTTGTAGAGAACTACTACCACCAGATTAAGGATATCGCCGCACGCACCGGCATCCCGGAGCCCGCAGACTGGTGGCATACGCTCATGCGCATGCCCGACGTCATGACACGCACAGAGGTCGAAGTGCTTGACGCCGCCGAGTGGCAGGTGGCATGCTCGGCCATAAATGAGGCCATTGCCAACCTTCAGGCTTTCCGCCGTCAGGAGGGTGAGGCGCTGGAACGCAAGTTCGCCGAGAAGATTGACAACATCGAGGCTCTACTCGCCGCCATCGAGCCTTACGAGAAGATGCGCGTGGAGAAGATACGGACGCGCATCGTCGATGGACTCAACAGCATCCGCGGCGTGGAATATGACAAGAACCGCCTGGAGCAGGAACTCATCTATTACATCGAAAAGCTCGACATCAGCGAAGAAAAGCAGCGCCTGACAAACCACCTCCGCTATTTCCGCGAGACAATGGCCGAGGGCCACGGACAGGGAAAGAAGCTGGGCTTCATCGCTCAGGAAATGGGACGCGAGATAAACACAACCGGTTCGAAGAGCAATCTGGCCGAGATGCAGAACATCGTAGTCAAGATGAAGGACGAGCTGGAGCAGATAAAGGAACAGGTTCTCAACGCAATGTAAGTTTGAGTCAAGTCAGAGTGATGAGTGCAGAGTGAAGAGGTATGATTACCATTTTCAGGTTCGAAGAGAGTGCAACAGGATTATGTCCCTACTTTTTCCGCAAAAACGAAGATTATAAAGGTAATCACACCTCTTCACTCTGCACTCATCACTCTGAACTCTTACTTAAAGAGCCTCTTTACTCAGCCCTTTGCTTTGGATAAAGAGTAATCATACCTCTTCACTCATCATTCATACCTCTGAACTAAAAAAGATAATTATGGCAAAAGTAATAATCATATCCGCCCCAAGCGGAACAGGAAAAAGCACTATCATCAAGTGGCTTATGGCACATGAGGAGCTGCGCTTGACGCTCTCCGTATCATGCACAAGCCGCCAGCCGCGGCCAGGCGAGGTCGACGGCCGCGACTATCACTTCATTTCCGACGCCGAATTCCGCAACAAGATTGCCGCCGGCGAGTTCCTCGAATATGAGGAAGTCTACGGCGGAACGCTCTACGGAACACTCAAGAAACAGGTCGAGGACAAGCTCTCTCAGGGATTCAACATCGTCTTCGACGTCGACGTCAAGGGCGGATGCCGAATCAAGGACTTTTATGGCGACCACGCCCTTAGCCTTTTCATCGAGCCGCCGTCAATCGACGCCCTGCGCCAGCGCCTCACGGACCGCGGCACAGAAACTCCGGAGAAGATAGAGATGCGCGTTGCCCGCGCCGAGATGGAGATGGAGTATGCCCCACGCTACGACCGCACCGTCATGAACGACGTCCTCACTGAGGCCGAGCAGCAGACGATGGACATCCTCCGCGACTTCCTGGGAATATAAACCATTCAACTCCCAAATGAAAGAAACAGGCATCTTCGGCGGTTCATTCAACCCCATACACACCGGCCACATCGCCCTCGCGGAAGAAATACGCCACCGGACCGGACTGGACGAGGTATGGCTGATGGTCTCGCCACAGAATCCCCTGAAGAAGAGTGACGGGCTGCTGGACGAGCGGCTGCGGCTGGATCTGGCCCGACGTGCACTTGAAGGCCACGATGGGCTTGTGGCCTCGGACTATGAGTTCGCCCTGCCGCGGCCGTCCTACACGTGGGATACGCTATGCCGGCTGACAGCTGACTATCCCGACCGGCGCTTCACGCTCATCATCGGGGCCGACAACTGGACGCTCTTCGACCATTGGCGTCATCACGACGACATCCTCCGCCACCACTCCATAGTCATCTACCCGCGCCGAGGATGTCACGTCTGCGCCGGAAATCTGCCTCAGGGAGTCAAACTCGTTGACACACCGCTGCTGGACATCAGCAGTACGGAGATACGCGACCGCATCCGTAGCGGAAGGTCCGTCAGCGGCATGGTGCCCGAAAACATAATCCAAGATACCGTCAGCCTCTATCGCGCTACTGCCGACACAATGATGGAGGACTAACGAAAAATCCGCTCTATGGACATAGACAACGATAATTTAAATAACACCAAGGATAACAATCCGCACAATCAGCGGAAAACCGGTGCCATCGTGAGGCACCGGCTCGCCAAGGCTTTCCGTCTGCCGTTGCTCCCGATCGGCCGCAACCCGCTGTTCTTCTGCTTCATGTTCGTGTTGGGCTATGCCGCTTTCCGGCTAACCCTGCCCGACCGCAAGGGCTTTGAGCCTTACCCCTTCGCATCCGAAGAGCTTTTCGCCGACCTTTACGTGGTCTGCGCCCTGCTGGCCTTGATTCCGCTGCGGGTACGGCGAGTGGTGCGCGGCATGCTATACGCCATAATCTATCCCACCGTAATTGTCGACCTCTACTGCTTCGTGAAGTTCAACTCGACACTCAATCCCACCATGCTGCTGCTCGTAGGCGAGACCAATTCGGGCGAGGCTTCGGAGTTCCTCAGCTCCTATCTGACGGCCGATGTCCTCACGGCGGGTGTCGGCTACGTGCTTGCCATCATGCTGCTGCACATCTGTTTCAACGTCGCCGCACCACACTTCCGTCGTACGGCACGCGCGGTCATCAGCCGCCACAAGAGACTGGCAGCCGGGATTCGGAGCGACTTCAGAAAGACATCCCCCTATACGGGCCTGCTGGTCCTCGTTCTTTTCATTCTCTGCATTTGTGCGTCATGGTACAACAAGACGGCCACAGCGCGGCTCATGTCTTACGAGAATATCGGCGGCGTGGAACATGAGCTGACCCGCAAGGATAAGGCGACGCTCTATCATCCCGTCTACCGCCTCTGGTTCAGCATCTACGCCAACAGGCTGACAGCGCGGCAGCTCGACCGTCTGATAGAGACAACCCACCGTCTCAGAGTCGACAGCTGCTCGTTCCGCAGCCCCGACATCGTCTTCATCATAGGCGAAAGCTACAACCGCCACCACTCCCAGCTTTATGGCTACGACAAGCCCACCGCCCCTCGTCAGCAGGAGCGGATGGAAAAAGGCGAACTGACGCGCTTCGACGACACGGTCAGTCCTTGGAACCTGACCAGCTTCGTGTTCAAACACGTCTTCTCGCTCTACACCGTGGGAGACTCAGGCGAGTGGTGCGACTATCCGCTGTTCCCGGAACTGTTCCGGCGTGCCGGCTATAGCGTCACGTTCGTAACAAACCAGTTCCTCCCGCAGGCCCATGAGGCCGTCTATGACTTCAGCGGAGGCTTCTTCCTCAACAATCCCGTGCTCAGCGAGGCTCAGTTTGACGCACGCAACGTCGCCCTCCACGACCTCGACAAGGGCGTGCTCGACGATCTCGACAGCCTCAACGCCATCCGTGAAAAAGACGGAACGGCCAGCGCTGATGGACGTCTGACCATCGTCCACGTAAAGGGCCAGCACTCCACCTACCGCGAGCGCTATCCGCTGAGCCACAAGCGATGGAAAGCCCGCGACTACAACCGGCCGCGGCTGAAGGGGCGCGAGCGGTGGATACTCTCCGACTATGACAACGCGACGCTCTACAATGACTCTATCGTCGACGAAGTCATCAGACGCTATGAGGACCGCGACGCCATCGTCATCTACATGCCCGACCACGGTGAGGAGTGCTACGGCGACGACATCCACGTCAGTGGACGGCTCCATTCGGCCGTGATAGACTATCGGCTGGCGCACGAGGAGTTTGAGATACCGTTCTGGATATGGTGTTCGCGAAGCTATGCCGCAGCCCGGCCCAACATAGTCAGTCAGATCAAAGCGGCCGCCCGCCGGCCTTTCATGACCGACCGCGTCGCCCACATGCTGCTCTATCTCGGCGGAATCAGCTGCCCATACTACCGCAGCAGCCTCAACATCCTCAGTAACGACTACGACGTCAGCCGCCCGCGAATACTAAAAAACTCGGCCGACTATGACCGACTGAGGGACAACCACCGCAGGAAGAACAACGGAATATCCTCAACATACAAAGAAACTACCCTCAGTAAATAGAGATGCTATCCTCGGTAAACAGAGATACTATCCTCAGTAAACAAAGATACGAACGACAATGAACGATAAAAAAGAATGGCTGAGCCGAGCCGAATGTTCCGCACTCAGAGGTCTGGCCATATTGGGAATAATGCTCCACAACTACTGCCACTGGCTGGCCATTGCGGTGAAAGAGAACGAATATACGTTCAACATAGGCAACAGCCGCCGCCTGTGGTATGTCCTGACCAACCCTGACGCATATCTTCCGGTTCATCTTGTGTCCTATTTCGGCCACTACGGCGTTCCGGTATTCCTCTTCCTGAGCGGTTTCGGGCTGGTGATGAAATATGAGCAGGGCGGTGGCGAGCTGCCCGTCAGGGCGTTTGTCCGCCGTCAGTACACCAAACTTTTCCGCATGATGATAGTCGGACTGACTGCTTTCCTCATTGTCGATGTCATCACTCCCGGCTCTTTCACCTACCATGCGGAAAACATCATAGCCCAACTACTGATGGTCATCAATCTCCTTGCCAATCCCGACAGAATCATCTGGCCCGGCCCCTACTGGTTCTTCGGACTGATGATGCAGCTCTACGTCGTATGGCGGCTGCTCATCTTCCGCCGCCATTGGGCCATGATGGCCGCTCTCGTCGCATGCTGCTGGCTATTGCAGGCCAGTTGCGGACCACTGGACGAGGAGCTCAACCGCCTGCGCTACAACTTCGTAGGCGGCATACTGCCCTTCTGTGCCGGCATTGCCTTGGCCCGTCTGACACCTCCTGACTCCTTCAGCCGCATCACACGCTACCACTGGCTCGCCATTGCCGTTCTCTCGTCGGCGCTAACCCTCGCCCTCTGCTTCAATTTCCATACCTGGCTGTGGGCTCCCGCAGCAGTCATCCTGACATCTGTAGCCGCCATAAAAATGCTGCCTACAACTGTCCTCCGGCCTATGATATGGACCGGCGCAATCTCTGCCGCCATGTTCGTCACTCACCCCATCCTCCGCAAGATATTCATCCCCATCTCCCGACGCGGCGACATCTACGACGGACTGATGCTCTATGTCGTCACCGCCGTGGTCGTTGCATGGCTGTTCGACAAGATGGTCTTCGAAAGCAAGAAGTAAGAGTGAAAAGGCTCTTTAAGTGAAGAGTTCAGAGTGATGAGTGAAGAGGTATGATTACTCTTTATTGCAACAGCAGTTCTCATTTCTCCCATTAATCTCATTTTCCCCATCTCTCCCATAACTCCCATTAATCCCATAATTCCCATCTCTCACATAACTCCCATCTCTCACATAACTCCAATTAATCCTATAATTCCTATCCCTCCCATTAATCCCAGAACTCCAATGACCAACCATCCCATAGATTTCTCCGACCTCAGCCGCCACCGCGGCTCCCTCATGGGCATCGCCATGCTCATGGTCGTGCTCTTTCATGTCGGCGGCATGCGCCACGACGACATTTGGTGGTGCATCAGCCGATGCGGCAACATCGGTGTTGACATGTTCCTTTTCCTCAGTGGAATAGGCCTGTGGTTCGCGTGGACGAAAAAAAGAAGTCGGAATGAAAAGTCCTCTTCACTCTACACTCTCCACTCTGACCTGAAAAAATATTTTCTCCGCCGCTACCTCCGCATCTACCCCGCATGGCTCATCATAGCCAGCCTCCACTATATCCCCCGCTACGCCGACGGCCGTCTCAGCTTCACCGACACCCTGCTCAGCATCACCGTCAACTGGGGATTCTGGGAGCATGACGAACTGACCTTCTGGTTCATTCCCGCCATAATGATGCTCTATACCATTGCTCCGGCCTATATGGAACTCATCCGTCGCATGCCGATATGGCGCTGGCTGCCCGTGGCGGCGATACTGCTGTGCATGCTCGTGCGCTACTGGATGCCGCTCTACCACACCGTCGGCCATCTGGAGATATTCTTCAGTCGCATACCCATATTCCTTCTCGGCGTCAACGCCGGTCTGTGGGTGAAAGAGCGGCGCACCTTAGAGCCGTCAGCCCTGTGGCTCCTGCTGCTTCTCTTCGCCATGTCTGCCCTTGTCTGCATCAACTTCGAAGACGGACTGCGCGGACGCTTCCCGCTCTTCATCGAACGCATGGCCTACATCCCGCTTACCGTGTCAATGCTCCTACTGCTCTGCCGCCCGCTCAGCGTCGCCCCTGCATGGCTCTGTCGTTCCCTGTCGTTCTTCGGGAGCATCAGCCTCGAAGTCTACCTCATCCACTATCAGTTCATTCTCGTGAACATCCGTCAGTGGCAGCTGGGCTACTGGCTCACCGCCGCCATCCTCATCGCCCTCTCTTCCATCGCAGCATGGCTCCTCCACAAAGCCATCAATATCATCACCCAACCGCTACATAAGGCGCTGGACCAAACATCCCATTAATCCCATAAAAAACTCCACAACAAGGAAATCCCACACACCACCAAAGCCCCCCAAAAAAGAAACTCCCAAACCTCCCATAATTCCCATCAATCCCATCACTCCCAAATAGAAATCCCCCAACAAACTCCCCCCAAAGC
>CAMVUM010000029.1 GCA_947170725.1 uncultured Prevotella sp.
CGGTAATCATACCTCTTCTCTCTTTCTTCTTATCTCTTACTTACTAAAGGCCTCTAAACTCCTTCTTCTTAACTCTTACTTAATAAAAAGCCTCTTACTTAATTTCAAGTATGAGCGTCTGACGTGGACGCAACTTCACATTCTTGTCAAGCATGACGGTCTTTCCGCTGATGACATCCATAGCCTTCTCCTTGCCGTCTATGATTTCCGCATAACGGGCAACCTCCAGCTGTGCAGGCTCTTTGGTTCCATTGATGACGGTCATCACACTTTTGCCCTGATACTGGCGGGCAATGACGTAAACGCCCTTCTGAGGAGTGAACTGCACCTGACTGCCTTCAATAATCACCTTGTTGCCCTGACGCCAGTGCAACAGCTTGCTCAGCCAATAGAACATGTTGTTCTCCGCCTGCGTCCTGCCTTCTGCAGTGAAGCAGTTGCGGCTGTCACCGTTCCAGCCTCCGGGGAAGTCCTTACGGACATTACCGTCAGTCTCCGCCTTCGTTCCGTTCATCAGCACCTCGGTACCATAATACAGTTGCGGCGTGCGGTTGATGGTGAGCAGGAGCGCCAGTGCCTGTTTCAGAGCCACAGTGTCCTTGCCCGTTCCGAGAAAGCGATCGGTGTCATGGTTCTCCACAAAAGCCATCACGCTCTTGGGATTGGGATAGAGATAATCATAGCAGAGCACGTTATAGATGCGGTTCATACCATTCCACCAACCGTCGGTCACCTCGTTCTTCGCCTGATTGATGCGGTCGAAGAAAGCAAAGTCCATCACCGTCTTCAGGTAACTGTTCTTCTCCGACAGACGGGAGTCTTTCTGCCATGCCGCAGTATAAGCCGGTTCTGTGACCCATGTCTCACCAACGGTATTGAAATTTGGATATTCCATGTCGAGGGTCTTCATCCACAAGGCCATCGCGTCACGGTCGGCATAAGGATAGGTATCCATACGGATTCCGTCAATGCCTGCACTCTCTATCCACCATTCGCTGTTCTGGATGAGATACTTGATGACATGCGGGTTGCGTTGGTTCAGATCAGGCATGGTCGGAACGAACCAGCCGTCCACAGTCTCACGAAGGTCAACCTTGCTGGCGTAAGGGTCAAGCACCGGAGTCAGTTTATAACTGGTCTGCAAATACATGTCATTCACCTTGGCCGCACCGTCCATGGTGCCTATCGTCTTCTGATGCTCGGCACCCTGATTCTCCGGGAAGAGCCACTCCGGAGTGTTGAACCAGTCCTTCGACGGCATGTCGGCAACCCACGGATGGTCGAAACCGCAATGGTTGAATATCATGTCCATCACCACCTTCAGACCCTTGGCATGGGCCTCGGCGATGAGTGTCCGATACTCCTCGTTTGTGCCGAAGCGCGGGTCAACACGGTAGTAGTCGGTTGTGGCATAACCATGATAAGTACTGTTCTTGCCATCGTTGGGAGAGTCGTTCTCCAAAACCGGCGTGAACCACAGGGCCGTCACTCCCAGCTCGATGAAATAGTCAAGATGCTGGCGGATGCCTTCAAGGTCGCCGCCATGGCGCAGGCTCGGCGCCTGACGGTCACACACTTTGTCGCGCATGGTCTTGAAAGCGTCGTTGTCTGTACGTCCGTTGGCAAAGCGATCAGGCATCAGCATGTAGAGCACGTCGGCATTGCTGAATCCGATGCGTTTATCACCGGCCATATCGCGGTTCTTTAAAGTATATGCCACCTTCTTTGTCTTCTTGCCATGCTTGAAGTTCAAAGTCATCTCGCCGGCTTGCGCCCCCTGCAGATTGAGATAGACAAGCAGATAGTTTGGTGATTCCAGACGCACGAGAGAGTCGATACGGACACCCGGATACTGAACGTCGACATCCATATTCCGTACGTCTTTACCATAGACCATCAGCTGCAACGTGGCATCTTTCATGCCGACATACCAGTCGGTGGGTTCTATACGGTCAATCTTAATACTTCCATTCATGTTCATAACACCGAGAAGCAAGGTTAATGTTATTAGCAGTTTTCTCATTATTATTTATTGTTTAATAAATTGAAAGGAGTTGAAAGGAGTTATCGCTCACTTCAACTCCATTCAACTCCTGATTTAGTAATTCATTTTTCAAAAAGAATTAACGCCGATTGCGCATCCACAAGAAAGCGGTCGCCTTCCACCATGCCCATGCCATCCTCATTGATGACAGCATTGCAGCAAACAATGGTATAACGACCGTCGGGAATATTGACAGTCCTGGCGGCCTTGTTGCCATTCAGCACGACAACGATGCGCTTGCAGGGGTCTATGCCCTCCAGGTCCTTCAGCTGGAAAGCCACGAGGCAATCCTCCGTCTGCAGGAACTCCAGATGACGGCACACCTTGCCGGCCTCAGCCAGACGGAAGGCAGGATGGTTCTTGCGCAACTGGATGAGCCGGCTGTAGTAGTCGAACACCTGCGGATAGCGTTTCAGGTTGTCCCAGTCAAGGCGGTTGATGCTGTCGGGAGAATTGAAGCTGTTGTGCACCCCTTTCTTGTCACGGAGCATCTCCTCGCCACTGAGAATGAAAGGAACACCCTGCGACGTGAACACAGCCGTCTGGGCCAACAGGTCGAGCCGTATCAACTCCGCCATACGCTGATATTCGGGCTTCGAGGTGTCCTGCAAACCGGGCACGCTCGCCTTCAGACGGTCTACAAGACACATATCGTCGTGACAACTCACATAGCTTATCTGCTGTGTCGGTTGGGCCGTCCAAGGCTTCTTGTCGTAGTTAACCTTCGTCATGTCCACCTGCGGATGGGATATACCACCCACAATGCCGAACTTCAGGCTCTCCTCCTCACCGGCAATACCGGCCAGGAATGCTCCTTTCGTATCGTCGTTGAACGGTCCGCGAAGAGCGTCGCGCATGTCATCAGAGAAAGCGCCAATACCGTCCAATCGGTATGTCTGGGCCTTCATGGCCAGCTTCTCCTGCGGATATGCGCAAGTGCCCGCACTCCATCCCTCACCATATATATATATTGTAGGGTCTATCTGGTTGACTTCGGCACGTATCTGCCGCATCGTCTCTATGTCGTGAATACCCATAAGGTCGAAGCGGAAACCGTCGATATGATACTCGTCAATCCAATACTTCACGCTCTCCAGCATGAACCGGCGCATCAGCGGACGCTCCGAAGCTGTCTCGTTGCCGCATGCGGAGCCGTCGCTATACTTGCCGTCGGCTGTCTTTCGGTAGTAGACATCGGGGTATGTGAGTTGGAAGTTGCTGTTATCAATGTCGAAAGTATGGTTGTACACAACGTCGAGAATAACCCTTATGCCGGCCTTATGCAATGCCTGCACCATCTGCTTGAACTCCTTGATTCGCACGGCGGGAGTAAATGGGTCGGTAGAATAGCTGCCCTCCGGAACATTGTAGTTCTTCGGGTCGTAGCCCCAGTTATACTGCGGCACGCCCAACCGGCTCTCGTCAACCGACGCATAGTCGAACGACGGCAGTATGTGGATGGCGTTGACGCCCAGCGTCTTCAAATGGTCTATGGCCTTAGGCTCTGTCAGGGCCAGAAACTTTCCCTTATGCTGCAAACCGGAAGAGGCGTCGATGGAGAAATCGCGCCAGTGCATCTCGTATATCACGAGGTCGGCCGGACTCTTCACCTCCGGACGCCTGTCGTTCTCCCAGCCCTCGGGGGAGGTCAGCTTCATGTCGATTATGGCACCACGCTGGCCGTTTACACCCACTGCCTTGGCGAAGACGCCCGGACATTCGCCCCTGCCGGTATTGAAGGTATAGAACTTGCCGTCCAGATTTCCTTTCACCGTTGCCTCCCAACGGTCATCGCCCACGGCCTTCATCCTGACTGTCTTGACAGCCTTTCCGCCTTGTCCTTCGTCGTATATATTCACCTGCACCTTCTGCTTCTGTGCCGTAGGGGCATTAAGCCGGAACACGGTCTCTTCCGCGGAATAGCTCATCTCGTTGAATGTCTGCTGTGACATGACGGTTTGAGGCAGGATAGCCGCTGCAAATGCGGCGGCTATCATTCTGTTTCTGCAATTCATTTTAGTCCTATGGATTTGATTCATCTTTGTTCTTTATATTTACACAGCCCTTCCATCTAACAGTATTTCATTATACGGCCCGTACAACACCGTTACAACACGACATTGATACATCCGTTGTTCTCTATTGGCTAAATGAGCCGTGCTGTGTTTATCGTCAAATGGCCTTCAGTGATACGGCGAAACCGCCACCGCGAGCCTCCTTTATCTTCAGAGTGTCGCCCTTCTTCACTGTCTTTCGGACAATCCTGTAAGCCTTCGGATTCTTCTCGTAGTCGGCGTCGGCTGCATCCTGATAGACGGCACACTCATACTTCCTGCCCTTGTCGAGGAAATCGAGCTTCACGATCGCAAGATGCTCTTCCTCGCCCGTCTTGCCGCCAACGAACCAGTCGTCGGTTCCCTTTGCCTTGCGGGCTACGGTGATATACTTGGCCGGCTCAGCCTCTATATACTTCGAGTCGTCCCAGTCGCAAGCCACGTCGCGTATGAACTGGAAGGCATCGTCATACTTCTCATAATGCTCAGGCAGGTCGGCCGCCATCTGAAGCGGACTGTACATAACGAGATAAAGGGCCAGCTGACCGCAAAGCGTCGTGTGGACATAGCTGGTGTTCTTGCTCCATGTAGAGAGCTGGGTCTCGAAGATTCCCGGCGTATAGTCCATCGGACCGCCCTGCAGACGTGTGAACGGCAACATGACCGTGTGATAGGGAACACTGCCGCCGAAAGCCTCATACTCTGTGCCGCGTGCACTCTCGTTGCCCACGAGGTTCGGCCATGTGCGGCAGATACCGGTAGGACGTGTCGCCTCATGTGCATTGACCATTATACGGTGCTTTGCCGCCGTCTCGATGACACGCTGATAATGGTTGTTGCTGAGCTGGCTGTAATGATATTCGCCGCGCGGGATGATGTCACCCACATACCCCGTCTTCACGGCATCGTAGCCATACTTGTTCATCAGATTGAAAGCATCCTCCAGATGACGCTCATAGTTCATTATGGCGGCAGAGGTCTCATGGTGCATCATCAGCTTCACACCCTTCGAGTGGGCATAATCGTTAAGCATCTTTATATCGAAGTCGGGATAAGGCGTCACGAAATCGAAGACGTCGAGCTTCTGGTGGCCGAACCAGTCTTCCCAACCTTCGTTCCATCCTTCCACCAGCACCTCCTGCAGACCGTTCTTAGCGGCGAAGTCGATATAGCGTTTCACCTCCTCGTTGGTTGCACCATGAATTCCGTTGGGCTTGCACTTGCCATAGTCGGTGACGCCAAGACGCACCGATGGATAATCATCGGTGTAGGCCCAGCTCTTTGTTCCCACTATCATGTTCCACCACACACCGCAGTATTTGACGGGATGAATCCATGATGTATCCTCTATCTTGCAAGGCTCGTTGAGGTTCAGCGTCAACTTGCAGGACAGCATGTCACGGGCATCGTCACTGACCATGACCGTGCGCCACGGGGTATTGAACGGCGTCTGTATGAATCCCTTCCGGCCCACTGCATCCGGCGTCAGCCACGACTCGAAGGTCAGCGTCTTCTCATCGAGGTTGAGGTGCATCGTCGGATAGTCAAGACAAGCGGCCTCATGTATATTGATGTAGAGTCCGGCGGCGGTCTTCAGCTGCAATGATGTCTGCACACCCGTGTCAGAGAACACAGTTGTGGAGGAATTGCTCTTGTAAGCCTCGCGGTTCTTGCTGATGACCTCGCGTATTCCCGTCATCGGAGTGATCTGATATTCATATTCCTGAGTGTCATAGTCACCGGGAATCCAGTATGCCGTATGGTCGCCGTCCATGGCAAACTGCGTGTGTTCCTCCTTTATAATGAAATAGTTGAGTTCGTTCTGCTGTGGAAACTCATAACGCAAGCCCATGCCGTAGTCATAGACACGGAAACGGATTGTGATGTTGCGTTTGGTTGAAGGTTGGCTGAGGTTCACCTCCATCTCGTTGTAGTTGTTGCGTATAGTGGCCGTCTCGCCCCATACAGGTTTCCACGTCTCGTCGAACGACGAGGTCTTCGAGCCGGTCTCCTTGAATCCGTCCATCAGGTCGGTTTCGTCCATCCCTTTGGAAGCATGCTTGTCCTTGGCCAGTTCCAGACCGAGATGTGACGGTTTGCACACCGTCTGTCCCTTGTAGCTCATTTCGTATGTTGGCCGGCCGTTACCTGTCAAGGAAAACCTGACCTCTACATTACCGTTTGGAGATGTCACGCTTTGTGCCATTGCCATCATGGGCAACAGCGCGAGCGTCATCATAGCTGATTTCTTTTTCATTGACATACACTATAATTGTTTTTGGTTCCACTTCACTTTCTCCCTGACTGATAGATCAGGTCCTTCATCTCTGCCATGAAACTGTTGTCGGCCATCAGGTCCTCAATGTTGAGGTGCATCCTGTAACGCCAGTAGTGGCGTGGATTGGCCGGTATGTTTATGCGCTCGGCGTTGGCATCGGCAAGGCGTAGTTTTCCGCTGACGGCAAGCCAGTCCTGTATACTCAGGATGCAGAGCATCGACGGTGAGGTGAGATGACGGTATATAATGTCTTTTGCCAGCCAGTCAGGCAGCGGATGTGGAGCCGCCCCCTGACGGTTGAGCATGCTGTTGTAGTAGTCCTGCGTGCGCTCCATGTCCTCGTCCCACCATTGTCTCAGGGTGGGCATGTCATGGCTGGAGATGGTGCATACGGAACGGTAGGGATTTGCGCTAAGATGACCAAATCTCACCTTCGGGTCCTTCGGCATGCTCTGAAGTTCAAGACTCAATATCTTCAACTCGTCCATCACCCATGGCACACAGTCCGGCACCATGCCCAAGTCTTCGGCACATACCAGCATGCGCGTGGCCTCAACCAGCCTGGGCATCTTCTTCATTGCCTCCAGATACCAGAACTGATTGTTGCGGCGGTAGAAATAGTCATTATAAAGTCTGTTGAATGCGAACTTATCGTTGTCGTAGAGCGACTCATAGATGAAATCGAGTTGCGCCGAGATGCGCGGGTGGAACAGATCCGCGTTCTGACGGTCACGCACGAAAAGCACATCGCTTATGAGGGCATACAGTCCGTCTCTGAGCCACAGTTCTTTCTCTTCGGTGACATCGGCAAATAGAGCCTCAACCTTCCTCTGCGTGTCCACCTCCGGCTTCATGGCATAACGCTCGCCGTCCAGGCGGTCCAAATACTTCTCCCTCACTTCCGCCGCACGTTCATGGAACACACGGTCGAGCACCCAGTCGGTGATGAACGGGCTGGTGAAGCGTTCCTCCTGGAAGTTGAACCCATAAGCCGCAATCTCCTCGCGTGTCATGCCCAACGCCGGCGAGAATTGCCCCTGCAGTCCGTGGACGGCACCGGCCGGAATCTCCCAGATGCGGAAGAAGCCCAGCACGTGGTCTATGCGGTAGGCATCAAAGAACTTCGACATGTTCTGGAAGCGGCGCACCCACCAGGCGCATCCGTCTTTCAGCATCTCGTCCCAGTTGTAGGTGGGGAATCCCCAGTTCTGACCGTTCACAGAGAAATCATCTGGCGGCGCGCCGGCCTGTCCGTTGAGGTTGAAGTATTTCGGCTCCATCCACACGTCGCAGCCGTAGCGATTGACACCGATGGGTATGTCGCCCTTCAGAATGACTCCCTTCTGCCGGGCATAGTCATGGGCGTCCTTCATCTGCGTGTTGAGCACATACTGCATGAAGTAGTAGAACGCCACCTCCCTATATGCCTTACATTTCGGAGAGCTGAGTTCCTCCCGGTCGTCCTCATTCCACGTGTTGTGGTCCGGCCAGCGGGAAAAATCGGCCGTGCCATACGTATCTCTCAACTTACAATACTGTCCGTATGGCACGAGCCACTGTTTTGTTTCCTGAAAAAAAGCCTTGAATTCGGCACTCTTTATAATCTTTTCACCTTCCTGTTCAAACACTTTGTGCATATATTCCACCTTGAATCCGTTGACACGCTCGTAGTCTATCTGCGGCAGCGCGTTCAATTCGGCCATCGTCTTCTCCGCCTCGGCACGTTCCCCGGCATCCTTCAGTTCAGGCAGTGCGCGCAGGTCGGCATATTGCGGATGCAAGGCGAAAATGCTGATACAGCTGTACGGATACGAATCGGTCCACGTGTTGGTGATGGTGGTGTCGTTGACGGGCAGGAGCTGGAGAACCTTCTGTCCCGTCTTCTCCACATAGTCTATCATCGTCTTCAAGTCGCCGAAGTCGCCAACACCGGCACTCCGGCCGCTTCTCAGCGAGAACACCGGCACCAGCGTTCCGGCCAGCTTGCGGTCACTATGTCTGAAGAAAGCCTGGTCCAGACTGTAAACGACCACGTCGCCGTCCTTCATCTGCGGCAGACGGACCGTGCGGTTCATGCACGTCTCCCAATGAGCGCCTCCGTCCACATTTCCGCCTGTGGCCACAAACTTGAATTCCATGCGTCCGCCGTCGAGCGACGCGGCGTCTATGTCCACCGTCCATTCGTTGTAGACATGCTGTGTCATCCTGACGGCATGTGCCACGTTCCATTCTCCCAGCGCCTTGCCGGCACCGGATAGCATCAATTTCTCGCCGTCTCTCAGCTGCGGCGCCCTCACCTGAAGGCGCACGGTCCGGGCAAACCGCGAGGACGGCACGGCAGCAGGCTGCTGATGGTTGATGCAGTCTGTAAAGGCGCTGCTGTAGAGATAGGCGTCCTCGGGCATGGACTGCCACCTGTCATAAACCGTATATGTCTCTGCGCTGACGGCGGAGATGTCCAGCCGGTGCATGAGGAGAGTCCACTCACACTTGCTGACATTCCCGTCACGCATGACGCTGTAATAATAAGAACATGACTTCTGCGGAATCTTCACCGCTACGGTGTGGCTCCACCGCATTCCGTCACTTGTCAGCATCTGATACGTCATCAGGCTGTCACCTTCCAAAATATTCAAGACGAGACTCTCACCGAAAGCCGTCCTATAGTCGATGTTAAATTGAATTATCATACCCTTTCTACGTTTTTAGTTATTGTCCGGCCTCATTCCGGCCGGCTCACACAGTTCTTTAATCAACTTTGCAAAATCATCAAAAACATCCGCCACAGCTATTTCTTCCTGATACCGGCCACCGCCAGCGATCCGCATATCATCAGGACGCCGGCCACAATCATCATGTTGCTCTGGTGGGAGCCTACGAAGGTGAGGATGCTGCCGCCGCAGACGGCTGCCACGATCTGGGGTATGCAGATGGTTCCGTTGAACAGTCCCAAATAGGCTCCCATGTGACCGTAGCCCTGCAGGGCGTTCGTGACAAAAGTGAACGGCATGGCCAGCATGGCCGCCCAACCGGCACCTATCATAAGGAACGGGATTATCTGCAAATACTGGTCGTGCAGGAACGGTATCATGACGAAGCCGGCGCCTCCTACAATCAGGCTGACGGCATAGGCCGCCTTTGTGTTCCGGAACATCGGCAGAACCACGGCCCACGCCACACTGCCTATCGCCTGTACGGCAAAGAGAATGCCGACCCAGCTGCCGGCCTCCTGAAACGGTTCCGAACTGGGGTCGGTCGTGTTCCATACGGTTTCGGCGATGGCGCCGGTGGAATAGTTCCAGAGATAGAGGAACGCCGCCCAGCAGAAGAACTGGACCACGCCAACCTTCCAGAATGTCGATGGCGCCTTGCGGAGCAGGGTGAGCCAGTCGCCCCGGTCTTCCGCCGCCTCACGCCTCACGTCATCACTCTGTCCGTTATAAACGGCATATTCCTTCGGATTCCATTCCTTCACATTCACCGCCGTATAGATGACACACAAAATGAGGATGGCCGCACCGATATAGAACGACCATATCACGGAGTCGGGCACAACGCCCTTGTCCGCCACGTTCCTGATACCCAGGAAAGTGAAGAAGAACGGGAAGATATAGCCGACCACGGAACCAGCATTGCAAAGAAAACTCTGTATTGCGTAGGCTTTTGCCTTCTGCTTCTCGTTCACCATGTCACCCACCAGCATCTTGAACGGCTGCATGGCCATGTTGATGCTCGTGTCGAGGAACATCAGGGCGATAAGTCCGAAGAGCATGGCCCCGCCGACGGCCAGTCCCAAAGAGCCGGCATTCGGCAGAAGACACATCACCAGTACGGCCAGCACGGACCCTATGAACAGATAGGGTATGCGGCGGCCGTAGCGGCACCATGTCCTGTCGCTCAGCGTGCCGACAATTGGCTGCACGAGGATTCCCATCAGCGGAGGAAGAATCCAGAAGTAACTCAGGTCGTGAGGGTCAGCCCCCAATGTCGCGAAGATACGCGAGATGTTCGCGCTCTGAAGAGCGTAGGCTATCTGTACTCCAAAGAAGCCGAAACTCAGGTTCCATAGTTTCCAGAATGAAAGATCAGGTTTTAGTTTCATCATCGTTATATATTCTTTTTTTATTGTTTTAGGTCTCTTACAGTCATCATATATCTATCAGGTAGCAGATTTCAATCCCCGGCGGGGGGCGGCCGTCATCTCGTCGTGCCTCTTATCACCAGGCTGGTCCTTACCATGCCATGAACCGTCTTGTCCATCGGGAGGGAGCCTTCCACCAGTCCTATCAGTATCTCGGCCGCCTTCTTCCCCACCTGCGTGCCTCTCTGGTCAACGGTCGTGAGCAACGGGTCGCAGGCCTTTGAGCGGTCGCCGTTGGTGAAGCCGCAGATGCTGATGTCTTCCGGAACACGGAATCCCATGTGCTTCGCCGTATAAAGTATGCCGATAGCCGTATCGTCGTTGATGGCGAAAAACGCGTCCGGATGAGGCTTTTTTAACAAAATGGGGGGGTAAGTGCCTCAGCTTCAGTGCGGTTGTCACACAGTCTCACCCAGTCGGGATTTTCCTTCAGCCCATACTTGACGAGGGCGTCATGATAGCCGTTATATCTGTTCTTCGATATCTCCATGTTCATCGGCGAGCCGTAGAACGCTATGCGTCTGCAACCGGACTCTATCAGGTGGGAAACGGCCGTATAGGCTCCCATATAGTCGTCGACCACCACCCGCGAACAGTTTATCCCCGTGCATATACGGTCATAGAAGACCAACGGTATGCCATTCGACATCAGCCTCTGGAAATGGTCATACTGCTTGGTGTCTTTCGCTTGTGACACAATGATTCCGCACACTTTGTTCTTATAGAAATAATTGCAGATGTCCACCTCCTTGTCATAGCGTTCGTTGCTCTGCGCCACCATCACGCTGTAACCGCGCGAACGGGCTTCCTCCTCTATGCCGGAAAGAACTGACATGAAAAAATAATGGACCATTTCGGGCAGAATCACTCCAATCACCTTCATCGGCTTCACCCGGCTATACCGCAACGCCTCACCTATCATATTAGGGCAGAAGTTGTATTCCCGCGCATACTGCTGTATGCGCTCCTTCTGTACAGAACTGATTGACGGACTGTCCTTCAACGCTCTGCTCACCGTGGATATTGATACGCCGAGGTCACGGGCGATATCTTTCATTGTTTTAGGCATTATCTTGCTCATAGATAAAGGCATTGACTACGGTGGCAAAATTATTAAATATTATGATAACATGCCACTTTTCGTCGGTTTATATCATGCTTTTTATAGCGCAAACGTTTGCACTATTGAAGTAACGGACTTTAATCGATAAAAGTATATGAAACGTCAGACAAACTTCTCACGCTGTCCGATTAACAGGACGCCGGCATTTGGTTGACGCAAAAGCGCCAACTTGATTTCAAACAAACGCGAACACCCTACGCAATAGCGCAGAGTCTCTGTTTGAGATATGTCTGACGCTCTTCCTGATGTAAACATTGCTACAAAAAAAACGGTGACAAATGAAAATTCCGTTTTAGAACGGCGGGAAGACTCCGGAAGCATGACGGAAAGGCTCCGGTTTTGCCGTAAGGGCCTCCCCGGGTTGCGGCGGCGGCCTTACGGCGTTGCAACAACGGCCCCGTTGCAAGACGAAAGCAGCCCCGCCGCAACCCCGGGAGACCCTTACGGCAGAAAAAATTCCGTCATTTCGGCCTGAAATAGTGTTTTTGCGGCGCTCCGGAATTGCACAAGATTGCAAATCCGGAAACAACCTTTTGTCCATCAGCCGTTTACGATTGCACACGCAAAAACACATTATTTGCGTCCTCCGATGAAACAATTTCCAAAGTGTCTGCTCCTGAAGCTGTTTTGAGGACGTTTTCAACACTTTTTGTCAGCCGTTTTCTGATTAAACGCGAAGAAATTTTAAGAAATTTATTTGCGTTTTAAAAAGCCCGTATCTGCGTTCCGTTGTGCAATCGTTTGCACTATAAAAATAACGGATTTTAACCAATAAAAGCACACAGAATGGTAAAACAAACTACTTTTGCGGTTAGAAAAATATAAAGATACAGGCGCGAAGCCCACGTCCTACCTTTAATATATATACATTATGCCTGATGACCTAAAAACAAGCCGGAAAAAATATCCGCAACAATAACGACATAACAAAAAAAACTATAATTATTAACTTAAAACCAAAACAACGATGAAGCAGGTAAAATTCAAATTGCCCCTAAGGACATTGACCCTCGCAGGAGGTCTTCTCCTTGCTGCAAGTTCCTTTGCGCAGTCAAATGCCATCAAGGGACACGTAAAAGATGCTTCCGGTGAGCCTGTCATGGGCGCAACCATCACAGCCAACGGAAAGGCTCTCGGCATTACCGACATTGACGGTAACTTCTCCATCAATGCCGCTCCAGGCACAGAACTGACTTTCACTTATCTGGGCATGTCCGCACAGACCATGAAAGCTGCAAACAACATGGCCATCACCATGAAAGACGACGACAACGCCCTGAACGAAGTTATTGTCATCGGTTATGGCCAGGTCAAGAAGAACGACCTGACAGGTTCGGTCACAGCCATCAAGCCTGACGAGAAGAACCACGGTCTCATCACCAACGCCCAGGACATGATACAGGGAAAGATTGCCGGTGTCAGTGTCGTAAGCGGCGGCGGTACCCCCGGCGGTGGCGCGACAATCCGCATCCGCGGCGGTTCGTCACTCAACGCCTCCAACGACCCGCTGATCGTCATCGACGGTCTGGCTATGGACAATCAGGGCGTGAAGGGTCTTGCCAACCCGCTTTCAATGGTCAATCCCAATGATATCGAGAGTTTCACAGTGCTGAAGGACGCTTCCGCCACCGCTATCTACGGTAGCCGCGGTTCTAACGGTGTCATCATCATCACGACAAAGAAAGGACGCAAGAACATGGAGCCGCAGGTTACATACAACGGAAGCGTATCCATATCGACAAAGACCAAGACTCTCGACATGCTTGACGGCAACCAGTTCCGCAACTTCGTGAAAAGCTACTACGGTGAGGACTCGGACGCAGCCGCACTTCTCGGCACGGCCAACACCAACTGGCAGGACGAAATCTACCGCACTGCCGTCAGCCAAGAGCATAACCTCACCATCACAGGCGGCATAGCCAACATGCCATATCGCGTGTCGGTGGGCTACACAAACCAAAATGGTATTCTGAAAACCAGCAACTTCCAGCGTGCGACAGCCAGCGTGACCCTCAATCCGTCGTTCTTCGAAGACCATCTGAAGTTCAACATCAACGGTAAGGCCATGTACGCCAAAAACCGATATGCCAATACCGACGCCATCAGCAACGCCGCACGCATGGACCCGACACAGCCGGTATATAGCAAAGACGAGCAGTTCAACAATACTTCCGGCTATTTCGACTGGATGATTTCCGGAACGACGCTGAATGACCCCAACTATCCGTTCATGCACAACAATAACGCCTCCTCAAACCCCGTTGCCATGCTCAACGAAAAGGACGACAGGGCAAACTCACGCGACTTTATAGGAAACGTTGAGGTTGACTATCAGATTCACGGTTTCGAGGACCTCCGTCTCCACATGAACTTCTCCGGCGACTGGGCCAACGGCGATCAGAAAACGTCATACGCTCCGTGGGGACCGTCGAACTTCTACTTTGGCAACAACGGATTTACGAAAGAAAGCAAATACAACCTCACATACAGTGCATACGCACAGTATTATAAGGACTTCGCAAAGACACAGCACTTCGACATAATGGCCGGTTACGAGTGGTCGCACAAAAAGTATTGGGGCAACTCCTACTATGCCGGTATCTATCCGTCAACCAACACGGAGATCGACAAAATCGGAACACCATACAACGAGTCGAAGAGCGAGTGGAAGCAGGAAAGCTATCTCGTCAGCTTCTACGGACGCGCGAACTATATAGCCTTCGACCGCTACATGCTCACCGCCACCGTACGCCGCGACGGCTCGTCACGCTTCAAGGAGCATTGGGCAACATTCCCGTCAGTAGCTCTCGGATGGAAAATCAACGAAGAGGCATTCCTCAAGAACGTCAAGGCTCTGTCGGAACTGAAACTCCGCCTCGGTTGGGGTAAGACCGGTCAGCAGGACGGTATCGGAAACTACAACTACTTCGCTTCCTACAACGTCAACAGCACCAACATCAACGGTCGTTATCCTATCAACGGTGTCAACGACAGCGGTCTGCTCTACCGACCGGACGCTTACAACGAAAATCTTTCGTGGGAGACAACCGAGACATGGAACGCCGGTCTCGACTTCAGTTTCTTCAACAACCGCATCAGCGGTAGCGTCGACTACTACTACCGCAAGACGACCGACCTCATCAACACGGCCACAGTGGCCACCGGCTCTAACTTCCGCAACCAGGTGACTTCAAACATCGGTTCGCTGAAGAACAGCGGTGTCGAAATGTCACTCACCGT
This sequence comes from uncultured Prevotella sp., assembly GCA_947170725.1. Taxonomy (GTDB): domain Bacteria; phylum Bacteroidota; class Bacteroidia; order Bacteroidales; family Bacteroidaceae; genus Prevotella. The sequence continues at coordinate 14,881 of CAMVUM010000029.1, forward strand.
GCGTCCCATCCGCTCGAAGAACTGGAACTGGGAGATTACCGCCAACGCGACATACAACAAGAACGAAATCACCGAACTTACAGGCGAATCGGCCATCGTCATGACCGGAGGTATAGCCGCAGGAAACGGAAACCTCTGTCAGGCTCATTCCGTTGGTCATCCGGCAAACTCCTTCTATGTGTTCCAGCAGGTGTACGACGCTGCCGGCAAACCGCTTGAAGGCATTTACGTTGACCGTAATGGCGACGGAAAAATCACCGACGACGACCGTTACTTCTACAAGAGTCCCGCCGCTCCCTGGACCGCCGGCCTCAGCTCGCGCCTCCAGTACAAGAACTGGGACCTCGGTTTCTCTCTCCGCGCAAGTTTCGACAACTACGTGTTCAATGACGCTCAGGCCGGATACGTGAACGTGGAGAAGAGATATGACTCTTCGTTCAACTATCTGCAGAACATCACACCCTCGACTCTTGCCAACGGATGGGTGACATACGACCATGTGCTCTCCGACTATTTCGTGCAGAACGCAAGTTTCCTGAAGTGCGACAACATCACGCTGGGATACACTTTCGAGAATCTGTTCGGCAACAATATTTATAAAGGATTCTCGGGCCGCATCTACCTCGCAGCCACCAATGTCTTTACCATCACAAAATATGACGGCATCGACCCGGAGGTTTCCGGCGGCATCGACAACTACATCTATCCGCGTCCGTTCACAATGCAGTTAGGACTTAGCCTCAACTTCTGATAACTCATTAAAAGATTATGAATATGAAACTGAAATATTTGAATAATATACTTCCTGTAGCAGCTCTTATGCTCACAGCAGGATTGGCATCCTGCGTCAACGACTTGGACGTCACACCTATCGACCCGAGTACGATCATGACCCCGGATGAGCCGGCACTTTACACCAAGTGCTACGCCAACATGGTGCTCGCCGGACAGACCGGTAAGGACGGCGACTGCGATATCGACGGTCTTGACGGCGGTACGACCGGATTCGTCCGCCAGTTGTTCAACGCTCAGGAGCTGGGCACGGATGAGTCGATATGCGCATGGGGTGACCCCGGCATTCCCAACTTCAACTTCAATCAGAACACGGCGGCCCATCCGATGCTGAAAGGTTTCTACTATCGCATCTACAACGGTATCAACTACTGCAACCACTATCTCGACGTGTGTGGCGGCATTGACGAGACCCGCACTGCCGAAGTACGTTTCCTCCGCGCACTCTATTACTACTATCTGATGGACCTCTACGGAAACGTGCCCTTCGCATTGGAGCTTTCCGCATCCAACGCCCATCAGATTGCACGCGCCGACCTCTTCAGATGGATTGAAGGCGAGATTCTCGGCAAGGCCGTCACGGTCAACGCTATGGACGACCCGTCTGTGGTTATCGGTGAGACCACAACCGACGGATGTCTCGCAAAGATGCAGGCTCCCGTAGCACGCACAAGCTCAAAGGCCGACGGCTACGGACGTGCCGACCAGGATGCAGCCAACCTGCTCCTCGCCCGCATGTATCTCAACGCCAAGGTCTACACAGGTCAGGAGCGCTGGGCCGATGCTAAGGAATATGCAGAAAAGGTGATCAACGGTCCTCACAAGCTCTGGACAACGGGCAAGGGCAAGTGGACGGCTTACCAGATGCTCTTCATGGGCGACAATGGCGAGAGCGGCGCTTCCGTAGAGGCTGTTCTTCCGCTGCTCAACGATGGAGCCGTCACCACTGCCTACGGTTGCACCTACTTCCTCATATCGTCTGCCTGGAAAGCCGACATGGAAATCGACGCCACAGAAGCAAGCTGCGGTGACCCGTGGTCAGGAAACCGTGCCCGCAGCGTGCTGCTCAGCAAGTTCTTCCCCAACTCCGATGCTCCCACGGTCAATATGGAAGACATGGTGGCGGCAGCAGGTGACGACCGCGCTCTCTTCCACGGAATCGACCGCGAACTCGTTGTCACCACGCCGACTGAATTCTCAAGCGGCTATTCGGTTGGCAAGTTCCGCAATACCTATTCTGACGGCGGCGCACAGCACGACCCGAAGTGTCCGGACACCGACTTCTTCCTCATGCGCTCGGCTGAGGCTTATCTCATAGCTGCAGAGGCTGACGCACGACTCAACGGCGGCATAACGACAACCACAGGTACGGGCTATCTCAACCAGCTCCGCAACCGCGCCCATGCAACGACGATGAACCAGTTCTCACTCAACCAGATTCTTGATGAGCGCGCCCGCGAACTCTATTATGAGGGCCACCGCCGCACCGACCTCGTGCGCTACGGCTACTACGGCGGCAACAGCGACTACAAATGGGAATGGAAAGGCGGCGATCCCAATGGCATTAACTTCAGCGAGACAAAAAACATCTTCGCATTGCCTGATGACGATATCAATGTCAACAAGAACCTAAAACAGAATCCGGGTTATTAATCTATTAAAGCATTAGAATATGAACAAGATATTTTCAAACATAATGTTGCTCGCGGCTGGAGTACTCACTATGGCTTCATGCAGCGACGACCGGGACTCAAACCCGACACTGATACAGCCGACCGGGTTTCAGCTCAATACTCCATCAGTTGCCAACGGCACTGTTGACCTGACGCGCACGGAAAGCATCGACCTCACATGGTCACAGCCGCGATACACGGCCGATAATGCACCTGTCATCGCCACATACTATGTCCAGGTTTCCACAAAAGGAACGTTCGACAAGGCATACAATGCTGCCGCTGAAGACAACACGGGCGCCGACCACATCACTCTCGAAGAGACAACGACAGAATGTAAGACCAGCGTCCCGGCGGCATCACTCGCCAAAGCCATGCAGCAACTCAACGCATGGGAAGAGGACGCCGTTCCGGAAAAGGTGGAACTCAACATCCGCATCAGGTCGGCTGTGATTGACGCAGGCTCGAACGCTTTCAGCGAAGTTGTATCGAATGTGGTCAAAATCAACGCCATACCCTATTATATAGAGCTGAAGGATGCCGATCCAAACTGGTGGTATCTCATCGGCGGTGACATCGCGGACGGCAACTGGACTGATGACGTACCGACAAGCCTCTTCCCGATGCAGCCGCAGAAGGACTACGAATTTGACAAGAAGACCGGCGACGGCGAATTTGTATGGACGGGCTATCTCGCCGGAAACGGCTTCAAGCTCAAGAAAGCTCCCGGCGACTGGGACCACCAGTGGGGCTCCAACGGCAACGACTTTGTTGAGAACGACGGAGGCTCGGGCAATATCACCATGACACCGGGATACTATACCGTTACTCTGAACACCGCCAAGCACGAACTGAAGGTAGATCCTTACACAGGAAGTGTCACGACAAGAGCACAGATGTATCTTATCGGCGATTTCAACGGATGGACACAAGACACCCCGATGAAACCTGTGACAACGGTTGCGGGCGCTGACAACCACGACTGGTGGATTGAGATGGAGCTTCCGGCCGGAGGCATCAAATTCAACCAGGGCGACTGGGACTTCAATATCGGCGGTCCGACCACTCCCATCAGCGACGGTTTCTACGGATACGGCACGCACAACGGTGACAACATCATGATTGAGACTGCAGGCAAATACCTCATCATCCTCAACGACATCACCGGCTACTACCGTTTCATCTTAAAATAATTCAATAAAAACAGATTGTTATGATTAAGAAAATATTATTCGGATTTGCCTTTCTCGCCACTGTCGCTTCATGCACGGATGACGACTACACAGACTGGGCACAGCCACAGGCCAACCCGGAAACCGAGGCAATAACATTCGGCAACGGCAGCGTTTCTGAAATCACACCCATAGACTTTGCCACAATAGCCGAGGACCAGCAGAACGTGAAAATCTGCAACGTAGTGGCTCCCACCGCCACCGACGCGAGTTACTCAAAGACGACATACCGCCTGAACATCGGTTCTGCAAACTACAGTATGACAGCCGACGGCGAGATGGCTGTGGCCGACCTCAGGAAGTATGTTGAGGACAACTTCGGCAAGGCTCCCGTTGAGCGCACGATGACAGCCACTGTCGAACAGTGGATTTCAAACGGCGCTACAACCGTCAAGACCGCTACGTCGGGCGAGTTTGCCATCAAGGCAAAACTCACCGCTCCCGACATCTCCGAGCATTACTACATCATCGGTCAGCCGTCGGCATGGGACCCCACATGCACCACCCTGCCGTTCACCCACAGTGATCAGAATGTCTACGACGACCCGATATTCACCGTGATGTTCGACGCTTCGTGCATCAACGACGAAGGTGACATCTGGTTCGCCATCACCGACGACAAGGCCGTAGCCGCCAACGACTGGAGCATGGTGCTCGGTGTCAAGGAAGGCAACGGCAACGTCACTCTCGGCGAAACCGGATTCCTGGCACGCCGCAACGAACTTACCGACGACGGCTCGCTGAAGGTTCATCCCGGTGAGGCACGCTTTGTGAAAGTGACGCTGAACATGATGGAAGGAACATACGTTGTCGAGCTCATCAACTTCCAGGAGTATCTCTACGTGTCTGGTTCCGGAAACGGATGGGCACATAACGACGCCATTTCATCACAGGCTTTTGACGGCAACTACAAGGGCTTCCTATGGCTCGGCAACGAGTTCAAGCTCTGCACAAAACAGGGCTGGGGTGGAACCAACTATGGCAAGGACTTCTCTACTGTCAGTGACGCTGCCAACATGAATCTCCCCGAAGGAGTCAGCGAAGGCTACTGCATGCTTGAGGCAAGTCTGGTTGACAAGACCATCACGGTGACTCCCATCACGACAATCGGCGTTATCGGTGACGCTACCGCCAACGGATGGGATGCAAGCACTCCTCTCACATACAACAATGAGAAGCGCTGCTGGGAAGGCGATCTGACTTTCACCGCCGGAACATTCAAGTTCCGCGCCAATGACAGTTGGGCCATCAACTGGGGCGGAACTATGGACAACCTGACTATTGACGGTGACAACATCCAGGTGGAGGCCGGAACATATCACGTTGCCCTCTATCCGAATTGTCCGGGCATGGCAATGTGCACTATTGAGCCAAAATAATCCCGTAGAATAGATACTACAATGAATTTCAGGGCGGCAAGGGTACCACGGTATTCCTTGCCGCCCTGTTCCGTGACGTCACATGGGACGCTTGGCTTTTCCTGATGCAATCAGGCTTCCCGTTCAACCGGATGCAATCGTTTGCACACCATTATTCCACTGATTCTCAACAAGACACGAACAATATAACAAATATATGCGTATCTTTGTTGGGAGATAAAAGCAAATAACTAAAAACTTAAAGTATGAAGAGATTCTATCCGTTTGTTGTTGCCCTATTCGCAACAATAAACATACAGGCACAGGGATGGCCGGCACAGTATGGCGGAGTCATGCTGCAAGGATTCTCATGGGACAGCTACGACTATTCGCAATGGTCCGTACTTGAATCACAGGCCGCCGACATGAAAGGATTCATTGATTTTGTGTGGGTACCGCAAAGCGGCAAGTGTTTGGAGACGACGCAGGTGATGGGCTACATGCCCTACTATTATTTCCGGCACGACTCCAGTTTCGGAACCGAGGCCGAGTTGCGTTCCATGATCAGGACTTTCAAAGAAAACGGTATCAGGACAATGGCCGATGTGGTTGTCAACCACCACCAGACAGACGGATGGTTCGACTTCCCCGCCGAGACATACAACGGCGTGACATATCAGTTCAAGAGCACCGACATCTGCAGGAACGATGACGGCGGAGCCACGCTGAAACAAGCCAATGCCCAAAACGTCAGCCTCAGTCCGAACAACGATGAGGGCGAGGACTTCTCGGGAGGCCGCGACCTCGACCACAAGAGTGAAAACGTTCAGCGTATCATAAAGGCCTACGTAAAGTATCTGAAGGACGACCTTGGCTATGAGGGATTCCGGTATGACATGGTGAAAGGCTTCGACGGCAGTCATGTGGCCGACTACAACGACGCTGCCGCCATCGAATATTCCGTTGGCGAACATTGGAGCGGCGTGTCGGAAACATCTTCATGGATAAAGGCCACCAACTACAAGAGCGCAGCCTTTGACTTCCAGTTCCACTATGCCATGACCGATGCCATCAATCAGGGCAACTGGCAACAGCTCAACAACCACAAGACGCTGATGCACGACGCCGGATTCCGCCGCTACGCCGTCACTTTTGTCGAGAACCACGACATACAGGACCGTGGTGTGCCCGACGGCCAATACTACACCAAAGACCCTATCAACGAACCGTATATCCTCGCCGCCAATGCCTACCTGTTGGCCATGCCCGGCACGCCCTGCATATTCCAGCCACACTGGAGAGCATACGAGCAGGAACTGAAGAGCATGATTGAAGCCCGCAAACTGGCCGGCATCACCAACACGAGCGACTTCGGGTCGTATCTCTCCAACACGGCCTACTGCCAGACATTCGCCAAAGGCGAGGGCAACAAGCGGCTCATGGTTGCCGTCGGCGACGAAACCAAATTCTCCGTACCGAACAACTACACCCGCATCCTGAGCGGAAGCCACTATGCCTATTTCCTTACAAAGAATTCCGAGACGGCATGGGCGGACAGGCCTTCAGGCACATACGACGGGGCGTTTGACGTCACGCTGACGGCAGTGAGCGAAGACGCCGACGCGAAACTGATATACACTCTCGACGGCACCGACCCCACGGCGGGCAGCACTCAGGCGGGCAGCGGCGCTACCGTCAGAATCGACAAAGCCTGCACACTGAAAGTGGCCCTGCTGACAGGAGGCAAGGTGACGGGCCTGACAACAAAGGAATATGCCATCAAGGCGTTCGAGCCTTACTCCTTCAAGGTGTACGTAAGCACGGACCAGGTCGGCTGGAAAAACATCAACTTCTATTCATGGGGCACCAACAGCAAGAACAATTCCGCCGCATGGCCTGGCGACAGGATAACCACTACGGAGACCGCCAACGGAAAGACATGGTACTGCAAGGAATACTACATAGACAGCAAGAACGACCTCGTGAACTTCGTATTCAGCACTGGCACCGGCTCACCGCAGACAATAGACAAGACCGGAGTCAACAAGACCGCATACTTCGAGATTTCCACCACCATGAGCAACGGCAAACATACCATCAACGATGTGACCAAAGACATGACCAGCGGCATCAGTGCGCCGTCCTTCAGGACATCACACGACGACAGCGGGTGGTATGGAATTGACGGAAGACGCTATGACAAGCGTCCCGCAAACCGCGGACTGTACATCTATCAAGGCAAGAAATATGTAATCAAATAAGTCATGAACAAGAACATCAGAAATATTCTGGCAACAGCATTGCTCATCGTGGGCAATGCTGTTGCCGCTTCAGCACAGAACAAATATGTGGGCGGCGACATCTCCTTGCTGCCCACCAACGAGACTTGGGGCGCCAGCTATCTTGACAAGGACGGACGGCCCGTCGACGACCTTCTCTCCTTCTTCAAACAGGAAGGAGGTATGAACGCCATGCGCGTCAGGCTGTTCGTTGCACCGGAGAAATATGACGGAACTGACAAGGATGCAAACGCCTGTCAAGACCTTGAATATGTGAAGGCACTGGGCAAGCGCATCAAGGAGGCCGGACTCGGCTTCATGCTCGACTTCCATTACAGCGACACATGGGCCGATCCGGCCAAACAGTGGACACCTTCCGACTGGACACAGCTTTCCGACGACGGATTGCAGGCCAAAATCTACGAGTACACCAAGGAATGTCTCATGGAACTGAAGGAAGCCGGTGCCGAACCGGACATGATCCAGACCGGCAACGAAATCAGCTACGGCATGCTGTGGGGAGCATATCAGGCCGACGAGTCACAGCTCAGAAAATGCTTCACCAATAGTCCTGCCGCCAACTGGACACGCTTCACCAACCTGCTGAAACAAGCAGGCAAGGCTTGCCGCGAGGTGTGTCCGCACGCCAAAATAATCCTGCACACCGAGCGGGCCACACAAGTGAACGTGCTGACCAACTTCTATGACATGATGAAAAAGGCCGGTGTGGACTACGACATTATAGGTCTGAGCTACTACCCCATCTGGCACAACACCATCGGCACTCTCGAAACAGCCATAAGCACTCTCGAAACGAAATACGCCGACAAGCAGATCATGGTGGTGGAGGTTGGGGCACCCTACTCCTGGATGCCAACTGACAATGAATATACTCCAACCTACGACACTACGGAGGCAGGCCAGCAACAGTTCACACGCGACCTTATAACCATGCTCAACAGGCACCGTGGCGTGACCGGCCTGTTCTGGTGGTGGATGGAGTATAACGCTTATCCGTGGGAAACCACCCACCGGAACAACTGGTGGTATGCCCCGCTCTTCAACAGCAACACCGGCAAGGCAATGCCGGCGTTCTACGAGATGAAGAACTTTACGGCCGATGCTTCCGATATCCGGCAGATTGCCTGCTTCTCCCGGTCCGACGACTGGTACACATCCAGCGGCATGAGACTTTCGGAGAAACCTCTCCGACGCGGATATTACATCAACAACAATAAAAAGGTGGCTGTAAGATAGCCACCTTTTTTCTTTTTCATTGCGCATCAATCGCTTCCTGCAAACAATTCCGTCCCGTTCCTTGTTTATTTATAAACAGACGGAAGCATTCGTCGGAAATGACGTTTCGCGTCCACACATGGACGTCTGAACCACGTCATCTTTTCCCATACATGCTCTCATAATACTTCTCATACTCGCCGCTCGTGATGTTGTCCATCCACTCCTGATGTTCCAGATACCAGCGGACAGTCTTCTCGATGCCCTCCTCAAACTGAAGCGATGGCTCCCAGCCGAGTTCGCGCTGGAGCTTGGAAGAGTCGATGGCGTAGCGCAGGTCGTGGCCGGCACGGTCGGTGACGTAGGTGATGAGGTCCATGTCCTCGCCCTCCTGACGGCCGAGAAGGCGGTCGACGGTATTGATGACGACCTTGATGATGTCGATGTTCTTCCATTCGTTGAAACCGCCGATGTTGTATGTCTCGGCTATCCTGCCGTTGTGGAAAATCAAGTCGATGGCGCGGGCATGGTCCTCAACATACAGCCAGTCGCGGACGTTCTCGCCCTTGCCGTAGACCGGAAGCGGCTTGCGGTGGCGGATATTGTTGATGAAAAGCGGAATGAGTTTCTCCGGAAACTGATACGGACCGTAGTTGTTCGAGCAGTTGGTCACGACTGTAGGCATGCCGTAGGTGTCATGAAACGCGCGGACAAAGTGGTCGCTTGACGCTTTCGATGCCGAATAAGGCGAATGGGGCATGTATTTCAGGTCTTCCGTGAAGAAATCTTCACCGTAAGCAAGGTGATGCTCTCCGGAAGAGGCCTTCGTCGAGAACGGAGGCTCGATGCCTTCGGGACGGGTCATCTGAAGGGCGCCATAGACTTCGTCGGTGGAAATGTGGTAGAAACGCTTGCCCTCATATTTCTCTGGCAACGACTCCCAATAGAGCTTTGCGGCTTGAAGAAGCGACAATGTGCCCATCACGTTGGTGCGGGCGAAGGTGAACGGGTCCTTGATGGAACGGTCTACGTGGCTTTCGGCTGCCAGATGGATGATACCGTCTATTCTCTCTTCCTGCATCAGTCTGTAAAAGGCATCGAAATCGCAGATGTCCATCTTCACAAACCGGTAGTTCGGACGGTCTTCTATGTCCTTCAGGTTAGCCAGATTGCCGGCGTAGGTCAGCTTGTCAAGGTTGATGATACGATATTCCGGATACTTGTTTACGAACAGGCGCACGACGTGGCTGCCTATGAATCCGGCACCGCCGGTGATTACTATGGTTCTTTTGAATTCCATGTTACTTATGTTTTGAACCTTTATATCATGCCGTCCCACTCACGGAATACTCCGAAAAGGTAGCCTTCGCAGCACGACTAAAGACTGGTTAGTTCATATTCTCGATACATCTGCGCAGCGACTCCGTCCAATAGGGTATCTCAATGCCGAATGTCTCCTTTATCTTCGTCTTGTCGAGCACGCTGTAAGCCGGACGCTTCACTGGCGAGGGAAACTCGTCACTGTGGCAGGGGCGGATTTTGCAGGACGTCCGCCCGGCATACTCCGCTATCATCTTAGTGAAGTCATACCACGAACACACGCCTTCGTTGCTGTAATGATAGACCCCGAACGGGAACGAGGCGTCGTCAGGAGACCAACGGCCGACAATCGTCATGATGGCGCAGGCAAGGTCGTAGGCATACGTAGGCGTGCCGCACTGATCGAAAACGACGTTAAGCTCGGGCTTCGTCGCCGTCAGATGGAGCATCGTCTTGCAGAAATTACGGCCGAACTCGCTATATAGCCACGCCGTGCGGATGATGACATGGCGGCATCCGCTCGCAATGATGTGCCGCTCGCCGTGCAACTTCGTCAGGCCGTAGACACCGGTCGGAGTACCCTGCTGGTCCTCGCGGCAAGGAGTGTTGTAAGGCTCACGGCCGAAAACATAGTCCGTGGAGATATGGACGAGCAGTCCGCCGGTCTCGGCCATTGCCGCCGCAAGGTTCTTCGGGGCTTCGGCGTTCAGCTTCTCTGCAAGGGCTTGGTCCGTCTCGGCGGCGTCGACATTGGTATAGGCGGCGCAGTTGATAATCACGTCTATCTTCTCACGGCTCACCATCTCACGCACCGCCGAAAGGTCGGTGATGTCGAGAAACGCCGTCTCCAGACCCTCCACCCGGCTTACGTCGGTGAAGACAAACCTGTGGGCCGTGGTATTCGAGATGATGCGTATCTCGCTGCCAAGCTGTCCGTTGGCTCCGGTTACTAATATGTTCATAATTGGCTACTATTTTTAGCTGATTAAACTAAGGTTCAAAACCGGTCTCCCGTCAGTCACTCCCACGCAGACGGCACATGTAGGACCGCAGCCGGTCACATCCATGTGCTGTTGTAGGGGCACGAAAGAAAACATCCCGAACCGTTACAAAAGTACAAAATTTATCCGATATAAAAGCAAAAAGCCTCGGGCTTCACAGCTTCGAGGCTTTTTTTACTATAAATAGTAAGTAATAATGATTATATATGTAGTCAGTAGTTGTTTTCTCTCTTTTATTTTGGCAGATTGAACGCCTTGGTCATTTCGGCCATCTGGGCGTCGCTCATGCCTTCCGGTTCAAAGCCCATGCACTTGGAACTGATGTAGATCTTGGCGCTCTTCGAGAGCACGTCAATCTGATCGAAAGCGTCCATCACGTCAAGTCCCTTGGCGAAGACGCCGTGCTTCTCCCACATCACCACGTCATAGTCCTCCAGTTCGCGGAGCGTAGCGTCAGCCAATTCGTTTGAGCCGGGTAGCGTGTAGGGCACGATGCCGAGTCCAAGCGGGCAGAAAGCCTTTGTCTCTGGAATCATAGACCAAAGAATCTTTGTCAGGACATCCTTTCCAAGGAAAGCCTTGTTGTGGCTCATGGCGACGAGTTCGATGGGGTGAGTGTGAACTGTCGCCTTATAGGGCGAGCCGCTCTCAATCAGATGAGCATGAACGGTCAGGTGGGACGGCAACTCGCTTGTGGGCATCACTGCATTATCTGCAATGATGACGTAGCTTGCACAATCGTCAAGGATGCGGATAATGGAACCGTTGTCCATCGGACGGCGTGCCAAATCGCGCATACGCTTGCCCGTTCCCTTGCAATAGAAGTAACAACCCTTGAGCTGCGGAAGAGTAACACCAATCTGCTTAACATCACTGATAGCCGGCATCTGACGGATTTCGTCGTCAACAAGTTCAGTTACATTAACCGTGATATTACCACCATTGCGCTCTGCCCAACCGTTCTGCCAGAGATATCCGGCAACCTCGGCTATTTTGTCAACCTCCTCTTTCAAGGCGGGACGATTGTTCAATATACTGTTCATTTTCTTAAATGTGCTGTATTAAATCTGCGGCAAAATTATACCTAAATCTTGGTACGAGGCGGTATTTTTTGATTTTTAAACTAAAAAAAATGATAATTTTATTGACATAAATCAATAATCCGAAACCATTCTGACAGGTCTTCCGACCAGGAACATCCATGCACAGGGAGTTTCGGTGATATTCCGCAGCCGGCAGCCGTAAAGTCAATTAATCATTATTTAACACTTCCTCAAATATCATGAAACGCTATTTTCATGACCAATAAGACCTTTCCCGCCTTCGGCAACTATGAGTCATTTAGCAATTCTTGAGCTGACATCATCCTTTTTCCTGTCCGGCCGGACTCTTTCCCTTCAAGTTGTCCACGACGAATTTCCGCAAGGATTTCCTCTTTTTCAAGTTGGCCACGCAGTCCATTTATTACTATTGAATCCACAGCCGACAAGTGTTAATTTGTTTTTGCGAAGATACGCAAAATCCCGTCAGCCGCCAAATTTCCTACCGCCAACCTCAGCGACATGAAAGTTTAGAGAGATTAATTTTGAATTTCGGCCAAATTACACTACCTTTGCAACTATGAACAATCATCTTGACAGCAGCAAATGGAGTGAAAATGTGATACTTGTCGACGCCGACTACGTTGACAGAGTAGCTTTCGACCTGACGGTCAATTTCGAGCGCATGATAGGCCGGCGCATCCCCAAGGCCGACATGGCGCGGTGGATTGACTGCGTGGCACTGGACGGAGGCATACGCGAGGGCAACAACGAGACACAGGTGGTCCTCATACACGCCAAGAGGCGCACGCAGATGGAGAATTTCACACCAAGCGACTATGACGGCGAGCTGGACGGCAAGGCCTTTAGCGACACGCTGGGCGAGTTCCAGTTCAGCGCGCTGCCCGTGGAAGACGACGTCACGACGGCCGCCGACCTCTTCATAGAGTCACTCGAAGTCATCAGCAACAGCAAGGAAGTCAAGCGCATCATGGTCATACCCGATGCAGAGAAGATATATGACCGCGTGCGCGAGACTCTGCGCAGGGTTGACGAGGAAAAGCGCGTCACCGTTTTTGCTATGCAGCCGACGACGGGCGGGAACTTCCGGCAGGAGATACTGGGATATTCGCTGATGCAGGCGCTCGGTATCAGGGCCGACGAAATCGGCTAAAGCGCTCTTTCGAAACTCACACGGACCGGACACAGCCGGCAATGAACAAAGAACAAAATAAAAAAAATAACAAATAAAAAAATAAAGACACAATGGGAAAAGTATTGATGATTGGTGCCGGAGGCGTGGCCACGGTAGCCGCATTCAAGATTGCACAGAATACGGACGTGTTCTCTGACTTCATGATAGCAAGCCGCCGCAAGGAGAAGTGCGACAAGATTGTCGAGGCCATACACAAGGCCGGACTGACAATGAACATCCAAACGGCACAGGTAGACGCCGACGACGTTGAACAGCTCAAGGCTCTCTTCAACGACTACCAGCCGGAACTGGTCATAAACCTCGCCCTGCCCTATCAGGACCTCACTATCATGGACGCCTGCCTGGCCTGCGGATGCAACTATCTCGACACGGCGAACTATGAGCCGAAGGACGAAGCCCACTTCGAATACTCTTGGCAGTGGGCATATAAGGAGCGATTTGAAGAGGCCGGACTGACCGCAATACTCGGCTGCGGCTTCGACCCGGGCGTCAGCGGAATCTACACCGCATACGCCGCAAAACACCACTTCGACGAAATGCACACACTCGACATCGTTGACTGCAACGCCGGAAACCATCACAAGGCTTTCGCCACGAACTTCAACCCCGAGATAAACATCCGCGAGATTACCCAGAAGGGACTCTACTACGAGGACGGCCAGTGGCTCGAAACAGAACCGCTATCGGTTCACAAGCCACTCACCTACCCCAACATCGGCCCGCGCGAGAGCTATCTGATGCACCACGAGGAACTGGAAAGTCTGGTGAAGAATTATCCCACGATACGCAAGGCACGCTTCTGGATGACTTTCGGACAGCAGTATCTCACATACCTCGATGTTATCCAGAACATAGGAATGTCGCGCATCGACGAAATGGAATATGAGGCTCCGCTGGCCGACGGCTCCGGCAAGACGGCACGTGTAAAGATCGTTCCGCTGCAGTTCCTAAAGGCCGTGCTGCCCAATCCTCAGGACCTCGGCGAGAACTATGACGGCGAGACGAGCATCGGATGCCGCATACGCGGTATCAAGGACGGCAAGGAGCGCACCTACTACGTATACAACAACTGCAAACACCAGGATGCCTACAACGAGACTGGCATGCAGGGCGTCAGCTACACCACCGGCGTGCCGGCGATGATCGGCGCAATGATGTTCCTCAAGGGCCTGTGGCGCAAACCGGGCGTATGGAACGTAGAGGAGTTCGATCCGGATCCATTCATGGAGCAGCTCAACAAGCATGGTCTGCCGTGGCACGAAGTGTTCGACGGAGATTTGGAACTGTAGGAGTTACGGATTTTGAATTACGAGTTTTCGGCCTATGACCGACAACTCGTAATTCAAAATTCAAACATGCCACTCGGCTATTCATAATTGAATAATTCAAAATCGGCCACAGGCCGACAACTCGTAATTCAAAACTTATAAATATGGCAAAGAAAGAAGAAGAGGCCGCAATGAGCCCGCAGGAAGGAAAACTGAAAGCACTGCAGGCGGCCATGTCAAAGATAGAAAAGGATTTCGGCAAGGGCTCTATAATGAAGCTCGGCGACGAACAGATCGAAAACGTTGAAGTCATACCGACCGGCAGCATCGGACTGAATGCCGCACTCGGCGTAGGCGGCTATCCGCGCGGACGCATAATCGAGATTTACGGTCCGGAGTCGTCAGGTAAGACCACGCTCGCCATCCACGCCATCGCCGAGGCACAGAAAGCTGGAGGCATCGCCGCGTTCATCGACGCGGAACATGCCTTCGACCGATTCTATGCCGCCAAGCTCGGCGTCGACGTCAACAATCTCTGGATTTCACAGCCAGACAACGGTGAGCAGGCCCTCGAAATTGCCGACCAGCTCATACGTTCGGCCGCCATCGATATTCTCGTCGTCGACTCCGTGGCAGCCCTCACGCCCAAGAAGGAAATTGAGGGCGACATGGGCGATAACGTCGTCGGTCTGCAGGCACGACTGATGAGCCAGGCTCTGCGCAAGCTGACCAGCACTATCAGCAAGACCAACACCACGTGCATATTCATCAACCAGCTGCGCGAGAAAATCGGCGTTATGTTCGGCAATCCCGAAACGACAACCGGCGGTAACGCCCTGAAATTCTACTCCAGCGTGCGTCTCGACATCCGCCGCGTGACGAGCATCAAGGACGGTGACAACGTTATTGGAAATCAGGTGCGCGTCAAGGTTGTCAAGAACAAGGTGGCCCCGCCTTTCCGCAAGACGGAATTTGAAATCACCTTCGGCGAAGGCATCTCGAAAATCGGCGAGATTGTCGACCTCGGCGTTGAATACGGCATCATACAGAAAAGCGGCAGCTGGTTCTCCTACAACGGCTCGAAGCTGGCCCAAGGCCGCGACGCCACGAAGACCCTGCTCCGCGACAATCCAGAACTGTGTGAGGAACTCGAAGCCCTCATCATGCAGGCCATCACGGACAAGAGCAACGAATAAGACGCAAACAGGGAGACATATCCTACCGTAATAAGAATAGTGGTGCATCAAAAATACAGTTTCTTCAATTGCATTTTTGATGCACCACTATTTCTATATATCCGGACTGATTCCTCGCATATATGGGATTCATTTCAAATAAACAGACTGACAACTATCTTATTGACGACATCAGACAACCGATAGAGTCGGCCGGATTGGAATAAATTCATCTATTGCGGATAAAGACCGCTTCTCCGTCAACAAAACACTCACCTTATTTATATATAAGCAGTATTCAAACTGAATACGTCATCCATGCCATACTCACTTGACCTTGAGACCTTGATACAAGGAACCGGCACGGATTGAAGAATCAGTGTTTCTGTACTCCTATAACCTTGCCGGCTGAATTGAACTTGACAACAGTGCCGTTGTTATAAATCCAGTCTACGCGACCGTTGCTGGCAGCAGCCGTACGGTTGGGCTCCCCCTTAGCCATGCGCACCTCTTCTTTGGTAAATCCGGCAGCAACGCGGCCCTGCTGTATCAGCTTTCTGTGGGAAGCTGGCACCTTGTTCAGTCCGGCCGAGCCCTGTCCGAAGAGATAGTGGAAATAGTCTTCCTTATAGCCGTCAATATCACCGGCCACGTTGGCGTTGACGAATGTCACACGCTTCGTATATACGGCGCCGTTGGCGGTGCTCTTCAGCGTCATCATGACATAGTTGGTGTTGTCCTGTGCCAAAATCTTCTCAATCGTGAAAGACGACATGCGGGCAATCTTCACATTCTCACCCCCGCCATTGACCATGGTCGTGGCATATTTAGTGTGGACGGACTTACCTATGTATTTTGCATATTCACCGGTGGCTGTCACTTTGGCATCTATGAGTTCAAAGGATCCGTTGAACGTGAACTTGGTATTGTCCATGATAAACTCATCGTCACGCATGCCGCAGTTTGTCTTGCTCATGGCCACATTCTGATAGAACTGGCGGCCCTTCTTGTCCTCGACGATTATCTTGACGGGATAGCTCCTGCTGCCGACACCGACGGCCTTGACTGTAACTTCCTCATTGAGCGGTACGGTGACTTCCTCATATCCCTCGCCGTCCATCTGGGTGTCAACGCGATAGAGCGTGGCTTTGGTATATAGCCTGGCACCCATCAGCTTGGTGCGCGCTATGTCGACATCGCCGAGATAGGCCAGCGTGGGAACGCCCAGCTTGCCGTAGCAATAGTCCTCAAACGTTCCGTTCGGCACCTGATAATAGTATGCCATACTGTCATCCTCGCAGACAAAGTGGACGCGGGCATGACCGTCCGGAGCCTCATCATGTCCCTTATATACCATAATCTTATAACGCAGACGGCCGCTGCTGACTTCTTTGCCCGTGGCTGCATCGCAGAAGGTATTGACCACGAGGTCATATTTCTCTGGAAGAACCATAAAACGCATACCTTCACGCCAATCGCAGAGACTTCGGAATTTGAAATTATCACTCACAAAATCGTGGGCTTTCTCTTCTTCCGCTTCGCTGCCACTACCCATCCCGTTCTGAGCCACGGAGACCTTTTTGGCTCCCTTGGTCTTAACGATATAGGAATTTTGCGCGGATGCTGCAAGCATCGCAACAGACACACTTGCCAATAACAAGACTCTTTTCATTTATTTAGATATTAAGTAGACTTCATTTTATGTCACATAAGATAATGCAAACAAGCACAATACAGTAGTTCAACTGCTGAATGAAACTTATATGTGGCAAAGATACTAAAAAAAAATCGCAACATGACAAAATGACGCAATAAACAGACAATGTCAGAGCAAAAAAAAATTCTGGCATACGCTTTGCTATAATATCGGCGGATAGCAAACAGCTAATCCGCAAATAATAAAAGAAGAATAGAAACAATAAAAAAATAAGATTATGGGAAAGATCATTGGTATCGACTTAGGAACAACTAACTCATGTGTTGCCGTATTTGAAGGCAATGAGCCGGTAGTTATAGCAAACAGCGAAGGTAAGCGCACAACTCCTTCAGTGGTGGGATTCGTTGACGGCGGCGAGCGCAAGGTGGGAGACCCCGCTAAGCGTCAGGCCATCACAAATCCGATGAAGACTGTTTATAGTATAAAGCGCTTCATGGGTGAGACATGGGCACAGACAGAGAAAGAAATTGGACGCGTGCCGTTCAACGTTGTAAACGAAGGAGGCTACCCTCGTGTGGACATCGACGGACGCAAATATACTCCGCAGGAGATTTCGGCTATGGTCCTTCAGAAGATGAAGAAGACAGCCGAGGACTATCTCGGACAGGAAGTAACGGATGCCGTCATCACCGTGCCGGCATACTTCTCTGACTCTCAGCGACAGGCAACAAAAGAAGCAGGACAGATTGCGGGTCTCAATGTGCGCCGTATCGTAAATGAGCCTACAGCTGCCGCTTTGGCCTATGGTGTTGACAAGGCCAACAAGGATATGAAGATTGCCGTATTCGACCTTGGTGGAGGTACATTCGATATATCAATCCTTGAGTTCGGCGGCGGTGTGTTTGAAGTTCTCTCAACAAATGGTGACACACACCTCGGCGGTGACGACTTCGACCAGGTTATCATCGACTGGCTCGTTCAGGAATTCAAGAACGACGAAGGAGCTGACCTCACTCAGGATCCTATGGCCATGCAGCGTCTGAAAGAAGCTGCCGAAAAGGCAAAGATTGAACTGTCAAGCTCTACGTCTACGGAAATCAACCTGCCCTACATCATGCCCGTTGGCGGTGTGCCCAAGCATCTTGTGAAGACTCTGACACGTGCAAAGTTTGAGCAGCTGGCTCACGAACTGATTCAGAACTGTCTCATCCCCTGTCAGAACGCAATGCGCGATGCCAAATTGTCAACATCCGATATCGACGAGGTAATCCTCGTAGGTGGCTCAAGCCGTATCCCTGCTGTCCAGACTTTGGTAAAGAACTATTTCGGCAAGGAACCTTCAAAGGGTGTAAATCCCGACGAAGTTGTAGCTGTCGGTGCATCAATTCAGGGAGCTATCCTCAACAAGGAAGGCGGCGTCGGCGACATCGTGCTGCTTGACGTTACTCCTCTGACATTGGGTATTGAGACTATGGGCGGTGTGATGACGAAACTCATTGAGAGCAACACCACTATCCCCTGTAAGAAGAGCGAGGTTTTCTCTACTGCAACCGACAACCAGACAGAGGTTACAATCCACGTGCTGCAGGGTGAGCGCCCCATGGCTGCTCAGAACAAGAGCATCGGTCAGTTCAACCTCACCGGCATTGCTCCAGCACGCCGCGGCGTTCCTCAAATTGAAGTAACATTCGACATCGACGCCAACGGAATCCTCAAAGTGTCTGCCAAGGACAAGGCAACAGGCAAGGAGCAGGCTATTCGTATCGAGGCTTCTTCCGGTCTGAGTCAGGAGGAAATCGACCGCATGAAGGCCGAAGCCGAGCAGAACGCCGAGAACGACAAGAAAGAGCGTGAGCGCATTGACAAGCTAAATCAGGCTGACTCAATGATCTTCACGACCGAGAACTTCTTGAAAGACAACGGTGACAAGATTCCCGCAGACCAGAAGCCGGCCATCGAAACCGCTCTCCAGACTCTGAAAGATGCCCACAAGAACGGTGACGTAGCCGCCATCGACTCTGCCATCAACAACCTCAACCAGGTTATGCAGGCCGCAAGTGCTCAGATGTATCAGGGTGCAGGCGCTCAAGGCGCTCAGCCTGGTGCCGACCAAGGCTTCAACGGACAGCAAGCCGGAGGCCAGCAGAACAACACCGACGAAGTGCAGGATGCTGACTTTGAGGAAGTGAAGTAAGTATCGGTAAACAACGATAACAATAAATAAGAATGTAGGGTGTAACTCAATGAGTTATGCCCTATTTCTTTTTATGTACTTTTCTTTGACTTTGCTTATTATTCGGAATTTTATTGTATATTTGTACCATAATTGTACCGACACTTAAAAGTAGATAATGTGACGCTTATAAAAATGACGGTATTGAGAATGAAGAATATAAGCAAAAAATAGATTATGCCAGCAGCAAAATTTGAAATAACACGGCAGTGCAAGGTTTGTGGAGAGACTTTTATGGCAAAAACCATAGAATCGTGGTATTGTTCTCCCAAATGTTCTAAGATTGCATGGAAACGTCGCAAGGATGAAGAATTGAGATTGCAAAGGTTGGACGATGTGGTCAAGAAAATACCAAAGTCCAAAGAGTACATCACTGTTCCTGAAGCATACGCTTTGTTTGGCATAAGCAAAGAAACTCTTTACCGCTTGATTCGTAAGGGAACAATTCCAAGTGTGAATGCCGGAGAAAGGCAAACATTATTATCAAAAGAAGAACTGATGAAGCTCTATCCGCTCCGAAAGAAAGCTCTTACAAAGCCAAAGCCTATCGTCAAACTGTATAGTCTGGAGCCAAAAGACTGTTATACCATTGGAGAAATCACAGAAAAATTTCTTGTGAATGAAAGTACCGTTTATCTCCATATACGCAAATACTCTATCCCAACTCGGCAGATAGGAAATTTTGTGTATGTCCCCAAGAAAGAAATCGATAACTTATATAAAGGTGTGAAGCGATGAAAAAAGCATTAGTCAATACAAGAGTGTCGGTAAAGCTCCGCAAGTCTGAATATCGTGATGAATGGTATCTTTATGTGGAATCTTATCCTGTATTCCAATCCGGTAAAGATACTCCGCAAAGAGTGCGTGAATATCTCAATCGTACCATTACCACTCCTATTTGGGATAAGTCACGTAATGCACGGACTAATGCCGATGGTAAAACCACTTATAAGCCAAAGCGAGATCTGAATGGTATTATACAATGTAAGTCTCATTTGGATCAAGAATCATGTATCTATGCCGATAAAGTCAGAAGCCTACGGCAAAAGGAATATGATAATGCGGCTCTTTATGCTGATACCGATGCTGAACAGGCAGAGCAGTTAGAACGCTCCAGAAGTAATTTCATTGAATACTTCGACCATGTGCAGCGAACAAGACATGCCCATAGTTCCGATTCTATCATTGTCAATTGGAGGCGAGTACATGAGTTGTTAAAGATATTTGCAAAAGGCGATACCATCCTCTTTTCGCAAATAGACTTAAAGCTGGTAGAATCGTTCCGTCAATTCATAATGAACGCACCGCAAGGTGGTACTAAGAGAGGTACGATTTCTCAAAATACAGCAGCAACCTATTTCTCAATCTTTAAAGCCGGATTGAAGCAAGCATTTATAGACGGTTATCTGACCATTGACATTTCCGCGAAAGTCAAAGGTATTCAGGAAAGAGAGAGCCGAAGAGAATACCTGACCGTAAAAGAATTGAACCGACTGGCTCAAACACCTTGCGACCCATTACTGAAACGTGCTGCCTTGTTCTCTGCTTTAACAGGAATCCGGCATTGCGACATCCAAAAGTTGAAGTGGTCAGAAGTGGAAATGTTCAATGGAGGTTATAGGTTGAATTTTACTCAACAAAAGACAAAGGGAGTTGAATATATGCCTATTTCAGAGCAAGCATATAGTCTTTGTGGAGGGCAGAAGGAAGGAGAACTACTTGTTTTTGCTGGCCTTCCTGACCCTTCATGGATAAATCGCCCCGTCAAAAAGTGGGTTGAAGCAGCCGGAATATCCAAACACATCACCTTCCATTGTTTAAGACATTGTACATGGTCTTTATCGTTGAATTTGAATGGGTTGCAAAGATCGGCTTCTTGATAGGTAACGATTTAGAAACGAGCGAAGTTCTGTATTCTGCCTTGTTAAACCCAAAGAACGCTGACTTCAAATGCAAAGGTAGTGAATTAGTTTGGATTATTATTATTCTTGTCCTTTAATCTTTTGATTTCTTTATCAAAATCACTTTCAAGCAAATCCATTTCGCGTTTGCGATAGATGGCGAATTCCTTTTCTGCCTTTTCAATCGCCTGTTTATGTGAAATACGTCCCTTACCGATCAAAACCTTTCGTTTGTGGGCAATAATCTGATTATCCAGTGCCTCTATCCAATCTTTCATGGTCATGGGATTCATTTCCAATGCCTGGAATTCGGCAAAGTCCAAGAAACCGGAAACAAGCAGATTCAAACGCTGGAGTTCTATTTCTGACAAATAGTTCTTAGCAATCTTCACATCGTCCTTGGTCACATAGTTGCCTTTGAAGTTCGTCATACCCACAAACGGCTTCTCATTATCCACACGATTGTAGATAACTTCCGCTGCCGTATTTTCGTGAACGGCATAATGGAGCTTGTTTTGCACGGTAGCAAAAAACATCTTTGTCATCTCGTCCCGTGGGTCATAGTCCGTGGCTGTGGCATATATGTCCGTAACTTGTTGATAGAAGTTACGTTCACTACTACGAATATCCCTGATACGTTGCAGCAACTCACGGAAGTAACGATTACCCCCTTGTTTCAACCGCTCATCATCCATAGCAAATCCCTTTTGGATATATTCATGAAGCCGTTGAGTCGCCCAACGGCGAAAACGGGTTGCAACCTGAGATTG
This sequence comes from uncultured Prevotella sp., assembly GCA_947170725.1. Taxonomy (GTDB): domain Bacteria; phylum Bacteroidota; class Bacteroidia; order Bacteroidales; family Bacteroidaceae; genus Prevotella. Next base: position 37,032 of record CAMVUM010000029.1, read on the forward strand.
CACACGATAGCCCAAGGCGATAACCATGTCAAGATTGTAATGGTCAATGTTACGTCTCACCTGACGATTGCCTTCCTGACGAACTAACAAGAATTTCTTGTTAGTTGCTTCTGTGAATAATTCTCCGTCTTTATATATGTTATCTACATGTTGGCTGATATTCTGTTGTGTAGTACAATATATCTCCGCCAACTGATTCTGTGTCAGCCACAAATCTTCATCGGAAAAGCGAACAGACACACGTGTTATCTCATTATCGTCTTGATAGAGTATTATTTTGTTTTTCTCCTTCATGATTAGTGATTGTCTTTTTTCTTGGAATTTGAATGATAAAGGCTATCAGTGATAACACCTCTAAATATATCTTCATTAAGAAATTCTAAAGTACGATTTAGCTCAACAACATTATTGGTCGGTAACACTAACTCATGGTTCCCATTAATTTGTGCATTGATTCCATATTTCTTTAAAAGACTTGTTTTCGTTCGAGATGCCTTTCGCATAAAAGTAGCAATGTTGTTTGTGCTAGATAATAATTTTATGAGTCGACGAGTTTTTATGTTTGCAATATGTTTTATGTTCTCTGCACTTACATCTATACCTTTTATTTCACCAAATAATTCAATTTCTGTATTTGTGGCTTCTGTAACGAAATCTATTAGCGAAAATATTTGATTTGCTATTGTATAACTTTGAAAGTACAATTTTCCATTTTCATATATTGCATGAATTTTATCTTCTACGATAAAGGCAGAAGTATTCATTTTAGCAAAAATGTTTCCATGCTCATAATGTAGGACCATTTTACGTTGTAGCACGTTCTTTTTATTAAAAACTTGAAAGTAAAACTTTCCCTCATCATAATAAAAGATACTTCTGGGTGTATCTTCATCAATATTATATTCGGGTATATCAGCTTGGTTGTCTGGGATGCGAGCAAAATCTTCCGGTAATTCATAATTGACATACGTGATATTTTCTCCACGCCGACTTATGATATCACCGTCAAATATATCCTCTTCTATACCTTCAGGCTTTAATATTGCTCCTCCTTTTATGAATATGTTTTTAATTTCAGTTGTAATATCTTCCTTGAGAGGAATATACTTTACCGTATAGTCGTGCATCAATGCGTAGAATTGGCTCATATTACTTTTCATTAATTATTAAACCCATATAATCGGTCACCTCAACAAACTTTTTAATTTGATTCTTATTCCTAATACATCTTTTAGAAATGAGAATATAGGTGTTTTCTTCGGTATATACTTCATAATAACGGTATCCCCATATTGAACAAAGTAAATTATAGTTAGTGTTATTGTAACTTGCAACTGCGATAAAACAACATTGAAGTATTACACATACAAATAACACCATAAAATCAAGGCTGTCGGCAAATATCGTCAACCAAGGGATTATAGATGACATTACCTGATCAGCACTATTCTGAGATAGATTTGAATAAGATTGTACTTTTATCGTTTTTCCTTCTTTGCGTTTCTTTTCCTTTTGGCATAGAAATATTTTAATGCCGATAAAGCATATTAGCATAAATACAAAGCTGATATTTATGCTATACCATTCAAAACTAGTAGGTATCTTAGCGTTTGTTAGCATATCATTCCACACTAGAAAATAGTTCTCACTATCCTTTATTACTCCTATTAAACCAAGTGACAAAAAAGTTGGAGTAGTCACAGTGGTAGTTAATAAAAACTTAGAAATAAAGCTAGCCATTATGTTTACTGGTTACTTGAAAGTTGAAAATAATTTGCTTATTTCTTCTTCGGTTTCAAATATAGGTGTTGCTCCATATTCTCCATTAAGATAACTATTTTGTAACATTTTATCAAAGCGTACATTGTATAAATTATCCATTCTTCCAAATGAACTAATTCCATTACTACTTTTCCTCATCAACCAAATTTCGTCTTTTCTGAACACTTTCTGATTCATTAAAGAGCTCTCATGCGTGGTAAAAATCAACTGACTAGAAACATCTTTTGAATACTTGTAAAACAAAGTAATTATTTGTTGAATAAGTGCAGGATGTAGACTACGTTCCATTTCATCAACAACAAAGACTTTTCCACCTTGAATCAAATCTAAAATAAGTGGAATGTAATCAAATAAACGTTTTGTACCATCGCTCTCATCGCCTAGAGAGAAAAGTTCCACATCTGTATCATCTATCTTTTTATGAACTGTCATCAATTTTTTAGCCTTTATCTCACCATCAATTAGGTTGATTAAATACAAATTATCATCAAAGCGTAGGGTTCCAAACGCTTCGTCAGTATTGGATTTTGATAAATCTGTTTTAATTGCACGTTGCAAGTCTTGTGGAATTCCAAGTTTTTCAAATTGTACTTCGATTAATTTTACTCCATCTACGCCTGTATTGAAGTATCTTAAAAGTGCTCCAAAGCCACGTTTTAATTCGTTGTCATCAGCCGCTTTAAGTAGTACGCCCTGTTTATACGGTGTGTCTGGGAATATTATTTTTAGAGAATTTACAAACCAATTAATAACAGAGTCCAAATCTTTAATATTTGACACATTCTCATGAATATTACGACTCATAACTTCATGAAGAAATAATTGTCTTTGTGGCGTTGCTTTTGCTAGAAAAGACAAGAACTGTGATTCTTCTTCTTTTGGATTGAGTTTAAGTAGGTATGAAATATCAAATTCTGATTTTTCTGTTTCTCTTTGAAAAATAATACAATCGTTGCTTCTATTTATTTGTTTAAGCCATTCAGAACTTATTTGTTCTGCGTTGTAGCTAAAACCATATTCATATTTTTTATTATCACAGAGTATGTGATAAATAATAGTCGTATCCTTTTTCTTATTCTCAGAACTTAACCGAAAGGGATAGAAATCTATTAAGTCATCTGTCCTTGTTCCTCTTAAAACAAGTTTTTTCCCTAGCTCAATGGCTTTGACGAAGTTACTCTTTCCGCCTGCGTTCGCTCCAAACATTGCAGCTGATTTTAACACCCACTGTCCTTTAATGGACTCTGTTTTATGTTCTTTTTTTAACGTGCCTTTACTAGGTTGAAGAGAGAAGATTTCCCTGTTTTTAAAAGAGAGGAAATTCTCAACTATAAATTGCTGTAGCATACATTATCTTATTAGTTGTGTAATAAAATCCTTTGCAAATATAGAGAAATTTTCTCAATACAGCAAGACTTTTACGGTTTTATTCCGTGTAACTCAAATTCAAAATGTGATTTTTTCACATTTATGTTTGTTTAAAAGAAGAAAAGTTCATATCTTTGTGGCGTCAATTCGAAATTAAGACCCTGGCTAACGGACCAGAGAGTTGACTTTCTTTATTATGAGTGATTTTTACTATGTAAACAAAATTGCCCAACCTACGGGTGAACATGAAGTCCATGCATCAAGTTGCAGGTATTTGCCATCAGTAGAAAATCGAATCTTTTTGGGATATTTCGCAAATGGTAAGGAGGCTGTAAGAGAGGCAAAGAAACACTACAGTAATGTTGACGGATGTTTCTTTTGTTGTCCTGAGGCACATACAAGGTAAAAACTTGATGAAATGAACAAAGAATGGCATACAACACCTAAGTGTACCGTAGCGGAAACGGTAGGTCACCGCATAGTATTAACTTCAAAATTCAGAATATGGCAAAAACTGTAGAAAAAGGCAGAAGTGCAGAAACTGGTAAATTTGTATCTATCGAATACGCGCAAAAGCACCCGAGCACAACTGTGGTCGAAAAGGTCAAAGTAGGGCCAATAAAACGCAGAAAGTAATTATTTAGATTTATTTAGGATGTGCCTAGACGATGTGAATCGTCTAGGCTTTACTTTTTCAATCCAACTATCACACAATCGCTTGTCATTCTTTTGAGCCAAGAGCATCTTGTATATGCTGTTGATTCCTATCATCAATACCAAACAATTTATAAAGTTGAGCGTTCACATCGCCATTGTAATCAATAATATCATTCTCGTCTGAGTAGTCCAATAAATCCAGTACTTTCTGAGCCAAAGATACGACAAAAAAAACGAGAATAGGAGAAAAATAGTGAATGAACGTTGAGATAAAGCGTTTTAGCGATTCTGACGAGGACTTTGCCAAAACCACTGAATGCCGCAAAAAAGCCGTTTGAAGCAAGAGTTACGTTACTATCCCGTTACTCTTTTTCACAAAAGAACAGCTTGCTGAGGACACTGGCATATCCGCTGATCCATACGCCATTGGATGCCAATTTAAGGATTCTTTTGGAAATGTCAGCGGGACCTGCTCAAAAAAATGAGATGCGGGTGTAAATGCGCCGATATGCTGTGATTCGCCTACCATCTTCCAGCTCTACATGGTTTAATTTTGCAAACAAAAAGTAGAGTATGAACAGAAGTACATTCAAAGTATTGTTCTACCCCCCCAAAAAAAAAGATTTTCGCATTAAGTTACATTCTGATATATAATAACTTGCTTTGATTTTGCGCTCTAAAGGGTTACGATTTACCAACTTGCTGACTTCATCGCATTTCTCATATTTGCTTTTTTCAAGTAACGCTTTTGGTTAGTACAAATTTAGCAATAAAGATCGGTAATACATCAAAACGTCCCATGATTTTTTATCACAGGACGTTTTTTTATCTTCGATGAATATATGGTTTAATCGTTACCTCCATTTTAGCTAATTCCGGCTATGGTTGCTGAAATTTATACTTCAATCCATATTCTTCCAGTTTGTTGTA
>CAMVUM010000030.1 GCA_947170725.1 uncultured Prevotella sp.
GGGAACGTATTCACCGCGCCATGGCTGATGCGCGATTACTAGCGAATCCAGCTTCGTGGGGTCGGGTTGCAGACCCCAGTCCGAACTGAGGATGACTTTATAGATTAGAGGTACGTTGCCGGACCCCGACTCTCTGTATCACCCATTGTAACACGTGTGTAGCCCCGGACGTAAGGGCCGTGCTGATTTGACGTCATCCCCACCCTCCTCACTCCTTACGGAGGCAGTCTTCACAGAGTGCCCGGCTGAAACCGATGGCAACTGAGAACAGGGGTTGCGCTCGTTATGGCACTTAAGCCGACACCTCACGGCACGAGCTGACGACAACCATGCAGCACCTCGACAGCAGCCCCGAAGGGAGTCACCATCTCTGGATCCGTCTGCTGCAGTTCAAGCCCGGGTAAGGTTCCTCGCGTATCATCGAATTAAACCACATGTTCCTCCGCTTGTGCGGGCCCCCGTCAATTCCTTTGAGTTTCACCGTTGCCGGCGTACTCCCCAGGTGGGATGCTTAACGCTTTCGCTTGGCCGCTGACATTATATCGCCAACAGCGGGCATCCATCGTTTACCGCGCGGACTACCAGGGTATCTAATCCTGTTCGATACCCGCGCCTTCGAGCTTCAGCGTCAGTAGCGCTGCCGTATGCTGCCTTCGCAATCGGAGTTCTTCGTGATATCTAAGCATTTCACCGCTACACCACGAATTCCGCATACGTTCCGCGCACTCAAGCAAGCCAGTTCGCGCCGCAGTGCCATGGTTGAGCCACGGCATTTCACGGCACGCTTAACATGCGGCCTACGCTCCCTTTAAACCCAATAAATCCGGATAACGCCCGGACCTTCCGTATTACCGCGGCTGCTGGCACGGAATTAGCCGGTCCTTATTCATGCGGTACCTACAAAACATCACACGTGACGCATTTTATCCCCGCATAAAAGCAGTTTACAACCCATAGGGCCGTCATCCTGCACGCTACTTGGCTGGTTCAGTCTTACGACCATTGACCAATATTCCTCACTGCTGCCTCCCGTAGGAGTCTGGACCGTGTCTCAGTTCCAGTGTGGGGGACCTTCCTCTCAGAACCCCTACTGATCGATGGATAGGTGGGCCGTTACCCCGCCTACTTCCTAATCAGACGCATCCCCATCCCATACCGGAATACCTTTGGTTCTCATTAGATGCCCGCAAAGAACAATATCGGGGATTAATCCTCCTTTCGGAGGGCTGGACCCGAGTATGGGGTAGGTTGGATACGCGTTACTCACCCGTGCGCCGGTCGCCATCTTATAACCGCAAGCGGATATAAATGCTGCCCCTCGACTTGCATGTGTTAAGCCTGTAGCTAGCGTTCATCCTGAGCCAGGATCAAACTCTACATTGTAAAATCTGTATCTTTTATCCAACACCCAAATTAATGAATGTCTTAAGGATATTATCTGTTCAGGACGCTCCGAATGTACATAGTCAAAAACCTTCTGTCTTATTGACGGTTCGTTCACTTTACCCACAACACACTAAAATAATGCGTCGTGCTTCTTGTACTACTACTTGTATCTGTCTGTCAATCTTTCAAAGAACTCTTTCTTTTGGCGCTTGGCAGAGGTTCAACCCTGAAAGCGGATGCAAAGGTAAGCAGTTTCTACGTCACAACCAAATGTTTTCGAAAGAAATTTAAATCAAAATGAAGTTTTTTAAACTTAAATTGATTTAAATCAAGGATATTGAATAAAAACCATAGCTTTTCTTTCAAACAAAAGCATTTTTCACAGCATTGGTCCAACTGTCGGGACAATGTCTAAAAACGACATCTTTTCATCAAAATAAACTTCCACGCATCTGTTACACGGTTCATGTAGCTGCATCATGCAGAAGCGTCATAATCGGAAATAATACAAAGAGACCTGGACTTCAACGAGTGAGTCCAGGTCTTTCGGTTTATATCTGGCCGCCATGACAAGACATGCCGCCAATAAAATTTTATCTTTCTATCATTACCACGACACACTCATGCCGAGCGCGACATTGGCGTTTGAGCTGAGCGGGATACCCTCCTTGCTCATCTTGCCGAGCAGGTGGTCCATACCGATAAAGAAGTTGTAACCCTTCGGATGGATGTTGATGACCCAACCCATACTCGTGGAGAAGCTGTTCACGGCAAAGCTGACGCCACCGTCAAGCCACTTGAGCGGAGTGTAGTTGGCGCTCAGGCGTCCTTCCGTCCAAGTATAGGCACCACGGATGCGCGTGCTGCTCAGTGCGCCGAACTTTATCTTACGATATACGGGCAATGTATATTCGCCGGCCAGATTGATGGTCATTCCGATACCGGTCGTACGACTGCCCTGATCGCCGTTGTCACGGAGATTGGCAAACTCCTTCAGCTGGTCGGCATAGCGGTCGGACTTGTCGCCAAGTTTCTCGCCGCCGCGGTCGTGTGTCACAGCCACATCGTGGAAACCGCCGAACTCAAACCGATCGCTGATGTTGACGGCCTGCATATCGTTGCTCCAGTTGATGAAACCGAGGTCTAACAACGAAGCGCTCACCGTCCAGTCGTCGTTTATCTTATATATACCGCCGAGGTCAACGGCCATACCGAAGCCGCCGAGTCCGGCTCCGTCGATGTCCACATCGTTGATGCGCTGATACTGTCCGCGACCTTCTTCCTTATAGTCGGCAGTCTCCTGCTTGTATGCAAATCCCTTCATCGACACGTTGGCCTGGGCCTCCCCCGAGACAATCCACTTGTCTTCCGAGGCAAACTCGGCCTTCATGTCCTTCATCTGCACGTCCGCACGGGCCACACCGAAGAGAAATTTCAACTTGGCACCCAGACGCAGCTTGTCGTTGATCTGACGCGAATGGCCCAGAGCCAGCTCCACGTATGATTGGGCGTTGACGTTGATGTCACCGATATTGTAGTTGTTGTTGCCTATGTTCTTGGCGAACTCAAACAGTCCATACGGCAGCGACACGCCGAACGAAGTCTTTGAACTTACCTCCACCGTGTTATATCCGCCCCAGGCTTTAAATCCTCCCGAGAGCAGTGTCACGCCTACGTCACCAACAATGCGGTTGTTGCCCGTGCTCAGTCCGTCGAGAGCCTGACCGGCCGAAATATAGGGGTTCATGAACGTGGTCATGCGTTTGTCACTTTCCATCGGATACATCGGGTTCGGCATGATGATGTCCTCGTAGCCGAAGTTTCCCTGCAGTTTGGCGTTGACGTTGCCGATCACCGGTATCGAAAAATAGTTGTGGTCGTTGGAAAAAGCCGGGTTCATGGAATGACGGAACTGATAGTCGTCCGTGAAATATGCCGAGTTGAGCGTCTGCGCCATGGCCGCACTGCTCACCGCTGTCATGGCAAATGCCATTATATTCTTATATGATAGTCTCATTGTTATCGTCTTATATATATATAATAAATGTGTATAATCCCGTTACAGCCAGTCCGGCATTACAGTTCGACCATGACAGATCCGACCACCTTTATCCGGATGTCATCCAACTTTATGTAGTGTTTTTCCGCGTTGAGTGTCACTCCTGAAACCGGTTTGTCGCCATCAAGCTTTATGGCGAGTCCGTCGAGTTCCTTGAACGCTCCAGCCTCGTTGGGGCGTATCGTGATCACAATCGGAGTATATCCGGACGTAGTCCCGTTATTCTGAGAAGCCACGATGGTATGGTCCACATCCACGGTCACTTTGTTACCCAGCGGTTTGCCGTCCACTCCCAATGCCTCAGCCGAAAGGGTCAGTTCGAACGGCACACGGTTTTCAACATTGGCCGTCATCTTTATATATGAGCCTTCGGTCAGGTCGAAGTCCTCCAGGTCGTCGCGCATATCGTCCAGCGTGTCGGTATAGACGATGCGGGCATCATTGCCGAATGACAACGGAGCGTTGATGGTATATTTCGGGACAACCGAATATTCATGACCCAACAGGAAATGGCCATCCTTAGTGGCATCTGCCTGCACCGTCACATTGTCGAATGTCACGCGATCCGGAATCGTACGGATGAGGTCTGACAGATTGGCTATTTCCTTGACTACATCAAAGTCGCCCTCGTTGAGCAGCAGACTTTTGTCGCGACAGATGCACACCCGCGTCACGGTAGCCTCCTCGGCGGATGTTCCTGGATGGCGGTTGATGTGCAAGCCGTCGATATTTATGATTGCGGGACGACCGTCGTTTGTGATAACCTTACCGTCCTTATAGGCCGTGATGGCTCCGCTCACGTCGCCCTCGATATCCATGTCGTTGGAGAAGTCTATGAGAATCTGCGGATTGGCGAGGTCAACAACCACGTCACCGTCCTTGAGGAATGTCGGGACGTCTCCGACCTCGGTGTCACCGAGATTGTCCAATTCGATCTTCGGGTCAAAACGTCCCGTCGCACCGGTGACAACGAAGTGGTCAAGAGCCATCTCACTTCTCACCGTCATCAAGTTTAGCGAAGCCAAACCAGCGGGTGTGATGTCGTCGGTATTGATCTCCGCACGCACGTTCACCCGACCGTCGAGTCTGATTCTGTCGCCGACAATCTCCAGTTTGCCCTGTTCCGTGTTACTGTTTCCCTTTACGAAGTCAAGTTTGTTGATATTTCCGGATATGCGGAGAGGGAGCTTCGGATTTACGTTTTCCAAATGTATCTCGCAGCCGTTCACCAACTGATAGTCCTGTGACACTTTGAGATCGGAAAACACCATATAGCTCGAGAAAATCAGCGTAAGATTCTGAAGCTTCGCCACGTTGTTCTTCAGATTGTCAGAGAAGAAGACGTTGAGCGAGAACGACGACTCTGACTCGGCCTGCATGAGTTCGACAACCTCTTCCGGCCTGTCACCCTCATATACGAAAAGGTTCAGCTCGCCCTCGGCCACTGCCACCGACGCGGGTGCTCCGGCCTTGACACCGCGGCCCTTGGCCGTCGACGATAGTACGAACGGCACGGTGCGGTTGTCGTGCTCGCCATTCTGGCTGATGGTGATCCGGTCGATATTCGGATGTGCCGGGGTCACGTCGCCGCCTTCACGATAGAAGACATAGTTTTTGTTTTCGTCCAACTTGACACATTCCGTATCGTCTATGTCAAGCACGTCGTCCAACAAGATGAGATCCGTCGAACTGACCGGTAGAACAATTTCTTTTCCACCGATACCTAACGTGGAGTCAACCTCGTTGAAATCATAATCGCCGTTAGTACAACCAGCTAACACCAGTGCACCTGCCATCAATGGAATGAAAGCAATCTGCTTTTTGTAGATTGTTGTTTGCATACTTGTTTTTAATATATAGTTATTTAATAATTTTATCCTATGTACATATCATCAACACCAAACAGGTGTACTTGTGTGTGCAAATATAATATAAAATATGCAGACAAACGAACGTTTATCTGCATATTTTATCAAGAAACAATTTCTTACATCACACTTTCTCCTTCGGCGTATTCGCCGAGGAAGATGTGTTCTCCGTCGTAGACGGCATAGGTGAACTGGCTGATCCAGTCGCCGAGAATCATCATACGGGTGCGCTTGGTGAGCTGGAGGTCGAGTTCGATGTGACGGTGGCCGTAGATGAAGAAGTCTATTTCGGGGTGGCTCCGAACGTATTCTTTAGTGTAGAGGACGAGGTGTTCGCGGTTCTCGCCCATATATGCGGGTTCTTCCTTTTCTGCGTGTTTGAGCCTACTGTGGCGCGCCCATGCCAGTCCGAACTGCATGGCCCAGCGCGGGTGTATGGCCGAGAAGAGTCGCTGGCAAAGACGGTTGTGGAATACGGAACGCAGGAAGCGGAACTTCCGGTCGGGGTCTCCCAGTCCGTCGCCGTGGGCGAGGAAGAAGGTGCGTCCGTAGATTTCGGTTGTCTGGGGCTGGCGATGGATTATGACGCCACATTCCTGTTCCAGATAGCCGTATGCCCAGATGTCGTGATTGCCGGTGAAGAAGTGGACTTCTATGCCCATGTCGGTCAGTTCGGAGAGCTTTCCGAGGAAACGGGTGTAGCCGCGTGGCACGACATAACGGTATTCATACCAGAAGTCAAACATGTCGCCAAGAAGATAGACGGCGGCGGCCTTGTGCTTGATGCTGTCAAGGAAACGGACCAGACGACGCTCGTGCATGCGCGAATGGTCTATAGCGAGCGAACCCAGGTGGGCGTCAGAAAGGAAATATATCGGTTTCATGATTGAGGAAGCCCCCTCCGACTCCCACAAAGATGGAGAGACCTGCGCCTCCGCCAAGGGAAATGAGGGGATTGAAATTATTAATTTATGAGTTACGGATTATGTCATCACGCATGTCGCGGTCACAGGGATAACGCTGATGTAGGGTCGGTATCATCCTTTAAGGAGGAAACTTCCCGCAAATATCCCCCGGTGGGGGAGTCGGAGGGGCTTCTCTATTCAAACCCCAGTTCGACGCGCGCCTCCTCGGTCATCATGCTCTGGTCCCAAGTGGGTTCAAAGACGAGGTTGACGTTGGCACTCCTGACACCTTCGACACTGTCAACTTTCTGACGGACATCTTCGAGTATGAAATCGGCGGCGGGGCATGACGGTGCGGTGAAGGTCATGTCGATATCAACGTCGCCGTCGTCACGGACGTCCACCTTATATATAAGACCGAGGTCGTAGATGTTGACGGGTATTTCGGGGTCATAGACAGTCTTGAGCACGTCGACGATGCGTTCTTCTATCTGTGTTTTCTCTTGTTGTGTCATTTTCTGATGCTGTTTATATTAGTATTATGCAAATATAGCGATAAATTCCGGTTTGACGGCAGACTGAGGCGGAAAATATCGCGGATATGTATTTCCTGACATGAAATCGGGTCACTGAAGATTATCAAATTAAACATTTGCAATTCTCCGAAACAGAGGCCACAAGACAAAAAAACAGACATTCCGATGCCGGCACACACTCATGCCGTTCCAATGGGCTACCCGCAATGCCGCGATTACACAATAACACAAATACAGGCCTTTTCCTTATACACTGTCAGAGTTTCGAGTTTATTTACGATAAGTCTTTCTTGCTTATTTGTTTTTTGTCTCAAAAAGATTTTGCCATATCAATAATCTTTCCGAAATTTGCAAAAAATAAGCAATACAGAACCGTCCGCCATATCCAGACGGCAGCCTCGCATGAATCGGACCACAGCGTCCGATACGAACTGCCGTCGGACCGGAATGCGCCATGGACGGTGGTGCGGTTGCGCCCCGAAACGAAAACAGGACAATTACAAGTAACAACAACAATATCTAAAGTATGGCAGAAAAATTGGAAGTGAAAGAGCTCGACCAGGTTGTGGTCCGCTTCTCAGGTGACTCCGGTGACGGCATGCAGCTGGCCGGAAACATCTTCTCCACGGTGTCGGCCACCGTGGGCAACGGAATATCAACGTTCCCGGACTATCCGGCGGACATCCGCGCCCCGCAAGGCTCGCTCACCGGCGTATCTGGATTTCAGGTTCATATCGGCGCGGGCCGCGTCTATACGCCCGGCGACCTTTGTGACGTGCTCGTGGCAATGAACGCCGCCGCACTCAAGACCCAGTACCGCTTCGCAAAGCCACAGGCCACCATAATCATCGACACCGACAGCTTCGGACCGAAAGACCTGGAGAAAGCCCAGTTCGCGACGGACGACTATCTTGGCGAAATGGGAATTGACCCCGACCGCGTAGTAGCCTGCCCCCTGACGACGATGGTCAAGAACTGTCTGGCCGAATCAGGAATGGACAACAAGTCGGTCCTGAAGTGCCGCAACATGTTTGCCCTCGGACTCGTCTGCTGGCTGTTCAACCGGGACCTCTCGCTCGTTGCCAACTTCCTCCGCGAGAAGTTCGCCAAGAAGCCGCAGGTGGCCGAAAACAATATAAAGGTAGTACAGGCCGGCTATGACTACGGTCACAATGTCCATGCCAGCGTACCTGCGACATACCGCATCGAGTCGAAAGAGAAAATCGCCGGCCGCTATATGGACATCACCGGCAACAAGGCCACGGCCTACGGCCTCATCGCCGCCGCCGAAAAGGCCGGCATGCAGCTTTTCCTCGGCTCCTACCCCATCACTCCGGCAACGGACATTCTTCACGAACTGGCCAAGCACAAGTCCTGCGGCGTGAAGACAGTCCAGTGTGAAGATGAGATTTCGGGCTGCGCCAGCGCCATCGGAGCATCGTTTGCCGGCGCCCTTGCAGCCACGTCGACCTCCGGACCGGGCATCTGCCTGAAGTCTGAGGCCATCAACCTGGCCGTTATCGACGAGCTGCCGCTGGTCATCATCGACGTCCAGCGCGGCGGTCCATCGACAGGTCTGCCCACGAAGAGCGAACAGACCGACCTGCTTCAGGCTCTCTACGGCCGCAACGGCGAAAGCCCCATGCCGGTGATTGCCGCCACAAGCCCGACGGACTGTTTCGACGCCGTCTATTCGGCAGCCAAGATTGCCGTCGAGCATCTGACTCCGGTCATCCTGCTAACCGACGCCTTCATAGCCAACGGCTCGGCTGCATGGAAACTGCCGTCGATGGCCGAACTGCCCGAGATACGTCCCCACCGCGTGACGGAGGCTCAGAAGGGCCAGTACACTCCCTACGAGCGCGACCCCGAGACGGGCGCACGCTACTGGGCTGTACCCGGTCAGGAGGGCTACACCCACATTCTCGGCGGTCTGGAGAAGGACGGCCGCACGGGTGCCATATCCACTGACCCGGAGAACCACGACAGGATGTGCCGTGTGCGCGCCGAGAAGGTTGCCCGCATACCGGTTCCGGACCTCGAAGTGGACGGCGACCGCGACGACGCCGACCTGCTCATCGTCGGCTTCGGCAGCACCTACGGCCATCTCTATTCGGCCATGGAAGAGTTGCGCGCCGAAGGAAAGAAGGTTGCGCTGGCTCAATTCAAGTACATCAACCCGCTGCCCAAAAACACGGCCGAAGTGCTCATGAAATATAAGAAAGTCGTCGTTGCCGAGCAGAACCTCGGCCAGCTGGCCGCATGGCTGCGCGCAAATGTCGACGGATTCGCGCCTCATAAATTCAATCAGGTTAAGGGACAGCCGTTCGTGGTGAGCGAGCTCAAAGAAGCGATGTCTTCCCTCTTATCCCCCCAGTGAGAGAAGACCGGGGATGACGGTAATTGATTTATCCACTCATCCTTATATCTCCTATCACCCAAAAAGGTGCTTAGAGATTGGACAGGCACGTCCTGAAAACAATAAAAGACAATATTAAATAAGAAAACAATAAAACCAAATTGATAATGAATACAAACAGCATAACTAACGTTACCGGCACTTCATCCCCCCTCGGGGGGACTGAGGTGGGGCCGGCCTTATATAAGAAAGGCCAGCCCCGCTGGTGTCCAGGCTGCGGCGACCACTTCTTCCTCGCTTCGCTCCACAAGGCAATGGCCGAGGTGGGCGTGGCTCCCCACAACATCGCGGTAATCTCGGGTATCGGATGCTCAAGCCGTCTGCCCTATTATGTGAATACATACGCCATGCAGACCATCCACGGACGTGCTGCCGCCATCGCAACCGGTGCAAAGGTGGCCAACCCCGACCTCACCGTATGGCAGATCAGCGGCGACGGCGACGGACTGGCCATCGGCGGAAACCACTTCATACACGCCATGCGCCGCAACATTGACCTCAATATGATTCTGCTCAACAACCGTATCTACGGACTGACAAAGGGACAGTATTCGCCCACCAGCCCGCGCGGATTCGTGTCGAAGTCCAGCCCCTACGGCACAGTGGAAGACCCGTTCTGCCCGGCAGAGCTGTGTTTCGGCGCACGCGGCCACTTCTTCGCACGCGCCGTGGCTACCGACGCCCCCGCAACGGTGGAGGTTCTCAAGGCGGCATACAATCACAAGGGAGCTTCCGTGTGCGAGATTCTCCAGAACTGCGTCATCTTCAACAACGGTTGCTACGACTCCGTATATACGAAGGACGGCCGCAAGAAGAACGCCATCTACGTCAAGCACGGCCAGCCGCTCGTCTTCGGTGAGAACAACGAATACGGTCTCATGCAGGAAGGCTTCGGCCTGAAGGTCGTCGAAATCGGCAAGGACGGCTATACGATGGACGACATCCTCGTTCATGACGCCCACTGCGAGGACAACACCCTCCAGCTCAAGCTGGCCATGATGGACCCCGAAAAGGGCTTCCCCGTGGCTCTCGGTATCATCCGCGACGTCGACGCACCGACATACAACGATGCCGTAACGGCTCAGATTGAGGAAGTGAGCGCCCAAAAGAAGTACCACAACTTCGAGGAACTGCTCATGACCAACGACACTTGGGAGGTTAAATAAGACAACCGGAATCCTCTGACCGGCAGATGCGGAGACCGGATGATGCCGGCTCAAACCGTATAAGACCGTCAAAACATCTGCCGTAATATCCCGAAAAAGCATATAAAAAGGCCGCCCCTACACTTAACCAGAGTGTCGGGGCGGCCGCTTTTTTGTCCTTACGGATGATGTTTATGTCCTTACGGAATTATCTTACCACAACTTTCTTCATCTTTCCATCCTTCGTTCTCACGATGTTGACGCCGCGCTGCGGTGAGGCTATGCGCCGTCCGTTAAGGTCGTAGACTTCCTTGTTTGCCGGAACATGTGAAGTGATGTCGGTTATAGCATTGGTGAAGTCAACCGGAATACGCAGATAGCTGATGCGTCCGCGCTGTGTCGCGCTAACAACGATTGTCAGTGAACGTGACTGGCCGCTGACGGTGAGAAGTCCGTCGGGCGTCAGCATAACCTCCGCATCATTCTCTGTCACCGGCTCGTCGGCCAAAGCATATGTCACAGTGGCCTCCGTGTCGTCGAAAGAGAAGAGTGAGGATACGTCGATGGATTCCGTCATGTTCTGCGTCGGTGCTTCAGCTATGATGCGATGGCCGTTGAAATCGTCCATGCAGAAGTAGGTCGGAGTGTTCAGGTAGCCGTAGCTCTTGTCGCTTCCGTCGATGGTGAAGCTGACGGAAGTGACCTCACCGAGCGCCCGCAGGTCAACCCACTGCCACGTGTCGAGACAGTAGCGGTCAGCCTCCTTTGCCGGACGATAGTCGGCAAGATAGTATTCGATGTCGGCCGTAGTGCCGTCCGTGCGATGGCCTGTGAAGATAATCTTCAGCCACGAGCCTTCCGTGAACTTCTGGGCGTAGGAGTCGCCGTTAAGGATTGAGTTCATGGCATACGCACTGCTTGTCACATAACATCCGCGCAGCGAGTCGCCCTCCGCTCTGTTGAGCACCCGGACGTCGCCTCCAGAGAATGCCACGACGAAGTTTGCCGAGCCGTTGCGGCCTCCGCCCGTTGCGGCGTTATACTGGTCAGCCAGCGTTGTGAAGTCGCTTGACGTCTTGTTTGAATACGCGAAGCCGCTCCACGAGTTCCAGTCAAGGCTGTAGGTGTTGCTGAAACTGTATGAGCCGCTCACGAACGAGCCGGCCAGCTGAGTGTCGCCGTAGACTCCAGTCATGGTCTCGCCCTTCGTGTCAGGACCGTTCCACGCACTCTCGCCATCCAGCCAAAGGTTTTCGAATGTTGCCGTGACGGCCTCGCCCGTCACGACAACGCGGCATGTGTCGGCCGCAGTCTTGCCGTTGGCGTCGGTGACTGTCACCACATAGTCGTCACATTCCGTTGGAACATACTCCGTAGTGACCTCCGTGTCGATGGCATCGGCCGTTGTCGTGCCTATCTCCTCGCGACGGCCGTTGGTCCATACGAGGGTGAACGGTGCCGTACCGGCCGTCACCGTAGCCCGCAGGACAGCCGCAGAACCGGCCTCAACGGTATCACCAGAGGCAACGACGGCGGCATTAGGAATTTCGACTATTGTCTCACCGGAAGCGACGAAAGCCTCGCCGGCCTTCACACCGCTCTCCGCACCGCGCAGACTCCGCACCACCGTATATGGGACATAGCGTCCGCCTGTCAGCAGATCCTTGACCGTCACCTGAACCTCGATGCCCGCACGCATGGTCACTTCCATGCCGCTCGCCGTGATTTCGGCTGCCTCAGGGGCGGCTTCACCTTCCGGACGCACCATGACGAAGGCACGGCCGTTCATATTGGAACGCACACCAATCACGGCGGTCGTATCCGTCATATATCGTGCCACAGGATAGCCGTCGGACACGGCGGGCGCCTCCGTAGAACCGTTATATTCGTATGCACCTATTGTGGGCTGTCCGGCGCGCGGCGTTCCGCAGATGTCGGTTGTCACGTATGCCAGCGGCTGAGCGCTGAGGAGCGAGCCTTCGGCGGCGGGTTCAAGTATGTCGTCGCTCAGGAACGTCACGGTCTCAGCGTGGCTGTCGCTCTCACCCGTGAGTGCGGTCCAGTCGTCAAATGTCGCGATGTCCGTCTTGTTATACGCCAACACACTGCCCGAAGTGCTCAGGACGTTGTTGCTGAACGTGACGGTCTGCTCGTTGCCCTCCTTGTAGAACCGGTAGACATAGCCCCCGGCCTCATTCTGAAGGATATTGTTGACCGCTGTGACGCCCTCATTCATGGCGTCGTTGAACCACAGGGCTGCGCCGGCAGCCTCGCCGGTGAGGCGCACCGTGTTGTTGGCGATGCAGACGTGTGACGACGGCGAACCTATCTGCATTCCGTAGGTCGACATGCTGCGGCTGTTGACGTTCAGTTCATTGTTCGTGATGATCATCGGGGCGTCCTCCTTACCGATGTTCTGACGCACGTAGAGAGCGTTGACGGTCTTTTCCGAGGCCAGCGCGAAACGGTTGCCGCTGATGACGGTGCCCACGGGCCAGGACTCGCGGACGTTGATGTCAATGCCGTAGTAGGTCGACGCCGTGGCGGCAATGTTGTTCTCAATGGTGTTTCCTGTTATGCGCGAGCCCAGTTCGTCATATGAATAGATGGCCTTTGCCCCCTGATTGCGCAGGACACAGTTCTCGATGACGCCTCCACGCTGCTTCGGCAGATTCATCGTGCTCGTTCCAGTGAGCCGGACACCGATGTATCCGCCTTCCAGCAGACAGCGGCGGACGGTCAGGTAGTCGTTGTTGGCGTTGGCTTCGCTCTTGGCGTAGGTGTAGATAAGGTTGATATCGTCGCTGTATGACGTTGTCGTTTCGGCGTGGATGTAGCAGCTGTCTACCGTCACGTGTCGGCTCATGTTCTTTATGTGGAGCACGCCGGGATAGTTGACGTCGGTTGTCGTCAGCTCAACGCCGCGCAGAGTTATCCAGTCGGCTCCGGCGATAGTGAACACTCCGTATTCATGGAACATCTTGTCGTCCGAATATGCCGGCTCCGTGTAGCGGTCGTGATATATCTTCACGTCACCCCAAAAGCCCGTCTCGCTCTCAATCGTGATGGTGTTCTGCTCCGACGCGCCCGCAATTTCGGGCACGCAGACCTGCTCGTTGTATATACCGCGGGCTATTCGGATTACCACCGGACCGTCAATACCGTCGGCAATGGCGTCGACCGCGCCCTGGATAGTGCCGTAGTCAGCGCCCGCACCGACGGTCAGCACTCCGTGGAAACCGCTCTTCACCGTTGCCGAAGCCGTTGCTTCCGCATCGTCGGGCCCCTCGATGACGTTGCCTGCGGCCGTCGCCAGCGATGCCACACGTGCCGTAAGGACAGCTCCGTCGGCAGCATCGGTCGCCACATCAGCCGTCACCCAGAACTTATAGACGCCGTTGCGGCTGATTTCATAGTCGCCCGTGACAGTGCCATTACCGACCACAGACGCACCATTGTCGCCTGTTATTTCTTCCGTCAGCGTCTCGGCGCCATAGAGGTTTGCGTCGGAGAAGCTGCTGATGGTGTCGGTTGCGTAGACACGCACGTTCTTCAGGCCTGCCTCGCGAGCTGCCTCAACGACTATGGAGCTGATGTGCAGCGGGTCGTAATCACCCTCGGCGGTCACGTCCAGACGTACCACGGGAACGACGCTTTGGCCGCGCAGCATCGTGGCTGGCGCCACGGCCGTGGCCTTCAGGTCGATGACGGTCATTGGCTTCTTGCGGTAAGAGCTTACCGTGATGGCTAAATCAGGCTGCGAATAGGAGCTGCGCGAAACAAAGCGCACAGTCATACGACCGTCGGCAGCATCGGAAACGTGGTATTCCGGCGACGCTGTGGAGCCGCGGTAGGTAGCAACGAGATTCTCCGGAACGACCTCCGAACCGTTATATATATATAATGTGTCCTTATTGCTGAGCGAAAGGGCGGTGAAGTCGAGCTTTATGACCTCACCCTCGGCGCCCGGCACAAACGTAACAACGCCCTCGAAGTCCTTTGACGAGGGAGCGTTCTGACCGCCGTCGTCATAGAAGTCGATGTGGCCTCCGGCCGGAATGACAACCTCGCCGTTGGCTCCCGGCTTCATCAGATAGATGTTCTTCACTATGCGTTCGCCCTCAGGGTCGCCATTCTCCACGGCCGTTGTCTGTCCGTCGGCGGTCACAGAGAGCAGTGCGGCGTCGATGACAGCGTCGCTCTGAGCCTCTGCCGACGGGTCGACACAAAGGACGAACCAGTTGTCGCCCTCCTCCAGCGTCACCGGAGAGATGGCAGTGAGTGTCAGACCGGATGTTTCGCCTCTGACCTCAGAAACGGCCACAGGAGTGGCGGAGGTTGCGGGAACAGTGGCCGTTCGGCCGGTATAGTAGAGCGAGGCGGCGGCAATGTTGGCCTGAAGCCCCTTCAGGTCGAAATCCATGGCCTCCAGCCGGCAGTGGCTTAGGTCGCCGGTGGTGCATACGTTGACCGCGAGAATGTCATGGCCGGAGGTTCCTCTGGGAATGACTTCCGTGGACGACTGGCAGACGACGATGTTCTCGACCTTCATCGGCTGCTGGAGATATTCGCTCACCGTGGCCTCGAAGCCCTTCGCCGTGTAGTAAGAAGCGCTCTCGTTCGGGCTGAAGACCACCGTCAGGGCGCCGTCGGCTGCCGTAGAACGCAACACGCGGCCCGGTCCTACGGACTTCATGTCGGCCGATGTAAGTTCCCAGAGAAGTTCGCCATCGGTACCGTTGCCGCTATATACGCGGAACTTCGACTTTGAACCGTAGGATGTGGAGGCATAATAGAGGTCGAAACTGGAGAAGTCAATCTGGCATACCATACCCTCATGGACGGGCTGGAAGATGTTGATGCGGTCGTCCGTTCCGGCCTCATAATCCGATGAATATTCGTTCTTCGTCTTTGTGCGGAACGTGATACTGCCGTTGACGCTCTTCGTCACCGTTCCCTGACCGGCCTGCGAGAGCACGATGTTCTCAACCGTACGCACGCCCTCCGGGCTTCCGTTGTCCACGCTGACGGTTTCGCCGCCCAGCACGACGGAGGTCAGAGCGACGTCAATGGTCTGACCGTTGACGGCCATATCGCTGACGGTATATGCCAGCCAGAAACGGTTGTCGCCTTCGGAGAGCCGGACAGGCTCTGTGGCAACAATCTCGAAGGCGTCGGCCGTCACGTCGGTCTCGCCCACCTTGACTGCGGTAGAGAGGTTGGCGTCATAGCCGGTATAATATAATGTGGCGTGGGTAACGTTTCCGTATGTCCCGGCCGTGGTCATGAAGAAACGGTCGGCGGTCAGCACAGGCTCCGTTCCCTCGGTGAGGATGTTCATCCGGAGAATGGGCTGACCGGTGTCACCGGCACATACCGTGCCGTCAGTCACCTGCAAGACATCAATATTTCCGGCGGCCATCGGCAGCGGGGTGAAGAGACTCACAGCGGCCTCAAAGCCGTCGGAGGTCGACGACGTGCCGTTGTTGGCCAACTCTACGGTCAACGCACCGTCCGGCGAAGTGGAATGGATGATGGCCGTCGTTCCGCTCATGACGCGGCGGATGAGCCGGTCGGGGCGGGCCTCCGTGCCGTTGTAGACGTTGAGATACTGATAATATATCGAGCCTTCAAAGAGCCTGACCTTCGTGAAGTCCACCTGCACCTTCTTCCCGTCGGCTCCGGGCAGGAACGTCACCGTTCCGGAGAATCCTCCGGTCACCTGTCCGTCGGGTCCGCCGTCGTCATAGAAAGCCAGCGGAACGTCGCCGACTGTGATTGTCTGCGCCTCCGAGCTCATCATGGCAAGTGCCGGATTGGTCACGGTCGTGGCTTCTGCGGCCGCAAACGGAACGACACCGTCAGGATGGGCTGCCGTCGTCACGGAGGTTACGCCAACCGCCACCTTAGCGCCCACGGCAGCCGACGCAAGAAGGTCGCCGCCGATGGTCAGGGCATTGCGGCCGTTGGTGAGCTGACGGTCAAGGACGAAGACATAGCCGTCGCCGTCAGCCTCGACCGTGGCAGAAACCTGACGGAGAGCCTTGCAGCTGCTTCCCTCGCCTTCATAGAGGCGGAGCGACAGCGGGTCTACAACGCCCTCGTTGACCGGAAGGCGGAAAGCGATGCGGGTCAGCCGGTCGGCATTCATAACGCCCGTGGCGTCGACATAGACTCCGGCCAACACCACCGACTGCCTGACAGACGGCACTACGGCCACATTGTCGTAGGAAGCGCCGGCACCGGTGACTGTCATGTTCTCCAGACGGACGCAGCGGACGCGCGCCGTCCAGCCGTCACAGGCTTTGGCGTAGACCCAGTGCATGCCTACGGAGAGTATGCCGTCAGGGGACGTCGACCACAGGGTATGGTCAGTGAACGTTCCGTCCATGGTCTCGATGACGTCACCCTCGGGCAGCAGCGTCGTTGATTTGACGCCGTAGGTCGTCGTCGGCCACGAGAATGTGTTGTCGGCGTCTGGTTCGCCGCTGTAGACAGTCACCTCGCCGGGATAGTTTTTGACCGTTGAAGAGGTGTTGTCGTTCCGTACGTCGAACGAATCGAACGTCACCTGAACCGACATGCCCTCGACAGCCGGCTTGAAGACCGTCATTGACAAAGTATTGTTTGTCGAACTCGCAGACATCCGGTCCGTTCCCTTCGGGTCGTAGAATGTCAGTTCTCCGTCCGCCGGAACCGTCACCGTCTGTTTTCCGAACTGCGGCTGCAGCACGGGCCCGCCGGTGTCCTGCGCCGTGACGGAGACAGACGCGAACAGTGCCGCGACTGACAGCATCATGATTTTGAATTTCTGTTTTTGTTTCATATAATATTATTATAAAAAAAAGACTCCTCCTCTTCTGACCTCCCCAAAGGGAAGGAACCCGCGTGGGTGAAGGGCTGCGGTATAAGGGTGATGTATAAAGGGGCAAACACGTCCGATGCCCGAAGCCCAGAAATCTCCTGCTGCTTTTGAAGGTATGCAGAGAAATCTGAAGCCGCACGGCTCTCCCTTTTTTTGTGTGGGGGGAGCTGTCGGGGGCCTATTGGTCCTTTATTGTTACTCTTATTTCACTCCGGGCCCATCCCTCGGGGCCGCTATGGAGTTTCGGCAAGGCAGGTCTTCTGACTTTGTTGTCCGGCGCGGAGGCCTTCCCGGTCTTTCCGATGTTTGACCAGTGGCTTTATCTCCGTCGCCTGAAAGACAACTTACAGCAGCGGGACTGTCCGGGATTTCCACCCGATTCCCTTTTTAATCACTTATGCAGTGAACCATTGCCGGTGCAAAGGTAAACAAAAACTTTGATATTCAAATATTCCAGCGTTCTTCTTCAGGAAAAAAGGAGAAAAAAAGTAAATGGGGGAATTTGACGGATACTCCTTTAACGGAAAACGGCCGGCAGAAAACAAAAAGCAGAAAACGATTGACAAAAAACGGCAAAAACACTCTCGAAACGGCCTCAGGAGCAGCCTCTATTGAAAATATTTCACCGGAGGACGCAAATAACGGAATCTCGCGCGTGCAATCATAATCAATTGTCTATAAAACAGTTATACCGTTATTTCACAATCTGTGCAGTTTTTGAACGCCGGAAAACCGCTTTTTCGGGCCCCAAAACCATGATTTTCCATGCCGTAAAGGCCTGCCTGGGTCGCGGCGGGGCCGCTTTCGCAATGCGACAACGGCCCCGTTGCAATGCCGTAAGGGCCCCGCGGCAACCTAAGCAGGCCCTTACGGCAGAACCGAGGCATTCAGACCGTGCTTCCGGCACATTTCAACCGTTCTAAAACGAGTTTCTTTTTTGTCGCCGTTTTTCACACAGCAATTTTTACATGGAAGAGAAGGATTCTTGGCACAATACAGCCATACTCCGATATAACTCCATCGGTCTGATGAACCGTTTTTTTCCGGTTCATCAGACCGATTATAACCATATCATTATGCGCCAGCCTTTTGTTCGTCAGTCAAACGTGTCCACTCTAATATTATGAAAAACCCCATTTTCATAAATACTTGAACGAGCTTCCGCCAAGAAACTCACGCAGCAACGACGTCGACGGAACCTGATCGTATGGAATCGGACGGATATAGCGAAGGAACTTCAAAAGGCGGTAAGCCTCGCTGTATTCCTCACAATTTTCCGGCACCTGCTCCAGAAGCGGCTCAGCCTGCGTCTTGATGACAGCCAGTTCGAAGAGCATCGCCGTGTTGAACATCATGTCCGCCTGCTCCTGATAGGGGAATATCCAGCGGTTCTCACCCGCCCGCACCGACGGCCAGCGGCGTATCGTCTCACGGGCGTTGCAACCGCGATATTTGTGGTCGCGGATGATTCGGCGCAGCAGACGGTTGTCCGTCGTGGGGACATAGTTATGCTCGTCGATGAGGATGGTTGTCAGCGCAGAAGCATAGACGCGGTATTTCAGGTTGTCGGGAATCTGCGCCGTCAGTTCAGGATTGAGAGCGTGTATGCCCTCGACGACGAGCACCTCGCCATCGCGCAGCCTCAACCGGCGTCCGCTTTTCTCGCTCAGCCCCGTCTGGAAGTTATAACGCGGCAGCTCCACCTCCTCACCGGCAAAGAGAGCCGCGAGCTGGGCGTTGAGCAACGGGATGTTGAGGGAGTGGATACTCTCATAATCGTAGTCGCCCGAGGCGTCACGCGGTGTCTTCTCCCGGTCCACGAAATAGTCGTCGAGCGAGATGTCGACGGGCCGGATGCCGTTGGCCAACAGCTGGACGGAGATTCGCTTACACGTAGTTGTCTTTCCGCTTGACGACGGGCCGGCAATAAGAACCATCCTGACGTCGGGTCGTGAGGCAATCTCGTCGGCGATTCGGACAATCTTCTTCTCCTGAAGAGCCTCCGAAACGTTGATGAGCTCGGTGGACAATCCGCGGTCGATGGCCTCGTTGAGGCTGCCAATGGCAGTCAGACCGAGTATGTCCTGCCAGCGGTGGTGCTCACGGAAGATATCGAACATCTTGTCCTGGCGTATCAGTTCGCCCAGCCGCGACGGGTCTTCGGCCGACGGGGCACGCAGAAGAAGACCGTCGTAATACTTCTCCAGACCGAACAGCGTCAGACCGGAAGTGTCTGTCATCAACGCACCGTAATAATAGTCGCGGTAGCCGTCGAGGTCATAATATATGGTATACAGATGGCCTGTGCTCTCAAGCAGTTTGACCTTCGACGTAGCCCCCGCCTCGCTGAACATGCGGACGGCCTCCTCCGTGGTGGTTTCGTGGCGGTGGATGGGCAGCCCGGCGGCTATCAGTTCCTGCATACGTGTGCGCAGGGCATCGGCGTCGGCGTCGGTTACGGGTCGTCCGATGCGCATGTCACAGTAGTAGCCGTTCGACACCGGTATGTCTATCATGACACGGCCGTCGGGATAGAGGTCGTTGACCGCCTTGCAGAGAACCATGAAAAGCGTGCGGGTATAGGTTCTCAGAGCCGACGACGAACGCAAACCGAGATACTCGATCTCCTTCGAATTGTAGACACGATAATTCATTCCCTCCACTTTGTTGTTCACCCGGGCACATACCGGACCATACTCCACGTCAATATCTAATTGATGAAATATTTCAGAAAGTGTGCTGCCGATGCGTATATTTAATGTTTTTTTATTATTTTTGCAACGGATTTGTATCTCTTTTTCCATATTCGTAAGATTTTGTGGTCAGTATTTCACTGCTGTAAAATTACTCAAAATCCATGATTTGGACAATGTCAGACATTTTAATAAAACAAAAAATATGTCGATAATTATTATTTTCAAGCTGATTGGCGCCATCGCTCTACTCATCTACGGTATGAAAGCCATGAGTGAGGCTCTTCAGAAAATGGCCGGCTCACAGCTGCGTCACGTCCTCGGGGCAATGACAACCAACCGCTTTACGGGCATGCTCACCGGAATGTTTGTCACAGCGTCGGTACAATCGTCCGCCGCAACGACGGTTATGACAGTCTCGTTTGTCAACGCCGGACTGCTAACTTTGGCCCAAGCCATCTCAGTCATAATGGGCGCAAACATCGGCACTACACTCTCGGCATGGATTATGAGCGCCGGTTTCTCCTTCAACATCACCAATTTCGTCTGGCCGGCCTTCCTCATCGGTATCATTCTGATATACATGAAGAAATACAGGTATATCGGAGACTTCCTCTTCGGAGCGTCATTCATGTTCTTCGCCCTCGGAACGCTCAACATGACAGGAAAGGAAATGGACCTCGCCCACAACGCCGCACTGGCTGAATTTTTCTCACAGTTCGACCCCAACAGCTTCGGAACGATTCTCGCCTTCCTCGTGATCGGCACTATCCTGACCTTCTGTGTCCAGTCATCGGCAGCCCTGATGGCCAT
The DNA here is from genome assembly GCA_947170725.1 of uncultured Prevotella sp. GTDB lineage: Bacteria > Bacteroidota > Bacteroidia > Bacteroidales > Bacteroidaceae > Prevotella. Next base: position 20,690 of record CAMVUM010000030.1, read on the forward strand.
CACGATGGTGCTCTGCACAAGCGGCGTACTGTCAATCTATCCCGGCATAGCACTCGTCATGGGCGAGAACATCGGTACAACCATCACGGCAAACCTTGCCGCCATGACCGGCAACACGCAGGCACGCCGCGCCGCCCTTTCACACATGTTCTTCAACGTGTTCGGCGTTCTGTGGGTGCTGTCCATATTCTTCCCCTTCGTCAACTTTGTCTGCTCGCTGGCCGGAGTAGACCCGATGGCTTCAAGCATCAACGCCGTCCGCCTGTCGTTCGTTCTGGCAACATTCCACACGATGTTCAACGTGACCAACACGTCCATCCTCATCTGGTTCATCCCGCAGATAGAGCGTTTCTGCTGCTGGGCTATCAAACCGCGTAAGACTGACGAGGAAGAGGAGTTCCGCCTGCGCTACATCGGCGGCAACACCATCATGAAGACTCCGGAACTTTCAGTACTGGAAGCACAGAAGGAAATACAGTCATTCGGAAAGCGCATACAGCGTATGTTCAGACTTGTCCGCGAGCTGCTCGGCACAACCGACACAAACGCTTTCAACAAACTCTACTCGCGCATAGAGAAGTATGAGGGCATCAGCGACAACATGGAAATAGAGATTGCCAAGTACCTCAACAACGTCAGCGACGCCCACCTGAGCGACGACACGAAGACGAAGATACGCGCCATGCTCCGCGAGATTTCGGAAATAGAGAGCATCGGAGACAGCTGCTACAACATCGCACGTACGCTCAACCGCAAACTGGCCGGCAAGGACGACTTCACCGAAAAGCAGTATGAGCACCTCCATCAGATGCTGGAACTCACCGACGACTCGCTCACGCATATGAACGTCCTCATGACGGGCCGCAAAGACAACTTCGACGCTAACCGCTCGTTCAACATCGAGAACGAAATCAACAACTACCGCAACCAGCTACGCACGCAGAACATCAACGACGTGAACAACCACGAATACACCTATGAAATGGGTACGATGTATATGGATATCGTCAGCGAATGTGAAAAGCTCGGCGACTACGTTGTCAATGTCGTAGAAGCACGCATGGGAACGCGGCAAAGAGGAGCGTGAAAAATTATGAGTTGTGAATTATGAATTGTCGGCCGCATGGCCGATGAAGAGCCATAAAATCAAGAATAGGCTGCACGGAGAACTCCGCGCAGCCTATTCTTTTATTATCAATCCTTTTGGAACAATGATGGGACGGACCAAGGCTTATTCCCAATACTTCCGGAAACCGCAGGTGGACGGCAGTAACTATCCGGAAATCGTGACCTGCATAACGTATTAATCGTCAATGTGGAACAACATCCATCTGTAGGGATGCCACCGGTGAATCCGAAATATCGGTTGTCGGCATACTTATTTAGGCACCGGTGGCAAGCCATACAAAGAGTTGAAATTCAATCAGGTAAATGGCCGGATAGTCACAGAACGTCAGCATGGCCGATAAAATATCATAAAAAATAGGCTGCGCGGAGTTCTCCGCGCAGCCTATTTTTGATTTTATGGCTCTTCATCGGCCATGCGGCCGACAACTCAAATTCATGACTCGTCATTCAAAGAATCCCACGAGCTTGCTCTCATAGTTCTGGAGAGCCTTCTTCATCTCGCTTATGACAGAATAATCGGCGTCATCGGTAGCGTTGTTGAACGTCCAGAGGAAGTCGCCCTTGTTCAGGCGGCCGGCTCCCCAGTAGCCCGTAACGACGGAAGGAACGTCGGCTGCGGCAACGGCAGTATAGTCGTAGATGAGCTTCGGGTTGGTGTCGAAGTTGTCGTAAGGCGTTCCGCCGACAAGCGCCTTGAATGAAGAAGGCACCTGCTCGTCACGCGAAGCAGCCTCATAGCAGTCGAAGTCTGTAGCGCTCTCATGTTGCGTGACGGACGTGAAGTTGCTGCTTGTGCCCTTCTCGGCATATACGTTGCCATAGCTCTTGATCATACCGCCATTCTCTCCCGAGAAAGTGCCGTCGCCCTTGGCGTCCGTTCCCTGCTTCGAGATGAGCATGGGATTCTTCGAAGCGCGGAAATAGTTGCTCTCCACGAACACGCTTGAACCCATTGTAGCACCTACTCCATATTTCGAACAACCGTCGTAGTAGTTGTTCCAGACATGGACGGTCATCGTGCGGACACGCGGATGGCGTGAGTCACTGTGGTCGAACCAATTGTGATGATAGTCTATGTAGTTCGGTCCGGACTCGCTCTTCATACCGCAGAGAGAGGTCTTTCCGCAGTCAAGGAAGTGGCAGTAGGCCACAGTGATATACTGGGAGTCGCTCTTGATATCTATCGAGCCGTCGCCCTTAGCCTGATCGCCGTCGCCGCCGGTATTTCCATAGAAGAGGTCGATGTGGTGGAGCCAGCAATATTTGTTGTCCGTATCGAGCGAGATGCAGTCGTCCATGCAGAGCATCACTCCGAAATTCCTCAGCTCCACACTCACGGCATTGCGCAGAAGCATGCCGAAGCCCCAGATGGCGGCGTCCTCACCGATACCCTCGATGGTGATGTTCATCGGCGTCGTGTTATTCTTTCCCTTCACCTGCAGACCCTCGGCAGAGCTTCCGAAGGCGTCCATGTCCGTGTCGCGGATCGTTCCAATGATACGGACGTCCAGCGGGCGTGTTTCATAACCCTTCTGATAGCCGTTGATGATGGCCTGCAGACCGGTGAACTCGGTTGTCGTTCCCTTTGAACTGGTGATGACATCGAGCGTCACCGTCTTGGCCGTCTTGGCCGTAACGTATATTACACGGGCCGTAGCCTTCAGCGTTCCATCGTCCTCGTAGGCGCCCACACCGCTGTTGTTGAAGTGTGCAAAGCCCGAACGGTCATAGTTCTTGACAACCATTCCAGATGCCGTGCTGGCCTTCGATCCATCCTCCTCGCCACCGATCACGGGCACGACGCGCAACTGATAGCCACCGGCTGCCATGAGACCGACAACGTCAACACGTCCGTAGGAACCGTAGTTGCGCACGAGTTCGCGGTCAACCCGGGTCCAGTCCTGATACTGTCCGCCCTTGACATAGACGTTATATGACGTCGCTCCGCTGTAGAGCTGCCACTCGGCATAAACAGATTCGTTCCATCCGTCGGCACGGGTGATAATCACTCCGGCGTTGTCTATTTCCGAACCGGAGCCGGTCTGCGATGCCTTGGAGAAAGCGATGTTGCTCACCGAGCGTGTGAAGACATCTTTCCAGTCGCCCATCTGCGGCGTAACGGTTCCGGCGGCACGGTCGATGTCGATAGAGGCCACGTCGGCCGTGTTGTAGTATTTGATGACGTTTCCGGCTGTCGTCAGCTGGGCCTGGCTGCGCGCAGTGTTGAGCACGACAGAATGGTCGTCGCCGCCCGTGACAGGTCCGCTGCCGCCGCCCTCGGAGTCGGTGACACTGAGGGAATAGACATAGAGTCCTCCCGTATTGGTCAGCGTGACGTCGCCGTCGGCCGTGACGGTGGCCACGTTGGTCTGATCGTCAGCCGATGTGGAGTTGAACGAACCACTCTCGGGCGTGAGGTTGGTGACGTTGACGCCGCGCGCCGTTCCCGACTTCGACGTCTTGCACTTCATGGTCAGCCTGTCTCCGGCTTTCATGTCCTTCAGCGTTATGGTCATCACCTTGTTCATGGCCATGCGCTTTCCCTTGATGTCAACACGCACGGCATCGGCAGCACCGATGGTGAAAAGCAGTGCGCGGGTGAACTCCAGTTCGGTGCCGTTGGCCGTGAGAGGCTCGGCATTGTATGTTCCGACGTTCTTGTAGCGGTCGTTGCTTGATGACGATTCGTGTGTCCAGGCAGCGGCGTCGGCAGCCAGATTGGCTTTGTCTGTAGCGCTGACGGAAGTGAAGTCCCACGTCTGGGCTGTGGCCGTGGCGGCCGAGAGCGTCATCAGCGACGTGAGAAGACTATATATATAATGTGTAAACTTCTTCATTCCTTTGTCCCTTTCAATATTAGTAGATTACTATTTTCTTTCCGTCCACAATATAGAGGCCACGCGAGAGACCTTCAGTCAACGTCCCGACATACTGTCCGCTGATGGTGTAGACACGCTTTAGACCATTGTCGACGGGCGTTACGTCGGTAATAGCTGACGTGTCATCATATCTCAGGTCTATGGAAACGAGCGACATATCGGCTGTCCGGACTGTGCCGTCAGCAAATGTCATGGTGACATTGTCGCCCTCGAAGGCCAGTGTATTGACAAAACCGTCAGTAACGGTACCGTCAATTACGACAGTCTGTACCGTGTCAGCCCATGATGCCGCCGAGGCCATGAACATACATGACAATAGGATTGGGATTTTTTTCATAATAAATATTCTTATGCTTGTTAGATTGATTCTGACTTGATTTCAATTAGATTAGTACGCAGTCCCTTGGTTTTTTGACTACATGTCACAGTTATTTGATTGTACGACGACAAATTTACGTTAAAATCTTCACCATTGTCATCCAGCGGCACACTTTTATAACGTAAACGTTTACGAGTGGGAAAGCTGTCACCAAAAGAGTGATGGCCTGCGTAATGACACATCGGAAAGGAAAAGAAAGAAAAAAATCTGCCCACATAAAGACTTGCCACGTTTTTTTGTGGGGAGATGGTGAATGAAACGGCTATTTCTTTCTTATCAGTGTCAGGCCGTCGCGAAGAGGGAGGATGACGCGTTCGACGCGCGGATCGGCGGCGACGTGGTCGTTGAAGAGGCGGATGCCGCGGGTCTGGGCGTCGCGGTCGTATGCCGGATCGACAATGTGACCGTCCCAAAGGGTGTTGTCGGCGAGGATGAAGCCGCCTGGGCGGAGAAGGGAGAGAACCATTTCGTAGGTTTCAACGTATGTACGCTTGTCACCGTCGACAAAGGCCATATCGAATGTTATGCCCAGACGCGGAGCTTCACGGTTGGCGTCTCCGATGATAAACTCTATGCGGTCGGCCACGTGGGAGTTTTCTATCCACGGACGGGTGAAGTCTTCTTGTTCGTCGTTGATTTCGAAGGTGTAGACACGCCCACCGGGTTCGAGGCCTTCGGCCATACAGATGGCACTGTAGCCGGTGAATGTCCCCACTTCCAGTATGTTCTGGGGGCGTATCATACGGACGAGCATCCTGAGCAGACGGCCTTGTAGATGACCGCTTGCCATGCGGCCGTGGAGCAGATGGACGTTGGCCGCACGCCCGAGGCGATAGAGATAGTCACCCTCGGAATCGGAGTGGGAAAGGACGTAGGAGTCCAAGTCTACAGAACCGGAACCCACCCCACCACTTCCTAATGGAGGGGTCTGGATGTGATTCTGCCCGTTAGTCCGGTTGGAATCAGGCGTATTGTTTGTCTTATTTGAATTGTTGTTTTTTAAATCATTCATGTCATTGAGTGTGTTAATATCAACCATAGAGGAAACCACCGTATGACTGTATGCACTTGTTCATCGCGTGTTCCGCCAATCAAGCTCCCTACCTTCGGGATGGCTGGAAGTGGGTTCTTGGGGCGCGGTGGGTCAGGACTGCCCCTTTATTGCCTCTACCGCCAACCTATAGCTGTCAAGCCCGAAGCCGCATATTACGCCGAGGCAGGCACAGCTTATCATGGAACGGTGGCGGAACTCCTCCCGACGGTGGACATTGGATATGTGGACCTCGATGACAGGACACCGAAGCGAACGGATACAATCCTGCAGGGCAACACTCGTGTGGGTGTAGGCACCAGCGTTGAGCACGATGCCGTCGACACCTTCATCGCCGCCGAATCCCGCCTGCTGCATGCGGTCGATGAGACAACCCTCAATGTTGCTCTGATAGTAGTCTACCTCAATGTCGGGAAACAGCGAGCGTAACTGTGGCAGATAGTCGTCGAAGGAACTGCTGCCGTAGATGCCCGGTTCGCGACGGCCCAGCATATTGAGATTGGGACCGTTGATGATTAGTATTTTCTTTATCATAATTCAATGGTTTTTTCGTATCTTTGTAAACGATAAGCAACACTCGGCACTTCATAAGTGAACTTGCATTACGCTCGTCAGCATTATCCTTAATTCACGCAACGGGCTGACCCAGTGTGCTGTATGCACGACAAAAGTAACAAAATTAACGGACATGAACAAAAAAAACGGCTCAAATGATATGGTGGCAGGCTATATGCGCTATCTCAAACTGGAACGCAACTACTCCGCCAACACTCTCGATGCCTACCGCCGCGACCTGCGCCGGCTGCTGGACTTCATGGAACGCGAAGGACTCACGGCAACGGAAATACAACTGGAGAATCTCCAGAATTTCGCTGCCGAACTCCACGATGTGGGCATCGGACCATCGTCTCAGTGCCGCATACTGAGCGGTGTGCGCTCGTTTTTCCGCTATCTTCTCACTGACGGCTATCGCGACGACGACCCAACGGAACTGCTCGAGTCGCCCCAGACGGCGGAGAAGCTACCAGAGGTGCTGAGCGTAGAGGAGGTGGACAGACTTGAGGATTCCGTAGACCTTACACGCTGGGAGGGCCATCGCAACCGTGCAATAATAGAAGTGCTTTTCTCCTGCGGCCTGCGCGTGACGGAACTGGTCACGCTGAAACTCCAGGACCTCTATCTGGAGGATGGCTACGTGCGTATCATGGGAAAGGGCAGCAAGGAGCGGCTCGTGCCCATTTCCAACCGTGCCGTCAGAGATCTGAAGCTGTGGTTCGACGACCGGTGCCGGATGAACATCAAGTCCGGCGAAGAAAGCTATGTCTTCCTGAACCGCCGCGGAGCACATCTGACACGAACGATGATTCTCATCATGATCAAACGGCAGGCCGCAGAGGCCGGCATAACAAAGACCATCAGTCCACACACACTACGCCACTCCTTCGCCACAGCACTGCTTGAAGGCGGCGCCGACCTGAGAGCAATCCAGGAACTGCTGGGCCACGAAAACATAGGAACAACGGAAATATATACTCACATGGACATGACGGCACTCCGACGTGAGATATTGGAACATCACCCGAGAAACATGATTAAATGAAGAGTTCTGAAAGTTCAGAGTTCAGAGTGATGAGTGAAGAGGTATGATTACCATTAAGCTTTGAGCCTTGGATGATTTTTAAAAGCTCTGAACCTATAAAATCTCCTTTTACATTGGATTTAGAGTATAGATGGAAGAGATATGATTACTCTTGTTACTACAACGGGAGCCGTCATTCTCTTCATCGGTTATCACACCATTTATCACATTTGTCCTATTTCTCCTATTTATCCCATTTATCCCATTACCAAACGTTTATCATGGTAATCACACCTCTTCACTCATCACTCTGAACTCTTCACTCTCTGAACTCCCTGAACTTAATTATTAATAATTCATAACATAATCGCCCTTATATAATAATAATGTGTAACTTTACACGATTTTCAACCATTTAAAAATAATTCAGAGACAAATGAAACTCAAGAATCTGTTCTTATCGGTACTGATGACTCTGACCGCCATTGCGGCCACGGCACAGATGCCGATGCCGACCGTAACGCCAGACAAGGACGTGCGCATCGGAACACTGCCGAACGGGCTGACCTACTACATCCGCTACAACAACTGGCCGGAAAACCGTGCTGAGTTCTATATTGCACAACGGGTAGGTTCACTTCAGGAAGAGGAGGAGCAACGAGGACTGGCCCACTTCCTGGAACACATGTGCTTCAACGGCACCAAACATTTCCAAGGAAACGACCTCATACGCTATTGCGAGTCTATCGGCGTGCAGTTCGGACGCGACCTCAATGCCTACACCAGCATCGACCAGACGGTCTACAACATCTCCAACGTGCCCACCACACGCCAGTCGGCACTCGACTCCTGTCTGCTCATTCTCTACGACTGGGCCGACGGACTCGTGCTCGACCCGGCAGAGATAGACAAGGAACGCGGCGTCATACACGAAGAATGGCGCATGCGCAGCAGCGCGTCACAGCGTATGTTCGAACGCGCACTGCCTATACTCTACCCCGGAAGCAAATACGGACTGCGAATGCCTATCGGACTGATGAGCGTCATCGACAACTTCAAGCCGCAGGTCCTGCGCGACTACTATGAGAAATGGTATCGCCCGGACAATCAGGCCATCATCGTTGTCGGCGACATCGACGTAGAACACACCGAAGCCGAAATCAAACGGCTCTTCAGCGACATCAAGCTGCAGGCTGACGCCGCCCCCGTCGTGAAGGAACCCGTGCCGGATAACGCCGAACCTATCGTCGTGATAGAAAAGGACAAGGAGCAGCGCGTCAACGTCATCAGCCTCATCATCAAGCATGAGACCATGCCGGACTCGCTCAAGAACACCATCCCCTATATCGTGTCACAGTATGTTAAGAACACCGCCATCGGCATGCTCAACGCCCGTCTGGCCGAATATGCACAGAAGCAGGAAAGCCCCTTCGTCAATGCGGCGGTAGAGGACGGCTCCTATATCTTCGCCAGCACGATGGACGCCTTCGAAATTGACGCACTTCCGAAAGACGGAATGGACGAAGCCACGCTGGCCGCTATATATCGTGAGGCACTGCGTGCCGCCCGCTTCGGATTTACCCCGACGGAATATAACCGCGCCAAGGCCGACGCTCTCAGCGCCCTCGACAAGACATACAGCAACAAAGACAAGCGCTACAGCCGCCAGTTCTGCGACGAATATAAGGAACACTATCTCTCCAAGGAGCCCATCCCGTCACTTGACGACTACTATGCAATGATGAAGGAAGTCATCCCCGTGATTCCCGTCGAGGCAATCAATCAGACTATGGCCATGCTCGTGCCGCCTACGGACACCAATATGGTTATCCTCAACTTCAACATCGAGAAGGACGGAGCTGTCTATCCCACACGCGAGGGTTTCCTGAAGGCCATAGCCGGAGTGCGCGCCGAGACGCTCGAACCGTATGTGGACAACGTCAAGGACGAACCGCTCATCACCACGATGCCCAAAAAAGGAACCGTCAAGAGCGAGAAGGCGAACGAGAAGTTCGGATATAAGGAGCTCATGCTCTCAAACGGCGTAAAGGTAATCCTGAAGCAGACGGACTTTAAGAAAGACCAGGTGCTGCTCTCTATGGAAGGCTTCGGCGGCTCGTCACTCTACGGCGAAGCTGACTATGCAAACCTGAAAGCCTTTGACGACGTCATCGAAGCCAGCGGACTGGGCAACTTCTCCCACACAGAGCTGGAGAAAGCGCTGGCCGGAAAAATTGCTTCGGCATCCATGTCGCTCGGCATGACGCGCCAGACAATCAGCGGCTCGTCCACTCCAAAGGACGTGGAAACGATGCTGCAGCTTGTCTACCTCTACTTCACCGCCATCAACAAGGACCAGGAGTCGTTCGACAATCTGATGAAGACATACGAGATTTCGCTCAAGAACAAGGCTCTCTCGCCCGAAGGAGCATTCAACGACTCGGTCAACGTGACTATGAACTGCCACAATCCGCGCTTCGCCTCCATCGAAACGGCCGACCTGAAAAACGTCAGCTACGACCGCATACTGGAGATTGCACGCAAACTGACATCCAACGCAGCCGCCTATACGCTCACAATCATCGGTAACTACGACGAAGCGACAATCCGTCCGCTGCTTGAGCAGTACATCGCTTCGCTGCCGTCGCAGAAGAAAGTGACGAAGGGCAAGCGCGTCGACACGGACGCCAAGGGTGTCGTCATCAACAGCTTCAAGCGCAAGATGGAAACCCCGAAGGCCATGGCAATCATGGTTTGGTCCAGCGAGGATATCCCCTATACGCTTGAAAACCGCATCAAGGCCGATATCGCAGGGCAGGTTCTCAGCATGATCTACCTGAAGAAGATACGCGAGGACGCCAGCGCAGCCTATAGCGTGGGCGCTCAGGGAAGCCTCAACCGCAGCGACGAGAAGATTGACTGCGGCCTGATGGCCTACTGCCCGATGAAGCCCGAGAAGGGCGACACGGCTCTGACAATACTCCGCGACGAGGTTCCGGCGATGACGAAGAGCTGCGATGCCGACATGCTCGCAAAGGTGAAGGAGTATATGCTCAAGAGCTATGACGACCGTACGAAGACCAACGGCTATTGGAGCGGCATCATCAAGAACTTCCGCGACTACGGCATTGACCTTCACACGGACTACAAGCAGACCGTTCAGGCACAGACACCGGAAAGCATTTCAGCCTTCATAGCTGAGATGCTGAAGGCCGGCAACCGCGTTGAAGTGGTCATGATGCCGGAGGAATAACCACTTTATTTAACGAAACATATAGGCCTGACCGGTATAAGGGCATACCGGCCAGGCCTTTTTAAAAAAATCACCATGGGTTAGAAAAATCTCTATGGACCTTTCTTTTAATCATTTAAACAACAATCAGATGAAGAGACTTGTACTTACTTTGATTTCCGCTGCAGCAGTTCTCGGCGTCTATGCCGACGGACTGAAAGCGGCATTCACGTCCGCAAAGTCATACAGCGCCTACTACACGCAGAACTTCGACAGCGAGGAAGAGTTTTCATCGTGGACCGTCAAGTCCACAAACAACCATCACACGTGGCAGATTGCGCCGGGAATTGGCTACAACATCACGTTCAACACCATTGACCCTACCAACAAGAATTCCCTGGCCATAGTCTACGACGATAGCCAACAGGACGAGACGGTCACGTCGCCGGAGATAGACATCCGTCCGGGAAGCGTGGTGGAGTATTACAACTACTTCTCCCCGAACTTCCTTCTTTGGGGCAGCTACACGTTCTATGCCACTGACGTAGCCACGGGCGACACCGTCCAACTGCTCAACCAGTTCCTCTGGGCACAGAACGAGGGATACGACGAGACCACATGGAAGAAGTTTTCATTCGACCTGAAACGCGTGGAGGGCAAACGCGTGACCTTTTCCTTCCGCTATAAGGGCAACGGCGGAGAAAGCGAGCTGATAGACGGCTTCCGCGTAATGCAACTCGACGCCACAGCCGACTCACAGGTGGAGATATGGCAGGGCGAGACCGTCCAGTTTGCCGACCAGTCCGAAGGCAACGTCAAGTCGTGGAGATGGGAGTTCGAAGGCGGCACACCGGCCACGTCGACCGAGCGCGAACCCGTAGTTCGCTATGACCATTCCGGAACATTTGCCGTCAAGCTGACCGTCAGCGACGACACTTCGACCGACGAGGCTGTCCGCGAGGGCTATGTCGTCGTGCGCCGCCAGCAGCCCAACGCCGTCATCGGCATGCCCGAGGATGGCTACCTTTCGCCCTACGTCGCAACGTTCGTTCCTACGAATGTGCCCGTCCAATACCGCGACATGTCCACCGGAATGCCGACGGAATGGCTATGGCAGTTTGTCGGCGGAACGCCCGAGACAAGCACGGAGCAGAATCCTGTGGTCACATACGCCAAGGCGGGCCTCTACAGTCTGGCCCTGACGGCATCAAACGAGGCCGGTACGGACCGTGACGTCATGCAGTATGCCATTCAGGCGGGCGGCGCGCAATATGTATGGAACATCGCTCCGGAGGAGAACGGCGACCTCGTTCAGATAAAGTTAGGATGGTACGGCAACTACGCCGGAAGCAACTGGCTCGGCCTGACGGCTTTTGCCGAACACTACAAGAAACCTTTGGCCGCCGCCACGGTTGACAGTGTTGACGTTTTCTTCTTCTCCGGCACAACCATTTCGCCCGACGCACCAATCACGCTAAGTGTCTGCCGACCCGACAAGGACGGTGCTCCCGGTGAGGTTCTGGCATCGGCCACAATAAAGGCGGGCGACATCAAGGTTGACCCGTCAACGTGGGTAGCCACCCGCTTCTTCCTCAACAAGCCGGCGGAAATCGACAGCGACTTCTTCGTTGTCATCGAGGGTATCCCCAACGCCATACAAGACGAGGCTCCCTACGCCATTGACGACATCGCCATTGCCTGCGTACGACGCGATGAGGGCGGCCGGACAACAACCTGGCAGCTCGTGGAGGATCAGGACGAGCAGGGCAATCCGCTCGGCACGAGCCAGTGGTTCGAGAACACCGACGATGCCGTTTCAATGGCCGTATGCCCCGTCGTGACATACGACAAGCCCCAGCCACCGTCAGCCATCGCTGCCCCCAAGGCCACGGAAACGCCGGCCAATGCTCCCGTATATACGCTTCAGGGAGTGCGCATCGACAACCGCCCCCTGCCGAAGGGCATATATATAAAAGGTGGGAAGAAAATCATAATTAAATAAAGAACCTGCCGGACAGTAGATAACTTTTTAGTTTAGAGTTCAGAGTGCTGAGTGCAGAGGTGTGATTACTCTTTGTTGGATGAGAAACTAAAGAGTAATCATACCTCTACACTAAAGAGTAATCACACCTCTGCACTCTGCACTCTGAACTCTAAACTAAAGAGTAATCACACCTCTTCACTCAGCACTCTGAACTCTAAACTAAAAAGTAATCATACCTCTGCACTCATAACTCTTACCTCTGAACTAAATATTACTTTCCTAATATCTTCTTTATTTCATTCAGCTTGTTCAGCGCCTCAACGGGCGTAAGGTTGTTGATGTCCAGCCCTATGATTTCGTCGCGGATTTGGGCGAGCACCGGGTCGTCAAGCTGGAAGAACGACAGCTGCATGCCGTCCTGACCGCCGGAATGGACAGATGGAGTGGCCGGTTTGCCCTCGGAGCCAACCGAAGCGTTGTCCGCCTCAAGCTGACGGAGAATGACGTTGGCGCGGCTGACGATGCTCTTCGGCATTCCGGCGATATCGGCGACGTGGATACCGAACGAATGTTCCGAGCCGCCGCGGGTCAGCTTACGGACAAAAATGACCTTGTCGCCAGCCTCCTTGACACTGACATTGTAGTTGCGTATGCGCTTGAAGTTCTTCTCCATCTCGTTCAGCTCGTGGTAGTGGGTGGCGAAGAGCGTGCGCGCCTGTGCCCGCCGGTTCTCGTGCAGATATTCGACAATGGCCCACGCTATGCTGATACCGTCGTATGTCGACGTTCCGCGGCCCAGCTCGTCAAAGAGCACGAGCGATCGCGGCGAGACATTATTGAGGATGTTGGCCGCCTCGGTCATCTCGACCATGAATGTCGATTCGCCCAGCGAGATATTGTCGCTCGCCCCGACACGGGTGAAGACCTTATCCACCATACCGATGCGGGCACTCTCCGCCGGAACGAAACATCCCGTCTGAGCCATCAGCACGATGAGCGCCGTCTGGCGCAGGAGGGCCGACTTACCGGCCATGTTCGGACCGGTGATAATCATTATCTGCTGTTTCTCGCTATCGAGATAGATATCGTTGGGGACGAACGGCTCGCCTGGCGGCAGTTGCGTCTCGATGACGGGGTGACGTCCCTGACGGATGTCGATTACGTCGGTGTCGTCGATGACAGGCCTCACATAGCCGTGTTCCTCGGCCGCTTTGGCGAACGACAGCAGACAGTCGATTTGCGCGAGCAGGCTGGCGTCAATCTGTATCTGTGGAATGAATTCCTGCATGGAGCCTATCAGGTCGTTGAACAGCCGCGCTTCGAGCGACAGAATCTTGTCCTCCGCACCCAAAATCTTTTCCTCATATTCCTTCAGTTCCTGCGTGATGTAGCGCTCGGCCTGTGCGAGCGTCTGCTTGCGCACCCAGTCCTGCGGCACGCGGTCCTTATATGTGTTGCGCACTTCGAGGTAGTAGCCGAAGACGTTGTTGTAGCCAATCTTCAGACTGGCAATCCCCGTCTGCTCCGTTTCCCGCTCCTGAATACGCATGAGATAATCCTTACCGCTGTATGCGATGTGACGCAGTTCGTCCAGCTCGCTGCTGACACCGTTCCGGATGACGCCTCCGCGACCGACAATCTGCGGCGCATCCGGCTCTATCTCACGTTCAATCCTGTCGCGTAGCGACTCGCAGAGACTGAACTGCTCGCCCATCCGGCGGAGCACCTCGTTGTCGGCCTGCTGACATGCCTCCTTGATGGGGCGCACGGCTTGCAGCGCCGTCTTCAGCTGGACGACCTCACGTGGCGACACGCGCCCCGTGGCAACCTTCGATATGATGCGTTCGAGGTCGCCCGTGCGGTGTAGCTGTTCGTCAACGCAGCAGCGGAAGTCCGGATGGCGGAAGAAATAGTCCACCACGTTGAGCCTGTCCGTCACGCGCCGCCCGTCCTTCAGCGGAAATACCATCCAGCGGCGCAACAGGCGGCCGCCCATGGGCGAGACCGTACGGTCGATGACATCAAGCAGCGAAGAGCCGTCATCCTGCATAGGCTGGAGCAGTTCGAGACTGCGTATGGTGAACTTGTCGAGCCTCACGTAGCGCTCCTCCTCAATGCGGGTGAGCGCCGTGATATGGCCTATCTGCGTGTGCTGCGTCATCTCCAGATACTGTAGTATGGCGCCGGCAGCCACGATGCCCGACTCAAGATGGTCCACACCGAAGCCTTTGAGGTTCTTCACGCCGAAATGGCGCAACAGCTTCTGGTGTCCGCCCTGTCCGGCGAACACCCAGTCGTCAAGCTCGAAGGTGAAGAAGCGATTGCCGAAATATCGTTCGAAATCCTGTTTGCGGCCGCGGTCGTAGAGCACTTCCTTTGGCGAGAAGTTACCCAGTAGCTTGTCCACATAGTCGTGTGTGCCCTCTCCAGCGAGAAACTCGCCCGTCGATATGTCCAGAAAGGCCACGCCGCAGGCCGACTTGCCGAAATGGACGGCAGCCAGAAAGTTGTTCTCCTTATAGTTCAGGACGTTGTCAGCCATGGCTACCCCCGGCGTGACCAGCTCCGTGATGCCGCGCTTGACGAGCTTCTTGGTCAGCTTCGGGTCCTCCAGCTGGTCGCAGATGGCAACACGCTTTCCGGCCCTGACAAGCTTCGGCAGATAGGTGTCAAGCGCATGGTGGGGAAAGCCGGCCATCTCCGTTCCTCCGTTGCTCCGTCGGGTGAGCGTGATACCGAGTATGCGTGAAGCCGTCAAGGCGTCCTCGCAGTAGGTCTCATAGAAATCACCGCAACGGAAAAGCAGAACGGCATCAGGGTGTTTTGCCTTGAGGTCGAAAAATTGCTTCATCATCGGGGTCAATTCCTTGTCTTTCGTAGCCATAAGTATGATTTAGTTGTGAACTGCAAAGTTACTCCAAATGATGCGAAAAACAAAATTTCACTTCGTTTTTCTCGTTGCGCCCCCAGTTACGAAGACGCTGATTATACAACGCAAAGACACTGATTCTAAAACGCAAAGACCGCAAAGACACAGAGTTTTTGAAGTCCTTGCGGCACAAAGAAAAAACCGTAGGGACAAAAAGAATGTGTCCCTACGGTTTTCTATATACCTTGCAGATGACTCTGATACAGCCCCCGGATCGTTTTTACATGTTCATCCCGGGGCCGTAGTCGGCTATCACTTCACAACGACTTTCTTGCCGTTGATGATGTTGACGCCCTTGGCGGGCTTCTCCAGACGCTGGCCTGCAAGATTGAAGATTGCCTCGTCGGTTGTCTGGTCAACAGAGACGGCATTGATGCCGGAAGTCTTGCCGTTGATTGAGTAGATAGAGCTTCCCGTTGTGATCTGGTGGCTGCCGTTGTAGACGCTGAGCTGACCGTAAACGACAACCTCGTCACCTACATTGAGCTGGTCCTCAGCCGTGAACTTCTCGCCATCGAGATAGTAGCCGCGGAAGACATAGAGCTGATTGTCAGTGGTCTTGTCGTCGCTGATATAGTAGGTGGCATTTCCATACTGTGTCGAAAGTTCCGTGATTTCCGTGATATAGCCTTTCACATAGACATTTGTGGCGAGACCCTCACCGGCAGTGATAAGCTCGTGTGCCTTGGCGATGGTATATGCCGTCTCGGGAGTGTTGCTGATATCAACGATTTCCGGTTCGTTGCCGGCCTCATAGTAGGCAACCTTAGAGATTGTGATCAGTCCGTTGCTTGTTCCTGCCTGACAGTCGAACGTGAACCGATAGTAGAGGTCAGCCCCTGTTTTTGTCACGTTGAAAACCATGTCACCCTTGCCAAGTTCCTTTGCCGTAACATTCTCAACCACGTTCGTGAATGCCTCGTCGGAAGCCACGGTCAGTGTGATGGAATTTACCTTGCTGACCGTCATGGCGTCGATAGTCATGACGATTGAGCCGATAGCCTTGTCCATCTTGGCTGTCTCGATGTAGGCCACAGACTCAACGTTCTTACGTCCGCACTTGATATATGCCCATCCGTTCTTGTTGTTGTTGAAGTTCTTGATAGTCCATGTGAAGTTATCCACTGTAGCCGTCCAAGTCTCTGTATAGGCACTGACTTCATTGCTGTTTCCATCCGGAAAGGTCAGAGTCTTGTAAGCATCGGCAAATGAGAACGTGCTTATGAATGCAAGAACTGCAATTAATGAATAGCGTAAAGTTTTGTTCATAATAATACGTTTTTAATTAATGACTTTGTTTATACTTTCAAATGCAAAAGTAGCGAAAAATAGCTAACGGCCAAAGTATTATTCCGTTAAATTTATATTAAAACCCACCCCAACCCTTCCGAAGGGAGGGAACCCTATATGTCATTGAGTGACTGGAATGGAACAAAACATGTCCCGCTCCTTCCCTTCGGAAGGGTTGGGGTGGGTTTCAATCCGTATATGCGGCAGCCTCAGCGGCCGCGATAATGTCTTCTTTTGATGGTTCGGACGGACAAGCCGTGATGTCTGACAGGTCAAATTCGTCTTTATCCTCCGTTTTCTTTTCTTCAGGACGCTTCGTTCCTGATTCCCCGCCCTGCGCGTCCTGACGCTGTTCCGGACGGCGCGTGCTTCGGCGCTCACGCTTCGAGCGCTCACTGCGGGTGGTTTCAGCCTCCTGGTTGTCCGCGGTTGGAGAAGCAGAAGCGGTGTTCTCCGCCAGAGGAGTCTCAGAGACAGATTCGATGATGAAATCCGCCTTCTGTTCCGTGTCGGGAACGTTCATCACAGGTTCCTCTTCCATCTTCGTCCGGTTGGCCTTGGCGGTGAACACGGCGTCGATGAACTGCGGTTCGCGACGCAACCTCTGAAGCGTCTCCTTCGAAGCGAGCTGCTGGCTCTCCTTCTTGGAATAGCCGCGGCCTGTTCCTGCATCCATCCCTTCTATGACAACCTGATAGACGAAGACCGGGCTGCTATTCTCGTCCTTCTTCTGTTCTATGAGCTTGAAATCCATGCGGACACGGTTCTTCTGGGTCCACTCCAGCAGTTTGCTCTTGAAGTTCACCTCCTTATAGGCCACCTTGTCTATATTGATTAGCTGGGCGAGGATGCGCTTCTTCATGAATCGCATACAGGCATTATATCCGCGGTCCAGATATATTGCCCCGACAAGAGCCTCGAAAGCGTTGCCGCCCATGTAGCTGTTGTGGGAATGGGAGTGGCCGGCCGACATGATAAGACGGCAGAGGCCCATCTCGTTGGCCAGACGGTTGAGCGTGTCGCGCTGTACGAGCTTGCTGCGGGTATTGGTCAGAAAGCCTTCGCGCTTACCCTCAAAATGGCGGTAGACGATGTCGCCGACAACGGCGTCCAGCACTGCGTCACCCAGAAATTCCAGACGTTCGTTGTTCAGCGGACGCCCTTTGGCGTTACGCCGTGACACGCTCTTGTGCATCAGCGCCAGCTTATAGTAGTCGATGTGGCGCGGATAGAAGCCCATGATGTCGTAGAGAGACGAAAAAAGCTCCTTGTCCTTGCGGAAAGGGAGCTTTATTCTATCTATGATGTTGTTTTCCAGCATATTTTTACTCGGCATACTTCTTGAAGATGACGCATGCATTGTGGCCGCCGAAACCGAACGTGTTGCTCATGGCAGCGCGCACCTCGCGCTTCTGTGCCACGTTGAACGTGAAGTTCAGATTGTAGTCGATTTCTTCGTCGCGGTCATCCTCCTCATGGTTGATTGTCGGAGGAATGATGCCGTTCTTGACGGCAAGCACAGTAGCCATGGCCTCAACAGCACCGGCAGCACCCAGCAGGTGGCCCGTCATTGACTTGGTGGAGCTGATGTTCAACTTGTATGCGGCATCGCCAAAGACAGCCTTGATGGCTTTGGCCTCAGAAATGTCACCAACGGGAGTTGATGTTCCGTGAACGTTGATGTAGTCGATATCCTCGGGCTTCAGACCGGCGTCCTTCAGAGCGTTCTCCATAACGAGACGCGCGCCGAGTCCTTCGGGATGGGAAGCCGTGATGTGGTGGGCATCGGCGCTGGCGCCCTCACCAACCATTTCGGCGTAGATCTTCGCTCCGCGTGCCTTTGCATGTTCGAGCTCCTCGAGGATGAGACAGCCCGCACCTTCACCCATGATGAAGCCGTCACGGCTCTTGCTGAACGGACGTGAAGCGTGGCTCGGGTCGTCATTGCGTGTGGAAAGGGCGTGCATGGCGTTGAAACCGCCGACACCCGTAGCACAGATGGCCGCCTCGGCGCCACCGCTGACAATGACGTCTGCCTTGCCCAGACGAATCTGGTTGAAAGCGTCTGCCAGAGCGTTGCTCGAAGAAGCGCATGCAGAAGTCGTAGCATAGTTGGGGCCGTGGAAGCCGAAGTGTATGGAAATCTGGCCGGCAGCGATATCGGCAATCATTTTGGGGATGAAGAAGGGATTGAACTTCGGTCCCATGTCCTCATGCTGTCCGTAATACTTAACCTCGTCCTCGAAAGTCTTTATACCACCGATACCCACACCGAAGATTACTCCGACGCGGTTCTTATCGACAGTCTCCAGATTGATGGCGCTGTCATTGACAGCCTGCACGGCAGAAACGAAAGCCAGCTGGGTGTAGCGGTCCATCTTGCGAACTTCCTTGCGGTCGATATAGTCCGTGACATTGAGGTTCTTCACCTCGCAACCGAACTGTGTCTTGAACTTGGACGCGTCAAACAGCGTGATAGGCGCTGCGCCGCTCACTCCGTTGATAAGGCTGTTCCATGTCTCCTCAGTGGTGTTGCCAACCGGAGTGACGGCTCCAAGTCCTGTTACAACAACTCTTTTTAATTCCATGATTGTAAAAATGAAGGATTATGAAAAAGAAATTGAGAACTGAGAATTGAGAATTATGACCGCTCTTCACCGGCTGTTCTGTGCCAGCTCCGTGACGTTGCGGCATAATTGTCAATTATCAATTCTCAATTTCGTCAAAACGTTGAATTTGATTTATTTTGCGTTCTCTTCGATGTAAGAGATAGCATCACCGACTGTACCGATCTTCTCTGCCTTGTCATCGGGAATAGAGATACCGAACTCCTTCTCAAATTCCATAATCAGCTCTACGGTATCCAGTGAGTCAGCACCCAGATCGTTAGTGAAGCTTGCTTCGGGCTTTACCTCTGCCTCGTCCACACCAAGTTTGTCAACGATGATTGCCTTTACTTTTGATTCAATTTCTGACATAATTGTAATGTTTTAATG
>CAMVUM010000031.1 GCA_947170725.1 uncultured Prevotella sp.
GCATAGCTCGCGGGCTTCTTGAAGTTGGCACGCCAGTCTGTACGATTGCCAAGGTTACAGGCTTGTCGGAGGATGAAATAGCCGGACTTTAGAATGGCCGTTGGTTTTTAGCGACATAAGAACCAAAGACATAGAATGCCGGTATTTTGCCTGTCACGTCTTTATGTCTTTTGCTCTTATGTCTTAATCATTTTCTTCAAGTCCTGAAACTCATGCTCTTCCGGTCTTAAAACTCTTTGTTTCTTTGTTTTTTCGTCTTCACGTTTGTGGCTTCCGTCTATTCGTCTGCCATGTCGTCTTTTGTCCCTTTGTTCATTCTTGAAATCTGGGTTCGCACGGCACCGTCTGATATGTTGAGTGTCTTTGCGATGGCAGCGTTTGTCAGTTTCATGTCTTTCATTGCGAGAATGACGAGGTTTCTTTCCGTCATTCCGGCGTATTTGTTGTCGATGTCTTTCTTGAACTTTGTCGACAGGAGCTGATAGTATTCAACGAATGAGATTTCGGTTTCCTTGTCCCAGTAGATTGAGCCGGCCGTTCCGTCTACCACCTTATTATATATGTCCATTCCTTTTCGGAATCTTTTTTCTTTCTCTATCTTTCTTCTTTCTTCCTCGGCTTTCATTTTCTCCTGTTGTTTCTTTGCTGTTTTCCTGATGGTCTCAGCCTCTTTTTTTGCAGCCTCTTTATCTTTTCTTGCTTTTTCCGCTTTTCTTGCTTCTGTCTCCGCTTTTCTTCTTGCCGCTTCAATCTCTTTGTCCTTCTTTCTGTTTTCTTCTTCTATTTCTTTATTCTTTTCCTCAACAGTTCTTTTCTCTTCAATGATTTTCCTGTTCTCCTCTTCAATGGCCTTGTTTTTCTCCTCCGTTTCCCTTTTCTTTTCCTCGATGTTATTTATTTTGTTCTTATATTCGTCTTCTTTCTGCTCGCTGTCAGTGATAGATCGTTTCAGCCTGCGCCGTTTTCCGATGTATGCGCCGAGCGTAATGACGATGATGGCAGTTAGCGCGGACGCAATGATGGCAGTCCGGCTGTCTTTCTCTTTCACTACGGTTTGGTGCTTATAGTTGATGTCTGCCGCCATCTGCAACTCCTTGATGCTGTCTTGTGCGTGCAGAAATTCGACGCTGTCGCGCAGCCTGTGTACCTCTTTTGATATTCTTGCCGCTTCCTCATACTGCCCCATGAGTGTCTTTGTCTGTGCCAGTTCATACAGGATGAAAGCCTCCCAGTCAATGCTCGGGCTGTATTTGAGTGCCTCGTTCAGATAGGCTTCCGACAGTTTGTAGTCCTTGTTGTCTCTCGCAATTTTTGCTAAAATCTGGTAGGCATTGTTTGATTTCCTGATCTCTAATGATTTCAGAGCATATTCTTTCGCATTTATGGTGTCAATGTTTTCGAGGCATGAGGCTAAATTTGTATAGACATACGACATTTGTTCTTGTGGTATTTTATCTAAATTCTCCAGGCTTTTATATACATAGAATATACAACTGTCAGATTTACTCATATTATTATATATATATGACAATGTAATATAGCACCACGACAGGGTTTCGTAATCATTTGTTTTTTTGCAATGTTCAACAGCAGCTAATCCATATCTTAATGCACTGCTGTAATTCTCGTTCTTGGTATTTATAATTGATATATGATATGTAATTCTTGTTTTCAGAAAGTCGTCATTTATTTCTTTAATAGCTTCTTCTGCTTTTTTCAGATATATTATGGCATCTCTGTCTTTGCTTGTTCTACTTTTTAGATAATAGCTAAGTGCTAATTTACGTTTGTCTGTATTTTTTAAGTAGTATGCGATACTGTAGTCTATAAGGTTGTCATTAACAGGATAACTGTTGTTCTCATATTGGAACCGGAATTGCAGTTGATATTTCAGCAGGCTATAATAAGCCCTATCTTTACCTTCTTTGATTTTGTATGTTTGTTCAATGACTTCCAATGCTTTTTGTGCAGAGTCGTTAAGTCTCTTTACTGATAGCGAATCCACCTCTTTGAGTTTGTTATAACATGCGCTGTCCCCACATCCGGCGAGAGTGAAAATCAATGTGAATATGGTCAGGAAACCGAGCTTTCTCATAATGATAATATCTTTATTTGTGATACAAAAATATGGCAAATTTTCCATAAAACGAAAAGTTGTGAAGAAAAAGTTATTCGGCGAGTGTTACATTTTTAATGGTCTATATAACGTATTTTTGAGATAACTTGCTGATTTTTAGGAGTCTTTTGTTTTGGATGATGTAACATGGCAGAAAAATATCATGCTGAAAAATTTGGAAGATTGAAACTTTTTTTCATAACTTTGTTAGCAGAAAATCCGGAGAACC
The DNA here is from genome assembly GCA_947170725.1 of uncultured Prevotella sp. Taxonomy (GTDB): domain Bacteria; phylum Bacteroidota; class Bacteroidia; order Bacteroidales; family Bacteroidaceae; genus Prevotella. The sequence goes on from CAMVUM010000031.1 coordinate 2,346, forward strand.
GGTTAAGGTTTAATAAAAAAAGAAAGGCATGATAAGAACTATCCTAATGATTATGACAGGCATTTTTATAATGCCGAATTTGTGTGAATCGTATCTTTCGCTCACAGCAAAAGTAGAAAAAGGACATATTGAATTTAAACCAATAGGAATTGGTGTTAACATCCACAACTCCGATTCCGTATCAGTGGACTATGATGCGTTCACGGGCACCATTACCATATCAACCACGTCAGATAGCAAGGACGTATATATAAAGATATATAAAGTCAAGGCAGAGGCGTTGAGCGACGGTGCCATCAGCTATTCGGCACCTGTGCAGGCGGAAAGCTCCTCCATCAGCTCCGTGCAGAGCACTGCCAGTGCGGTGAACGTGATTCTGGAAGGTCCGGCGAACAGTGGCACAACGTTGCGTCTTGCCTCCGCAACGGGCAATGTTCCTGTGACGGAATATAGCGTCGAGGCCGGTTCAACGGTTTGCGACATTCCGGCTGACAATCTGCCGTCGGGTGTCTATCAGGTTACGATGGTCGAGAACGGCGTCATCGTCGGGATAAAGAAATTTACGAAATAAATTGTTGTAATATTTTGCAGTTCGGAAAATTTTGCTTACATTTGTGGCGTAATGCAAAAACCGAACTGCAATTATATTAAATATAAACTGAAAATAAACGCTTATGAAAAAGACATTAACACTCGTCATGTTGTTTGCAATGACAACGGCAACGTCGTTGTTCGCGCAGGAGAAGAAAATCAAGGTGATTAATAACTTTCCGACCGTCGGAGACACAGGCTTGGACATGGCTCTTGGCGCCGATCGCTACACGATAGACTCTCTTGTCTTTACTAAATTCCCGGATATAAACATGGAAGAATGTTTCAGTTTGCTTCGTGACTGCTGTGAAAAAGGACGGCTCACGGGAATTGATATGCGTTGTTGTAGATACATAAGTGAAATCCCATCTAATGCATTTGCGCCATCCGTAATAAACGGAAAACCGAGAAAGACGGAAAGTGATGGCGAGAAGATTCCTGCCCGCACAAATCTACGATATATAACCTTGCCCGCGAACATAGAGAAAATAGGTGATTATGCTTTTGCACACACCAATCTGGAGGCAATAACAATCCCCAGTCTTACTAAAGTGATAGGAAACGGTGCATTTGCCGACTGTGCTTATCTGAAGAATGTAGCATTTATCGGTAATAAGGTCAAGTCAGATGAAACGGGCAGTGGCTTCTTCGGTCTGGCCGACGGCGCAGTGCTCTATGTTGCAGAAGGACTGGCTGACAGCTATCGCGGTAAGGAGAGCTGGAGCGCTTTCGGTAACGTTAAGGAAGATGCAAGCCTTTACAAAATGATTGATATCACGCTTGACGGTAGCCGCACTCTGGAGGAAATGATGGAGGGACAAAATTTGTTTGTGGATTCCATGAAGCTGAGCGGACCGATAACGGAAGATGATATGACATATATGAGAAATACTATTCGTGAAGGCCGCCTGAAATGTCTGGACCTTTCGGACTGTACGATAGAATCCCTGCATGGTATATATGGTAGCAGATTGGATTATCTGCAGTTGCCGAAACGAATGATGAAAATAACGAATGGTCTGTTGTCAAGAGCACGAGTACATAACCTTACGCTTCCGGAAAGCTATGAAGAAATAGGAATTAGGGCATTTGAAAGCTACGATTGGTTTGCGGACAGCACTATTGTCATTCCGGAGGGATGCTGTAAACTGGATTATCAAGCGTTCGTATTTTGTACAAGTATCAAGAAAATGGTATTGCCGTCAACATTGGAAGTGTTAGAGCCGAGTTCGTTGGGATTCAGTCTTTGGCATGAATGGGAAGGATTGGCTATTGACATTTATGTGAACCGCATGTATCCTCCTGTCTCTACTCAAAGGTGTGAATACTGGGATGGTGAGATAGATCCGGCCAGCGAATACGGACCGTTCGGTTGTGGTGAATACTATAAAGGGAAAGCATCATGTCTGACCCGCAACATGCGTCTCTTCGTTCCCGTGGGAGCAAAGAAGAACTACGAGAACGCCGAGCACTGGGACCACTTCCTGACTATCATCGAGACCCCGCTGCTCACCGGCACGCCGTCGGGCATCGCCGAGGCCGTGACGTCAGTCAGGCCGTCAGCGTCGTCAGCGACCGACGGAATTTATACCGTTGACGGTCGCCTCGTTTCTAGCGACACGGCGGCAAAGGGCCGGTTGCGCGGTCTGTATGTCGTGCGTGAGAACGGAATGGCGCGCAAGGTGGTGTTCTGAAATTATGAATCATGAGAATCAGCTTCTAAAATATAATTATAAATATCGCGATTTCATCTGGCAGTAGGAACGTAATCTTTTTTTGTTCGTTCGTAGCAGATATACAACCTATGATGGTTTCGGACAAAAAACGAGATTATGTCCCTACGGTCGGGTGACTTCGGGGGAAGCGTAAGAATAAAAAGTTTGAAGATATTAACACAAAAATATAAAAGAAACGCTTATGAAAAAGACATTAACACTCGTCATGTTGTTTGCAATGACAACGGCAACGTCGTTGTTCGCGCAGGAATAGACTATAGTGGCGTACAGATGACTTTCGATAGAGCATTAGGAACTGACAGGTATGATTTGGATTCGTTAATAATACTCAACGTTGGGGATGATGCAAGAACAACCGCCGGACAGAAGGAGGTTTTCTCGATACTCAGAGATTGTTGCGAGAAAGGAAAACTGACCGGAATAGATATGTCACAGTGTCGTAGTTTCTCATTTGTTCCGGATAACGCTTTTTTGCATAAAGCAATAAACGGTAAACCGGGAAAACAGAATGAGACAGAAGTGCAGTTCCGGTGTAATCTTCGTTATATATCTTTGCCTAATACGGTGCTGTCAATAGGCGAAAATGCTTTTGCATGTACCAATCTGGAAACTATAACCTTGCCTCATTTCGCAAAAACAATCGGTGATAATGCTTTTTCCGGTTGTGTGCATCTGAAGAATGTTGCTTTCATCGGAAAATATATGAAACCGGAGGCTGCTGGCCTGGCTTTTTCCGGATTGCCTTCTGATGCTGTGCTGCATGTGGCCAAAGGATTGGGACCTGATTACAGACAGGTCGGCAGTTGGAATGCTTTCAGCACGATAAAGGAAGAAGAAAATCTTTATAATACTGAAGAGTTGGATATTGATGGAAGCCGTACGTTGAGAGATATGCTTGATGGACGTGATATGTATATGGATGAACTGAAAGTCAAAGGTGTCGTTTCTTCCGACGATCTGGAAGTTTTGAAACATGCTGCCCAATATGGACGTCTGACCGATATAGATCTCACTGATTGTATGATAGATGAAAGTAAAAGTTCGGCATTTTCGTTTTGTCGTCTGGAGAGTCTGCGTCTGCCGCGTGTGATGAAAAAGATAAATGGGTCTTTGTTGTCTTATTCACGCGTGAATAATCTTGCCCTGCCTGAACAATATGAGATGATAGGCGCATGTGCGTTTGAGGGATATAAGGAATTCGCGGATAGTACGTTGATAATCCCGGAGGGATGCCGCGTAATAAGATCGGCGGCATTCCGTTTCTGTTCTTGTATAAAGAAGATTACGCTGCCTTCGACTTTGGATGAATTACATGAACTCTCGTTATATTTTGTTGGAAGTGATTATCTTGTCACCGACGTTGAACTGTATGTGAACAGGATGACTCCACCTGCGATGATAATAGAAGAAGACGGATGGACTGCTTTTGGCTTTTCTATAGAAGATGAGGCAATTCGTACATGGCGCCTCTTCGTTCCTTTAGGAGCAAAGAAGAACTACGAGAGTGATGAAAACTGGAATATGTTTACAATCATCGAGACCCCGCTGCTCACCGGCACGCCATCGGGCATCGCCGAGGCCGTGACGTCAGTCAGGCCGTCAGCGTCGTCAGCATCAGACGGCATCTATACCGTTGACGGTCGCCTCGTCTCTCGCGACACGGCGGCAAAGGGTCAGTTTCGCGGTCTGTATGTCGTGCGTGAGAACGGCACGGCGCGCAAGGTGGTGTTCTGATTGTGAGTTAGGACGGTTGCGACAGCCGGTTTATAATAAAAAACAGCGACACAGAGGACGATGACTTTGTGTCGCTGTTCTTTATTATAAACGCGAGTTCGGCCCGAAGTCTAACGGGCTGCTCCTGCTCTGGCAATAACAGGCACACTGCATAATGACATACCACGATATCAGAGGACTATTGCTTGGTTGCCCGATAGAACATGTCTGTATGGTTCGTTGGAATTTGCTATATTCTTATCCCGAACTCGCGTATTATATATATGTCCATTCCTTCGCGGTATCTTTTTTTCTTTCTCCATCTTTCTTCTTTCTTCCTTGGCTCTCATTTTCTTCTGTTGCTTTTGCTGTTTTCCTGACAGTCTCAGCCTCTTTTTGGGCAAGCCTCTTTATCTTTTCTCTTTTCTGTGCTTTTTCTTGTCTCGTACACGGCTTTTTCATTTACCCATCAGTGTTACACGGCCCGTGTAACACCGTTACATGAGCCGCGTAATATCGTTACATGGCCCGTGTAACACTGTTACGCAGGTCATGTAATGTCTATTCCATGGCCTAAATGAAATAGCCGTGTTGTTTCGTATGTCTTTTTTGTCTAAAAGTTTGTTTTATTGGGAAACAATCCTTATCTTTGTGACATAAATAACAATAAACTCCGTCTATTTATGGGCAAGTTTCTTAATCCTTTTTCCGATGTAGGTTTCAAGCGCATCTTCGGTCAGGAAATGTCCAAGCCTCTGTTGCTTGACTTTCTTAACAACCTTCTTGAAGGTGAGCGTCGTATCACTGATCTTCGCTTTCTTGACAAGGAGCAGCTGCCTGTGAGCAATGATGACCGTTCTCTGATATATGACATCTATTGTGAGACATCCACCGGAGAGAATATCATCGTTGAGATGCAGAACCGTCCGCAGGCATTTTTCAAGCAGCGCACTATCTACTATGCTGCCGGTTCAATAGCCCGTCAGGGTGAGCGCGGTTCCGAGTGGTGCTATGACATCAAGGCCGTCTATTGCATATCGTTTCTGAACTTTGCCCAAACTGAGATATCTTCAGATTTCCGTACGGATGTAGCGTTGATGGACATGTGCAGCGGTAGGCTGTTTTCAGACAAGATTCGTCTGATATATCTTCAGCTACCTCTGTTCACTAAGGAAGTTGATGAATGTTGTAATGATTTTGAACGTTGGATTTATGTACTTAAGCATATGGAGACATTGAACCGTTTACCTTTTGCCGCCAAGAGCGCCGTCTTCAAGCGGCTTGCCGAGATAACCGATATAGCTTCTCTTTCCAAGCAGGAGCGCATGATGTATGACGAGAGTCTTCGTAAGTTCCGTGACACGATTGTCGTGATGGAGGGAGCAAGGCTTAGCGGCGTGGAGCAGGGCAGAGCTGAGGAGCAGCGCCGCATAGCGCGCGGGCTTCTTGAAGTTGGCACGCCAGTCTGTACGATAGCCAAGGTCACAGGCTTGTCGGAGGATGAAATATCCGGGCTTTAGTTTAGAGACATAAGAACCAAAGACATAGAATGCCGGTATTTTGTCTTTATGTCTTTTGCTCTTATGTCTTAATCATTTTCTTCAAGTCCTGAAACTCATGCTTTTCCATTCTTGAAACTCTTTGTTCCTTTGCTTTTATGTGTCTTCGCGTTTGTGGCTTCCGTCTGTTCGTCTGCCATCTGATTTGCTTATTTACCGAAGTCTCAGGCCGTTGTCCGCAGGTGGCAACGCCATTGTATTTGGTTTCTCCTTCCCTAGGCTCTGTTGTGACGATGAGGTTTCCGCGGCGAAACTTTTGAGGCAGCTTCGGAGTGTTATGTCTGCGTTTGCGTTTTTGTTCTGTAAGCATTGTTGCGCAAAAAACGGTGACAAATGAAAATCTTGTTTTAGAGCGGTGGAAAGCCATTGAAAGCATGGCGGCGATGTCCCGTTCTTGCCGTAAGGCCCTCCTGGGGTTGCAACGGGGCTGTCCCTGCATTGCCGCGGGGCCGCCGTCATCACCCAACGGCAGCCCCGCGGCAATGCAGGGACGGCCTTACGGCAAAACAAATTCTGATATTTTGGCCTGAAAAGACGGTTTTTCGGTGCTTTGGAAGTGCACAGCCTTTGGGTGGTGACGTTTAACATGCTGAACAGTACGTACTTATGCTTGCACACGAAAAACTCCGGTATTTGTGTCCTCCAATGAGAAATTTTCCGGAGATGCCATTCCTGATGCTGTTTCGGGGCATTTTTACCGTTTTTGTCAGTTGTTTTCTGATTGCCGATGTCCTGCAAGACTTCGGGAATGGTTTTTCTATTTATGAGTTTGCCTGACACACCGATATCTATTGTTGTCGTGTCATTCCAAATGAGGGATGTCGCTTGCCGGCATGTGACAGAGCGGATGCACCGGAGTGCATCTCGGCCGGTGGAGCCTCATGGTGATAACGAATATGGTTATGTCGTGTCATGATAGCTTCCAGGTGTTGCCCCGGTTTATCCCACAGATGGGCCCGGGTGGGGGAGTGGATGGTTGATATATTAGCTTTGAAGTGTTAAAAAAGTATATATTATTTTAAAATCACCACTGTTTGGGCATGTTTTTATATAATGTATATTGTTGTTTGAGATAAAATGTGTACCTTTGCAACCCAAATATGGGTATGCTATACCCGTATGGTATCAGTGTGACAATATACAAAATATATAATAATTAAAAAATAAACAAAAATGCCTACAATTCAACAATTGGTAAGAAAGGGTAGAAGAGTGCTTGTTGACAAGAGCAAGTCACCTGCATTGGATTCATGCCCTCAGCGTCGCGGCGTGTGTGTCCGTGTGTACACAACAACCCCGAAAAAGCCTAATTCGGCAATGCGTAAGGTTGCCCGTGTGCGTCTGACAAACCAGAAGGAAGTTAACTCCTACATCCCCGGAGAGGGTCACAACCTGCAGGAGCACTCAATCGTGCTCGTGCGCGGCGGTCGTGTGAAGGACCTCCCCGGTGTTCGTTATCACATCGTCCGCGGTACACTGGATACAGCCGGTGTTGCCAGCCGTACGCAGCGTCGTTCGAAGTATGGCGCAAAGCGTCCTAAGGCCAAGAAGTAAGAAATAGCCGGAGAAGGTTAGATAAGGCAGAGGACGTAACAGTCAATAAATAAAAGAAACGTTTTGCTGGAGAAGTGTTAAAAAGGTTGAGTAAATGCCCGGGAGCGGGTGTTGAAGAACAGAAAAGAAACAGCCCCATGCAGAATTAATCCATTTAAAAACAAAATGAGAAAAGCAAAACCAAAGAAGCGTGTGATCCTGCCGGATCCCGTGTTCAACGACAAGAAAGTGTCGAAGTTCGTGAATCATCTGATGTATGACGGAAAGAAGACAAAGTCATACGAGATTTTCTACACAGCTCTCGAAACCGTAAAGGGCAAGATGAGCAACGAGGAGAAGTCGTCTCTGGAAATCTGGAAGACAGCTCTCGATAACATCACTCCGCAGGTGGAGGTGAAGAGCCGCCGTATCGGTGGTGCCACATTCCAGGTTCCGACGGAAATCCGTCCCGACCGCAAGGAGAGCATCTCAATGAAGAACATGATCTCTTTCGCACGTAAGCGCAGCGGCAAGACAATGGCCGACAAGCTGGCAGCTGAAATCATGGATGCCTTCAACAACCAGGGCGGCGCCTTCAAGCGTAAGGAAGATATGCACCGCATGGCTGAGGCTAACCGTGCATTCGCTCACTTCAGATTCTAATCTTCACGAATATCAATAATAAGGAAAAAATACAATGGCACATCGCGATTTACATTTGACCCGCAACATTGGTATCATGGCGCACATCGACGCCGGAAAGACAACGACTTCCGAGCGTATCCTGTTCTACACAGGTAAGACCCATAAGATTGGCGAGACCCACGAGGGTTCGGCAACTATGGACTGGATGGCTCAGGAGCAGGAGCGTGGTATCACCATCACTTCTGCCGCCACAACCTGTTTCTGGAACTACAAGGGCGACCAGTATAAGATTAACTTGATTGACACTCCGGGACACGTCGACTTTACCGCTGAGGTGGAGCGTTCGCTCCGCGTCCTGGACGGTGCCGTGGCTACATATTGCGCCGTCGGCGGTGTTGAGCCGCAGTCGGAGACCGTATGGCGCCAGGCTGACAAATATAACGTGCCCCGTATCGGATACGTCAACAAGATGGACCGTTCGGGTGCCGACTATTATGACGTGATCAAGCAGATGAAGGAAGTGCTGGGCGCCAACCCCGTGAACCTCTGCTGCCCGATTGGTGCCGAAGAAAGATTCAAGGGCCTTGTGGACCTGATCAAGATGAAGGCTATCCTGTGGCACGACGAGACTATGGGTGCTGAGTATGACGTCGAGGATATACCTGCCGACATGGTTGACGAGTGCAACGAGTGGCGCGGCAAGCTCCTTGAGTCCGCAGCCGAGTTCGACGAGAGTTTGATGGAGAAATATTTCGAGGATCCCGAGTCTATCACGGAAGAGGAAATCATCGCCGCTATCCGCAAGGGAACAATCGCTCTTCAGTGTGTTCCTATGCTCTGCGGTTCTTCATTCAAGAACAAGGGCGTTCAGACAATGCTTGACTATGTCTGCGCTTTCCTGCCCTCCCCGGTTGATACCCCGGCTATCGTGGGTACGAATCCCGACACAGAGGAAGAGGAAGACCGTCTTCCCTCTGAGGCTGAGCCGACATCGGCTTTGGCATTCAAGATCGCTACCGACCCGTATGTTGGACGTCTGGTGTTCTTCCGCGTCTACTCAGGTAAGGTTACTGCCGGTTCATACGTCTACAATCCCCGTACGGGCAAGAAGGAGCGCGTGAGCCGTCTGTTCCAGATGCACTCAAACAAGCAGAACCCTGTCGATGAAATCGTGGCAGGTGATATAGGTTCCGGCGTAGGTTTCAAGGATATCCGTACTGGTGATACCCTCTGTGAGGAAGACAAGCCCATCGTATTGGAGTCCATGTCGTTCCCCGACACTGTGATCTCAATCGCTGTGGAGCCGAAGAGCCAGGCCGACATCGCCAAGCTTGACAACGGTCTTGCCAAGCTGGCTGAGGAAGACCCGACATTCACCGTTCATACCGACGAGCAGAGCGGCCAGACCGTTATCTCGGGTATGGGTGAGCTTCACCTCGATATCATCATCGACCGTCTGAAGCGTGAGTTCAAGGTTGAGTGTAACCAGGGTAAGCCCCAGGTCAACTACAAGGAGGCTATCACGAAGGAAGTCAACCTTCGCGAGGTTTACAAGAAGCAGTCCGGTGGTCGCGGTAAGTTCGCCGACATCATCGTCAACATCGGTCCCAAGGATGAGGACTACAAGGATGGCGACCTGCAGTTCATCAATGAGGTGAAGGGCGGTAACGTGCCTAAGGAATTCATCCCCTCCGTACAGAAGGGATTCGAGGACTGCCTCAAAGCCGGTGTGCTCGGCGGTTATCCTGTGACGGGTCTGAAGGTGACGCTGCTTGACGGTTCGTTCCACCCGGTTGACTCCGACCAGCTCTCATTCGAGCTCGCAGCACGCAACGCGTTCAAGAACGCCTGCCCGAAAGCCGGTCCTGTGCTGATGGAGCCGATCATGAAGGTTGAGGTCGTTACTCCGGAGGAGAACATGGGTGATGTGATCGGTGACTTGAACAAGCGCCGCGGTATGGTCCAGGGTATGGAAGAGGCCCGCAGCGGCGCCCGTATCGTCAAGGCCATGGTTCCGCTGGCTGAGATGTTCGGCTATGTGACCGCCCTGCGTACCATCACTTCCGGACGCGCAACCAGCTCTATGGAATATGACCACCACGAGCCCGTTTCAAGCTCAATCGCCAAGGCTATCCTTGAGGAGGCCAAAGGACGTGCGGATCTCGTGTAATCAAAGAATAAAATGAGAAAAGAGGCGCTGTTTAGCGAATGACTCTTAAACAGCGTACCTCTTTTCTTTCAAGATTTAGGAACAATATAATTCAAATCAATAACAATGAGTCAGAAAATCAGAATCAAGCTGAAGTCATACGACCACAAATTGGTTGACAAGTCAGCAGAGAAAATCGTGAAGGCTGTCAAGGCTACAGGCGCAATCATCAGCGGCCCCATTCCATTGCCTACACACAAGCGTATCTATACTGTAAACCGCAGTACGTTCGTAAACAAGAAAGCACGTGAGCAGTTCCAGCTCTCAGACTACAAGCGTCTGATTGATATCTACAGCTCTACCGCAAAGACAGTGGACGCACTGATGAAACTCGAACTCCCCAGCGGTGTGGAAGTTGAAATCAAGGTATAGTAGCAGAAGAACCAAAAGCAAAAACGTATAAAATACAACATTGATTTTTAAATATTAATTGAAATGCCAGGATTAATTGGAAAAAAAATCGGAATGACATCCGTTTTCAGTGCCGACGGTAAGAATGTACCGTGCACTGTTATCGAAGCTGGTCCTTGTGTTGTTACACAGGTAAAGACCGTTGAAAAAGACGGTTACAAGGCTGTTCAGCTGGGTTTCGGCGAGGCTAAGGAGAAGAATACCACCAAGCCTATGCTCGGAATTTTCAAGAAGGCCGGAACAACACCGAAGAGCCACTTGGCCGAGTTCAAGTTTGACGAGGAGTATAACCTCGGTGACACTATCACTGTCGATATTTTCAGTGATACACAGTTCGTGGACGTTGTCGGAACCTCTAAGGGTAAAGGTTTTCAGGGCGTAATGAAGCGTCATGGTTTCGGCGGTGTCGGCCAGAGCACTCACGGTCAGGACGACCGCGCACGCAAGCCGGGTTCAATCGGTGCCTGCTCTTACCCCGCAAAGGTATTCAAGGGCATGCGCATGGGCGGCCACATGGGTAACGAAAGAGTGACGACCCAGAACCTCAAAGTGTTAAAAGTGATACCGGAGCACAACCTCATCCTTGTCAAGGGTAGCGTTGCCGGTTGCAATGGTTCAACTGTATTAATTGAGAAATAATGGAAATCAACGTATTAAATATCAATGGTCAGGAGACCGGAAGAAAGATAGAGCTGAACGAGGCTATCTTCGGCATTGAGCCCAATGACCACGTTCTTTATCTGGACGTCAAGCAGTATCTCGCTAACCAGCGTCAGGGTACACACAAATCAAAGGAGAGAAGTGAGGTTTCCGGTTCTACACGCAAGCTCGGTCGTCAGAAGGGCGGCGGCGGCGCACGCCGCGGTGACATCAACTCACCGTTGCTCGTAGGTGGAGGCCGCGTGTTCGGTCCGAAGCCACGCGACTATCGCTTCAAACTGAACAAGAAAGTAAAGGTTCTTGCCCGCAAGAGCGCCCTGTCATATAAGGCCCAGGAAAATGCAATCGTAGTCGTGGAAGACTTCGCAATGGAGGCTCCGAAGACTAAAGAATTTGTAAATATTGCTAAAAATCTTAAAGTCGAGGGCCGTAAAGCGCTTTTTGTTTTGCCGGAATCAAATAAAAACGTATATTTGTCGGCTCGTAATTTGCAGCGCACTGAAGTTATGCTCGCATCCGGCATCAACGCCTACAAGGTTTTGAACGCTGATGTGCTCGTGATAACAGAGAACTCGCTGAAGACTATCGACGGTATCTTAACAAAATAAAGGAGACAAAACGATATGGCATTTATAATAAAACCATTGGTCACTGAGAAGATGACCAAGATTACAGACAAGTCTTCTGTTGACAGAACTTATAGGGTAAAGTCGAAGAAGGGCGAGGAAAGAACGAAGAAGGCAACTCCAAAGTATGGCTTCATCGTTAAGCCTGAGGCTAACAAGATCGAAATAAAGAACGAAATCGAGAAGCTGTATAACGTTACTGTTATCGATGTCAATACGATCAACTATGCCGGAAAACGCTCTGCGCGCTATACGAAAGCCGGTCTTGTCAAGGGCCAGAAGAACGCGTTCAAAAAGGCAATCGTCACTCTCAAAGAGGGCGATACTATAGATTTTTATAGCAATATACAATAATAAAAAATGGCAGTACGTAAGTTCAAACCGGTAACTCCGGGTCAAAGACACAAGATTATTGGCACGTTCGAGGAAATTACTGCATCCGTGCCAGAAAAGTCTCTCGTTTACGGTAAACGTTCTACCGGTGGTCGAAACAACACCGGTAAGATGACAGTCCGCTATCGTGGCGGCGGTCACAAGAAGAAGTATCGTCTGATCGACTTCAAGCGAGAGAAAGATGGTGTTCCAGCAGTAGTAAAGACAATCGAATACGATCCGAACCGTTCGGCTCGTATCGCTTTGTTGTTTTACGCTGATGGTGAGAAACGTTATATCATTGCTCCCAATGGATTGCAAGTTGGCGCAACTGTGATGTCTGGAGCCGAGGCGGTGCCTGAGATTGGTAATACGCTTCCCCTCGCAAACATCCCCGTGGGTACCGTGATTCACAACATCGAATTACGCCCGGGTCAGGGTGCGCTGCTCGTTCGTTCGGCAGGCAATTTCGCTCAGTTGACATCTCGTGAGGGCAGCTATTGCGTAATCAAGCTCCCTTCAGGAGAAACTCGCAAGATTCTTAGCGCATGTAAGGCTACGGTAGGTAGCGTCGGCAACTCAGACCACGCTCTGGAGCAGTCCGGTAAGGCTGGACGCTCACGCTGGCTCGGACGTCGTCCTCACAACCGTGGTGTTGTTATGAACCCTGTTGATCACCCGATGGGTGGTGGTGAAGGCCGTCAGTCTGGAGGTCACCCGCGCTCACGTAAGGGCTTGTATGCAAAGGGTCTCAAGACACGTGCACCTAAGAAGCTTTCTAATAAGTACATTATCGAAAGAGCAAGTAAGTAATTAAGTTAACTAAGTGAAATTATGAGTCGTTCATTAAAAAAAGGTCCATATATCAACGTGTCGCTCGAGAAGAAAATTCTCGCCATGAATGAGAGCGGCAAGAAGACTGTTGTAAAGACTTGGGCCAGAGCTTCAATGATTTCCCCGGACTTCGTGGGACATACGGTTGCAGTTCATAACGGAAACAAATTTATCCCTGTCTACATTACCGAGAACATGGTAGGACACAAACTTGGAGAGTTCTCTCCTACACGTCGTTTCGGTGGCCACGCAGGCAACAAGAAGTAGGACAGGTAAATTCACCAGAAATTAAAAGAATATAATAATGGGAGCAAGAAAACATATTAAGGCTGAAGAAAGAAAGGCAGCTCTTAAAACACAGTATTTTGCTAAGCTGAAAGGCGTTCCTTCTTCTCCGCGCAAAATGCGCTATGTCGTAGACATGATCCGCGGCATGGAGGTGAATCGCGCACTTGGAGTGCTCAGATTCTCAAAGAAGGCCGCTTCTGCTGACGTAGAGAAACTTCTCCGTTCGGCTATCGCCAACTGGGAGGCAAAGAATGATCGCAAGGCTGAGGCCGGTGAACTTTATATCACAAAGGTCTTCGTTGATGAAGGCGTTACTTTGAAGCGTATGAGACCTGCACCTCAGGGACGTGGATACAGAATCCGCAAGCGTTCCAACCACGTGACTCTGTTTGTTGATGCTAAAACTAATGATAAATAACTAAGTAGAATGGGACAGAAAGTTAATCCGATAAGCAACCGTCTTGGAATAGTTAGAGGTTGGGATTCAAATTGGTTTGGAGGCAAGGACTTCGGAGACAATTTGGTTGAGGACCAGAAAATCCGTAAGTACCTTAACAAGCGTATTGAGAAAGCAAGTGTCTCTCGTATTGTTATCGAACGTACGCTGAAGCTGGTTACCATTACTATCTGCACGGCTCGTCCGGGTCTTATCATTGGTAAGGGTGGACAGGAAGTTGACAAGCTCAAGGAAGAGTTGAAGAAACTCTATGATAAGGACATTCAGATCAACATCTATGAGGTTAAGAAGCCTGAGCTCGACGCAACAATCGTAGCAAACAACATCGCACGCCAGGTGGAAGGTAAGATCGCTTACCGCCGTGCAATCAAGATGGCTGTGGCTAACACGATGCGCGCTGGCGCTGAGGGCGTGAAAATTCAGATTACAGGACGTCTGAACGGTGCCGAAATGGCCCGTAAGGAAATGTATAAAGAGGGACGTACTCCTCTGCACACATTCCGCGCAGACATTGATTACTGCCAGGCAGAGGCTCTCACAAAGGTGGGTCTGCTGGGTATCAAGGTGTGGATTTGCCGCGGTGAAATCTACGGTAAACGCGACCTTGCCCCCAACTTCACACAGGAGAAGGGTAGCAACCGTTCAAACGGTGGCAACAATGGTGGCAGAAAGTTCCGTAATAAGAAGAATAAATAAACGTTTTAAAGTAAGAAGCTATCATGTTACAACCTAAGAGAGTAAAATATAGAAGACCTCAAGATGGTCGTGGCAACAAAGGCAACGCCCACAGAGGTACACAGCTGGCTTTCGGCTCATTCGGCATCAAGACTCTTGAGGCCAAGTGGATCGACAGCCGTCAGATAGAGGCAGCCCGTGTGGCTGTCAACCGCTACATGCAGCGTGAGGGTCAGGTCTGGATCCGAATATTCCCGGACAAACCTATCACCCGCAAGCCCGCTGACGTCCGAATGGGTAAGGGAAAGGGAGATCCCGCAGGATGGGTTGCACCTGTAACTCCTGGCCGTATCCTCTTTGAAGTGGAAGGCGTTTCGTTCGATATCGCAAAAGAGGCTCTCCGCCTTGCTGCACAGAAACTGCCTGTGAAGACTAAGTTTGTTGTTAGACGTGATTACGATAAAAACGCTTAATTTATGAAGATTAAAGAAGTTAAAGAACTCGAGACCAAGGAATTGGTTGAGAAGATAGGCGAAGAGGTTGCAAAGTACAACCAGATGAAGTTGAACCATTCAATCACTCCGCTGGAAAATCCATCAGAGATTAAGGCTACACGTCGTGATATCGCACGTATGAAGACAGAACTCCGTCAAAGAGAACTTAACAAATAATAATGGGCCAGATGGAAAAAAGAAATTTAAGAAAGACAAGACAGGGTGTTGTCGTGAGCAACAAGATGGATAAGACCATTGTTATTGCCGCTAAGTTCAAGGAAATGCACCCGATTTATGGTAAGTTCGTACAGAAGACGAAGAAATACCATGCACATGATGAGAAGAACGAAGCTAATATCGGTGATACAGTGCTCATTATGGAAACCCGTCCTTTGAGTAAGACAAAGAGATGGAGATTAGTTCAAATTGTTGAAAAAGCTAAGTAATTATGATACAAGCAGAATCAAGACTTACAGTATGTGATAACAGCGGTGCACGCGAAGCTCTTTGCATCCGTGTGCTGGGTGGTACCCGCCGCCGTTATGCAAGTGTCGGTGACGTGATTGTCGTTGCTGTCAAGAACGTTATCCCGTCAAGTGATTTGAAAAAGGGTGCAGTATCGAAGGCTCTGATTGTTCGCACAAAGAAGGAAATCCGTCGTGCAGACGGTTCATACATCCGCTTTGACGACAATGCTTGTGTATTGCTGAACAATGCCGGTGAGCTTCGCGGCAGCCGTATCTTCGGTCCGGTGGCTCGTGAGTTGCGTGCCGTTAATATGAAGGTCGTTTCTTTGGCACCTGAGGTTCTTTAAATATTTAATGAAGAGACAAGAAATGAGTAAGTTGAAAATAAAGAAAGACGATATGGTGCTTGTCGTTGCTGGAAACAGTAAGGACAGAAAAGACCAAAATGGCAAGTATCCCGCACCACACAAAGTGCTCAAGGTGCTTGTTGAAGAACAGCGTGCTATCGTTGAGGGCGTGAATATGGTGTCAAAGAGCGCCAAGCCCTCAGCGAAAAATCCTCAGGGTGGCATCGTGAAGCAGGAAGCTCCGATACATATCTCCAATCTGAGTCTTGTTGACCCGAAGAGCGGTGAGCCGACACGTGTGGCCATCAAGAGAACGGAAGACGGTAAGAAAGTTCGTATCGCTAAAAAATCAGGGGAGGAAATCAAATAATGAATACAGCACAACTCAAGAAAACCTATCTGGAGCAGATCGCTCCGGCATTGGAGAAGCAGTTCAACTATACTTCAAAAATGCAGGTTCCTGTTTTGAAGAAGATTGTTATCAACCAGGGTCTGGGAGATGCAACACAGGATAAGAAGATCATTGATGTTGCCATCAACGAGATTTCTGCAATTACCGGCCAGAAGGCAGTGGCAACATATTCAAAGAAGGATATTGCCAACTTCAAGCTCCGCAAGAAGATGCCTATCGGCGTTATGGTGACACTGCGTCGTGAGCGTATGTATGAGTTCCTTGAGAAACTCGTGCGCATCGCTCTTCCCCGTATTCGTGACTTCAAGGGTATTGAAAGCAAGTTTGACGGCCGTGGAAACTACACTCTTGGTATTCAGGAGCAGATTATTTTCCCGGAAATCAATATCGATTCTGTTGACCGTATACAGGGTATGAACATTACGTTCGTCACATCTGCACGTACAGACGAAGAGGGATATGCACTGCTGAAGGCATTCGGCCTGCCGTTTAAGAACGCTAAAAAGGATTAATAGATATGGCAAAGGAATCAATGAAAGCTCGCGAGGTAAAGCGTGCAAAGCTGGTAGCTCGTTACGCTGAGAAACGCGCAGCATTGAAGAAGGTTATCGCAACAACAGAGGACCCGGCAGAGGCTTATGAGGCTGCACGTAAGTTGCAGAGCATACCAAAGAACGCCAATCCTATCCGCCTGCACAACCGCTGCAAGATCACTGGCCGCCCGAAGGGATATATGCGCCAGTTCGGTCTTTCGCGTATTCAGTTCCGTGAGATGGCATCAAGCGGTCTGATACCCGGTGTAAAGAAAGCAAGCTGGTAACCGACTGGAGCAAAAGAACATTATTTTTTAATATTGTCGGGGTAGTCCCGATTAATTAAACATTTATTTTTATGACAGATCCAATAGCAGATTATCTGACGAGGTTGAGAAACGCAATCATGGCTCATCACCGTGTTGTGGAAGTTCCGGCTTCAAACTTGAAGAAGGAGATTACGAAGATCCTCTTCGAGAAGGGATACATCCTGAACTACAAGTTCATTGAAGATGGTCCTCAGGGTTCAATCAAAGTAGCTTTGAAGTACGATCCCGCTACAAAGGCAAACGCAATCAAGTGCCTTAAGAGAGTGTCTACACCAGGTCTTCGCAAGTACACTGGTTACAAGGACATGCCGAGAGTAATTAACGGATTGGGTATTGCAATTTTATCTACATCCAAAGGTGTAATGACAGACAAAGAGGCTTCCGTGCTGAAGATTGGTGGTGAGGTTCTTTGTTACGTATATTAATTGGAGGATTTAAGTATGTCAAGAATAGGAAAATTGCCAATTAGTATTCCTGCGGGAGTTACAGTTGCTCAGGGTGCTGACGGCGTAGTAAGCGTTAAGGGTCCCAAAGGCGAACTTTCACAGAAAGTAGACCCCTCAATCATCGTTAAGATTGCTGACGGTCATATTGTATTTGAGATAGACGAAAACAATCCTGTTAACTATAAGCAGAAGCAGGCTTTCCACGGCCTCTATCGTGCGCTTGTGAACAACATGGTTGTTGGAGTGAGCGAAGGTTACAAGAAAGTGCTTGAGCTCGTGGGTGTGGGTTACCGTGTTTCAAATACGGGTAATCTCATTGAGTTCTCTCTCGGTTATACTCACCCGATTTTCATCCAGCTCCCGGCTGAGGTGAAGGTTGAGACAAAGTCTGAGAGAAACCAGAACCCCATCATTATCCTTGAGTCTTGCGACAAAGCGTTGCTGGGACTTGTTTGTGCAAAAATTCGTTCTTTCCGTAAACCTGAACCTTATAAGGGTAAGGGCGTATTGTTCCAAGGCGAGGTTATTCGCAGAAAGTCTGGTAAGTCAGCTTCAGCTAAGTAACTTTAATAATTTACGATTATGACAACAAAGAAAGTAGAAAGACGAATAAAGATCAAATACAGAATTCGTAAGAGCGTGTTCGGTACTGCCGAGCGTCCGCGTATGAGCGTATTCCGCAGCAACAAGCAGATTTATGCTCAGGTGATCAATGACCTGGAAGGCAAGACAATTGCTTCTGCTTCTTCACTCGGTCTTGAGGCTATGCCGAAAATACAGCAGGCTGAGAAGGTCGGTGAACTCGTTGCAAAGAAAGCATTGGAGGCTGGCGTGACAGCCGTTGTCTTTGACCGCAATGGTTACCTGTATCATGGCCGTGTAAAGCAGCTGGCTGACGCTGCACGTAAGGGTGGACTTAATTTTTAAACGATTATGGCAATGAACAAAGTTAAAATAAATAGTGACGTTGAGTTAAAAGACAGATTGGTTGCTATTAACCGTGTTACGAAAGTAACAAAGGGAGGTCGCACTTTTACATTTGCAGCTATTGTCGTTGTCGGTGACGGTAACGGTGTCATTGGCTGGGGACTCGGTAAGGCTGGTGAAGTTACGGCAGCTATAGCCAAAGGTGTAGAGGCTGCAAAGAAGAACCTTATCAAGGTGCCGGTGTTGAAGGGAACAATCCCCCACGAGATGGAGGCGCGTTTCGGTGGTGCACAGGTGTTCATGCGTCCGGCCGCAGCCGGTACCGGTCTTGTTGCCGGTGGTGCTATGCGTGCTGTACTTGACAGCGTCGGTGTTACCGATGTGCTGGCTAAGTCAAAGGGCTCTTCCAACCCCCACAACTTGGTGAAGGCTACTATCCTTGCCCTGAGCCAGATGAGAGATGCATACACAATCGCAGGTACACGCGGTATCAGCATGGATAAAGTTTTTAGAGGATAAGGAGGTTTGAATATGGCAACAATTAAAATCAAGCAGATTAAAAGTAAGATTGGTGCTCCTGTTGACCAGAAGCGTACTCTTGAAGCATTAGGACTGCGAAAGATTGCTCAGGTCGTAGAAAAGGAAGATACTCCTTCCGTTCGCGGTATGGTTCGCAAGGTTCATCATTTAGTGACCGTAATAGACTAATTTATTCAAATTAAAAACAGATTCGATTATGAAATTACATAATTTAAAACCGGCAGAAGGTTCTACACACTCACGTCGCAGAATCGGCCGTGGACCGGGTTCCGGTCTCGGTGGAACTTCTACACGCGGACACAAGGGTGCCAAGGCCAGATCTGGTTACAAGAAGAAGATCGGTTTTGAAGGTGGTCAGATGCCTCTGCAGCGCCGTGTTCCTAAGTTCGGCTTCAAGAACATTAATCATAAGGAGTATTTCGCTGTCAATTTGTCTACACTGCAGAAATTGGCAGAACAGAAGGGACTTGCCAAAATCGGTATTGCTGAGTTTGTAGCCGCCGGTCTTACTAACGGTAAGGAACGTGTTAAGGTTCTTGGCAACGGCGAACTGACTGCAAAAATCAACGTGGAGGCTAACGCCTTCTCAAAGAAAGCTGAAGAAGCCATTAAAGCTGTAGGTGGTAACGCAACAATAATCTAAGAAAATGAAGAAGTTAATTGAGACACTGAAGAACATATGGAAAGTTGAGGATCTGCGACAGCGCATCCTCATCACTCTCCTTTTCGTGACAATTTACCGGTTTGGATCGTTCGTGGTGCTTCCCGGCATCAACCCGTCCATGTTGGCAAAGCTACAGTCGCAGACCCAGGGTGGTTTGATGTCACTTCTGGACATGTTCTCTGGTGGTGCATTTTCCAATGCTTCTATATTCGCATTGGGAATAATGCCTTACATCTCAGCTTCTATCGTTATGCAGCTTCTTGCTGTCGCTGTGCCTTATTTCCAGAAGATGCAGCGTGAGGGCGAAAGCGGCCGTAAAAAGATTAGCATGTACACTCGTGTGCTGACAATAGGAATCTTGCTGTTCCAGGCACCGAGTTATCTGATAAATCTTAAAATGCAGGCAGGAAATGCTCTGGCAACAGGCATTTCCTGGTCTGCATTCCTCTTTACGTCCACAATCATTCTTGCTGCGGGGAGTATGTTCATCCTTTGGCTGGGTGAACGCATTACGGATAAGGGCATCGGCAATGGTATATCTCTCATAATCATGATTGGTATCATTGCACGTCTGCCGCAGGCGTTTATTCAAGAGGTCGGATCTCGTTTCACTGCCGTTACAGGCGGTGGACTGATTATGTTCCTTGTTGAAATTCTTGTCCTGCTCGCAGTAGTATGTGCAGCTATTCTTTTGGTGCAAGGCACCCGTAAGATACCTGTACAGTATGCCAAGCGTGTTGTAGGTAACAAGCAGTATGGAGGTGCACGTCAGTATATACCATTAAAATTGTTTGCTGCGAATGTGATGCCTATCATTTTTGCTCAGGCTATCATGTTCATTCCATTGGCTATTGTGCAGTATTCTGCATCGGAGAATTCTTCATGGTTTGTCCGTTCGCTGATGGATCACCATAGCTGGTCGTACAATATTGTGTTTGCTGTATTGATTATAGGTTTCACTTATTTCTATACAGCTATAACACTCAATCCGACCCAGATGGCAGAGGACATGAAGCGTAACAACGGATTTATTCCCGGTGTGAAGCCGGGTAAGGACACCGCAGACTATATCGATACTGTGATGTCACGTATTACGCTTCCAGGTTCGTTCTTTATAGCATTCATTGCTATAATGCCAGCTCTTGCAGGACTGCTTAACGTGCAGGATGCTTTCTCACAGTTCTTTGGAGGAACATCATTGTTGATTCTTATCGGTGTGGTGCTTGACACACTGCAGCAGATTGAGAGTCATCTGATGATGCGTCATTATGACGGTCTTCTCAATTCCGGACGTGTTCACGGACGTGGCGGTGTCGCTGCATATTAATGTTTTGCTTCGGGGATGAATATATTTCTGAAGACAGAAGATGAAATAGAGCTGATGCGTCAAGCCAATCTGCTGGTAAGCAGAACGCTTGGTGAATTGGCGAAGCATATAAAGCCAGGAGTGACGACTCTCCAATTGGATAAAATTGCGGATAGCTTTATAAGAGACAATGGAGCAATTCCGACGTTTAAGGGATTTCCCAATCCATTTGGAGGGCCGTTTCCCGCAAGCATCTGTACTTCGGTGAACGAAGTCGTGGTGCATGGTGTGCCTGATGAAAAGACAGTGCTGAAAGATGGAGATATTATTTCGATAGATTGTGGTGCTGTGCTTGACGGTTTCAATGGAGATTCTTGCTATACATTCTGTGTCGGTGAGGTATCGGAAGAAATACGGGCCTTGTTGCGTAC
Source organism: uncultured Prevotella sp. (assembly GCA_947170725.1). Taxonomy (GTDB): domain Bacteria; phylum Bacteroidota; class Bacteroidia; order Bacteroidales; family Bacteroidaceae; genus Prevotella. The sequence continues at coordinate 23,551 of CAMVUM010000031.1, forward strand.
GACAAAGGAGTCTCTCTATATCGGTATAAGCAAGGCTGTTGCAGGTAATCATCTTGGTGATATAGGAAGTGCGGTCCAGGAACATTGTGAAAAGCAAGGTTATGGTATTGTCCGAGAACTGACCGGTCATGGTATAGGAAAGGACATGCACGAGGATCCGCAAGTCCCAAATTACGGCAGACGCGGTAATGGTGTCTTATTGAAAGCCGGAATGTGTATAGCCATCGAACCGATGGTGACGATGGGAAACAGGGCCATAGGGCTTATGCCGGACAAGTGGACAATCCGGACAGTTGACGGTAAGTCGGCCGCTCATTTCGAGCATACGATAGCAATCCGTAAGGGTAAAGCTGACATTTTATCTTCGTTTGAGGAATTAGAACGTTTAGAAGGAAATTTATATTAAGTATGGCAAAGCAATCCGCTATAGAACAAGACGGAACAATAATTGAGTCGCTGTCAAATGCGATGTTTCGTGTAGAACTTGAGAATGGAGTACAGATAATAGCGCATATATCAGGTAAGATGAGAATGCACTATATTAAAATTCTCCCTGGTGACAAAGTGAAAGTAGAGATGAGTCCCTACGACTTGACGAAGGGCAGAATTGTGTTTAGATACAAATAAACGATAGACATAATATGAAGACAAGAGCATCATTGAAGAGACGTAACGCCGATTGCAAGATTGTGCGTCGTAAGGGACGTCTGTTCGTTATCAACAAGAAGAACCCTAAGTACAAGATGCGTCAGGGTTAATTATCAATCAAACATTTTTTAATTATTTTATTCATTAACAAATGGCAATAAGAATTGTTGGAGTAGATTTGCCCCAGGAGAAGCGTGGCGAAATCGCATTGACTTATATCTACGGTATAGGTCGAAGTAGTTCAGCAAAGATATTGGATAAGGCCGGCGTGAGCCGCGACTTGAAGGTCAGCGAGTGGACTGACGATCAGGCTGCCAAAATCCGTGAAATTATCGGCGCTGAATTCAAAGTTGAAGGTGATCTCCGTTCAGAGATCCAGTTGAATATCAAGCGACTGATGGATATTGGTTGCTATCGTGGAGTTCGTCATCGTAACGGTCTTCCCGTTCGCGGTCAGAGCACAAAGAACAATGCTCGTACACGTAAGGGTAAGAAGAAGACTGTTGCTAACAAGAAGAAAGCCACTAAATAATTAATAACACATTAAGAATTTGGAATTATGGCAAAGAAAACAGTCACTTCAAAGAAAAGAAATGTAAAGGTTGATGCTATCGGACAGCTTCACGTTCATAGCTCTTTCAACAATATTATCGTGTCTTTGGCCAATGGCGAAGGTCAGGTTATCTCTTGGTCTTCTGCCGGCAAGATGGGATTCCGCGGTTCAAAGAAGAACACTCCCTATGCAGCTCAGATGGCAGCAGAGGATTGTGCAAAGGTCGCTTTCGATCTCGGCTTGCGCAAGGTGAAGGCATACGTTAAGGGTCCGGGTAACGGTCGTGAGTCTGCAATCCGTGCCGTGCATGGTGCCGGTATCGAGGTTATGGAGATTGTCGACGTTACTCCGCTGCCGCACAACGGTTGCCGTCCTCCGAAGAGAAGAAGAGTATAATCTCAAGTACACACAATGTTGTTGAAACAAGTTTAAAGCATAATAATTATGGCAAGATATATAGGACCGAAATCAAAGATTGCGCGTCGTTTTGGTGAACCCATTTTCGGCGCAGACAAAGTTTTGTCCCGGAGAAACTTCCCTCCCGGACAGCATGGCAACAACCGTCGCAGAAAGACTTCTGAGTACGGTGTCATGCTGGCAGAGAAGCAAAAGGCCAAGTATACATACGGAGTACTTGAGCGTCAGTTCCGTAATATGTTCGAGAAGGCTGCTAAGGCTGACGGTATCACCGGTGAGGTGCTCCTTCAGAATCTCGAGTGCCGTCTTGACAACGTAGTGTTCCGTTTGGGAATCGCTCCCACACGTGCCGCTGCTCGTCAGCTCGTTGGACATAAGCATATAACGGTAGACGGTCAGGTTGTCAACATACCTTCTTATGCCGTTAAGCCAGGCCAGATCGTAGCTGTTCGTGAGAAGTCAAAGTCTCTTGAAGTTATTGAGGCCGCACTTGCAGGATTCAATCACAGCAAGTATCCTTGGATTGAGTGGGACGAAACCACAAAGGGCGGTAAGTTCCTGCACAAACCGGAGCGTGCTGACATTCCTGAGAACATTAAGGAGCAGTTAATCGTTGAGTTGTACTCTAAATAAATCATTGAATTAATGGCGATATTAGCATTTCAAAAACCTGATAAAGTCGTAATGTTGGAGGCCAACGACAAGTTCGGCAAGTTCGAATTCCGTCCGTTGGAGCCTGGCTTCGGTGTTACAATCGGTAACTCCCTGCGCCGCATTCTTCTTTCATCGCTCGAAGGCTATGCCATCAACACAATCCGCATTGCGGGTGTTGAGCATGAGTTTTCATCAGTTTCCGGTGTGAAGGAGGATGTTACCAACATGATCTTGAACCTCAAACAGGTGAGGTTCAAGCAAGTAGTAGAAGAGTTCGAGAACGAAAAAGTCAGTATCACTGTTGAGAATTCCACAGAGTTCAAGGCTGGTGATATCGGTAAGTATCTGACTGGATTTGAAGTGTTAAACCCGGATTTAGTGATTTGTCATTTAGACTCCAAAGCTTCAATGCAGATTGATCTTACCATTAACAAAGGTCGCGGATATGTGCCCGCAGATGAGAATCGCGAGTTCTGCACCGATGTGAACGTAATTCCAATCGATTCTATTTACACTCCTATCCGCAACGTGAAATACTCTGTCGAGCCTTATCGTGTTGAGCAGAAGACCGACTACGACAAGCTCGTCATTGAAGTCACGACGGATGGTTCCATTCACCCGAAAGACGCACTGAAGGAAGCTGCCAAGATTCTCATCTATCACTTCATGCTGTTCTCTGACGAGAAGATAACTCTCGAAAATACAGATATCGACGGCAACCAGGAGTTTGATGAAGAAGTGCTGCACATGCGCCAGTTGCTCAAGACCCGTCTCGTGGACATGAACCTTAGTGTCCGTGCCCTCAACTGCCTCAAGGCTGCCGACGTGGATACTCTTGGCGATTTGGTACAGTACAACAAGACAGACCTCTTGAAGTTCCGTAACTTCGGTAAGAAATCGCTCACTGAGCTTGATGATTTGCTCGAGAGTCTGAATCTGTCGTTTGGAACCGATATTTCTAAGTACAAATTAGATAAAGAATAACAAAAATGAGACACAATAAGAAATTCAACCATCTGGGTCGTACTGCATCTCACCGTGAGGCTATGCTCGCAAACATGGCTATCTCGCTGATTATGCACAAAAGAATCACTACGACCCTTGCCAAGGCAAAGGCCCTGAAGAAGTATGTAGAGCCCCTGATCACACGCTCTAAGGATGATTCCACAAATTCACGCCGCGTAGTGTTCAGCTATCTGCAGAACAAGTATGCGCTGAAGGAGCTCTTCGGAGAAGTGGCAGCAAAGGTAGGCGACCGTCCCGGTGGCTATACCCGCATCATCAAGCTTGGCACACGTCAGGGCGATGCTGCTCCCATCTGCTTCATCGAACTCGTTGACTTCGACGAGAACATGGCTAAGACTGTGACGAAGAAGAAGACCACACGTCGTTCTCGCAAGTCTACCAAGGCAGAGGCTGCTGAGGCACCCGTAGCTGAGACAGCTACAGAGACGCCCGCAGTAGAGGAAGCACCTAAGGCTGAATAATCAGAATTCTTAGCGAATCCGATAAAACGGGTTCAACTGGTCATAAGGATCGGTTGGACCCGTTTCCTTTTATGCCGATTCTGAGGGGGAAGTTTTTCTGTCTGTGCAAGATAATAATTCGACTCAAGAGACTATGTCAAAATCCGGTTCATGCACAAGTGTGTCACTATTTGTGCATGAATCGGATTTTGACATACTTTCTTTTCAGCTATGACATGCCGGAATTATCGCAGCTGATCAGGATAGACACAGATCATCTACGATAATTCCGGCATGACATGGATACTGCAGATATCTTTTTTGGAGGGATTCTTGAAGGATTGGATACGTGTGTATTCCGTTAAGATACGCAGGATCGTTTCCGGTTAATCTTCGTCATTATCCCACAGCGTCATTCCTCCGTGAGACTTTGATAAGGATTCTGTGTCTTCAATATATTGATAATTGATTGGTGTGCCACTGCGCATTGTCGGATCATTTCCTGCTGATGCGCTAAGTAGATGAGTCGGGCTTTCCATCGTAAAGACTTCTATTTCGGGTTTTACGTACTTTTTCATATTCATTCAATATTGTTATTTATATATGTATAGGTTTACAAAGGTAAACATTTTTATTGTGACAATACCATGATTCCGTAATTTTCTTTTACCCTCAATCAGGTATATTCAATGAAAATGCCCTCTCCGGCAGTCTCTTTTTCGGAAAAGTGCCGTTACGATAGGTTCCTGTTCCGCCGCCGGCATGTTGCCGTCGGTGGAAATAAGTTCCGTCACTGACATCCGAACGTGATCACCCTCTCTTCCACCGGCATGAAAGTCTTGTGGAGCATGTCTTCGGCGGGCGAGCCAAATGGCATCTGGGCAATCAGCTCCCATGCTCCGCTGATGTTCCACTCTTTGCGCACGGCACAGTCGATAATCGGGTTATAGTGCTGCAATGAAGCCCCGAATCCCATGTCCTCCAACATTGACCATACGGCAATCTGGTGCATGCCTGACGTCTGTTGCGACCAAGCGGGGAAGCGGTCGCTGTACAGTGGGTTCTCGCGTTGCATACGGGCAACAACCGTGCGGTCTTCATAGAACAGAACCGTACCGTATCCCGAACGGAAACCGTTGTCAATCTTTCTTTCCGTGCTTTTGATAGCCTCCGGCGATACGATTTTCTTCAGTTCCGTTTTCACTATGTCCCACAGTCTCCGGTGATGCTCACCGAGCAAGAGCACCATGCGTGTGGACTGAGAATTGAATGCTGAAGGCACGTGTGTGATCACCTTGTTCAGCATTTCCACAATTTCCTTGTCGCTCACCGGCGACTTGTCCCACAGTCTGTAATAACTTCTGCGGTTCTCCAATGCTTCCAGAAAACTTCTCTTCATAATCATACGTCTTTAGGGGTTAACGCCACAAATATAGTCATTCTCCGTCACAATCAATCGCCGCCCCGCCGTTCTGTAAGAATGTTTATGGGGTTTTAGGAATGTGTAATATAATAAATGTAAATGGGGCGGCAGGATGTTGTTTTCTTATGATAAGGCCCCGGACATACCAAATGGGATGGTGGATGTACGACCGATATATGGATATGTCGGTGGAGTGGTGGGTCTTGCCCACAAAAAAGAAAAGAGTGCATCAAAATGAACGTGGAATACATTTTGATACACCCTCTTCTTTTGGTCAGTCGTCGTTCCTCTTGTTATGCCCGAAGCCGAGGGCATAACAAGAAGGCTTGTCTCTTCCTTATTTCCTTATCATCACTTTCTTTCCGTTGATGATGTTCAGTCCGGCTTTCGGAACGTCAAGTCTTCGGCCTTGCATGTCATATATGATGTTATCCGTATTGCTGCCGTCGGTCACGACGGTCTCTATTCCCGTCAAGTTTTTCTCCTGTAATCCCCAGAAGTTTTTCCATACATCCGCTTGCTGATATGCTTCCAATGAGCCTTTGGGAACATATACGTTCATATTCATGTATTGAGCGTTTCTAAAGCTACAATCTACACTCGGTGGCGTCGGATTGTAGAGTGTTATCGTTTCGAGTTTGGAGAATTCCCCCACATAGGAAGGAATATTTGTTATATATTTGCTGAAAGCTATTTCTGTAATAGATTCCCTGCAATGATAGAATATATTCGACTGGTCCAGAACAGATCTTCCCATATATATATTCTAAAGGACAGGAAGAGAACATGTCTTTATCAAAAGCACCAAGTTCCAGTGTATGTTCTCCGCCATCATCTATAATCAAAGATTTCAGATTTATGCAATACTTGAATAACCCAAGAATCATCTGTCAAAATAATAAATAATTTTATAAAAGCATAAAAGTGATAAGGAAAAAAAGAAAACGAGCCTAAGAATACCGGGCTCATGCTGAGTCTCCATGGAAATATTTGTATTCATTGGGAGAGAGCATCAAAACAAGATATGAAGCAAAAGTGATTTTGATACTCTCCTACTTGTTGGATACTTCAATGGACCGCCGTCTACATAGTCGCTGCAGTGTGTCATGCCGCTGCCTCTTGAGCACGGTGAACATCGCGCTCTGCTCTGCCTGTAACTTGTTCTGACGGAGTATGTCAATCTCCTTTTCCCGGTCGTAAAATCTCATAATATAAATTACGGTTTATATTTCTCTCCAGTCTGCAAAGATGCGAAAAATATCAGATTGACCAAGGAGCTTGCGGAAAAAGACGGTGGGGGACAAGTGTCCAAGGCGCTGGTTCAAAGCGTGTGAATGTCGATGCCGGTATGAAAACAAATGAAGATAGGGATATTTCGGTTGAAAATCATTAACTTTGCAGCTCGCGGTCATGTGACAGCTATCCTCAGCCCGAACTATTGCAACATAGGGCTGATGTGTGTTCAACAGATGTCCGGAGAAGATTTCATGAAGATTCAAAAAGAAAGTGACGATGGAAAAAACGGCTAATGCTTATGTCAAGACATATCCCGACCTGATGGCGGGACGGAAGATAATGTATGTCCATGGCTTCGGTTCCTCGGGCCGGTCGGGTACGGTGACGCGGTTGCGGGAGATGCTGCCGGGGGCAGAAGTGATTGCTCCCGACCTGCCGATACATCCGGCTGAGGCTATGACGCTGTTGCGCGGATTGTGCAGCGACGAGCAGCCCGATCTCATCATCGGAACCTCCATGGGCGGCATGTACGCCGAAATGCTCACCGGATATGACCGTATCCTGCTCAATCCGGCTTTCCGTATCGGTGACGACATACTGAAAAACAACATGCTCGGCAAGGTTACGTTCTACAGCCCGCGGGCGGACGGTGTGAAGGAATTCATGATGACAAAGCAGCTTCAGGCCGAATATCAGGACATAGCGACATTGTGTTTCGCCGACACCGGTGAGGAAGAGCAGGGCCGGGTGTGGGGACTCTTCGGACTGGAAGACCCTGTCGTCCACACGCGCGACCTCTTCGCGGTCCACTACCGCAACGTCCTTGATTTCCACGGCGAGCACCGCATGAATGACACCGTCCTGATGCACTCCGTCCTGCCCGTCGTCAGGTGGATTGACGACCGTCAGAGCGGACGTCAGCGCAGCATCGTCTATATCTCCATAGAGGGCACGATGATGGGCCGTGAGGACCGTCCGATGCCCAGCCTGCTGAAGGCCTACCGCATGTTGCTGGAGAGTTATGAAGTCTATGTGGTGGCCGCGGCGCCGACGAACGACACCGGCTATGCCCGCCGCATGCAGGAATGGACGTTCGAGACGCTTGGTGTGGCGGCCTATAACCGGCTTATCCTCACCAACCGCAAGGACCTTCTTTATGGCGACTATCTCATTGACGGGCTTCCGGACAACGGATCCTGCGATTTCATGAGTACACGGATTGACTTCGGGTCCGATACGTTCAAGACGTGGGACGACATCATCGAGTATTTCAGCCGGCTGGGAGGACAGTGACGGAGAAACCGTATCGGCCTGTGATGAGGCTAGGCGTAAAAGCCGGGGTGTCTGAGCGTAAGGAAGGATACGATTGAAAAAAAGACGGGCTTGTGGAGTTCCGGCAGGGACATCATGATTTTTGTGTGGATTATTGTGATGGAAACAAGTTTATGCAGCAACCGGTAGCGAAGAATATGGTCATACCGGTTGCTGCATAAACCCGTTTTAAGGCGGTCGCGTTTTCCGTGCTTTTATGTCCGGCTGGCCCGCATGACAAGCCTGTAGAGGTTGCAACCGACGAAATTTCCGGCCACTTCACCGATGTATAACATGAGCAGATCTGCTGTGAAGAGCATGTCGGCGGGGGCGAGGAGGAAGTAGAATGCGTCGGCGATGGAGTGGGTGAAGCCGCACAGTATGAACACCGGGACGCCCAGCAGCAGGGCGAGCATCTTGCCCTGGCGTGCGAACTGTACTGCCGTGGTCATGATAAAGCCGCATCCGATGGCGAGCAGGAAGCACGGCAGGATGCCTTTGGCCAGACGGGCGTCCGTGATTGCCGTTGCAGGAGCGACGCAGTCAGGCTGCGCGTAGCGTATCATCAGCGCCATGAGCAGACATCCGACGATGTTTCCTGCCAGCACCGTGGCCAGCATGGGCCAGTCGCCGTGACGCCGGATGAATCCCGCCGTGCCGGTGTAGAGCTTCAGTCCGTAGTAGACAACGGCCGTAAGGCCGAAAGCGAAGAGCACGGCTCCGGCCACACCGCCCGTGCGGAGGTTGACAACGCATCCTATAGAGATGCAGATGCCGGCGAGGATGGCCGGCGGAAATATATTTCTGAACATATATGATTTTTTAATTACGGATTTTGAATCGAGAGTTGTCGGCCCACGGCCTATAAAGAATCATGAACTACGAATTACGACTGTGCGTCCACCGTTGTCTGAAACCGGGGACGTGCAGTCGTAATTCGTGACTCATGACTTATGATTCATAATTAGAAAACGACCACTCCTTCCTGTTTCTTACCGTCCATCATGATTTTCAGCGGACGCTCGAAGCGCACGTGTCGGATATATTCCGTCTCGCTGACGGCCGGCATGGCGTCAAGCAGATCCTTGCGGAAGATTCCGTCGTCGCGGTAGGTGTTGATTGTGAAATAGCCCACACCGAACGACGTGAGGTTCTGGAAGAAGTGGGTTCCCTGGCTCGGGTCGACGCGATAGTTCTTCAGTCCCGACTCTACGATGACGCGTGCGGCGCTGATGTGCGGCCACTTCACCGGTATTCCCAGCCATGGGTCGCTCGAGCCCCAGCGTCCCGGACCAATGAGAATGTAGCCGCGACCTTCGTCAAGGAAGCGGCGGTTGACTGTTTCTACGTCGCGGGCGATGGCGGGATTGTTCGCCGCCGTGAAGTTTTCGTCCGTCTTGACATAGACAACGTCCGTGACGTCTTCGGCGATGCCGTGGCCAAGCGAGTTGTGGGAACGCAGGAGACACTGTTCGTCGGGTATGGCGGCGAGGTCTTCGTCGAGCATCTGCTTGCTGTCGACGATGGGGCGTATCTGCAAGAGATACAGCTCGCCCGTCTTGTCGGCGTTCAGATTGCACGCGAACTCAATCTCCACCGGCCGCCGCATCTCTTCCGCGCCGACGCGCTGGGTCGTCTGGAGCAGTTCGGGCAGTGGGAAAATGTCGTGCTGGAGCACACCGCAGAAAGAGATGACCTTGCGTCCGCCTTCGTAGATGCCGTCGCGGATGACCTGGTCGTAGGGGTCGAATGTAGACGCGATGTAGTTGAGCGAGCCGTCCTTGTCGGCCTCCTTGACCCTCAGATTGAGGATGTTGAAGCCGTCGTCGGTCTTCAGTTCCGCTCCCGTTTGGCGCATGTCGAGCGCATAGAACCGCGTCTGCGTGTCCCTCAGCGCCGTCTCCATCTCGCTGGTCTGGAGCACCTGTCTGGGATGGTAAGGGCTGACGCGCAGCGTCTGGCCGCCGTCAACGATATATTTTCCCAGTCCGAGGGCGAGATTGGCTATTCCCTCCTCTGCCTTTTCCTCCCCTATTGGATAGTAGTTGAGCGAGCGCAGCACGCCGCTGAACGTCGGATAGTAGCGGTCGCCGTACTGACGGCCTACCACTTCCTGAAGTATGACGGCCATCTTCTCCTGGTCTATGACGTTGCGTGTAGCCGTCATGTAGGCCTTGGAGTCGCGGAAGAACACCGAGGCATAGACGCCCTTGATGGCCGAGGCCAGCATGCGCAGCATCTCATAGCGGTCGTCGAGATAGGGGACCATGTATGTCGAGTAGATTCCGGCGAAGGGCTGGTAGTGGGAATCTTCCAGCAGCGACGACGAGCGCACGGCAATCGGCGATTTCACGGCGTCGAAGAATGTGAAGAAGTCGGCTATCAGCGAGTCCGGAAGCTGTGCCCGCAGGAAGTGGCTGAGGATTTCTTCGTCCGAAGCGTCGCTCAAGGCAATCTGATAGAGATTGTTTTTCTCCATGAACTCGTCGAAGAAATCGGTGCAGAGAACCACCGTGCGCGGAATGGTCACTGTCGCTCCGGCGTGTTTGTTGAACTCCGGATGGCGCTTGATGATGTTGTCGAGGAAGGCCAGACCGCGTCCCTTGCCGCCCAGCGAGCCTTCGCCGATGCGTGCGAAATGGCCGTAGGCGTCGAACTTTCCGCGATCGAAGACGGCCACGATACCGATGTTCTTCATCCGGCGGTACTGTACGATGGCGTCGAAGATGATCTGACGGTGGGCGTCGACGTCCTGCAGCTTGTGCCACGTGACATGCTTGAGGAAGGCCGAGACGGGGAATATCGCCCGTGCGCTGAGCCATCGGCTGACGTGGTTGCGACTGACGTGATAGAGCATGGAGTCCTCCGGAATCTTGAAGATGTTGTCCTGAAGTTCTTTCAGCGAACGCACTCGGACAACCTCTTCGTGGGTCGTGGGATTACGGAAGATGAAATCGCCGAAGCCCATGTGCTCTTCCATGAGATGGTGGAGGTCGATGTTCATCTTCTTCGAGTTCTTGTCTACAAAGCGGAAGCCCTCGGCCCGCGCCTTCTCCTCGTTCTCCGTCTCGGCGCTTTGGAGGATGAGCGGAACGTATTCGTCACGTCGGCGTATCTCGCGCAGGAGTCTCAGTCCGGCGTCGTTCACGCCGAGATTGCCGCCCGCACCGCCGGCCGGTAGCGGCGACGACGTCTGTCCGGCCGCCTCACCTTCCGTCTGTTCCGGCTCCGCCGTGCTTCTCATTGGGAAACGGGCGTCGCTGATGACACCGAGAATGTTGTCGGCATAGCGTTCGTACATCTCCATCGCCTCTTCGTAGCTGCGCGCCAGCACTACCTTCGGGCGCCCGCGCTTGCGCTGTGCGGCGGCGTGGGGGTTGAGCGCCTCGGTGGAGAAGCGGTTGCTCTGCTGGAGTATGTAGCTGTAGAGATTGGGCAGTACGGAGGAATAGAACCTGATGCTGTCCTCGACGAGCAGTATGACCTGAACGCCGGCCTCGCGTATGTCGTGGTCGATGTTCATCTTGTCCTCTATGAGCTTTATGATAGACAGGATGAGATTGGTGTTGCCGAGCCAGCAGAAGACGTAATCGAAGATGGAGAGGTCTTCGTTCTCCATGCGGCGCGTTATTCCGTGAGAGAACGGCGTGAGAACGACGCAGGGGATGTCCGGAGAGAGGGCCTTGACGGAACGTGCCACGTCGAAGGCGTCGTTGTCGGCGTTGCCCGGCATACAGATGACCAGATCGATGTCTGTCGTCTGAAGTGCGTTGCGTGCCTCTTCCGTCGTGCTCACCTGCGTGAACGTCGGCGGATAGCGCAGCCCGAGGTCCATATACTCGTCGAAGATTTTTTCGTCAACCCGCCCGTCGTCCTCAAGCATGAAGGCGTCGTAGGGATTGGCTACTATCAGGACGTTGAAGATGCGCCGCGTCATGAGATTGACGAACGACACGTCTTTCAGATAAAAATCATTCCATTCCTGTGGTACATTTTTGGCCATACTCTCTGATATATATATTGTTGTTTCTTTCTATTTTTCGGTCGGGGCGGACGCTGCAAGAAGGGCCGTGCATACTACGGCGGCTTTCGGAAACCCTAATGGAGCACCATCGCGTGTCCGAAGCTCCGCCGGAGGTCATCAGGTATCGGAGGATGCACCATGGGGTATCCCTGCCGGTGCCTGTCAGTTGCTTACGTTTTTCTGTATATGGCTGAGATGCCTTCCTCCCGCGTTCAAATTACAAAAATACGAAAAAATCCCGAGACGGCCATACGGTCGGATGAAAGAATGAATTTTGAGGCGACTGACATGCCGTCGCTTCAAAATAATGTCGTAATAATATCATGGAATTTAACATTTCGGAATTTTAATTCTGGAGAGCTACAATGCCGGAATCTTTACATTCCGCAGCCGTCGTTATCCCGTTTTTCAGTTCCCGGCGAGCCGGGAGGGCCTTACGGCTCTGCAACGGGGCCGCTTTCGCATGCTGGCGGTAGCCCCGTCATCTTCCAACGGCAGCCCCGCGGCAATGCAACGGGGCCCTTACGGCAGAATAAAAGCAGACAAAAAGTTGCACACTTCAGTAGTTACTGCTGTAACGCACTGTGTCTCAGATGATAAAGGATGCACGCGCAAAACTTGCGAATTTGCGGCCACAGGATTTTTATTTCAGAATATTGCAAGGATTCCAAGGTGTTTGTCGGGATAATTCTGAGTTTTTAACAGTCCATGGTGGCATATGGAACAGAAATTGTCTTCATATTTTTTGTAATCTCAAACAAACTGACTATATTTGCAAGACACAACAGTTTAAATATATACAAGTTATGTGCGAGAACAATAAATATATCCGTTTCGACTGGGCCGCCAAGCGCATACTCCGCGACAAAGCCAACTTCGGAGTCCTTGAAGGACTTGTCACGGTGTTGCTCAACGAAAAAATACACATCACGGAGATTCTTGAAAGCGAAGGCAATCAGGAAGATGTCTATGACAAGTTCAACCGTGTGGACATCAAGGCGACAAACAGCCACGGTGATATAATCATCGTGGAAATCCAGCTCACTCGCGAACTGTATTATCTCGAACGTATACTCTATGGCGTCTCAAAAGCCATAACCGAACATATCTCGCTCGGAGACAAATATGACAAGGTCAAAAAAGTCTACTCGATCAACATCCTATACTTCGACATCGGGCAGGGTTCGGACTATCTTTATCACGGACGGACCGTCTTCCGCGGCGTACACACCAACGACACGCTTGTTGTAAGGGCACGGGAACGCGAGGCCATAAGCTCAAAGACGCCGGAAGACATATTCCCGGAATACTTCATCATACGCGTCAATGAATTTAATAAGATAGCCACTACGCCGCTCGAAGAGTGGATTGACTATCTGAAAAACGGCCATATCAAGGAAGATACCACAGCCCCCGGACTGGAAGAGGCACGCAAACGCCTGCAATACATGTCCATGAACAAACAGGAACGGCAGGATTATGACCGGCATATTGATGCAATAATGGTACAGAACGATGTGCTTGACACCGCGAAGATGGAGGGAAGAGCCGAAGGGATTGCCGAAGGAAGAGCCGAAGGGATTGCCGAAGGAAGAG
>CAMVUM010000032.1 GCA_947170725.1 uncultured Prevotella sp.
ATTCTACGATGTATGAAAATGGCTATCGATACATGGGAAAGTAAGATAATTATAAAATATCCTTTTATTATTAAATTGGAAATAAGTGAAAATCTTAATCCTAATATAGAAATACAAACAAATGTCTTGTATTCATATGCTAACCGTGAAGCTGTACCTTCAAGCTTATATTATCAAGAATATAAGTATTCAACTAACAACATTTCAGGAACAATTGTATTAAATGCTAATATTGAATGGAATTATTCTTGGGCGGACGATGAAGGAATGAGTGGAACCGATAATCTAACAACCGCATTGTTACGTCATGTTGCCCACATATTGGGATTCGGTTCGACAGAAGCTAAGCGAGGAGATGAATATGGATTTACTATAAAGCATTTTGCATCAAAATTCGACAAGATGGTAAATAACGGACAACAAACCTTGGCATCATTGGCATTCAATGGAAACAATGATGACTTTGAAAACTTTTTTAAATCAGACCTATACCTTCAACTTCCAAACAACAGATATCCATTGTATAGTTCTCCGACCGGATATGTTCAATATAGAACTGGAAAATATTTTTCTTTGAAAAAGAATAATATCATGAATTATCCATACGGAGATAAAACAGAGTTGCAAGGTATAAATGAAGAAACACTTGAGGTGATGGAAGCCATTGGTTGGTCTGTCAACCCATACGATGTAAAGATTACAAGTCTTGATGTTGATATTAACGGATACGGGAGCATATATTTACTTATGACTTTCAATGCCTATGATTCCGATAATAACATTATCAGAAACGCGACATGGACGTATCAATTATACAATGGGAAAGAATATATAGACAAACAGTCAATATCAGGTTCTTCATTTACAATAATGCCGGATATTGAAACAGGTGAATATAATGACGAATTCGTATTTCAACAGGCACGAATTATTTGCTCTGTTGAAAAGAACGGAAAAACAGAGCGATATAATTATCCTCTGTATTTGGAATTAAAACCACTTTTTATAGACTATGAAATTTCCAATATTAAAGAAAATTATGACAGCCGATACTATAGCTACGATATCAAATTGAGACATATAGGCGTAAACAATGGGGTTGTATTCGTATGTAATGATGGTGGAGAAACTATAAATCACAGAATAAAAAATGAATATGAGACACAAATACATGTCTCAAAAGCATATAAATATGGGACGTCTTATCTTGATATCACACTCAATAATCAATATGGATCAACAGGAAGATTCCTATACATTAACACTAACCTTTTCAAGAATAACATATCAACAAATTCCACAGTGAAAATGAATCCGGTTGATTTAAATAGTGGCGATTTTGACGTGTACACAATCCATGGAATAAAATTGAAAAATGTCACTGACATAAATAGTTTACCTAAAGGAGAATATATAATCAAGAATAACAAACATCAATGGCAAGGCGAAAAGTATATAATAAAGTAATCATTCTGTTGTCAACATTCTGCTTGACATCAGTAAGTCTGTTCGCACAATACGATTTTAGTCACATGCGTTTGGGTGCGGAAGTAAATGGGAAATAGGTCTGCGATAAAGTTGTGTTACATGACAATGATACATGTACATTCTTTCTCATGGACAAGAATGGCAATAAAGTAACTTATCTCCCTTCAGAGAAAAACTATTCGTTTGAATGGAATTTAAAGTTTCCGACTATATCAGGAGGAACTCGCAGTTGCAGAATCAACACAACCAGGTACGGCTCCATTATCGGTATAAAAATAACCCCAACAGGATTATTTGAAAGAAATTTCGCTGACACCAATGCAAATCCAAAAGATTTTGGATACAGAGTTCTGTACGTATAACTAATTATAATGAGAAAACAACAAGAGAAAATAAAACAGAAGTATTATGAAAAAGATTCTTTTTTTATTTATGTGTATGTTCCATATTGGATTACATGCGCAAGATGATTCCAAAGGTGTTTTTGTTTCGAGCGACAACTCTATGACAATCCTTGAGAAACCTGGCATTAGGAATATTGCTGGAGGAACTGTAATTAATGTAGAATACGTAGGAAATGGCTTTAATGATAAGATTAAAGGTGCATTTGAACACGCTTGCCGCCTTTGGGAAGAAAAGATACCAACAACATTCCCAATAAAACTTTCCGTGAAATTCTCAAACATATCAAATTCACAATGTCTTGCGACTGTTAATGTAATCAATTCCGATACATATTCAGGATATGACAAGGTTTATGACAAACGCTTTGGTCAAATAAAACACTTTTGGAATTGCCCCTCTATAGAATACATTAGAGATGAACCGGATGCTATTATTACATTCACATCGCGTAAAGTTTTTGACTATAATATCAATGGAAGTGAAATTGCAGACGGGAAATATGATTTTGTCACCGTCGCCATTCAAGCCATAGGGAAAGCTGTTGGGTTTATGTGTACAGCAACACATACTGACGAACAGAGTTTTGAGATGTTGACGCCATGTAACCATTTTACAAGTGTAATCCTTTCCAACGATGCCACTAAGAATTATCAATATGCGACATCTGACAATGCTTTTATAAAGCAATGGAAACTTCATAGCCCTGCTGATTTTGACAACAGGTTTTCACTTAGCTATTTCCAAAAAGATCCATCAAACACTGAGACATTGTTTATGCAACCAGGAATAGCAAAAGGTTCAGTAATCAGGTATATAGGAAAAAGCATAGATGATTTTTTTGATAAATGCGGTTGGAATGATTATGAAATTGCAACAAGTATCAGCGGTTCCAGTTCTAAAATAATAACTCCAGCATCTACAGAACATGTGATACCATTTCAAGGCACGCAAACAAATAATGTTCCTAAAAAAGTTCCCAGTATGATATATTCTGAGGATTCGGAATTAGTTGACTATATCTACAACATGGCAGAATTTGGAACTGAAGGAAATTTTATTCTTATGAAAGATGGCTCATGGAAAAAGTTCGATAATTACGGTGATCTTTCTGAAAAAGAAAACTATGCGAGAACAAGCGACGGATATGTCAGACTGAAGCATGTCTATTATTCCTATGGTCCAAGTGGTTCAAGCGGATATTATAATGCCTATGCAGATTATCAACTCTATGATTTCCTGCCGCAAGTTCCGGAAGCTTCGATGAATAGCTACACACGCAGTACTGAATTTAATTCTCCTCAAAAAATCAGGGCACAAAGCCTTTCGTTTAACGCAACTGACAACGAATATTTTGATGTGGAAATAGGATTCAAAAATACAGAGGGCTGCGAGGCTATTTTGGTAGAACAGACCGACTCTGATTATCCAGTTCCTTTTACTTATTTTGTAGATGTAAATCAAGGATATTTTACTGCTTTTATGAACAGAAAATATACATCTACATTCAAACTGACATATTACAATGAAAATGGCATGAACGAAGGGGAGCCATTTACGATTGATCTAAGGAATAAGTTTTCACATAAGTTAGACCTTGACCTTGTAGTAACAGATAACGCATTGAAATACGAGTTCAAAGGAGACAAACTGGTTGATAATATATTTTATACTCTAACATCAATAGACAAATACACAATTGTAAACACAGGAAACTTACTTAATACCGCAGGAAGCATAGATATAAGTAATATCCCTAAAGGGACGTATGTTTTCACTATCAATGCTAATGGGGAAACATATTCCTCTAAATTTGTAAAATAGCATTTTTTATATTCGTAAAAGTCGGCATTTTGATTGAATTTCCATATTCAGAATATTCAACCCAAATGCCGACATATACGCAGGCCTGATAGACTCTACGGAAGGTTGTCATACTATACAATCATTAACGACAGTGTATGAGCCTTGAAGTGCGCACACTCGCGAGGCTACCAACACACCCGGACGTTTCAAGAGGCGGTAAATCAGGTTGCCCGAGCGAGCTATTTTAATCTCACATCAATCAAATAAAAACAAAAGTCATGAGAAAAACATTTTTCATCTGCATGTGCATGTTCTGCACCATATTAAATGCGCAAAACAACTCTACCTGTATTTTCGCTTTAGACGATACGCCAATGACAATTCTTGAAAAAACCGATATGCGAAGTATTGCCGGAGGTACGATTATCAATGTTGACTATGATGATGGTGATGGTAAAATCACAAACACCATGAAAGGTGCGTTTGAACACGCCTGCCGCCTTTGGGAAGAAAAGATACCGACGACCTATCCCATTAGACTATCCGTGAAGCTATCAGACATACCGGAGCAACAATGTCTTGCCACTGTGAACATAAACAGTTCCTATACATATTCCGGATATGACAAGGTCTACGATAAGCGTTTTGGCCAAATAAAGTCACATTGGACTTGTCCTTCTATAGAATATATCAGAGACGAACCGGATGCTATCATCACATTCACATCGCGCAACGTTTTTGACTATAACATCAATGGAAGTGAAATTGCAGACGGGAAATATGATTTTGTCACCGTCGCAATTCAGGCCATCGGAAAGGCCATCGGATTTATGTGTACAGCAGCTAAGACCGGTGAGCAGGGGCTGGAAATGTCGGTTCCTTGCAACCGTTTCACAAGCGTAATTCTTTCCAACGATGCCATTAAGAATTATCAATATGCGACATCCGGCAATGCCTCTATAAAGCAATGGAAACTCTATAGCCCAGTAGATTTCGACAACAGATTTTCGCTCAGCTACTTCCAAGACGATCCGTCAAACCCAGAAACATTGTTTATGCAACCTGGAATAGCCAAAGGTTCAGTAATCAGGCATATAGGAAAAAGCATAGATGATTTTTTTGATAAATGCGGTTGGAATGATTATGATGATGCGGCGTATTCAAGAAAAATAACTCCTGCATCCACAGGTAATGTAATACCTTTCCAAGATACGCAAACCGGCTACGGTCATAAGACAGTCACAAGTGCGTCAGACGCTGACGGATTGGACGAATATGTCAGCAATCTGGCGGAATTTGGACAACAAGGAAAATTTGTTCTCATGCGAGACGGGGCATGGAAAGAGTTTGATAGTTATGGTGATTTGTCAAAAGAAGAAGACTACGCGAGAACAAGCGACGGATATGTCAGACTGAAACATGTTTATTATTCACACGATCCAAACGGATATTATAATGGTCATGTGGAATATCAGCTCTATGATTTCCCGCCACAAGTTCCGGAAGCGTCGATGAACAGCTACACACGCAATACTGAATTTAATTCTCCTCAAAAAATCAGAGCACAAAGCCGTTCGTTTAACACTGTTGATCACGAATATCTTGATGTGGAAATAGGATTCAAAAACACAGAGGGCTGTAAAGAAATTCTTGTTGAGCAAACCGACTCTGATTATCCGGTTCCTTTTACTTATATTGCAGATGTAAACCAAGGATATTTTACTGCTTTTATGGACAGGAAATATACATCTACATTCAAACTCACATATTACAATGAAAATGGATGGAATGAAAGTGAACCTTTCACAATAGACCTCAGGAACGATTTATCGTGCGTATTGGAGCTAACAGTGGACAATGATTTGAAATATAACCTCAAAGAAGAAAAAATCAGCGAAAACGACAATATCAGCTATACACTGACATCAATAGCCAATCACGCGATTATCCGCAGCGGCAATTTGCGTGAGACAAAAGGAAGCATTGACATTAGCGATATTCCCAAAGGAATATATATATTTACGGTAAATGTAAACGGAAAGAAATGTTCTTCAAAGTTCATAAGATGACACCATATTAATTGAACGGTACAGATCCTGATAAGACCCACTAACATGGAGGCAAGCCCCGAGAATTTCGTCCACCGGAACGGGGCAAACCTCAGATGCTTAACAATATTTTCAATACTTATTTCTTAATTCTTGATAATAATTGCTAACTTTGCAGCCATTGTTAATATAAACCATTTTATATAAAAGGTATCTTTATGAAGATTTCGCATATAGAACATTTGGGAATCGCTGTGCAGAGCATAGAGGAATCCCTGCCCTATTTCGAGGAAGTGTTAGGTCTGAAATGTTACAACGTAGAAGTAGTTGAAGATCAAAAGGTTAAAACCGCTTTCCTGAAATGTGGCGAGGTGAAGCTGGAGCTTTTGGAGCCGACATCACCTGACAGCACTATCCAGAAATGGCTTGACAAGGGCAATCACGGTGTGCATCACGTGGCTTTCTGCGTGGAGGACGGTGTGGCAAATGCCTTGGCTGAATGTGACGAGAAGGGTATCAGACTCATTGACAAGGCTCCGCGCAAAGGTGCAGAAAACTTGAACATCGCTTTCCTGCACCCGAAGTCAACTGTTGGTATCCTTACTGAACTTTGTGAACACTAAAAGCATAAGAATAAAATGAGCAAACAATTAGAAAAGATCAAGCAACTCATCGAAAAACGTGAGCAGGCACGTCTTGGAGGTGGAGAAAAAGCTATAGAAAAGCAGCATGCACGTGGCAAATATACAGCACGCGAGCGCATTGACATGCTTCTTGACGAAGGTAGTTTCGAGGAATATGACATGTTCAAGCTCCACCGCTGCACGAACTTCGGAATGGAGAAGAAACTGTATCTGGGTGACGGCGTTGTGACCGGTTCGGGAACAATCGACGGTCGCCTTGTTTTCATATTTGCACAGGACTTCACCGTCAACGGAGGTTCACTCTCGGAGACAATGTCTCAGAAGATATGCAAGGTGATGGATATGGCCATGAAGATGGGCGCACCGGTAATTGGCATCAACGACTCGGGTGGTGCACGTATTCAGGAAGGTATCTGCGCACTGGCCGGATATGGTGAGATATTTGAGCGCAACATCCTCGCTTCAGGTGTAATCCCGCAGATCAGCGGTATCTTCGGCCCATGCGCCGGTGGTGCGGTATACTCCCCCGCCCTGACCGACTTCACACTGATGATGGAAAACACGTCATATATGTTCCTCACAGGCCCGAAGGTTGTTAAGACCGTTACCGGAGAAGACATCGACCAGGAGCACCTTGGAGGCGCAAGCGTTCATGCAACAAAGAGCGGTGTTACACACTTCACAGCTTCAACCGAAGAGGAAGGTCTGCAGATGATCAAGACTCTGCTGAGCTACATCCCGTCAAACAACATGGAGACTGCTCCGCGTAAGAAGTGCGACGACCCCATCGACCGTTTGGAGGATAGCCTGAACGAGATTATTCCCGAAAACCCGAACGAGGCATACGATATGTATAAGGTTATCGGTGCTATCGTCGACAATGGCGAGTTCTTCGAGGTTCAGCCCAAGTTCGCCCGCAACATCATCGTCGGATTTGCACGTTTCAACGGACAGAGCGTCGGCATCGTGGCAAACCAGCCGTCATGCTACGCCGGTGTATTGGACGTAAACGCAAGCCGCAAGGGAGCACGCTTTGTTCGTTTCTGCGACGCTTTCAATATTCCTATCGTTTCACTGGTTGACGTTCCCGGATTCTTGCCCGGTACAGGCCAGGAATACAACGCCGTCATTCTACATGGTGCAAAACTGCTCTATGCCTACGGAGAGGCCACAATTCCAAAGATTACGGTCACTCTGCGCAAGAGCTATGGTGGAAGCCACATCGTTATGGGATGCAAGCAACTGCGCGCAGACCTCAACTACGCATGGCCGTCAGCAGAAATCGCCGTTATGGGTGGTTCCGGTGCTGTTGCCGTTCTTTGTGCTAAAGAAGCCAAGGCAAAGAAAGAAGCCGGCGAAGATGTCAACGCGTTCCTTGCCGAGAAAGAGGAAGAGTACACAGAAATGTTTGCAAATCCATACCAAGCTGCAAAATACGGCTATATTGACGATGTGATAGAACCGCGCAACACCCGTTTCCGCATCTGCCGAGGTTTGGCTCAGCTCGCAACCAAGCGTGAGAGCCTGCCCGCAAAGAAGCACGGAAACATTCCCATGTAATTATCTCTACATAGGAATTATTTGACGTGTTTTGCGTAAGGATTTGTTACATTCAATAAAAAGGATATTATGAAACAGGACAATGAAGTTTTCGCTGCAATAGCGTTGGCTCTTCATGAATTTAAGGGCAACAATGTACATGACAAAGAATCAGGCAAGATTACCATTGTCAGGCGTGACACACAGTGGAATGGACATGCGCTTACGATGACTGAACATCCATAAAAACCATATAGCCATATGAAAGAATACAAGTATACAATAAACGGAAATAAGTACGAAGTTAATATCGGTGATATCGTTGACAATATTGCGACTGTCACTGTTAACGGAGACGAATATAAGGTTGAGATGGAACCGGAAAAGGCTCCGGAGAAACCCAAAGTCAAAGTACGCCCGGTAGCCGCCCCACAACCGTCCGCAAGCAGCAATACGACATCCGGCAGAAATGCAAATACACAAAATGCCGTAAAATCACCGCTGCCCGGTGTGATTACCGAAATTAAGGTTGCTGTCGGCGATAATGTTAATGCAGGTGACCCTGTTGTCGTCCTTGAAGCCATGAAGATGGCCAACAATCTGGAAGCAGAAAAATCAGGAAAGGTGACAGCCATCTGTGTGCAAGCAGGGCAGAGTGTAATGGAAGGCGACGCTTTGGTTATTATTGAATAAACCATTGCCAAAACCAATAAAAAAACAAAATCTCGGTAGATGTGAGTCTATCGAGATTTTGTTTTATATATTAATATATGTGATTTTTACTATGTCGTTCCTTTAGTGAAGATGAGAATCCAATACACCCTCAAAATCTCTGACCAAGAAAGAGAGTCTGTTTAAAGCCTGTTACCCTCTTTGGGAAATATGACTCGCGGCTTGAAAGTCTTTGCTTCTTCAAAGTCCATGAGTGCATATGAGATTATTATACAGACGTCTCCAACTTGAACTTTACGCGCTGCCGCACCGTTCAAACAGATGCAACCTGAGCCACGTTCACCTTTTATTATATAAGTTTCAAAGCGTTCTCCATTATTATTGTTCACAATCTGAACCTGTTCACCGGCAATCATGCCAGCTGCGTCCATGAGGTCCTCGTCTATGGTTATACTACCCATATAGTTAAGGTTGGCCTCCGTCACTGTAACGCAATGCAGCTTTGATTTCAAGACATTAATCATCATTGCTCTCTATACTTAATATGATCTATTAATCTAATTGGAGTCTTTCCGCAATACACGGTGATACAGCCTACAACATAAGGTGTGTCTTCCCACGATGAAACATCTTGGAGAGTATTACCGTCGACGATAGAAAAATATTCGACCTTCAAACCACTTACTTCATCAATGCGACTGACAACATAATCATGCGTTTCCGTTACAGTGTGTGTCAAAGAATAGCTAATGCTTTCCTGCAACACCTTATAAATATTGGGAGCAATCAACCTTTCTTCAGGGGCGAGGAGGGTATTACGACTGGAACGAGCTAAACCGTCAGTATCACGTATAATCGGGCATTCTACAATATTCACACCAATCCTCAGGTCATGAACCATCGCCTTAATAACTGCAATCTGTTGCCAGTCTTTTTCTCCGAAATAAGCGGATGTGGGACGAACAATATAAAAAAGTCTGCTTACTACTTGACAAACTCCATTGAAATGCCCCGGGCGATGTGCTCCTTCCATAACTGTAGAAACCGGAGGATATTCAAAACGACGATTGTCCGGCTGCGGATACATCTCGTTCTCAGAAGGAGCGAAGACATAGTCTGCTCCACATTCCTCTATAAGACGGCTATCCGCATCAAGGTCACGAGGATAATTCTTTAAGTCATTTTTATCATTAAACTGTGTCGGATTTACGAAAACAGATACGACTGTAACATCATTATCCGATACACTTTGTCTGATAAGAGAAGCATGACCTTCATGCAATGCTCCCATCGTAGGTACAAGGCCTATAGTTGCGTTTCCTTTGCGAACAATGAAAAGTTCGTTTTGGAGGTCAACGATTCTATGAAAAACTTTCATCCCTATACAATTGTTTTATGCTTCATTGAAATTGGGTGCAAAATAACAACATTTTTGCCAAATAAGGAAAAAATATAGTAAAAATATGCCAAATATGAGGCTTATTTATCTAAAATCGAACTTGTTTTTCCTTAATTGCCAAATATTTTTTGTATCTTTGCAAGTAATTAAAAATAATGTCATGGCAAAGAAAATATTGTTCATCAATCAAGAGATATCCCCATACGTTCCTGATAGCGAATTGTCTTTTATGGGACGTAACTTACCACAGGTAATGCAAGAGAAAGGACATGAGATAAGAACATTCATGCCTAAATGGGGCAACATCAATGAACGACGCGGACAACTTCATGAAGTAATACGCTTATCGGGAATGAACCTTATTATTGATGATACAGATCACCCGCTGATAATCAAAGTGGCATCAATACAAGCATCAAGATTGCAGGTTTATTTCATTGATAATGATGACTATTTCACCAAACGTCAGATGGCATCAGATGAATCCGGAGAGGATTATCCGGATAATGGTGAACGTGCCATCTTCTTTGCACGTGGTGTTTTGGAAACTGTAAAAAAGCTACGTTGGACACCAGACATTATACATTGTCAGGGATGGATGGGCGCAGTAATTCCATTATATGTGAAAACAGCCTATCATGAAGAGCCGTCATTTGCAAACACTAAAGTAATAACATCTCTATTCACAAAAAGCTTGAAGAAAGACATCGGAACAAACTTCAAAAGATGTCTTGAGTTCAGAGATGTGAATACTGAGCTCTTGCAAAAGTATAATGATAATTTTGACTTTGAGGAATTGGAAAAACTTGCTATCGACTATTCTGACGGAATAATCGAGGCTGACAAGGAAGTCAATAAGGATTTGTTGACTTACACAAAGCAGCAGAATATTCCTTTACTTGAATATCCTGGAGAAGATTTCTCCAATTCTTATGAAGAATTCTATAATAAAATATGTCCGAACGAATAATATATAATCAGTGATTAAGGATAGGTTGTCATTAAGATTTTAACTTCAATGATGAAAAAAACACTATTGTCAGGAATTGTTCTCAGCACAATTCTTTTATCGGCATGTGACGATAATACGGATACTTTAGGAAACTCTCTGACGAATACAGTCGATTTGTTTGAGATTGTCACGGATACTTTTGATGTAAAAACGCGGTCTATCGTTGTCGATTCCATTTTATCACAAAGCCAGTACAGCTATATAGGCCATATTAAAGATACAGAAACCGGCACTTATGTGACAAGTAATTATATGTCCCAATTTGCCATTTTGGAATCTTTTGATGGTACTCAGATACTTCCCGAAAAAGAAAAGATATCCAGTTTGAACAACGCAAATGAAATAATTGCAGACTCGTGCAGACTGCAAATTTATTTCTATTCATCTATCGGTGACTCGCTGAATCCAATGAAATTGACAGCATTTGAGATGGGTACACCTATGCGTGAAGACACTACTTACTATACCAATTTCAATCCAGAAAAACTCCTTAGAAAAGATAGTCATGCCCTGAAAGTAAACAAAGTATATACTCCTGTTGACTTAAATATAAAAGACAGTCTTAGAAATTTGATTGTAAACAAGACCAACATGGAAGTCGTAATTGTTCCACTTAACGGTAAATATCAGGACAGGTCCGGACGTGATTATGATAATTATGGTACATACATAATGCGAATGTTCTATGAACATCCTGAGTATTTCAAGAACTCATACAGCTTCATTCACAATGTATGCCCAGGATTTTACATTAAGTCTACAGACGGATTGGGAGTGATGTCCGAAGTATATATGACAGAGTTAGCCATATTCTATAAATACAAGGACGAAGACAAAGAATATCCGGGAACATTACTACTATCCGGTACGGAAGAAGTGATGCAAGCCACCAATATCATCTATGATAAAGAGCCCATAGAAGAACTGGCACGTGATAGTTCATGTACGTATTTAAAAACTCCAGCCGGTATATTCACTGAAGTGACAATACCTGTTGATGAGATTAAATATAATCACGAGAACGACAATATCAGTTCTGCGAAAATATCATTTAACCGCATAGTAGCACCGAGTTCAGATAAAATATTTGATGCTCCTACAACAATATTAATGATTCCAAAGGATAGTCTATATTCTTTCTTTGAAAAGAAAGATATTCCTAATTATACTACATCATATGTTGGAACATATAATGACATATACAGGTCATATACATTCAATAATATTTCATCATTAGTGAATGCGATGTATGAGGCGAAACAGAATGGGACAGCATCAAAAGATTGGAATAAAGTTATGTTGGTTCCTATCTCCATCTCATATAACACATCATCGACAACGTCATCTGTAACCAATGTGTCAAATGAGATGCAACTGAAGAGTACACGTCTTGTTGGTGGATACAGAAATTCTCATCAACCGATAAAGATAAGTATAATCTATAACAAGTCCATAAAAGAATAATGGCAGACAATTATATAGAGAAGCATCAGGAGGAATATGAAAAGCGTAAGGCCAGGTATTTACTTAAGAAAAGGCATTTACCAAAGACTATGAAACGTATTCCGGAAAAGCCTGAAGACGAATCTTTATAAAATTAACGACCCAATGGAAAATTTCCGTTGGGTCGTTTTTTACTTGATACCGACACTATGAATATCATTGCGTAAATGAAGATAAACTTACTACCGGATTACTGTTCTCACTTACACAAAACCGTGGACAGCACACTATAATGAGCGATTCCTGTTTTCCTCTGCCTGCTCAAACTGTCATTTCCTCTATCCAATTATCTATCAGCTTGCGTGCTATGGACAACTTTTCCGGTATTTCCGGCAGATTATCTTTTTTAAACCATGCCCCTGCTGCTATTTCAGAATCCTGAAGATGTATGTCTCCATCCAGATATTCGGCATTGAAACCGACCATAAGACCACATGGGAAAGGCCATGGCTGACTGCCGAAATATCTTATGTTCTGTATATGTAAGCCTGTTTCTTCAAATACTTCACGTTCAACAGCTTCCTCTAACGTTTCTCCCGTTTCCACAAATCCTGCCACAAGACCAAAAAAGTTACCGCGGAAATTTCTTGCATGCACCAACAGGACCTCATCTCCCCTCTTTATGAGTACAATGACAGCCGTCGATAAAAGTGGCCACACTTCTCTTCCGCATTTCTCACAGCGCTTGCTTATATCCGTGTGCATTCTCATCAAACCACCACATGTACCGCAATATCGTGTGTTGCGGTTCCAATACAGCAGTTCCTCACACTTTCCTGCCGTCTTATAAAGCATGTCAGTCAATTTATAATAGCTGGCACGAAGTCCGCACATTTCATATCGCGGGTCATCCACCGTATCCGCCTCCATGTCGTACGTAAACACCGTCGTTCCTTCTACTGTAGTGACACTCAGCATTTCCGAACCAGGTTTAACGCCAACAGGCGGTTCTGTGCAACAAGGAATAGTAAAAGTCCCATCGTGACGTTTCTCCAACATTATCTCTCCATTGCAGAACACAAAATATAATTTATTTTCCATATAAGTTTTCATTAAAACTTGATTTCACAAACCTTTTTGATAAACAAGAACCAAGAAAATCCGCTTAAACAGCCAATGTACTCATTTACCGAACATAAATTCTCTGTCGCGTCTGATGGCAGGTACTGTCCATTTTTCCGGCACGAAACTCCAATTGCCATTTGCCTTGGGACAGACACTCCCCATTTTCTCTATCTCCGCTGCCAGATAGTGGCGCTGATCCTTTTCACTCTGATATATTATCCGACACTTCAGCGAATCCTTCGGTATTCCGGCACCTTTCGTCAGAAGTTCTCCACCACCATTACCACGATAACTGTTCATCACCACACGATACCATTCATCTTCCTTGAAACATCGTCCGTCACTAAAGCGCAATATCCTGACCTTATATCCGTTAGGCTTAGTTACATCAACTTCATATTCTATACCTGCCGCACTATCAAAATTAAACGTCAGATTCTTGAATCCGCACTTTTGCATGT
The DNA here is from genome assembly GCA_947170725.1 of uncultured Prevotella sp. Lineage (GTDB taxonomy): Bacteria > Bacteroidota > Bacteroidia > Bacteroidales > Bacteroidaceae > Prevotella. The sequence continues at coordinate 14,040 of CAMVUM010000032.1, forward strand.
CAACCCTACTACGGTCGTCGAGTAACAATATATGATCATCTTCACTTGTCATGGTATTTACCCATAAGTCGTAACTCATTTCGAGATATTCCCTTATTTCCCGACCGGTCATTCTCATCACATATATCATGTTCTCATATTTGTAAAGCTTAAACATTTCACTCATACGTATCTCACCTTTCGGAACAGAAACGTTAACAGAAAGCGGAGCGTTGAACGAGACATCGGCACCGGTAATGGCCAACTGCAGATTATGTATCAGATCGACAAAAGGAGAACTTCCAAAGAAGCTATCACGGATATGTATAGAGTCCTCTATAAAACCTATGGGACGGTCAACAAACTCTTTCACTCGTGCAAATTCCGGCTGGAATCTTTCAACAAACTCTTCGTCAGTTGCCTCACTACTGACATCATAAAGCGCCCCGCTTATCTTCTTGTTTATCAATTTATTATCACCATCTATTTCTATTTGGACAGAAACATCTCCCACCATAACAGCATTGCACGACGGGTTTACACAAAGTACTGAATCTCCTGCGATATTGACCACTTTCGTTATACGTCGCGTATGATCATGACCGAAAAAAATCACATCAAATCCGGGAACTTCCCGCGCCACTGTCTCTGTCTCGTCTTCTTCATATTGCGGTGTGCGTATTCCCCCACTCCATCCACTATGGAACAAACCGACGATGACGTCCGGCTTTTCGTTCTCGCGCAGATATTGCACCCAACGGCGCGCAGATTCCTTTATGTCTTCAAATGCCAATCCTCTCCAAAGTTCTTCATCCAGCCAATTAGGAATGGCAGGAGTAAGCATCCCAAGAACAGCAATCTTGACGCCATCCCTATTCAGTATTGTATACGGTCTGACGTAAGGCTCTCCTGTCTTACTCTCAATAATATTAGCTCCCAATATAGGACAGCATACCTCACTTCTCCACTTGTCATAGACTTTATGTCCGGTCTCAACATCATGGTTTCCGAATGTCTGTGCATCATAACCCATATAGTTGACAATCTCTGCCGCAATGTTCGGAACATCTGTGGCAACATAATTATAATAATAACAAGTCGGCTGCCCCTGAAGGATATCACCATTTTCGAGCAAAATCAGATTCTCACCATACTTTTGTCTCAGTCGTTTCACATAAGAACTGACTCTTGCAAGAGTACCGCGCATAGGTCGCCGTTCAACAAAGTCATACGGAAAGAAACATCCGTGTACGTCGGTTGTCTCAATAAATCTCAAGTCAATCACTCTTGTCTGTGCCATCGTCATTTCTGTTACACATAGCACTGCCATAAAGGCTGTTGCCAATCGTTTCATCTATTATAAGCAGTTTCTCCGACAAAATTACTACAAAAAAGTGTAATACGGAAAAATGTAGTAATAGATTTGATTTACAGGGCCTTAATAAAAGCCCTACTCTCAAAAAAAACAACTCCGAACAACACATGATTACGGAAGCGTATCGGCGTTCCCATCACCAAAACAGCCAAAGCCACCAATATTATGATTGCAAACAGAGGCCTGAATCCCCTGACGTTCATTACATCCTATCCCATTGCAGGCGCTACAGCCATGGAAATAGCCCTGGACAGGCCATACATGTCCAAGCCTGCCGAGATGAAATATCCCATGGGAATGAAGTGCATGCCCACAAGTCCCAGCACCCAAATACAGCACTTCCCATTCGTGCCAAGAAGATGACCAATGCTTGGGTTGACTGATAATTGTCCAATTCATATTGTTATCATATTATAAAAAACAATACCCGACCACATTAAGCCAATTGGACTTATGTGATCGGGCACTGCTCGTTGCTATCTATTTGGGTGATGCAAATTTACAAAAAAGTCATTGAATTTTCATCTGAATTTAGCAAACAATTCACATTGCCTGCTTGATAGGAGCTTCTCATTTACAAAGAAAAATAAGTGATTCTTCAGTTTTCAAGCTGTTAATGCTTATTCCTTGATTTGCCAAGCAACCGCCTTATCCACAGATAATATCCGGTCAGAGGAAGCGTTGCTCCGAGAAGTGCGGCAAGGAAAGTGATAATACGTGTGACTAATCCTCCCCAACTGCCAACATGGACTGTATAAACCGCGCTTCGCACATGTGTAGATTTATCCTGGTCAGCATAAGATGTTTTGCCTATTATCTTTCCACTCTCCGTGTCGAAGTCGAAGCGGTCTACTGCACGAAGGCTGTTACGTCCGGAAGGTACCACGCTGGCCGAGCCTTCTGAAAGTGTTATCTGACGATAGCCCGGATACATTTTTGCAAGTTCATCATTAATTTCCTGCCAATAGACAAATAGGGAAGTTCCATCTTCCTCGTGATAATGCCTGCCTTTCCTGCCATGTCCGTGATGGCTACGATGTTCTGTTACATTTTGTTGTCCAGATTGTATGATGCGTTCCCCACGCATTCTATTATGATTGCGTTCTCCATTTCCATGGTTCCTTTTATGGTCGCTCCTTTCATTTGCAGAATTACCGTCCTGCGCACGGCTGTATCCGTGCCTCTCTGCACTCGACTCCACACCGAACATGCCGTAGAAGCCTGTGCGATACCACGAGAAAGACCATGTGAGTCCCGTCATAGCGAGAGCAAGCAGAAATAAGGTGGCGTAGATGCCGCCCGCCACGTGCAAGTCGTGCCAGAAGCGCGGCCAGCCTTTGGAAAACGAAATAGCAAGGCTTTTCTTCAAAGGCTTACGTCTGTTGGTAAGCCACATCAGTATGCCTGTGAGGAGGATGACGATGAGCATCAGCGTGCTGATACCCACAATCAACTTGCCGAAGCCGGTGGAAGAGCCCAACATCCACCGGTGAAGATGAAACATGGTGTCGTAGAAAGGCAATTTCTCCCCGCGTCCTGTCACCTCGCCTGTATAAGGATTGACATACAGTGAGGCACGGCGGGGTTTGGAGAGGCTGACCTGCCAAGTGCGTCCGGCATCAGGTGAAACTGTAACGCTCATTACGGATACGCTGTCGGGTAATGTGGAACTGACCATCTGCATCAAACTGTCTATCGGCAATGGCTTTTCCTTAATCTCTTTAACGAAATAGAGGTCGTGGCGAAATAGCTCCGTGACTTCTTTCTCGAACACTATCATTGCACCGGAAAAGCATATCAGCGTAATAAAAATGCCAAACGGGACGGAGAGCCACAAGTGTATCTTACGAAATACTTTCTTCATTGTTTTCTTGAGTTAAATTTTATATTATTGGGCAATGAGCTTGCCAATGGCTCCCGGCTCATCCACACCGACAAACAGTCCCGGTGTTGCCTCGGCCTTTACCGGATCAATCTTGTATACTCTCGGACTGGAACCGTCAATAGTGACGACGGATATATAGCATACTCCATTCTCGCTGTAGATGTTCTTCACGGGGAAAGAGGATATAAGATTCTCGTCAGGCAATCCCGTCACATACCTAAATGTACGGTCTTCTCCTTTGAATACGGCCATCTTTGTTGTTCCTTTGCCCTGTATGTTAATACCGTTGGAGTACATCTGCAACAGGAAATAATCGCCGATGATATGCCAACAACGATACATGGCACGACCATTCCCACCTGCAGCTGCCTCTATGTCAAAAGGCTCATAGGAACTGTCGAACTCTGTCGCTCCTTTTTTGATTCGCATCACACTCGAAGGGTGCTTCGTCTGCTGGCGCGGGTCGCTCTGAATCTTGGCATACGAAGGTGAGAATACATAGATGTCGCCATTGTCCGCAGCCCACACAGTCTGATAGTAAGCAGAGCGCATACGTCCTGCCGCCCAACTCATCCTGTCGGTTTTGACAATTGTCGGATTGGTGAAAGTGTCATCGTTGAAGATGGCCACGTAGCATTCATCCGGATATTGCGTGCCATCGAGCGTGCCGGATGTGTGCATCCCGCCGCCAGTGCCACCGGCCTCGTTCTTTATCAAGTCCTCGTTACCCGGTTTCACGGCGCCTGCTGCCACACCGTAGGGGGTGCATCCCAAAGGTACCACGCCTGTATAAATCTTGCCGTTAGCCTCCAACAGTCCAGCCAACATTACGTACTCTCCGTTACCGAGAAAATTCTCGGAAAGCAAGGTCTTCGTCTCTGTTGTTTCATTTTCCACATCCAAGAGAGTGAGGTTGATGTTGTAAGCTTGATTTCCATACGCATCCGTGCTACTGCCTGCGGCTGTGGCAGTCGTGATAATCTTGTTCCCACAGATTCCGTATGCCGTGAAGTTCTGGATTGAATACTCACCAGAGCGTTGCCGGATATTGCCGTTACGATCAAGATAAAAGGCAACGGTGGTGCCATCACTTCCCATGTTGTAACTCAAACGATAAAGATATTTATTGCCGAAGAACAGCCATGTGGCGGCCCGTGAATAATCCGTCTCGAAACCATTGCCAACCGCCGTCACTTCGCCTTCATCCAATGAGCCGGATGTCAGCAGGTAAGCCGCTGTATTGCTGGTACCGCCAGTCACGGTTCCGGCGACCACATAAGCGGAACTTTCGCCGTTCCCGGAGTATTCGGCGGTTTCATCATTACTACATGCAGTGAACATGACACTGCAGACAAGAAGGGTTGTAATACCCTGCCCAAAAAATTTCATATTGAAGTTCATATTGAATTGAATTTGATTGTATTTATTATATTTTATTGCTTATCCAATTGTCATGAAGTTATAGATGGTGATGACCGTGGCCGCCTTTATAATGTCCACTGTGTCCTCCTCCTGTTTGCCTGCCGCCCAAGAAAATGCGTACTTTTCCGTAAAAGGCACGTCCAGCCTTTTGCAGGCTGAAATTGTCGTAAAGTCTTTCATTCGTCAAATTGCGGCACTCGAAAGACAAGTTGTAGCGTCCGTGTTGCAAACTGTATGTCAGGCTGACGTTGTGCGAGAACTGCCCAGGCACGTAATCCTTGCTGTCTTTCGAACCGAGGCTCTCGGAATAGAGAGGAAACTCTTTCTGATAATAATTGTCGTAAGTAAAGGTTAATACGTTTCCTTTCTTTACACAGTCATTCCATGTCAGTGACAAATCTGAGTTGGCGTACAGATAGGGTTGATTGGGAATGCGGTCGCCGTATGTCAGGTTTACTTGTGAAGAACCCTCGTTCAGTGTTTTCACATTGTCGCGCACATCCATACTCGTAAGGTTTCCGCCCATGCTTAGCCAGTTTGAATAAGAGTATCGCAGTCCCAGTGTGAAGCCTTTGGTAAGTACCTTGCCATGGTTCTGGTAAGAGGCGTAGCTCTTGTTGCCCGTGTAGGAGCCTATGCGCCGCTGGATATAGTCGGTCGTATTCCGATAGACCAAGCCGCCTTCGGCATACAGTCCATGTGCGTTCCACTGATGCGAGTAACTCAGGTTCAGATTGAAGTTGTCACTCTTTTCCGGATTCAGGCCTATGGCACCGAGTTCGAGGTCCTCATCTCCAAATAGCTCGTCGGTGGTCGGCAGGCGATAGGCACGTTCATAAGAGAGCTTTACCTGTGTCCCTCTCATAAAGAAAAATGTTCCTGCAGCGCCGTAACCCACAGCATTCGTCGTATTCGTCAGAAGAATATAGTCAGTCGTTCCGCTGGTCGATGTCGATACGGGGCCGGAATTGTACTGGTTGTAGTACTTACCGAAGACAGAAAGGTTCCACCGCTCAGAGGGCATCAGTGTGTAGGACAGTCCCATGATGTTCTTGCGCATCTGCTTGGAAAATGAGTCCGCTTCAGATGTCACCGTACCCGATGTCGGAGTGTTGTCTCGTGTGAAGGAGTTGAACACATGATTCAGAAGGAAACTATGGGCGGTTCCGATGCGATATTTCAGCGTGAATGTGGCGTTCCAGTTATCATTGTCCATGCGGAGATCCTGATACGACTGTTCGCCCAATGTTCCGTTCATGTATTTTTTCTGCCCCAACCAGTTGTATCTGTAAGAGGCGGTATCCACGTTATACGCCACGTTCTTGTTGTAGTTTGCCGTCAGCGTTAAGTCCAACCCGTGCGTAAACAGGTTTCGCTTGGTATATTCCAGCGAAGGCATCAGCGAGTGTCCTCTACGGTGTTTCTGCCCGAATACCACCTTCTGCACAACGCCGGTCTGTATCTCCTTGTACATATTGGAGTAGGTCAGACTCAGCACCAGACGGTCGGCCCATTTCTTGTCCACCAGACCGAATTTCCCGATGACGGCCTCATTGTGATACGTATCGTTAAAGCGTCGTACATGTTCTTTCACTGAGGAGTCGAACTTTGTCAGCCCGTTTTCCAGAAACTGCTCTACGGGCGTATCCACCCAATAGTTGTTGTCTGAGTAATTTTGAAAGGCGTTTACCTCGAACATAAGCCCCTTATCCGAAATATAGGAGAAGTTGGCGTATGAGCGATGCGTATTGAACGAGCCGTAAGAGTAGGATGCATCCAACGACCAGCCTTTGGGATGCTTCCCTGTCACGATGTTGATGACTCCTCCCAATGCGTCCGTGCCAAAGCCTACGGGCACCACGCCCTTATATACCTCTATGCGGTCGGCAAAGTTCACTGGGATGTTGTTCAGGCTGAAAGACTCACCTACGCCCTCCTGCGGGATTCCATCAATAAACACCTTGATATGCTTGCCGCTGAATCCGTCGAGTTGCATTGACATGTCCGAGCCAACACCGCCCGACTCGCGCAGTTTCAACCCGGGTGTCTTGACGAGTGCGTCGCTCAATGTCTTGGCGGAGTTCTGAAACGCACGGGTATCCACTGCCACAGCATTGAAAGCCGAGTGGTTCACACGGCTGACACCGCTTCCCATCACCACCACCTCGTTTAACGCAATCTGAGAGTCGTGAAGTGTGATATTAATCTTCTGACGCTCACGGGACAGCATTACAGGCTTCTCCATCGTTTCGTAACCGATGGCGGAAACCACCAGCGTGTACTTTCCCGGCGGGGCATAAAGAAAATACATACCATGCTCGTTACTGGAACACCCATACCCCGTACCTTTCAACTGAATAGTGGCGTAAGGAATAAATTCCTTGTCGCTTGAGATAATCTTTCCTGACAGAGCGGGGTTCTTACTCTGCGCGAATGCTGTCACCGCAAGGATGCACGATAGGAAAACCATCAGTATCAATCTTCTTATTTCCATATATTATTCTTTGTCATACACAAAAATAGCAGTGTCTGAACACGCCACTTTTTCAACTGGACTTACGTGTTCAGACACTGCTCGTTGTTATTTTGGCTGCAAAATTACACTGTTTCTACAAAAGCGGCAATACCTACAAATAGTGAATTTTTAATGTTTTTCGGTACAAAAACCAGTTCTCCATCTATATGAAATACCCAATAGGCAAATACATATGAACGCACAAACCAAGATATTCAGCGCCATGGAATAGACAATGTTTCCAATACCTGTAAGTGGGGCAACCATTCCACCGAGCAGAAAAGGTACAGCTCCCAGCAATGCGGATGCCATGCCACGATTCTCCTTGACAGAACGAAGGGCGATGGTAACGGTTGCGGGTGTCAGCATTCCCACACAAAAAAGCATAAAGAACAGGAATACTTCGAACAAGGCGAAAGGCCAGGCCAGAAACAATGCAACCCCGACAAGTATTGCCATAGACATCAATACGATGGTACTCCACATGGTCACCGCCTCCAGATCTTTGATTTTCATGACGATACTACTGCCTACTACAAGCCCGACGGCATTGCCGGCAAAGCACAAACTGTATTCCATCGGGGTAAGTCCAAAATAATTTTGGAAGATGAAAGGAGAGGCGGAAATATATGCCATTAATGCTGCCGAAGCGAATCCCTGCAACAGATTCATCACAAGATAATGTCTGTCACGTATTATATAAACATAGCAGCGAAACGTTTTCCATACCGGCATTTTAAGACGTTCGCATTCTCCCAGAGTCTCTTCAAGATAACGGCATACCCATAGTAATCCGGCTGCCCACAATCCTAAGACACCGAATGCTCCTTGCCATGAGCTTAAACTGAACGCAGCTCCGCCTACAACAGGGGCAACAATAGGAGCAGCTCCCTGTACAGCAGCCAAAACCGCAAAATACTTGGCAAGGTCGGCAGGCGAGAAAGAGTCGGCAATGATAACTTTCGATATGACCAACCCGCCGGCACCTGTCAAACCTTGCAGCAGGCGGAAGCCGATAAATGGGATTATGTCTTTAGAAAGAACACACCCCACAGAAGCAAGGACAAAAAGGAATAAACACCACAGAAGCGGTTGTTTGCGTCCGTACTTGTCTGTGACAGGGCCTATAAGTAGTTGCCCGACTGCCAGCCCCAACATTCCGGCTGTAAGGCTTACCTGAATAAGAGAAGCCGATACCGAAAAAAAAGATGTCAGTTCCGGCAAACAAGGTAGATAGAAGTCGGTAACAAACGGACCGAAAGCAGTCAGATTTCCTAAGATAAATACAAGTGTCCTTTTGCTTGTTTTGTCAATATGCTTCATATCATGCTTATTCAATAACATATTATTCATTCTTCCTTAACATCCGGGAGACCTCATCAAGGTATTTCTTGCCGATGGGAAGAACTTTTCCTTTTGGGGTCAGCTCCACTTCCGAACACGAGAAACCGGTAATCCGGCGGCGTGCCACTACAAACGAACGGTGTATGCGGATGAACTCACCCTGCGGCAACTGTCCTTCAACCGTGCGCAAGGGAATTTTTGACAGAACTGACGTTCCGTCGGCAAGATGCACCTTTATATAATTGTCCATGGATTCGATATAGAGGATAGAATCCACAGATACCGTCACGTTCTTGTATTCCGATTTCAACATCAACTGTCGGTCGGATGATTCCGACGCGCGGAGCAGGTCATGCATTCTCAACCACAGTTCCGCCTTCTGCATGGCTCGGTCGAAACGCTCGTAAAAGTAAGGCTTATGCAGGAAATCGACAGCGTTCACCTCGAAGCCGTCCAATGCGTAACGCGCATAGGCGGTAGTGAATATCAGGCAACACAACGGCGGAAGTTGTCGTGCCAGTTCGATGCCCGATGTGCCGTTCATTTCGATGTCGAGCAGCACGATGTCTGGTTTCCACTCACTAACACGCTGCATCCCAAGGCGCGGCGAGCTATAAGTCTCCAATATCATGCCGCCGCGCCGTTCGCAATAGTTACGGATTATGCTCAGCGCTACCGGCTCATCATCTATGGCTATACATCTTATCATACCTTTTCATTTTTCAGTTCAAGCCGCACACGGAACGTGTTTTCGCCGTATATCCCGATATCCAGACTATTACGGTCGGGATAGAGAAGCGACAGTCTTCGGCGGCAATTCTCTATACCCATCTGCTTAGATGCTTTTCCCTCACACCTGAACACGGAGTTTTCCACTTCGAAGCGAAGTGTGTCGTCTTGCTGGAACAGGCGGATGCGGATGAAACACGGCTCATTGGACGAGATACCGTACTTAAAAGCGTTCTCCACAAAAGTAATCAGCATCATCGGCGGGACTGGCATGGACTCGTCCGCCACTTCGTATGTGAATCCGACTTCAGCATACTCGTTCAGCCGCAGTTTCTGGAGGTCGATGTACTGGCCAATGTATTCCACCTCTTCTGCCAGCGAGATAAACTCCCGGTTAGCATTATTGTACATGTACTTCGTCAGGCAGATAAACCGTTCAAGCGTTACTTCCGTCTTATCGGAATGCGTGATCAGCAGCCCGTAAAGTGTATTGAGCGTATTGAACAGGAAATGTGGGTTTATCTGAGCCTTGTAGAGAGCCAGCTCTGCCCGATTGCGCTCATACTCCACCTCCTCACGTGCCAGCCTCTGACGGTACACCTCGTTCAGCATCCCCACAGCGAAGCAAAACATCACGACAATGATATAATAGAGCCAGACAGCTTGTTGGCTCGGCCTTATGCCCCAAAGCGGATAGGGATATTGCTCTATCAACTGTTGGCTGATGTGATATAACGGCGATGAAATCTGGTAGGAGGAGAAAAGGAACGTAACGGACAAGGAAAGCACTATGGCGGCAAGAGCATAAAAGCGCCGTATGCCTCCATGAAAGATTCCCGGCACAATGAAATGCCTGTATGTAAAATAGGACAAGTAGAGCCAGACGAGAAACACGCTGAAAAACACAGGATAGGCACCCCACCACCTTTCTACGGGGAAGGCGTACATCATCAGCGGCAGCAGGATGAGGCAAAATGCCATATCTATGTAAAATATCACGTTTCTCACTATATTTCCTTTCCGCCCATCGGCTACTGGTTTACACATATTATTTCACTACACTATTGTATATACTCTCATTATCTGTGCTGTTCGAATAGCCATTCCCGTACCCCCTCCGATGTCGTAAGCCACAAACCATGCGACACGGTGATTTCCTCCGGTAAGGTGGGGAATAACAGATAGTTGCCCTCTGAATTCGCTTCATAGGAAAGCCGTTCAGTTGGGAGCGTCATATTCCAAGTAGATTCCGATACGGAACCTCCCCGGCTGCGCCACAGTTCCACTGTCTGTCCTTGCAACATGTTCGAGTATAACACTCGGTTTATTGCAGTTGCCGACTGTATATATTCAGGATTTACGGATGTATTTCGGGCTTGCGCCAAACCGAGAAATATCGCCAAAACCATTATAATGACTGCAATTTTCTTTTTAACCATAGCATACAGAATCTATTTTAAATCTAATTGATTGAACGGTGCAAAGTTACGTCTTTTCGCTCTAAAATGGAAATGGCTGAGCTTGCTTTCGTCCCCTTAAAACACTCGTTTGTCCCCACTTTCCGTTCCCACATTAAACATTCCTTGTAATATCATATCAAACGACTGTTCACAAAAAAACAAATTATCAGAAATAAAAAATTAACAGTATTAGCACTTGTCGCCATATTGGGCTTTGGCTGCGCATCAGCTCAAAGAAACGAGGGTGGGCGCAGACAGATGAGTGTGGAACAACAAGTAAGCAATCTGAAAAAAGAGCTCAACCTGACGGATAAGCAAACAGAGAAGATTATGGTGCTCTACACGGACTTCAAGAAAAAGATGAAGTCTGCAGGAGAGAAATCACGCGAACAGATAAACAGCAAGCGAAAAGAGCTTGAGAAACAGGTGCAGGCCTTGTTGACGGACGAACAGAAGAAAACTTACCAGAAGATGCAGACAAAGCGTTACGGTGGCAAGGAAAAGGGACGAAGATGATGTCTTAGTACTCCTATGTTGCTGGAAACACGGGGCTGACTTGAATCCGATTCAATGATCTGCAGAAGAACGGGACTAAATCCAACTGGCTGATTTACCATATCTTCTGCAGCTTTCCATTGCCAGTCCAAAATCATCTGCCACCAAACAGTTCCTGTCTGTCCCCACATTCCCGGTTCTTTTGTAACCGGTCACTCCTTTGTCTTACATTTGTACCAGCATTATCGAGTATATAATTGAATAAATAAGGAAAACAAATGAGAAACAGAATGCCATTGCTCCTTCTGGCAGGAGTAAATTTATTATTGTGTGCGTGCAGTCAATCGCCTGCGCCACAAGATGCCGCCATGTACCGTACACAGGTGGTAAAAAAAGAGAACCGCACGCTGAAACAGGAATACACAGCCCGCCTGGAAGGACATCAGGTGGTGGAAATCCGTCCGCAAGTGGGCGGACTCATCACACGCATTTGCATCGACGAAGGACAGAAAGTCAAAAAAGGGCAAACACTGTTCATCATCGATCAAATTCCTTATCGGGCGGCACTTGCTGAGGCGACAGCCAATGTGAGAAATGCCGAGGCAAAACTCGCCACAGCCAAGCTCAACTTGGAAAGCACAAAGATGCTACGCGAAAAAAACGTGATACAGGATTATGAACTCAGTACTGCCCGTAACGAACTGACCGCTGCCGAGGCAAGTCTGGCGCAGGCTAAGGCACAGGAGACAAACGCCCGCAACAATCTATCCTATACCGAGGTGAAAAGCCCTGTGGACGGAGTGGCGGGCATGATAGCCTATCGGGTGGGGGCACTCGTGAGCAGCAGTATCAGCGAGCCGCTCGTCACCGTGTCGGACGACAGCCGTATGTATGCCTACTTCTCGCTAAGTGAGAACCAGGTTGCCAAGCTGATGGAACAATACGGGTCATTTGATGAGTTCATGAATAAAATGGCTGATGTTGAACTGCGTATGGCCGGCGGCAATATGTACAGTAAGAAGGGACATATCTCTGCAATGAGCGGCATCGTCACCACGGGAACAGGAACTATCACTCTCCGTGCCGACTTTCCCAATCCGAAAAGCCTGTTGAGGGATGGAGGAAGTGCGACCGTCATCGTACCTGTTACGCTGACGCAAGCTATCGTAATCCCGCAGGGAGCCACATACGAATTGCAGAACAGGAGGTTTGCGTATAAAGTAGTAGATGGCAAAGCGCAGTCCGTTCCCGTTACGCTCTATCCATTGAATAACGGTACGGAATACATAGTGGAAGAGGGTCTGGCTCCGGGCGATGTGATTATTGCCGAAGGTGCCGGCTTGGTGAAAGAAGGGACAATGGTCGGTACTCAAAAAGGAAAGGAATAAGCCATGACCGTAAAGACATTCATAGACCGACCGATACTGTCGGGTGTTATTTCCGCAGCTATTGTTATCGTGGGGCTTATCGGTCTGAGTCAATTGCCCATCGAACAATTCCCTGATATTGCGCCACCAACGGTACGTGTTTCCGCCACCTATACGGGAGCCAATGCCGAAACGGTGATGAAGAGCGTCATCACGCCATTGGAAGAACAGTTAAACGGTGTGGAGAACATGATGTATATGACATCCACCGCCACCAACACCGGTTCTGCCTCCATCAGCGTCTACTTCAAGCAAGGCACGGATCCGGACATGTCGGTGGTAAACGTGCAGAACCGTGTGGCATCAGCTCAGGGGCTGCTTCCGGCGGAAGTCACAAAGTCGGGAATCACCGTGCGCAAACGTCAGAACAACTCGCTGAAAGCCATATCGCTCTATTCGTCAGACGACTCGTATGACGCGAACTTTCTGACAAATTACATAAAAATCAACATAGAACCGCGCCTCTCGCGTATTGCCGGTGTAGGTGACGTGAACATCTGGGGCGCCAGTTACTCAATGCGCATATGGCTCGACCCACAGCGAATGGCACAATACGGGCTGATGCCTTCTGACATCACTACGGTACTGGCGGAGCAGAACGTGGAATCGCCGACAGGAACGCTCGGCGCGGAATCTGCCAATACGTTCCAGTATGTGCTGAAATACCGTGGGCGCTATGAGGAAGAAGAAGATTACGGCAATCTGATCATCAAGTCGCTGCCTAATGGAGATGTATTGAGACTGAAGGATGTGGCACGCATCGAAATGGGAGCCGAGAACTATGCCATGCTTAGCGAGACGAGCGGACATCCGGGAGCAAACTGTATGATGGCGCAGACTTCCGGGTCAAACGCCAACGAGACAATCAAAGAGATTGACAAGGTAACAGCCGACATCTCCGCGTCACTACCTAAGGGTATGGTGCTGACTGACATAACAAGCACCAAGGATTTTCTCGACGCCTCCATTGCCAACGTGGTGGAAACATTGCTCATCGCCATCATCCTTGTGGTATTGGTGGTCTATCTCTTTCTGCATGACCTGCGTGCCACGCTCATCCCCTCACTTGCCATCATCGTGTCACTCGCGGGTACGTTTGCATTCCTCAATGTCGTAGGATTCAGCCTGAACCTGCTGACCCTCTTTGCGCTGGTGCTTGTAATCGGTACAGTGGTGGACGACAGCATCGTCGTGGTTGAAGCGGTACAGGCACGATTCGATGAAGGTTACACCTCTGCATACCATGCCACAGTAGATGCTATGGGCGGAGTAACCTCGGCTCTGATGACAACGACTATCGTATTCATGGCGGTATTCATACCCGTGAGTTTCATTGGCGGTACAACTGGTACGTTCTACACGCAGTTCGGACTGACAATGGCGGTGGCGGTGGCAATCTCGCTGCTCAATGCCATGACGCTTAGCCCGGCACTTTGCGCACTCATCCTGCGTCCTCGTACACATACGTCCGGCAACAAGCCGGGATTCTCCGTCCGTTTCCATTATGCCTTTGACCGTTCGTTCCGCCATACGCAGCAGAAATACATGAAAGGGGTGTCGTTCCTTTTCCGCCACAAGACGATTGCCGTGGGCAGTATCGCCGTGGCTGGTGTGGTACTTGCGGTGCTAATTAATATCACCAAGACAGGACTTGTACCGCAGGAAGACATGGGAACCATCAACGTGAACGTGCAGACCGCACCTGGCAGCAGCCTTGAAGAGACCGGGCGCATCATGGACAGGATAGAGGAGGCCATACGCGACATTCCGCAGATAAGGATATACTCGCGCATCACAGGTAAGGATGCCGTACACAATCAATCGGCATCCGCCGGATCATTCACCATCCGCCTGAAAAACTGGAGCGAACGCAAGAAAAAGGGCGATGAAGTGAACTCCGTGATGAACGAGATTTACCGCCGGACGGACAATATAAAGGCTGCCACCATCCGTGTTTCCACCAGTCCGATGATTTCGGGGTACGGCATGAGCAACGGCTTCGACCTATATGTGCAGGACAAGAAAGGCGGCAACGTGGAAGACTTGCTGAAATACACTAACGATTTCATAGATGCCATGAACAAGCGCCCAGAAATATCACGCGCCTATACTACATTCGCAACAAAGTATCCCCAGTATATGGTGGAGGTGGACGCGGCCCTGTGCAAGCGCAACGGCATATCGCCCGCCGACGTGCTCAACACATTGTCAGGGTATGTGGGAGGCAGCTATTCCAGCAACCTCAACCGCTTCACCAAGCTCTACCGCGTCATGGTGCAGGCGGCACCCGAATACAGACTCGACACCGAGGCGTTGAACAACATCTTCGTGCGTAATGACAGTGGGGAGATGTCACCCATATCCCAATACCTTACACTCACACGGGTGTATGGCTCGGAGAGCTTGTCACGTTTCAATCTGTTCTCCGCCATCAGTGTCTCCGACGTGCCGGCCGACGGTTACAGTTCCGGACAGGCGCTGAAAGCGATTGAGGAAATCGCCAGGACGGCACTGCCCGAGGGTTATGGCTACGAGTTCGGTGGAATGTCGCGTGAGGAGGCTTCAACGGGCAACACCACGACCTTGGTGTTCATCGTATGCATCGTCTTCATTTATCTTATCCTCTGTGCCCTTTATGAGAGCCTGATGATACCCTTTGCCATCATACTGTCCGTTCCGTTCGGACTGGCTGGCAGTTTCCTTTTCGCCAGGCTATGGGGACTGGAGAACAACATCTACATGCAGACAGGGCTTATCATGCTTATCGGCCTGCTCTCCAAAACAGCCATCCTGCTCACCGAATATGCTTCCAATCGCCGCCGCCAGGGCATGAGCATCACCACCGCCGCCTTGTCGGCTGCCAAAGCCCGCCTGCGCCCCATCCTGATGACTTCCATGACGATGGTTTTCGGCATGTTACCCATGATGTTCTCGCAGGGTGTAGGAGCCAACGGAAACATATCAGTGGGCGTGGGCACCGTAGGCGGAATGCTTCTCGGCACGGCCGGATTGCTCTTTGTGGTGCCGTCGCTGTTCATCATTTTCCAAAGCATCGAGGAAAGAGTGATGCCGAAACGGCAGAGAGAATGAGAACACGTTTTTACCTTGATTTTTCACGAAATGGCATTTCAAAGCAGTCAAAATGCTACTTCGACGAACTGGGGTATAACGAAAGAAAGAACGGAGTATAACAGATAGATTATGTAATGGATACAATAATGAAAAACAAGCATACATTCGGGCGTTGCTGTGTCATAGCCATTGCCCTCCCGCTGCTGGGCGGATGTGGCATATACAACCGCTATTCACGTCCCTATTCGGATATCAAAGCGGACAGCCTCTATAGGGAAACTGATATCGGAAATGATACCATAACGATCGCGTCAATCCCGTGGAATACTTTTTTCACCGACCCACATTTACAAGCGCTCATCGCTAAAGGTTTGGAGCGCAATACAGATCTTGGAATTGCACGCCTGCAAGTGGAAGAGGCACAGGCTGTACTGACCAATGCCCGCCTGTCATATCTGCCATCAGTCAGCCTGACACCGCAAGCGGGTGTCAGCCGTTACGACGGTGAAACGAAAAAGACCTATAACATCGGGGCAACCGCCTCTTGGGAAGCGGATATCTTCGGACGTGTGACCAACACCAAGCGTGGCGCTGCCGCCGCACTTGAACAAAGCCGCGCCTATGCGCAGGCGGTGCAGACACAGATCGTGGCAACCATTGCCGAGAGCTACTACACACTGCTGATGCTTGACGAGCAACTTGCCATTTCCAACGAGACGCTTGCCAACAGGGATGAGACCATCGCCACGTTGGAAGCGTTGGCGCAGGCAGGAAAGACCAACGATGTGGCAGTACATCAGGCACATGCCGACCGTACAGCCCTCAATGCCTCCATACTTACCATCCGCAAGAGCATCAGCGAGACGGAGAACGCCCTTTCAAAACTGTTGAAAGAACCTGCCCATGCCATTGAGCGTGGAAAGCTTGCCGGCCAGTGTTTCCCTGACGAAATATCCATAGGCGTACCGCTTTCGCTCCTTTCCAACCGCCCCGATGTGAGACAAGCAGAGGCTGTACTTGCGGAAGCCTTCTATGCCGTCAATGCAGCCCATGCCGCCTTCTATCCGAGCCTGACACTCTCCGGTTCGCTCGGCTGGACGAACAACGGCAGCGGAGCGATACAAAATCCCGGCAAGTGGCTGTCGTCCGCCATTGCCTCGCTCATAGCCTCATTATTCAATAAAGGCACAAATATCGCCAATCTGAAGATTACAAAGGCGCGGCAGCAGGAAGCCGCACTGCGTTTTGAGCAAGCTCTGCTCAATGCTGGTAACGAAGTGAACGACGCCATCACCGAATGGCAGACCGCCGAAGGGCGCATCCGTCTTGATACGGAGCAGATAAGCGACCTTGAAGTTGCCACTGAGAAGACACAACTTCTGGTCCGCTATACTTCTGCCACTTACCTTGAAGTCCTTACCGCCCAACAGTCGCTACTGAATGGCAAGCTTACATTGGCACAAGACAGGACGGCACGAATACAAAGCATCATTCATCTGTATCATGCACTTGGAGGCGGAACATATTGACAAATGGATAAAATCACGATACAAAAATATAACCGAGTATGAAATTAAAGACAAGCCATTCTTTTTTTCGTGGGATTTTAATGTACTTCAGAAGAAATACATCTGTAATATCCGAAATACATTACTATATGTTTTGTCATATAAATATCACGGATTTTAACACTTGAAAATTCTCAAAATAGAGTTCTAAAAAGCTAAAATATTGACAAATCGTCCTCCTGACCGGTTGGCCGACGCCCAATATACGAACCGTAAAGGCCTCCCGGCTCTGCAGCCAGGCCGCTTTCAGCTTCCAACGGCGTGCTCATTGCAACCCAACGGAGCCCCCGCTGTAGAGTCGGGAGGCCTTTACGACTAAATAAAACATGATAATTTATTGCACATTTTCAACTTTTCTGTCGTAACATACTATCCGTCAGGTAATAAAAGATGCACGCGCTATTTTCTCGAATTTCCGGCTGTGGGATTTTTATTTTTGAATATCGCAAGGATTTCGAGGTCTTTGTAGGAATAATTCCGAGTTTTTAACACTTCTCTTTAAAGAATTATTCCCAATGTGGAATAAAGAAAAAGAGTGTGGCTTAATGAACATAGGCCAATGCTAATCAAGCCCCACCCTCTTCCATCAGTTTGCCAACTTTATCTATATATGGTAGGTCAAACAGGCATGTTGTTTATCTCGGCTGACACGTATCCTCCCCTCCTTTCAGGCTTTTCCGCACTGATATATATCAAAATTTCCATTCTGCTCCAGCCATGATTGTTGCACGCGGCATGGGGAATCCGTAGTTTATCTGATATGATGTCGCCGTCAAATTCTCGCCTTTCAAAAATACTGTGATCGGCATTTTCTGACCCAACGTATATGCCGCCTTCAAACCAAGGAGTGCATAGTTTTCTTTGGATTCTTCTGTTAAAAGTCCCCATATACCAGTTACATCGGCGACAAACTGCCAACGTCCTGGTGTATATACCACTTCACCGAACAGCTTGTTTTTCGGAGCTCCAACAATCTGAGCGTCTGTATGAAGATAAGCATAGTTGGCCGTCACTGTCCAGTTGCGACTGATACTGTATGCAGCATCAATTTCAAATCCCTTATTTGTGAAATGTCCCGTATTAACGTTGCGAGCTGCTCCGTCCAACATCACCGTCTGTATCAGATTGTTACCACTTATATGATAAAGTGACACCCCAACATTGATACGACGTCCAAGAAACCACTGACGCAATTCTATCTCATAACTGTCCATCTCCTCCGGCTGTAAATCCGGATTCCGCGGACCATACATGTAAAGTTCACGGATATTTGGCGACCGAAACCCTCGACCATAGCAGAACTTGACACGGCTTTCAGAAAGCGGCCGGAGAACAAGGCCTGCCTGAGGAACCCACTGATTGCCGAATTGCGACGAATGTTCGAGACGGATACCGGCATTGAGGTTCAGGATATTGTCGAAGAAAGACTGTTGCATCATGGCGTATCCGGCAATTTCATTGACATGACGGTCAACAATAGGAGATTCCCCACCATCTATCTTAGATGTATTATAGGCCTGCCCTCCCCAATGTTTGAAATCCACACCGACACTGACATCATTGCCTGCCCACGGCTTTACTGTCTGATACATTGTCACACCCATATTGAAATCCTTCGAATGAAAAAGATAAGTGCGCGGCATGTTCCTACTGTCAAGTCCGTCGTCAATATCGTGCTTACCCCAATTGTAGTAAGCCTGAATACCGCCAGAAGCAATGTCATAGCGGTTTTTCACGAAGACCGATGCTGTTGTCCTCAACTGTTTCGCCCACATCCCGAGCGGTTGAGGCCGATTAACAGAACCGGGATTGTCGGCCTTTGTCTCTGTCAGCATCATGCTTGTTCCTGCCTCCCAGTGCTTTGAAAAATCATAGCTGAGAGATACGTACTGATTGGCAAGCCAATAGCCCATTCCTCGTCGACTGCCGTCTGACGATTCGTAGCTCGCAGCAGCAAAAACTCTGAGTCGGTCATATCGGTAGCCGGCCTTTGCACCATATTTCTGTGTACCATAACTACCTCCAATGATACGGACAGAACCGCTGAATCCTTCCTTTGAAGCCTGTCGCGTGATGAGATTGACGGAACCGCCCATCGCTCCCGAACCATAAAGCACAGACGACGGGCCGCTGACAACCTCTACACGCTGCACATCGTTTGTAACATAAGTGTCAGGAAGCGAATGGCCGAAAACACCAGCCCACTGCGGTTGACCGTCTATAAGAAACAGGACTTTGTTTCCGCCTCCAACGCCACGGATGCTCACCGCACCCGCTCCGCCGCCGCTCACGCCATATCCGGCAAGCCCTCTTTCTGTAACAAACATTCCGGGTATATGATTTTGGAGAACCGGCAGTACATTTGTCTCTGCACTGTTGTCTATTGTCGCACTCCCTATAATCTTAGAGTTGAAAGGAAGGAGCGACACGGGGGCCTTGACAGCCGATTCCACTACCAGTTCGTCAAGAACTCTTACGGTATCGACTAATGAGGGGTTGGCCGCAGGAACACCTACGGACGACATTATTACGGCAGCTGTGATGATTGATGATTTCATTTCTGATTACATTTTCTTCATTATTTTTAATTCTAATGGGCAGAACACATATTCTTATCTTTATATATGAAATAATCTAATGTGTATTTCTCCCGTGCAAAGATATGTAA
>CAMVUM010000033.1 GCA_947170725.1 uncultured Prevotella sp.
TCCCTACCGGATGGAGTCTGATGTGCCTTATACCATTGTAAGCATCAATGGAATATCGGGACCGTCTTTCGACTTGAATCCATATTCACTTAAAACCACCAAAGAAATACAGTCAGCCTGATATCATGAACATCTAATGGGACCCGCCTGATGCTTTTGTCTTAAATTTATGGACATTTATTTGCCGTTACGCAGAATTTAACTAACTTTGCATGTGTTATTATACATTATTAAAATATGAAGAATACGATTATAGCCGGCCCGTGTGTCATCGAGTCGGAAGAACTGCTTGACACGGTTGCCCGCGAGCTGGTCAGAATAAACAGTCTGACGGGTGCCGACATCATATTCAAAGCCTCCTTCGACAAGGCCAACCGGACGTCCATAAGCTCATTCCGAGGTCCCGGTCTGGAGCGTGGAATGAAGATGCTTGGCGACATCAAGAGCCGATACGGGCTCAAAATCCTTACCGACATACATGAGAGCTGGCAGGCAGGGCCTGTGGCCGAAGTGGCCGACGTGCTCCAAATTCCGGCTTTCCTCTGCCGTCAGACCGACCTGCTGGTGGCTGCGGCGCGCACGGGACGCACGGTCAACATCAAGAAAGCCCAGTTTCTGAGCAGCCATGACATGTATTTCCCGGTCGAAAAGGCCCGCGAAGCCGGTGCGACGGAGGTCTGGCTGACGGAACGCGGCAACATCTACGGATATAACAATCTGGTGGTCGACTTCCGCAACATCCCCGACATGCTCGAAATCGTGCCCACGGTCATCATGGACTGCACCCACAGCGTACAACGCCCCGGTGGCGACGGCGGAAAGACGGGAGGCGACAGACGCTTCGTCCCGCAGATGGCCATGGCGGCGAAGGCTTTCGGAGCGACGGGCTATTTCTTTGAAGTCCATCCCGATCCGGACCGCGGACTGAGCGACGCAGCCAACATGCTGGAGCTGGCAAAGCTGGAAAATCTTGTCCGCAGGCTGATGGAATGACCAGAAGAGACCGCTGGAGTTTTCCGTCCGAAGAATAGCGGACTGCCTTCCGACAGCAGGAAGAAACATGGAGAACAGGCGGAAAGGGACTAAGACATAAAGAATTCATAACAAAAAAATCACCCCGAAAAAATTCCACGGGCGCCTCCCTTCGGAAGGAAAGCGGTCGGATTAGAATGTCTGTGGAGGGGCCATATTACTATGACAACAAGAGAATATGCCATACAGTGCATCAAAGACGAGGCCGAAGCGCTGCTTGACCTCATACCTAAAATGGACGAGAATCTGGACCGAGCCGTAGAACTCATGTACGGCTGCCACGGCAAGGTCATAATCACCGGTGTGGGCAAAAGCGGACATATCGGAGCTAAGATTGCCGCAACGCTGTCCAGCACGGGAACGCCATCGTTTTTCATTAATCCGCTCGACGTCTTCCACGGAGACCTCGGAGTCATGACTCGCGACGATGTCGTGCTGGCCATCTCCAACTCCGGAAACACGGACGAACTGCTGAGGTTCATCCCGATGGTGCTCCACATGCAGATTCCTATAATCGCCATGAGCGGCAAGCCGGACTCGCTGCTGGCCAAATATTCCACATGCCACCTCAACGTAAGCGTGCGCCGCGAGGCCTGTCCGCTCAATCTCGCTCCGACGAGCAGCACGACGGCCATGCTGGCCATGGGGGACGCGCTGGCCGTGGCACTGATGGAGCGCCGCAATTTCCGCCCGCAAGACTTCGCTCAGTTCCACCCCGGCGGTGAGCTTGGCAAGCGGCTGCTCACCACGGCACAAGACGTCATGCGGACGGTCGACCTGCCCGTAATCTCGCCCGACATGCACCTTGGAGAAGCCATCATACTCGTGAGTAAAGGTAAACTCGGTTTGGGAGTGGCAATTTCCGACGGACGCATACGCGGACTTATCACCGACGGAGATATCCGGCGTGCGATGGAGAAATGGCAGGCGGAATTTTTCGACCGCACCGTGTCCGACATCATGACCGAAAAGCCGAAGAAAGTGTCGCCACAGACAAAAATATCGGAGATACAGAAAATCATGAACCGATATAAGATCCACTCTGTGCTTGTGGCAGACAAGGACGACAAGTTGCTTGGCGTTGTCGACCACTATTCGTGCATGATTTGAAAATAACGATACGCATACACTATCGACAACTCCGTATTATACATGAGACAACTGAAACGAATACTGTGCATCATGCTTCTTCTGCTGCCCATGACGGCGGTAGCGGTCTATCTGTTCAAGACGCTCGATGCGCGCAACGGTCTGAACAGCAGTCAGATCAACTGCATAATGAAGGACTCGCGCGGTTATGTCTGGTTCGGCACGCCAGCCGGACTATACCGCTATGACGGATACACCTTCAAATATTTCCAATGCAACTCCCAGGACGGTTCCTCGCTGCCAGACAGCTATATCGTGAGCCTACAGGAGTCGCTGGACGGAAACTTGTGGGTAAACACGCTCTCAGGCCTATGTGTATACCACCCGCAGACGGAGACATTCGAACGCGATATGCGTCAGGTGTTCAGCAAAATGGGCATCAGCGACATTCCCAATATTGTGTATATCGACAGCCACAAGAATCTATGGGCAGCAATACCCAAAAAGGGAGTCATGGCGTACAATATGCAGCAACAGCTGCTCTACGAGTTCGGCTACACAAACGATGCCCACGGTGTTCCGGAAGGCAGAATCTGCTCCATCAGCGAGTGTCACGACGGTGCGGTGATTGTTTATGACGACGGACGATTGGTGTGCTGCGACATCATGCACCAGCAGCAGACCGTCTGGCAGACAGATGCCGTCGCCGCATCACGGTTGCGCAAAACGACATCACTGAAAGCTTTTGCCGACCAAATGGATAATATTTGGCTCTATGGACAGGGCACTCTCATGCTATATCGGAAAAATGCAAACACATGGGACATGTCTTTCGGTGACCGCCTCGGAATGACAGGCGTGGCCGAAGACCACGCCGTCAACGGTATGGCTGGAGACCGGAAGGGAAACATATGGATAGGTACGGACCAAAAGGGGCTTTTCTCCATGAACGTCAACACACACGAGATGGTGGCCGTCAATCCACGGGGACTGAACGACCTCACATTGAGGAACGACGAAAAAAGAAGTATTCAGAGCCTCTATGTGGACGATACGGACCTTCTTTGGGTAGGAACGGAGAAATCGGGAGTAGCCTTCAGCGGTCAGAACATATACAAGTTTGAGTCTGACCTCTGCGGTGACGTGACTGCATTGGCGCAAGACGCCTCAGGAAAAATGTGGATTGGAACAAGCAGTCAAGGTGTAATCGGATATGACGGACCCTTGGCCAGCAAAAAAGTGTCGGCCATGGCCGCCACAACCGACGGAAGCCTGTGGGTCGGCTCGAAACGCAACGGACTGACAAGAATCAAGAACGGTGCAAGCACTATATATTCTGCCGCACGCGACAGTATGCGCACAGTCATCAATGACAGAATCAACGCCCTATGCACAGACAAGACCGGAAACCTCTGGATTGCCACATCGGGAGGACTGCAGGTCTTCAATCCGAGAATGAACACGTTCTCCACATATACAAAGGAGAACGGCAAGATAAACACAAACAACGTTACCACTCTTTTCTACGGAAAGGGAAACAATCTCTTTGTCGGCACAGGGGAAGGATTGGTCATACTCAATCTCTCAACAACGGAAAAGACATTGCTGACCGGAAACTCAACCAATCTGAAGACTTTCACAAACAACTATATCACCCAGATATTCGAAGACTCGCGCGGATTGCTTTGGATCGGCACGCGTGAAGGCATCAACGTGCTCAACAGGGAGAACGACAGCCTCAACTATATCACCGAGAAGAACGGACTGACAAACAACTGTATCAGCGGACTGACAGAAGACAAGGACCATAATATCTGGGTAACGACGACCAATGGCGTTACCCGCGTGGTCGTACAGCGCAACCACGAGAACGGAACGTTCAACTACGGACTCTACAACTACGACACTTCCGACGGTCTGCAGAGCAATGAATTCAACAAGGGAGCCATCCTCACACGCCGCGACGGAAACGTCATGATGGGCGGACTCAACGGTGTCAACTGGATGCGCCATCACAACAAGGATGACAAAGAGACTCTGCCACGCGTCATGCTCACACAACTGTTCTTCGGAGATACAGAAGTGCTAACAGGACATGAGTATGACGGTAACGTCCCGCTGCCGCAAGCACTCAACGAAAGCAACAGGATAGAACTGACAAACAGCCAGAACACATTCACAATAAAGTTCGCGGCTGGCAACTATAATCAAAGCGAAAGGCTACAATTCATGTTCTGGATGGAAGGATTGGACAACGATTGGCACAATGGCGACGCCCTTTCCCATGGTGTGACATTCCGGAATATCGCCAGCGGAAACTATAAACTCCATGTCAAAGCCATCAGCGCAGACGGTGCAATCAGCAATCAGGAACGCGTTCTGGACATAACCATACTCCGACCTTGGTGGATTTCATGGTGGATGATAATCATTTATGCCGCCGTTCTGGCCGTAATCGTATATCTGTGGATATTCGGTTTCAAACGCATATCATATCTATGGTCGAAGAAGAAGGCCATCATCCGCGAACTGGCATTCCAACGCGAGGAAATCAAGGCGGCCAGCGACGACCTGCGCCAGCCGATGGCGAGAATGACATCCATCATCGGCAACATGGCCGAAAGAGAGAACACGGTTGAAGGAAAGGAGCAGATAAACTCGCTGCACTTCCAGATGCTGCAGATCATCACACGCATATCGGAAATGCAGACGACACTGGAGAACCCGGAATCGAAAGCTGCAGCCACTGCTACCAACAGGATGCAGCTCAACGACAAGGGCGAAGTGGAAATCATCAGGGCGGATGTCGAGACGCTTACGGCTGACATAAAGGCACGTCAAGGTGACCCGACGACAAAACAATATACGGTCGTCCTCATCGACAACAACGAGGAGTTCCTCAGATTTATCATGGCCCATCTGCGAAATGTCTATGACATGCACGCCTACAATGACGTCAACAAGGCTCTCGAAGACCTTGAAGTGCTCAAGGCAAGCATCATCGTATGCAAACAGGACATGCCCGGACTGAATGGTAGCGAACTGTGCAACCGAATCAAGATGAACCCAAGGACGGAATACATAAAGTTCGTTCTCATGACCGACGGGGTGCTGACATCGGCCGATATGCACGACATGAACATCACACTGAGCGCCGACGACTATCTGGCCAAGCCCTTCAACATACAGGAAGCCACCATCCGCTTCAACCGCTTGCTGGGCCTCGCACCCGAAGATATGCCCGACGGACTTATCGAAGGCAAGGAGACAAGGCGCCTGGAGAGCATCAACGCCAGCATGACGACGGCCACAATCAACTACGACAACATCCGGGACAGCATCATCGGAACGGGCGGCAAGCCATCGGACGACGGCGACGCTACGGCAGAAAGCTACGTTGAATGTCCAGAAACAGACGCTCCGGCCGGAAAAGCCAGACCCGAAAGCCCCCGTGAGGGCAACGAAAGCATCATAGAAGATATTGTCGAGGACACTTCGCAGAGCGAATATAATCTCTATTATGCCGGTGACGTAACGATGGGAGACTACACCATGAACGGTATCATGGACCGGAAACTGATGCAGAACGTAGAGCAATATGTGCTGCAGAACATGAGTCATGGACACATAAGCCTTGAAGAGATGGCTTTGGCCATGGGAATGGGACGCGTTCCGTTCTTCCACAAAATAAGAAGCATCACATCGAAGACACCTGCCGAACTCGTCAGGGAACTGCGTCTGAAACATGCCTGCACACTGCTGGCACGCACGGACATCAACATGAGCGAACTTGCCATAAACCTCGGATTCATGACTGCAGAGAATTTCGCGGCCATATTCAAGGACAAACACGGCATGTCCCCATTGGAATACCGACTTAAACATCGTAAGAAACAGGGATGAAATCATTTATAACCATCGCTTGTCTGCTACTGCCCACGGCCAACGTGGAGTCACATACAAGCAATTACGCTATACACACAAGCGATTACGCTATACAGAAAAGCAATTACGCTATACAGAAAAGCGGTTCTGTAACACATACAAACGACCACTCAGCCATCCAAAGAAGTGATTCAGCCATCGTGAAGGTACTTGAGGATAACGGCATAACATTCAGTCACAACAACAGCGTGACGCTGCTCACCACCGGACAGGCCAAGTTTGACGACATGTTCGAGGCCATCCGACAGGCCCGCAGCAGCATCCATCTTGAATACTTCAACTTCCGCAACGACTCCATTGCGGCCGAACTGTTCGGCCTTCTACGCATGAAGGCGGCCGAGGGTGTTGAAGTAAGAGCCTTGTTCGACGGTTTCGGCAACGACTCCAACAACCAACCGTTGCGCCGTGAGCACATCGAAAGCCTGAGACGGGACGGCGTTGACATACACGAGTTCGACCCGATACGCTTCCCGTGGGTCAACCACATCTTCCTCCGCGACCACCGAAAGATTGTCGTCATTGACGGAAGCATAGCCTACACGGGCGGAATGAACGTAGCCGATTATTACATCAACGGAACAGAACAAGTGGGAGAATGGCGCGACATGCACTGCCGCATAGAAGGCGGAGCCGTCAACCAGCTCCAGATGATATTCACAAGGATATGGCAGAAAGTCACCGGCGAAGACCTCTGGCGGCCGGAATATTTCCGTGCATACACGCCGGAACGCTTCGACGGGCTTGCCCCTGATACCACGGCAACGGCCGGCCACAAGATGGTGGGCATCATCAACCGCGAACCGCGCACATCGAACAAAATCATCCGTACGTTCTACGAAAACGCCATCAACTGCGCCCAGGATTCCATCAAGCTCATCAATCCGTATCTGACTCTCAACCGCAAGCTGAAGAAGGTACTGCGCAACGCGGTCAAACGCGGCGTAAAGGTTGAGATTATGGTATCGGCAAAGAGCGACATTCCGCTGACTCCGGACTGCGTATTCTATAATGTACACAAACTGATGAAACGCGGCGTGGACGTATGGCTCTATCAGCCGGGCTTCCACCACACCAAAGTCATCATGGTCGACGGCCGCTTCTGCACCGTAGGCAGCGCCAACCTCAACTCCCGCAGCCTCAGTTGGGACTACGAGGAGAACGCCGTCATTATCGACCCGAACACCACCCGCCAGCTCGACAACCTCTTCGACAATGACAAGAAGAAGAGCGTCTATCTCACAGAAAAGACGTGGAACGAGTTCAGGACACCATGGAAGAAATTCGTCGGATGGTTCGCCCATCTACTGGCTCCTGTGTTATGAGAAATGCGCTCTGCCGACACCATATCAAATTGCTTCCCTATGGTGTCGGCAGAGCGCAAATTCTCTGATTCCGATATATCGTTTCCAGTGCCTCAACCGCTTTCGGCCAAGTATCCGGAGAACGTTTTCAAAAACCGCGGCTCTATCCTGATTTCATTTCATCATCTCGGCACACACGACGTCAAGCATCATTTCCAGCTCAACCTGTGTCACCCCATGCTCCAGGATAAACTTCAATTCGGTTTCGACAATATCTTCCTTCGCCTTTTTCCGCATTCCGCAGTTACTCTCGTTGGGATAGCGCGCTTTTAGATAGGCAGCAAAACTTTCCGCCGCAGCACGGTGGTTGCCGGCGAACCACTCGCAGTAACCGTTGTTCATCTGGTCGTTAGAATCCATAACCCCGCGGCTGCCAAGTTTCTCATAAACACGTCTCGCCTGTTCATACTTACCTGCTCCCACCAACGCACGCGCCATCACACGGCTTATACCTACATTGTCTGGATTCTCATAGTCAAGCCGGTAGAGCACTTTCAGGGCTTCATCGTAGTCCCACAGATTTGTCAGACATACGCTGTAGCTCAGCGCATAGGTCATTGTCTCGGGCGAGGCAGCCATCAGACGGGCATAGGCATCACGCGCTTCTGCATATCGTTCTTCGTAGAACAAAGCCCGCGCATATCCCTTCAAGGCCCGGAGCTCATCTTTCTGCAACCTTAGTGCATGCTCAAAACAGTCTGTTGCCTTCATCCCATTCATACGGGGGTCCAATATAACGCCACCGCCACGGAGCATAACGTGACCAAAGAGCATATAATACTGATAGTCCTTTCCTTTGTCGCTATAGTTACATATAACCCCTGTAACCTCATCATACATTTTGTGTTTGACCATGAATGAGCCTATTTCACCGAAACGACTCTCCAGCGCTGTTCCACGGAATACACGTTTTGCGAAGAATATATATTCAGGAGAACTCTTTCCGTCAGACTGAATGTCAAACGGATTGCGGAACTGACTCCGCGACGGGAACAGCCGGAAGAATCGATAGAGGTCCTGAAGATATGTGCGACGGATATATGCCGGTGTTTTCGTGTCCGAATCTGACATGATTCCAAAGCCGGCCATATCACCGGTATCGATGATATTGCGCATACTTTGCGGTATGCGCTCCATCACCTGACTGAATGCCAGGACAAAAGAATACTTGTCACTGTTGCAGAACGATCCGCGATTCATAATCATACCGAGGAAACGTCCGTGTCCCATACGCTCATAGATATGACTGACAGCCGGATGTTCAGGATAGAAAGGAACAAACCAGTTGCTCACGCTGCTGAAAAACGGGAAACGCTTCATCTGTGAGAATCCGCCGAAATAAATGTCCGATCCGGCCTTCTGCATGTCCACCATCTTGCGGAATCCCTCCTCCACCTTTTCCATATTGCGCTCCGAAGCCTCCGGGTCGAGAATGTCCTGCATGGGGTCTTCGGCCTTCTCCTCAATGCCTGTGGGCGTGATATGGAGATTGTTGTGCTTAAGCAGATCCGGCATTATCTCTTTCTGTATCTTCTTTGTGTCGCTTTCCGCCATAACACAGTAGAACATCTGTATCTGCAGTTCGGTCAGTTCGTCCCTCACAGCCTCATCCACAAGCATCTCTTCGACCATCTGCCGCTGTTCAGGGAAAAGTCCATCTAACTCCTCTTTCACCGAGAGCACCCATCCCACGAGAGCCCTCTGTCGGACGTTCTCGTCCGTGCTTCGTCTGTAGACCGTGACAAGAAGCCGGAACTTGTTTATATCAAACATGTTCATAGCACTCAGCATCAGTGCCGAAACGATTACCTGCTGGTCGTTCGTATCGACCGTCGGCGAGAGCAGAATATCTTCATAGGCTTCGGTCATTCCCTCGTTCCACTGCTGCGAAGTCCATATATGGTCAAAGAGGTCATTCATCAGTCGCTGGCGGGCGGCATGGAAGTCATTTTTCTTCTGTTTTCTGACGTGTTCCGGCTCAAGCTCAAGCATTGCCGCGTCAGTCACAAACCCCTCCAATGCGGCACGGAGAACAGGCATAGACCAGTCGCGTCCGGCTCCATCTATGCGCCGTCTGACAGCCGACGTATATGACGAATGGGCCATGTCGTAGCGCACATAGGCATCTGCCGCAAGCCTGTAGGCCCGCCTCTTCAGCACATTATGGATGCTTTCAAGCTGCGGGTCACGATAGCCCGTTGCCCAATAGTCAACCATACGCTCATAGTCGCTGCGCAGACCGTCCAACTGTTCACCCAGATTAAGCTCCGGATATTTAAACACGAACGCAGCCAACTGTTCCAGAGCCACGCTCAGCTGCCCTTTGTCAAGCAGCAGCATTATATCGTCCAATTCCTTATTTGCTACCATCGTCATCTCTTGTTGTTTCGTCATCAGCCAGTTTTTCTGTCAGCCATGCCTCAGCGCGTTCTATATCCTCCTTGCGTGGAGCCGCCGCATGTTCAAAACGGATGTCCTTTGGAAGAGCATCGGCTACATCCTCTCCCACACCACACTTCCCGGCTATCAGCTTCCTATAGCCTTTCAGGCCGTATTTACTTATAGAATCGCAAGCCATGTCGTATGCCTTCATCAACACTTCAATCTGTTTCTGCCGTGCAGTGTCTCCCATCAGCTCGTGTCTAACGGCCATCGCTCCGAGCCTAAGCCCCGTACGTCGCGAGTCCATCAGCACCGGATTTTTCTGCATACGGGCCGCCGTAGCCTGTGGTTCTGTGAGCAACATTGCGTCCATCTCGTTATTTTCGAGCATCTTCAGCCTCAGAACGATGTCGTTTACCTGAATTCTGAACACCATCTCAGGGGCCAGTCCGACACTGTCCACGGAATAGTCACCCAACATGTCGGTTGCCGAATATCGCGTCATGGCCAGCATCTTATCGTTGAGTTGTTTCAGTTCCTTTATGCGGGCGTTGCGATTTGTCAGCAACTGCCAGTAGGCTCCGGTCGCAGCGAGATATTCCAGCGGCATTCCGAGACCTACGATTCTCTGTCCCCTGACAAGGTCGGTGACGAGTCCTTCAACTTTCCGCCTCCTCAAAGCCTCGTCACAGTCCATCCGTGCGGCAAATCTTTTCAGTCTCACGTCGGCTCCCAGTGCGGCAAAAAGGCCGTGGTGCTGGGCCACATAGAGCGGCAGACAGTCGAGAGTCGGTGTCACAGCTATCTTCAGCGCAGCCGAATCCTCACGTGCCAGCCTCTGGCGTTCTTCACGCGTGAGACGCTTCTGCTCCTCATACGACGGTCCGCAGGCGGCAAGCAGTGCCGTTGAAACAAAGATCAGGATTATATGCTTCATATATATTATTAATGTGTCTTCTTTTGATTTATATACGTCTGTTGTTGAGTCATATCGTCACTCAAGTGATTTACATAATATGCCATTAACCGAAAAAAGGGCGCCCAACGTATTATAATATACACGAGCCGCCCTTCCGAGTTATTAATGTGCGATATTAGCCTTTATCACGCTGCAAAATTAATAAATATTCTTCAAACTCAAAACGTATTTCCAATAAATACGTCCCTCAGCCCATCTTTTTCGCCACAGCCGACAAGTTGCCGACAAGTCAATGAGTTTATGTGCCGCAGCCAATGCTGCATAGAATGTGAAATCACGGCTGTCCGGAAGATAATCTCATACTGTGTCGGACAGGCAAGCATATTGTATGGACACCAAACCATGCGTAACATCTTCATAAAAGGCCGTTTAAAAAAATCCTATTTGAAGCATACTGTCCGCACAGCACAACCGGACGAATAAAATTTACCCATCCGTAACCTCCGAATAAACATGACAAATGTATTCAAAATACGGCCACTGACGAAAAAATCGCGTATTTATATCAAAAAAACTCTGTTTTTCGCGATTTTACCTAACATCCTGACATCCAATTGAATACATCTACTCACAAAATCCATTACACTTTTCCGTCTTTGCAATAAGAGCCTCCCGGCCTTGCAACGGGAGCCTTATTGCATTGCAACGGCGCCTCCGTTGTCTTCTAACGGAGGCGCCGTTGCACACCAGAGAGAGCCTTATTGGTCGGCGGCCGCAATTTTTAGGTCGGATTGCGCATGTCATAATGTTAAAAAACGACAGTTCCACCGTCCTTCCGAACCATTTTTCCTGTTTTTCCGAAAGGCCGGAATTTCAGAATTACCATTACTTCCGCGTGTCTCGATTGTCTGTTTTTCCGACTAACCGTAGACAGCTAAGACATGCCGTCCCGACTGGCGATGTCCTGAATCACAAGCCCGGCAATGGTCAGACCGAAGATGGCCGTAATATGCATAAGCGAGCCATTGGCCTGTTTTTTCGGTGTCCGTGGCACGTCGGATGGCTGCTGAATGATGTCCGGACCGGACATAGCGGCTGAAGATGCCGCATTTTCTATGGATTCAGCATCATCTACCGGTTTGTTCTCCAGCCGTTCGTCGCTGTAGACGCAGAGGAACTTTCGGGCGGGACGGCTCTTGGCTTTCTTGAACCTCTGACGCAGAGAGCGGGCCAACGGACAGCCTTCAACGCGCCAGAACTCGGCCACTCTGACGCGCGTCGGGTCAATCTTGAGCGCAGCTCCCATCGACGAGAAAAAACGGGCCCGCGTCCGCGTAGCCATCTCGATGAGCAGCATCTTGTCGCTGAGCGAGTCGATGGCGTCTATGATATAGTCGTAGTCGTCAAGACGGAAGCTCTCCGCCGTAGCCTCCGTGAATACCTCGCAGCGGGCGTCAATCTCCGCCCACGGACTGACTGTCAGCAGATGGTCGCGCAGGGCATCGACCTTGACCTGTCCTACGGTCCCGGTGGTGGCCATGAGCTGGCGGTTGATGTTCGTGACGCAGACGCGGTCGCAGTCGACAATGGTCAGACGGCGCACTCCGGAACGCACAAGACTCTCTACACACCACGACCCGACACCGCCCACTCCGAAGACTATCACACGCACACGGGACATCTCCTCCATCACACCGTCACCCAAAAGAAGCCGGGCGCGGTTGAATATTTCTTTCTCTTTCACCATGTTCTCCAATCTTGTTTTGAGGCTGCAAAGGTACTCATTTTATCTGTTTATTGGTAATTTATTTTGTTTTTAGCCCGATTTACAGTAAATTTGCAGATTATAAAGATTTGAACAAACAATGGATAGCAGTAAGAAAGTGCTTCTCGGTATGACTGTCGGCGAAATAAAAGAACTCGTCACCGGCACCCTCGGCATGCCCGGATTTACGGCGGGGCAGATAGCGCGGTGGATTTATTCCGGCCACGTGAGGACCATCGGCGAGATGACCAATCTGTCAAAAGCCAATCGGGCGCGGCTCGAAGAAGTCTGCACGGTGGGAGCAATGGAACCGGCCGACTGTCAGAGGTCGGTCGACGGAACGGTCAAATATCTCTTTCCGACGGCTGGAGGAAAGTTTGTTGAAACGGTGTTCATCCCCGACGGCGAGCGTGCCACGCTGTGCGTATCGTCACAGGTGGGATGCAAGATGAACTGTCTTTTCTGTCAGACGGGCAAACAGGGCTTTGAGGGCAACCTGACCGCCGCTGACATCCTCAATCAGATTTATTCACTGCCCGAGCGCGAACGACTGACCAACG
This sequence comes from uncultured Prevotella sp., assembly GCA_947170725.1. Classification (GTDB taxonomy): domain Bacteria; phylum Bacteroidota; class Bacteroidia; order Bacteroidales; family Bacteroidaceae; genus Prevotella. The sequence goes on from CAMVUM010000033.1 coordinate 13,054, forward strand.
TCGTCTTCATGGGACAGGGTGAACCTATGGACAATCTCGACAATGTCCTTCGGGCCACCGAAGTGCTCACAGCCGACTACGGATACGGGTGGAGCCCGAAACGCATCACGGTCAGCAGCGTAGGCGTGAAGAACAAGCTGAAACGATTTCTTGACGAAAGCGACTGCCACGTGGCCGTCAGCATGCACTCGCCGCTCCACGAACAGCGCCTGCAGCTGATGCCGGCGGAACGCCAGATGCCGATAAAGGATATCGTCGAGCTGCTCCGTATGTATGATTTCACGCATCAGCGGCGCATTTCGTTTGAATATATCGTGTTCGACGGACTCAACGACACCATAGCCCACGCCCGCGAGATCATCCGTCTGGTGAGCGGACTGGAATGTAGGATAAATCTCATCCGCTTCCATGCCATACCCGGTGTCGACCTCCACACGACGGATGACGGAAGGATGGAGGCCATGCGCGACTATCTGACGCAGCACGGCGTGTTCACCACGATACGCGCCAGCCGCGGCCAAGACATCTTCGCCGCCTGCGGACTGCTGTCCACGGCCCACAAGAACGGAGAGCGCGGCCTATGAAAAGACGGCCCGCGAAGGACATGATCCGAATTGCGACCCGCTTGATAACCGTCGTGGCGGTGTTGCTGCTGACGGGCTGCGAGGACGCCGGCGGGCTGAAGCCAAAGAGCGGCGGACGACCTTACGACGTGGTCGTGACAGGCGGAGACACAGAAGCTGTGGCGGCCATGGGCGACATACTGCGCTCCATTACCGTGGAAGGACTGCCGCAAAGGGAGGAAGCTTTCAGAGTGACTGCGGCAAAGGGCGAGCCGGAAGGAGTGATGAAATATGCGAGATGTATCGTGTGGACGGTGACAGACAGCAATGGAAACGGCACGACGAGTGTCAGATTTGAACGCGACGTCTACGCCAAACCACAGATCATAATATATGTATGCGGTCCCTCGGCCGCGCAGATAAAAACAGACGCACGGCAGACTGGCCGCACGGTCAGCACCATGATAAACCGCTTTGAACGTAAGGCCGCCATTGCGGAGCTGCGGCGGCGGTACAACGTGAAGGCCGCGCAGACGGCTGACAGCCTTTTCGGCCATACAGTCCGTGTGGCGCCGGAAATGACAGGAATGAAAATCGGACAGGATTTCATCTGGATTTCAGACCAGTCGGCCACGGCCATGGGCAACGTCTGCGTCTACTCCTACAGCGGAGACAGCCTCGACACAACACGCGCCGTCACCGTAAGGGACAGCGTCATGCGCGCAAACATCCCCGGAGAGACTCCACAGATGTTCATGCTCACCGCTGCCACGCCACAGCCGACTGCTACGGTGAGGAATACCGGCGGAAGAAAGATGATGGTCATGCGCGGACTTTGGGAAATGAAGGACGGAGCCATGGGCGGGCCATTCGTCAGCCATAGCATCGCGGACACCGTCCGGGGACGGATCATAACGGCCGAAGCGTTTGTCTTTGCGCCCGGAAAGAAGAAAGGAAACATAATCAGGCAGCTCGAAGCTGCACTATATACACTAAAATAAAAGCTTTTATGGAAGATAAACTTATTCGCGTGGCTATCACGCATGGAGATACCAACGGAATCGGCTATGAGGTCATTCTGAAGACTTTTGAAGAACCGGGAATGCTCGAGCTATGCACTCCAATCATCTACGGCTCACCGAAGGCGGCCGCATACCACAGGAAGATGCTTGACCTGCAGACCAACTTCAGCATCATTTCCTCTGCCGAGGAAGCTCAGGAGGGCCGCGTGAACCTGCTGGCAACATTTGACGAGGAAGTGAAAATCGAAATAGGACAGCCTTCTTCCGAAGCCGGCGAGGCTGCCCTGAAAGCCCTCGATCGTGCCATGACCGACTATAGGTCCGGACTGTATGATGTTCTGGTGACGGCACCAATAAACAAAAACACCATTCAGAGCGATCAGTTCCACTTCTGCGGCCACACCGAGTACATTGAAAACTGTGTCGGCGAGGGACAGAAAGCGCTGATGATTCTGATGAACGGCAGTCTGCGCGTGGCACTGGTGACAACCCATCTGCCCATAAAGGATGTGGCGAAAGCCATCACTAAGGAAGCTATCTTCGAAAAGACAAAGACTTTCCACACAAGTCTGAAGCGCGACCTGCGCATCGACAACCCACGCATAGCCGTACTGGCCCTCAATCCTCATTCCGGCGACAACGGTCTTTTAGGCTCTGAGGAGAGCGAGGTCATCATTCCGGCAATAGAAGAACTGGAGGCAGCCGGCGTCCAGGCGTTCGGCCCCTACCCTGCCGACGGATTCTTCGGAAGCGGAATGTACAGCCGGTTTGACGGCGTGATGGCGATGTATCATGATCAAGGCCTCGCACCATTCAAGGCTCTTGCCATAGAAGACGGCATCAATTTCACTGCCGGACTGCCCATCGTGCGCACATCTCCCGACCACGGCACGGCATACGACATCGCCGGAAAGGGAACTGCCGACGCCAGTTCATTCCGTCAGGCCATCTATACGGCCATCGACATCTACCGAAACCGAATCAGCTACGACGAGCCGCGGGAAAATCCGCTACCCAAGCTCTATCATGAGAAACGAGACGAAAACGAGAAGGCAAGATTCGCCATGCCAAGACCCAAAGACCAGTTCAGACGCGAAGGAAAACCCGGACGCGACGAACGGCACGGTAAACAAGCAGCAGACAACAATACGGCGACATTGGGAAACGGCAATCAGCCCCCCAAAAACACACCGGACGGAACAACATCTGAATTGACGCGGACAGACACAGACAAGGCAAAAATGGCGGGAAATGCCCCGGATACGGCAGCCAAATCTATGGAAACAAAAAATGTGACGCCATCAGAAAATAACAACCAGAAAGCAGAAGAATGAAAAAGAAATATCAGAACGGCTTCTTCATCTTCGGTATCGCTGTTCTGCTGATAATGACCACGCAACTCGACTTCGCCCAGGTTTGGGCGGGGTTGCAGCGCGCGGGCTATTGGTTTCTGGCTGTAATCGCCCTTTGGTTCTTCCTCTATATGTTCAATACGGCGGCATGGTATATAATCATACGCAGTCAGGAGCAGCCCCGAATTACCGGTCCGGAAAACAGAAACGGCACTTGCGGCGCATCGGCGGATGCTGCCGGCGACAACGGCAACAACAGGAGAGTCTCGTACTGGTGGCTGTATAAAATCACGGTGAGCGGATTCGCTCTCAACTATGCTACGCCGGGCGGACTGATGGGAGGCGAACCCTACCGTATCATGTCGCTCTCCCCGAAAATCGGAACAGAACGGGCGTCGTCGTCGGTCATACTCTATGCTATGACCCATATATTCTCGCACTTTTGGTTCTGGATTCTCTCCATCGTTATCTATATCCTCACACAGGAGGTCAACATGGCCATGGGTATCATGCTCACGGCCGTCGGCGCGTTCTGTGTCACGGCTATATGGTTTTTCATCAAAGGATATAAGAAAGGTATAACGGTAAGATGTATGAGTCTGGTTAGCCACTTCCCGCTCATCCGCCGCCGCGCACAGCGCTTCTTCGAAAACCACAGAGAACAGTTGGCCGGAATAGACCGTCAGATAGCCACACTACACAATCAGAACCCACGCACATTTGTCACGGCCGTCGGCCTTGAATTGGCATGCCGCGTGATCTCCGCCCTTGAGATATTCTTCATTCTGCTGGTCATCATGCCTGATGCCAACTATCTCCAGTGCATCCTCATCCTTGCCTTCACTTCACTCTTTGCTAACATGCTCTTCTTCCTCCCGCTCCAGCTGGGCGGCCGCGAAGGCGGTTTCCTCATGTCGGCAAAGGGACTCGCAATGACGGCCAGCTCCGGTATCTTTGTGGCTCTGCTCGTCCGTCTGAGGGAACTTATATGGACTGCTATCGGTCTGACGCTGATAAAGTTTGACCGGAACATGAAGTGAAAATACATCTTTTGAACATTGACTGATACATTATTAAATACGGACTGATATGAAAGAAGAAAACAGCTTGAATGACGTGAATACATCCATACTGTTTGTGTGCCTCGGAAATATATGCCGTTCGCCTGCAGCGGAAGGAATTATGCGCCACCTGGTCCGTGAGCGGCTGCTGGACGGCAATATCGAGATTGACTCGGCAGGAATAGGCCCGTGGCATGCCGGAGAGCTTCCGGACAGGCGCATGCGTAGCCACGGCGAGGCTCACGGCTATGACTTCTGCAGCCGTGCGAGGCAAATATGCCGTGAGGATTTGGCCCGCTTCGACTTCATTATCGTCATGGATAGCGAGAACCGACACGACGCCATGGCGTTGGCACGCACCGAGGCGGAACGCCGGAAGATAAGAATGATGACTGACTTCTGCCGCCATCACGAGAGTCACGACTGCGTGCCGGATCCATATTACGGCGGCGACCGCGGCTTTGAACTTGTCATCGAACTGCTGGAAGATGCCTGTGAGGGTCTGCTGGACCACATCGTCAAGACCCGCGGACCGCAGTGGGCAGTGGATATCTGAGAAGCCGGGACGCCGGCGGAGCGACAATTCATGTAATTTTGGTTATTCAATCCGCAATTATGATAATGGTGCGGAAACCGATTTGACGTATCTTTGCAAAAGATAAGCCTGCGACCGGCAATACGAGGAAGCGACTCATATAAAATTAACCCGATGTGTCGGGACTCGCTTTGCGATGTCTGTTGAATATATCTGTTTTTGAATACCAACCGATTACATCAATCGTGCCAAAGACATGTCCCTACAATTTCAAGGTTCGGCAGCATCCTCATTGCACTCGCTTGAGCAGTCTTTGCAATAGACCCGCGTCCAGCGCAATATTAAATGAATAAATAAACAAAAAGAGAATAACATATGTTTGGACTTGGAATGCAGGAAGTGCTTTTAATCGCACTAATAATATTGCTGTTTTTCGGCGGCAAGAAGATTCCCGAGCTGATGAACGGACTGGGTAAGGGTGTCAAAAGTTTTAAGGACGGAATGAACGGACTGGGCGGCGAAGCCAAGGCTGAAGAGACTAAGAAAGAGGGCACGAACGACGGGCCTGAGGAAAAATGAGCTCCGTGAATGGCGGTGTGACCACATTCTGGGACCATCTGGACGAACTGCGGGCCTGCCTGATACGCATAATCCTCATTACTGCGGTCATGGCGGTGGTGGCTTTCTGTATGAAAGACACACTTTTCGAAGTCGTCCTCGCACCGCGTGAAAGCAGCTTCATCACCTACCGCCTGTTAGGAACAGAGCCGTTTGCGCTTCATCTGATGAACACGGGACTGACCGAGCAGTTCATGATTCACATGAAGACTGCGCTCTATGCCGGTCTGCTGATGGCCTCCCCTTACGTGCTTTACGCTCTGTTCGGTTTCATTGCGCCGGCATTATATGCCGACGAGCGCCGCTATGCCGTGCGGATAACGGTCAGTTCCTACGTCATGTTCATGGCCGGAACGCTGCTCAACTACTTTCTTGTGTTTCCGCTGACAGTCCGCTTCCTCGGAACATATCAGGTTAGTCCTGACGTTGACAACATGCTAACGCTACAGTCGTACATGGACACGCTAATAACAATGAGCCTCGTGATTGGCGTAGTGTTTGAACTTCCTGTCGTCTGCTGGCTCTTGGCACGCATGGGAATCATCAACGGGTCTTTGATGACGCGCTACAGGCGTCATGCCATCGTGGCCATACTCATTGTGGCAGCCATCATAACGCCGACAACAGACGTCTTCACGCTATTTGTCGTCTCACTGCCGATATGGCTGCTTTACGAACTGAGCATACTTATAGTGAAGACAATGGGCAGAAAAGAAAACTATCAAATACAGAATCGTCATGTTAAAAAAGATTAAAACCACACTGGCTGTGGTGTTCTTCGCGGGCATCACACTGCTGTTCCTCGACTTTACAGGCACCATCCACCGATGGCTGCACTGGATGGCACACATCCAACTCGTGCCGGCACTGTTGACCAACACTCTCATTGTCCTACTGCCGCTGCTTCTCACGCTCGTCTTCGGACGCATCTACTGCTCCGTTATATGTCCGTTAGGCGTATTTCAGGACCTCATCTCATGGTTCCGCAATCACAACCGCAAGCGTCCCTACACTTATTCAATGGCAAAAACATGGCTCCGATGGACCATGTTGGGCGTTATGGTTGCCGCTTTCGTTGCCGGAATCGGCTCATTGGTAGCCATATTGGAACCTTACAGCGCCTACGGCCGCATAGCCGCAACGCTCTTTCAGCCGCTCTGGCAACTGGCAAACAACGCTCTGGCGGCCATAGCCGAACGCATTGACAGCTATGCGTTCTATTCCGTTGACGTCTGGGTGAAGAGCATGCCAACACTCATAATCGCCGTCACCACCTTTATTATAATATGTATATTGGCTTGGCGCGGTGGTCGGACATACTGCAACACGATATGCCCCGTCGGCACATTGCTCGGCGCATTGTCACGCCTGTCGTGGCTGAAAGTGCATATAGATACAGATCTCTGCCGCAACTGCGGGTCCTGCGCACGCTACTGCAAGGCTTCATGTATAGACGTGAAGAACCACACCATCGACCAGACACGCTGCGTCGTGTGCGGCGATTGCATCGGCAAATGCAGTTTCGGAGCTATCACTTATGGTCATCAGGCCAGGCCGAAGACCGACGACAAAGCCGGGAAACACGATTCTGAAGCCCGGACTTCCGTTGCACCGGACCTCACCAAGCGTTCTTTCCTTCTTGCCACGGCAATGGCGACAACCGCCGCGATGGCTCAGGAGAAGAAAAAGGTGGACGGCGGACTGGCAAAGATAGAGGACAAAGTGGCTCCCGAACGCCAGACGCCGCTGACTCCTCCCGGTTCGCTGAGCGCCAGAAATCTCGCTAAACGCTGCACCGGATGCCAGCTATGCGTGTCCAAATGTCCTAACGGAGTGCTGCGGCCGTCGACCGAATTGACCAAACTGATGCAGCCCGTGATGTCATACGAGCGCGGCTACTGCCGCCCAGAGTGCACGGCTTGCTCCGAAGTATGCCCCACGGGAGCCATCCGCCATATTGACAAGGCTGACAAATCTGCCATACAAATAGGTCACGCCGTATGGGTGAAAAAGAACTGCATTCCGCTGACGGATGGTATTTCCTGCGGAAATTGTGCCCGCCATTGTCCCACAGGAGCCATCGAGATGGTTCCTTCCATGCCAAACGACGATCAGTCTCCACGCATACCGGTCATCAACGAGGCACGCTGTATTGGATGCGGAGCCTGCGAAAACCTCTGTCCGGCCCGACCATTCTCAGCCATCTACGTTGAAGGTCACGAGGTTCACAGAACCATCTGACGCCACTTTCAGTCTCAAATCATTTATTCATGACAGTCTATGAGTAACAATAAAGATATGACACGGCGCAGGTTCCTGCAGGTCTTCGGAGCTGGAACCATGGCCACGGCCGCAACAATCACGGGATGCAAGAACGGCCGGAAAAACGATATGCCTACCGGCGAAAGCCGTCAGACAGAGCCGCCGGTGGGCAAAATGACCTACCGCAAAAACCCCAAGACAGGCCAGAAGGTTTCGCTTCTCGGCTTCGGCATGATGCGGTTGCCCACCGACGACGGTGAGGCCGCACGTGAGAGCGACACCCAAATTGATCAGGAGATGGTCAACCGGCTTGTCGACTACGCCATGGAGCATGGTGTCAACTACTTCGACACGTCTCCCGCCTACTGCAAGGGTCTTTCGGAACGATCCACAGGCATCGCCCTGAGCCGCCATCCGCGCGACAGCTACTATGTGGCGACAAAACTCTCTAATTTCAATTCCGAGACATGGACGCGCGAAGAGTCGATGAAGATGTATCGGACGTCGTTCAGCGAACTGCAGACCGACTATATCGACTACTATCTGCTCCACGGCATCGGCATGGGCGGCATGGATGCCCTACGCGGCCGCTATCTTGACAACGGCATGCTCGACTTCCTTGTTGAGGAGCGCCGGGCCGGCAGGATACGCAATCTCGGATTCTCATATCATGGCGACGTAGCCGTGTTCGACTATCTGCTGTCCCTGCACGACCAATACAAGTGGGACTTCGTACAGATAGAGCTGAACTATCTCGACTGGGAATATGCCGACGAAATTAACCCACGGAACACAGACGCTGTCTATCTCTATGCCGAACTCCACAAACGAGGCATACCGGCCGTCATCATGGAGCCGCTCCTTGGCGGCCGTCTGGCCAACATCCCGCAGTATCTGGCCGTGGAGATGAAACGCCGCCGTCCCGAACAGAGTATCGCGTCGTGGGCTTTCCGCTATGCCGGTACGCCAGACGGAGTGCTCACGGTGTTGTCGGGAATGACATATATGGAGCATCTGAAGGACAATCTGCTGACCTACTGTCCGCTGGAACCGGTCAGCAAGGAGGAGAGCGACTTCCTCCACGACGTTGCCGAGAAGATTGTCGGACTGGAGACGATACCATGCAACGACTGCAAATACTGCATGCCATGCCCCTACGGTGTTGACATTCCAGCTATATTCGTCCACTACAACAAATGCAAGAACGAGGGACGGCTGCCCCGCAACACCAAGGATGAAGAATACGAACAACTGCGACGGGAATATCTGATAGGACTCGACCGCAGCGTCCCGCGTCTGCGACAGGCCGCCCACTGCATCGGCTGTGGACAATGTGAGTCCCACTGCCCGCAGGGAATACGCATCCCCCACGAGCTCCGCATCATCGACAGGTACGTTGAACGGCTGAAACAAGGACTGCAAGAATAATATGAAAGGAATCATCCGGACCATAAAAAGGACGTTCCGAACGAAAGAAAAGGATTTTTCAGAACTAAAACATTATGGAAAAACTAATTGAACGCCTGCACTCCGAACAGTGTTCATGCGTAATTGCTCAAGGCGACAACGTGAGAATATTCCACCGCCGCGGCATCATGGATTTGTTTCTAACGCTGAAAAACGAACCGGAACTGCTCCGCGGTGCCCTCATTGCCGACAAGGTTGTGGGCAAGGCCGCAGCAGCCCTGATGGTTCTCGGCGGTGTCAGCCGGGTCTACGCCGACAATATCAGCGCGCCTGCCGTAGCCATGCTTCATGACCACGGCATCACCGTCAGCTATGCGAACATTGCCCACCATATAATCAACCGTGCCGGAACAGGCTGGTGTCCTATGGAAGAACTGAGTCGCGACGATCATGAGCCCGATGTTATATGCCGGAAAGTAGAAGACTTCCTGCGCGGCAAGACTGCGGCATGCTGCAGCATCGTGAATCGTCCGGACGCCGGAAGCCATAATGACTGACGTGACTTGTGATGTTCATAGAAATGATTTGAGATTATCACAGACATTAATCATGATAAAAGCAAACATCTGACACAACGGCAATATCCTCGATAATAAAAAAATAAATCAAAACGAAAACAACAGAGACAATGGAAACAACCGTAAGACTCTACTCGCCGACATACCGCGAGAGCCGGACCTACCTGATGGCAGCACTCTTCATTGCCGGCAACATCATCCTGCCGCAACTGTGCCACACTATTCCACAAGGCGGACTAATCTTCCTTCCCATCTATTTCTTCACCCTCATCAGTGCCTGCAAGTACGGTTGGCAGGTAGGACTGCTCACCGCACTGCTCTCCCCGATGGTCAACCACCTCATGTTCGGCATGCCGCCGGCCCACGCCCTGCTCCCCATCACGGTCAAGTCCGTAGCCTTGGCATTCTCAGCTTCGCTCATCGGCCGACGCCACGGCACGGTTACGCTCTTTTCAGTGGCCGCCGCCGTCGTTGCCTATCAGTTTGTCGGCTCTATCTTCGAATGGGTCGTGACAGGCAGTCCCGCCACAGCCATACAGGACATGAGCCTCGGTCTACCCGGCATAATGATACAGATTTTCGGCGGTTATGGCGTCCTGCGCTGGCTCCTGCGCCGATAATACACTACGTAAAACAGTATGTCAAAACAAAAAGATAGCTCCGGAACATCCTAACAAGAATGTTCCGGAGCTATCTTTTTGTTCTGCGAAAATAATTTATTCACGCTGTAACGGAAGGAAAACCATCGGCTTCCACCGACGTCACTTCTCCGTGGCGTCATCCGAATCGACGGCAGAGAAGTCGGCCTGATGCTTCTTGGCATAACTCAGGTCCGTCTCGTCGCTAATCTTGACGAGATCGAACGAAGCCAGTTGTCCGCCCGTATGATAGTCGTCGAAGTAGCCGCGGAAATGGGTGCTGCGGCCGGCGCTATAGAGTTCATAGTCGCGTATGATGACACGATAGCCGTCCTCATAGTCAAGATAGATTCTGCCGTCACGCACGGTCCAGTCGAACCGGACCTGACTTATGGGCAGACGGTGGTCATACGGATAGTCAATCTCCATTCCGTAGCCGCCGTGAGAGAAGACACCCTCCTGGACAAACTGAATTTCGGTGTCGTAGCCGCTGCTGTGATAGCGGTCCTCATAATAATTTCCTTGAATTGTTCCCTGCCATATTCCGTTCATGTCGTATGCCTGATCGGCGTCATCGTCGTCACAAGAGGTGAAGGAGAATACCGCAGCTGTTAGCATCACGGCAATCGTCAGATAGTTGTAGAGTCGTTTCATAGATCTATTTTTTTGTTAATGATACGTTTGAATACAGTGCATACGGACTCAACGAAAGCCAGCTTCCACATTGCCGAATGTTGTTTATCGGGGCAAAATTACATATAAACCGCGAGATTTCTACACAGACTGAATAAAAAGTTCAAGGATGCCCTAAATTATCCGTCATAGATACCGTGCTTAATGCACAATTATTCGTCAATTGAAGGTATAAACAATAAATGCCTCTTACAATGGACAGAAAAAGAAGCGCAGCAGGTCTTGACCTTCACAAAGATAGTGGCTTTTTGTGTATTATGCGTCATGACGAGGCCATTATTTTCGAGAAAACGTATGGAGCGTTGACCATCAAACTGAGTAAGCCATACTTTGCCATGAAGCCACGGAATGCCTATGGAGAGCACTGCTGTATATTGGGGCCGGTATGGAACGAACTGTTTGAACACATGTCACTTCGTCTTGCCTACACTCATTTCATCAAACAGCTACCGGCTCGCAAGAGCGATACGAAGGACACCCAGTGGATATATATTTCGCCATACATTTGTATTTCTTTTTCACGACACTGCCTGTTTCCGGATTTTTTATAGTACATTTGTGGTTGAATTACCAATACCCCAAATAAAACGAGGAATAAACATGAAAGGCGACGCCCAACTGCTGATAAAATTCTTTGACGGTTCAGACAAACGGTTCATCATACCGCTATACCAACGTAATTACGACTGGAAGGAAGAGAATTGCGATCAGCTTTTCCAAGACCTTATAAAACTGCACCATAGCGACCGGAGGGGACACTTTTTCGGAAGTATAGTGTCGAGCATACAAACCGGCACGGAAGACCGGTATATCATTGACGGACAGCAGCGGATAACGACAATATCGCTGCTGCTGATAGCCATGGTAAACGCAAATAAAGATGGACTGATAGAGGCAACAGACACGAAACTTGTGGAAAAGATTTTCAAGCGCTATCTCGTCGATGAATATCAGGAGGATGAGCGCAAGGTGAAACTGAAACCCATCAAAAAGGACATGCAGGCGTTCGATGCTTTGCTGTATCAGGACAAGGAACAATACGTACGGGAGTCGAACGTGACGCGCAACTATGATTTCTTCTTCGATCGCGTGGTACATTCCGGACTTACCGTCGACGAGCTCTTCGATGCCATCAAGCGGCTTGAAGTGATAAACATAAGGCTCGACGAAGAAGATGACCCTCAACTAATCTTCGAAAGCCTCAACTCTACGGGACTCGACCTCAGCGAGGCAGACAAGATACGCAACTATTTGCTGATGTCGCTGGCTCCGGCGGAACAGGACAATCTTTACAACCGTTTCTGGAATCCGATTGAGGAATACACGAAGTACAATCCGTCGGCGTTCGTGCGCGATTACCTCACGATGAAACAGGGTAAAATAGGACGTATAGACAAGATCTACTTCATATTCAAGGAATATGCCGAACACTGTTCTGTCAGTAGGGCAGAGTTGCTGGCCGACATGCACCGCTATGCCCATATATACAGTCAGATTGACAACGCCAGCGTGGGAACAGACAGACTAAACCGCAAGCTTGCCCAGCTGAGAACGCTTGATTCCGCCATCGCATATCCTTTCTTCATGGCTTTTTTCGACTATGCTGCTGAACAGGGCATGCATGACGACGATATATACGATGTAATTGACATTATAGAGGCTTATTGGGCGCGGCGCATCATCTGCAATCTGCCATCGAACGTATTGAACAAGGTGTTTTCCACACTGCACAGGGACGTGATCGGCCACATCAGCAAGATAGAGGATGGCTGCGTACCCTCATACACCGACGTGCTGACATACGTGCTGCTTGGGAAAGGACGTTCGGCGGCGTTCCCCACGGACAATGAGGTGAAAGCGGATTTTGCTACAAGACAGGTATATAAAATGCCTGCAAATACCCGCATGTTCATCATGGAACGTATGGAGAACAGGGACAGCAACGAGCGTCATGACGTGGTGACGGAGCTTACGGAAAAGAATATAACCATTGAGCATATCATGCCGCAGACGCTTTCTGACAAATGGAAGACGGCACTGGGTAACGACTGGGAGCGGATACATCAGCAGTATCTGCACACGATGGCCAACCTGACGCTCACGGGTTACAACTCACAATACAGCAACCTCACGTTCCTCGAAAAGAAGAACATGGATAAAGGATATAACGACAGTGCTTTCCGTCTGAACAACTACGTCAAGACATGCGACCAATGGACGGAAACGGAACTCCGACAGCGTCAGCAGGAACTTCTCGGAGTTTTTCTTAAACTGTGGCCGATGCCAACCACCGGCTTCGAACCCGTCAGGCGTGAACAGGAAACAGCGTCACTGGATGATGAGGACTTTGAATTCACAGGAAAAAAGATACAGGCATATATCTTCAGCGGTGTGCGCTACGCGGTGAACACATGGAAAGGCATGCTCATCCAGATGTGCGGACACATGCTGCGCGAGAAACGTTCGACGATAGAATGGATGTGTGCCAACGAGAAGTCCGGTTTCTCCTCCACGCCGGAATCATGGAGGCGTGAACTCGCTCCCGGCATATACGTATGGACGGACAATAACACCACGGTAAAAATAAACATTCTCCGCGGCATGTTCGCAGAATGTAACATCCCAGCTTCAGAACTGATATTTGAGTTCCGTCCAAATTCGGAAAAAGATGATGAAGAATGAGGGGAAAGTGGCTTCAGAAGGAAATGAAGTTTCTATATCTTTCATTCCTTATTTCATACTGAAGTCACAACTACTCCCAACAACTGCAGGATTTGTGAGCAGAACGGAATAAGCAGTCTTGATCTTCATCAACCCTACTGACGTTACACACATGCGACGAGAAATTCACCAGCCCGCTTATTGTCGGCTTGTCTTGTCGCCAATCCAGTTCGGGGATGTACAGTTGCATCTGCCTGTGGATTTTTATCTGCGAGCATCTGATGTGGAAAGTCTATGTAATGTTCTGTCTGAGACTCCTGAACATCCTGTAATACCAGACATATGGACGTAACTCAGTGATAGAAGGAAAATCAGAAATCAGAGAATGACATTAATGAAGTTCTTAACAAGATATACTTATAGTCTAAAATGGCAAATCAAGGAAACAATCCTCACATACTTTATCTTCCATATCTTTAAATACAGGATTATTCAAGTCTTTTATTTTTGATCGATATAGCAGAAATTTGCTGTAATCCTCTATTTCCAGTTTTCTGTTACGGCTTAGCTCCACAAATTCCCTTTCCTTGTCGATACCAAGAAAACGTTTGCCTGTGAGGTTTGCGGAAATACCGGTAGTGGAAGAGCCGGTGAAAGGATCCAATATCCAGGCATCCGGCGGGGTGGAAGCCAGTATGAGACGGACAAGCAAAGCCAACGGCTTTTGCGTGGGATGTTTTCCACATGATTTTTCCCATGGAGCAATAGCAGGCAAACGCCATACGTCGGTCATCTGTTTTCCTTCGTTCAGCTCCTTCATCAATTCATAGTTGAAATAATGAGGACATTTCTGTGACTTGCGTGCCCAAATAATAAATTCGGTGCTATATGTAAAGTAGCGGCATGAGATGTTTGGTGGAGGATTGGTCTTTGCCCATGTCACAACGTTGAGTATCTTGAATCCAAGATCTGTAAGAGCATTGGCTACGGAAAAAATATTATGATACGTGCCGCTGACCCATATTGTCCCATTCTCTTTCAGCTTGTCACGGCATAGCGATATCCATCTACGGTTGAAATCGTTTATATCGGCATGGCTTTTCCCCTTGTCCCATTCGCCTTTATCAACGCAAACTATTTTTCCGGCCTGTATGCTGATCCCCCCGTTGGAAAGGAAATACGGAGGGTCTGCAAATATCATGTCGAAATGAAACTTGAATTGCGGCAACAATTCAAGGCTGTCGCCATGAAGCAGGGTGAAAGCTCTGTCGGTTGATTTAAAGAAGGGTTTTATTTCAGGCATATGCTTTTAATTCTTCCAAGAAATCTTTGAGGGTAGTCAGGTTGTATACGCTGGGAATGGTATAAAATGCCTCTTGTAACTTGTTCTTTGCTTTTTCCCATCCTTTCCCGTCTGTAACCCAAACAAATTCAAATCCTTCTACGGCATTAATTTTCAGACCTATTTCAGTGAAAGAACGAGCTGTCTCATTCAACTTGCTTCCGCCTCCGCTATAGAAATTCACTTCCATCAAATATGTTTTATTATCTGTATAAATGACGAAATCAAACCGCTTACCGTCAGTACCTAAAGCTTTTGTTATTTCAGGCCACTCCTTAGAAAAGACTTCCTTGCTATAATTAAGTCCCGAACCTTTTATAACAAGTTCAACGGCATCTTCCATAGCATCTCCACTACGGTTCTTGCGTGCATTTGAATCCAATCCAGCTTCCACCCCAAAGACATAATCTACAAGATTTTTTATATTCCTATCCTTAAATATGTTTGTGAGCCCAGTTTCTGTTATGAATTCGATTACGCCGTCAAGTGTTGTCAGATAGCTTTCAAGCTTTACAAATTCGCCATCTGCATTGATAACCATTTTCTTATCGCGTTTACGGCATGCGATGAGAATCAACAGCACACTAAAAACGGTTTTATCGGTATTCCATAGTTCTATAACTGCCTTTTCAAGGTCTTGCTTTCCAAGAAGATAGTTCAATGTATTCAGCTTGATTTCAATACTTGCCACATTTCCTTTTATCTTCTCAAAATCTGTCCAAAAGCCTAAAGTAGCATTCGTCTCAGATAGTTGTGACATGAATGTATTGAATTGCTCTTCTGTATGGTTATTCATTATAATTATATTGAAGTTTGTTTGAGTATATGGTTGACTGATTGTTTATAATTTCTGATTAGTAGTTCTGTCAATTTTCCACGCTTGCTTGCCACCGCGTTGACAGAACGTGAGGCATATACCCGTTGAATGTCAAACCCCTCGTATATATCTTCAAAGAACATATCCTGCGGATTCTTGGTTGAGCAATCCGAATTGCTCAACATCCACCGGCAGTTCCTTTTCTCGGAAATCATACGGCAGAAATCGGCAAGCTCACGTTGCTTGTCGTCATTAAAAGCCTCCTTTACATACGAGTTGAAGCTTGATGTAGAACTTAACGGACGGTAAGGTGGATCGAAATAGAAAAATGACAAATTGTGTTCATCGATGAAATCGGCAGTCTGAGTGAACTCACCGTTAAGTATTCTTACATTACATCGGTTCATCAGTTCGCTGTCCGCATAAATCACGGCATCATTACATATTGTAGGATTGACGTATTTCCCGAACGGCACGTTGAATTTTCCTTTTGAGTTTTCGCGATACAGGCCATTGAAACATGTCTTGTTGAGAAATACCAATAAGGCTGTCTTATCAATTTCAGAAACATTATCTTCATTAAAACGCTTGCGCATCAGCAGAAAGAAATCTTTTCTCGCATCTTCACACGAAAGCATTTTATATTCCTTATCCAAATGCTTTAACAGCAACACAAGCTCTTCTGGATAGTCTTTAACTACCATATAAGCATCCGTAAGATTCTTGTTTATGTCGTTTATGACGGTATACTTTATATTGGGGAACTTCTGTAGCATAAAGAAAAGCATGGCCCCGCCACCGACAAAAGGTTCTACATAAGTAAAACTCTCATCACCGAGTTCTACAGGCAACGCGTTTTCAAGTTGAGGAAGAAGTTGGCTCTTTCCCCCTACCCACTTTATGAAAGGACGTGCTTGATATGATGTGAACATTATTATCAGAATATCTGTTTGCCTCTGCAAAGTTACTACAAAAAAGTGACATGCGGAAAGATATAGTGATAGAATTGAGTTACAGTGGTTTCAGGAATCTTCAGAACATACACAAGATGACAAAAAGACATGCCATACTTGAATTTCTTGTGCATCGTCTTGTTATACCAAAGTCACATAACAGTCCAAGTCCCTATACAGCCTCCGGCGACTGCCATCATCAGCAGTGTTGTCACTGATATGAGCCTTTTGTTCTCCTTGGTTTTGAATTTGTCCATGCCATAAATCGGAAAACCACCGCATTGACGTCAAGCAGATAAGAGAAAGAGTCTTGATACATATTCCTTAAAAGACATTTTAAATATACAATTCATTTTCTTTCCTTGTGGCACATACTTTTTTCAAACCTTGTGTTGCCAAAAAGTTCATAACCACTCCAATGTTTCTTGCCCCTGTTTGGCATACAGAAACGCATCTCATGCAGGAGATGCACTTGGCAGCATCAACTGTTTTTGGGTCAGAGAGCTGAATGGCATCCACAGGACATTGCTTTGCACAAACGCCACACCGAATGCACCCACCTCTTCCTCTTGGTTGTGGCACTTTACCGCCTTTCTTGTAAGGGCGATTACCTGGTACCTTCGGCATAGTGCAGTCATTACCTTCTGCTTTTCTCATTATGTCAGCACCGAAATGTCGTAGGGTCTGTTCATCGTTTGTATCAGGTCGGCCTTTGCCATATTTCCTGATGATACTGTGCTCGGCTACTGCTCCTACAGCAGCAATCACTTGAAAACCAATATCTGTGGCCACATCCTGCATTTCAAGCAATGCATCATCATAGGCACGGTTGCCAAAAACCGCCACTACCACACACTTCGCTTTGCTTGGATTGACCTTTCGCAGACGTTCTACAGCCAATGCCGGCACACGTCCTGCAAAAACAGGCATGGTAATGACAACCAAGTCATCCTCATGGATATTGGGTAACTGAATGTCTGAGGTCTTGACACACAAGTCTGTTGCAACACTTTCTTTACCAATGCCTTGACATAGAATTTCGCTTACTCGTCGGGTTCCTCCTGTGGGACTGAATATGATTTGGTGTATCTTCATTTTTTCTTTATATGTTTACTGAATTATGGCCACTTTGATAACTCCATCCCTCTTATACTCAAATAGTTCGTAGGCTTCAGCAATCCTTGCCAACGGAAAACTATGCGTGATGAGCGGTGTGGTATCTATCTTGCCATCCTTGATGAGCCGAAGAATATCTTCGCAGTCACAGCCGTCCACACCTCCTGTCTTAAAGGTGAGGTTCTTGCCGTACATCTGAGGCAGAGGTAGTATCTGTGGATCATCATAGAGGGCAACAACCGTTACGATGGCATTAGGACGAGCACATTGCCATGCCAGTTGGAATGTGTCTTTCCCTCCTGCCACTTCCAGCACTCGGTCAGCTCCCCCGTTGTCACTGTGCTGCATGACGAAGTCGTTGCATTCCTCTGGTGTCGTCAACAGAACATCAGGGTAATGCAACCTTACGAAAGTGCGACGCTCTGCCGACTGCTCGCATACAATGATTTGCTTCGGATGTTTCAGCATCACGCAGAGCAAGGCACAGATGCCCGTAGGTCCTGCTCCGATAATCAGTACAGTGTCATCGGTAGAGATTTCACTGATACGTGCCGCCCAAAAGCCGGTAGCGAGAATGTCACCCACAAACAATGCCTGTTCATCGCTCACGCCATCGGGAATGTGATTAAGCCCTTGTTGCGCCAAAGGCACACGAACATACTCAGTCTGGCCACCGTCAATGCGGCAGCCAAGTGCCCATCCGCCATGTGACGAGGTACAGTTGTTCACATAGCCATGCTTGCAGTAGAAACATTTTCCGCAGAATGTCTCTACGTTGACAGTCACTCGGTCTCCTTTATGGAAGTCCTCGACAGCACAGCCCAATTCTTCCACAACGCCCACCATTTCATGACCGACAGTTATTCCTGGTACAGCCCTTGGTACACTTCCATGTTTGATATGCAGATCGCTGGTACAAATGCTGCTCATGGTCACACGGACAATGGCATCAGTTGGTTCCTGAATCATCGGCTTGGGCTTGTCCACCAACCCAAACCTGCCTTTATCTATATATGTATATGCTTTCATTTGTTGCTACTTGCGTTTCTTATGTTTATTGGATTGTATCTTGTAAATCACTACCCATTAACTGTTCTGCTATCTCGAAATCAAGCCACCTGTCTTTGAAATGACGGAATAATGGTTTCCTCTGGGAAAGCTCTGATTAGCGCAGATACAAAAACTACCATTGACCGAGTTCGAAAATGGATCAATCGTAGCCAACAACTCTGATTTCTCTACCATACCGCTCATTCTCCACAGCACCTCGCCGTGTTTGAATAGCATCAGAGTGAGAACGGACAGTATGCCATATTGGCTTACCGTAACTCCATACTTATCCAAATCAACCTTGATAATGCGGATTCTGTCACTCAACACTTCCTTAGCCTGTTCCAAGATGTTGTGCATCATTTTGCATGGTTGGCACCATGTGGCGAAGAAATCGACCAAAACCAACTGTTCGCCAGATATAACGTCTTTGAATGTTTCCATAACTTAACCTATTAATGAATTACTTTGGTAATAAGTAATGCCTTCTGTTTCATAAACAAGCACATCGTCGAAGGCCTTACTTACATTTTACCGCCGGAACAGTGAATAGAAGCTGAACAAGCGACAATCACAAGTATTTGGATCATTCAAACACTCGGACAAAGGACAAAAAGTCTCAAATGGGGCACCCCATTGAATTGTGAAAACCTTTCTAATATCTTCCATTTCTTACCCGTAGGCGGAATTAAATTCTTGTAATACTTATGTTAAAAAAGTTATGAATATCATTGGCTTTTAATAATTTAGTGGTATTCGAACTATTAAATTCAAATCATCA
>CAMVUM010000034.1 GCA_947170725.1 uncultured Prevotella sp.
AAAGGCCACAGAAATGGCCGACAAACGCTTTGAAATGTTTTGCTGGTAAGTTGTGGGGCAGAGAAAGAAAAGAGTGCGACAAAGGCTTAAAATGCGCTGCGTGAAATGAGGCGGAAAGCTGGAGCCGAAAGCTGGGACGAAAAGCCAAACGGCAGAATAAAATAAACGCTGGTTAAAAGCCTTTCAAAAGGTCTTTAATCAGCGTTTTTATGTCGTTCAAATTCTTTCCAATTCTCCAAACATTGGAAAGAAAAGCCGTTTTTTTTGAGAGAAAAAAGGAAGCGAAAAAAAGAGAGTTTTTGCTCGTTTCGTTTTCAAAATGCTGCTCGTTTCGTTTTCGCGATTATACGGCTATAAGAATATTCATAGACAAAGCAGCCGCAGACTCCGTCTTGATGGTTAATATATCGGAAATGGTACAATATTACCTCGGACCAGGTCTGTCACCTATGCGTAACACATTGTACCACATTGCTTTTCTTGAAAATCTGTCACAGCATTCGGGACTTCCGCGAAATGAACGTGACAGGCTGACTTACAGCCTCACTATGGCGCGCAAAGAATCTCCAGGAACTCTCATCCCTGATTTTGCATACATAGACAGCAACAATGCACGCCACACTCTGTATGAAGCAGATTCGGCAAAATATATTGTGTTGATATTCTACGATCCGGAGTGCAACCGATGTACCGATGCCATAAAGGAACTCGATAAAGCCGGTTTTATGAGAGACCTCATTGTCAGCAATCGTCTGGACGTTATAGCCATTAACATAAACCCGGATGATTCATTGGCAGATATGAAGCTGGATAAAGACTGGCATACAGGACATCCGACGGATATAAACTTCTTATATACGAAATTTACACTTGACGATATGCCGGCCGTTTATCTGTTGAACCCCGATAAAACAATACTGGTTAAGGATTCTTCAGCCGAACGGATTCTTATGTTGACTGAAAAACTAAATGAATAGCGGTGCCGACTGTCATGCTATAAGCCTGAAGTGTGGTATCGGTTGCGATTGGGAATCCGTTATCGTTTGACGGTGGTTCTGCCGTATTTTGAAAATCTTCCTTATATGTTATCCTAAGGTGTGACTGTCCAGATAGGCTTGGACTTCGTCTTTATAGCTGTCCGAGATGGGGATGTATGCCTTTCCGAAGACGATACGTAGCCGTTCGATGAGTGTTATTTTGTTCATGTGGACGATATATGAGCGGTGTGTCCGCATGAATTCCGGATGTGGAAGAAAGTCTTCGAGTTTTTTCATATTCATGAGAGAAACAATCTTGTCGCCGTTTGCGAGATAGATTCGGACATAGTCCTTGAGGCCCTCTATGTAGAGAATGTCGTCCAATGGAACTCTGACCAGCTTATAGTCACTTTTAACAAGCATGAACCGGTCTTGCAGACAGGTGTTATTGCGGCGTGTGGCAGTGAAAAGTTCGAGCGCCTTGGTTGCAGCCCTGACAAATTCCTCATAGCTCACTGGCTTCATGAGGTAGTCAATAGCATTGACCTTATAGCCGTCTACGGCATACTGGCTGAAGGCTGTAGTAAAGATTATTTTGGTTTCTTTGGGTAGTATCCGTGCAAATTCCGTACCGCTGAGTTCAGGCATCTGTATGTCGAGGAATATCAGGTCGGCCGGATGTTCGCGTAAATCCTTTATTGCGCTGATAGCACTGTTGTATGTTCCGTTCAGATTGAGGAACGGTGTTTTGGCGGCATAGCTGGCCAAAAGGTCGGCCGCAAGCGGCTCGTCGTCAATTATTGCACAGTTTAGTGTCATGGAGTATTATTGTTGATGAATATATCTTATTGTCATTGTCTGTCCCTTTTGTCCATTCGTATTTTCCGGGATAAGCCATCTCGAGTCTGGTCGCCACCTGCTGCAGGCCGATGCCGTGGCCGCTGCGGTCGGCGGAACTTTTTGGATGGTTGCTGTTCTCGATGCGGAACGTTATGCTTTTGTTGTCCGCCTTGAGGCTGATGTGGATGAAGGAAGGGCATGTTGCGCTCACTCCGTGCTTGAAAGCGTTCTCGATGAGTGATATGAAAATCAGCGGTGCAATCCTTATGTTGCACGGAGTGGGGATGTCAGTATTCATCTGGACGTCGACGCCGGCGCTCAGACGAATGCGCATCAGGCGGACATAGTTTGTGAGAAACTGGATCTCCTTTTCCATGCTGACATACTGTTCTTCGTTATCGTAGAGGATGTAACGGAGCATTTTGCTCAGTTCGAGTATGGCTTCCTGAGCCCGGGCCGTGTCAAAGGCTGTCAGGGCATAGATGTTGTTGAGCGTGTTGAGAAGGAAGTGGGGATTGATTTGCGAACGCAGGTTCTTCAGTTCGGCTTCTGTGCGTGCAGCTTCAGCCTCAATGCGAGCTGTCTCCGACTGATGCCAACGGAAAGCCAGTTGGATACTCATGGCGATGGCAGCCGATATGGTGAGATTGAAAATGTTGTGCAGGATGAGAAAAACTGTGATGAGAAGTTTCGGCCGGTACATTATGAAGTCCGGCTTTTGTGGTTCCACATGGTGTGGATGGGTGAATGTCATCCAGCAGTGGATGGCTATTCCCATGCTTACGATAACTATCACATTGATAATCCAGAAGTAACTCTTGCGGTTGGTTACAAAGAGATGGGGTGTCAGCCAGAAGTAGTTCAGATAGAAAACGACGAAAAGCGAAAGGGGACCTACGCTGAAAAAGACGTATTCGCGTAGGGTCACACCGTTTCCGTGGTTGAATGACATGAGCGGCGATAGGAATATTATGGTCCATATCGCCGCGTGGATGAGATATATGAATTTGTTTCTGTCATTCATATCTCAGAGCTTCAATGGGGTCGAGTTGGGCCGCTTTCTTGGCTGGATACCATCCGAAGAAGATGCCCGTGAACGTGCATACGGCGAAACTCATGATTATTGTCCATGCTTGGATGGCTATTGGCCAGTGGGCCAGCAGTTTGATGGCGTAGGAAGCGCTGATGCCTATCATTACTCCGATGATGCCTCCGGTGACGCTGAGGAGGATGGCTTCAATGAGGAACTGGTTCAGGATGTCCATGCCGCGGGCGCCGACGCTCATTCGGAGACCGATCTCACGGGTTCGCTCGGTGACGCTGACGTACATGATGTTCATGATTCCGATACCTCCGACAATGAGTGAGATTCCGGCTACACAGCCAAGCAGGATGGTGAGCATGTTGGTTGTAGAGTTCATCATTGAGGCAAGTTCTTCTTGCGAGCGGATATTGAAGTCGTCTTCGTCTGCCTCTGTGTTGTCTGTGGCGTCACGGAGTTTGTGGTTGCGGCGCAGAATTTCGGTTATCTCAGCTGTTGCTTTGTCTGTTGCTCCTTCTGTAATGGCCGAACATTGGATGCTGCCAAGGTATGTCTGGGCCAGAAGACGCTTCATTACAGATGTGTATGGAGCCAGCACAAGGTCGTCCTGATCCATGCCCATCGAGTTGTAACCCTTCTTTTTAAGCACTCCAATAACGCGGAAAGGAATAGAATTGAAACGCACGACCTTTCCTATAGGGTCGCTCCCGTCGGGGAACAGATTGTCAACTACGGTTTGGCCAAGTATGCAGACTTTCGCACTTGATTTTATTTCACTGTCAGTGAATATTTCTCCGTCGGCTATGCTGAGTTGGCGTATGTCAAGATATTCCTGATTGACGCCATAGATTGTGGAAGGGGTGTTCTCATTGCCGTAGATGAACTGTCCGCTCTTTGTCACCACGGGGCTGATTCCTTTAATGTATTTGCATTCGTCGCGGATGGCTTCGTAGTCGGTCATCTTCAAGGTTTCCATTGCCGAAGCATCCTGCCGAACACCTCCACGGCGGTCTGCTCCGGGGTGGATCATAATCATGTTCGAGCCCATTTCTGCGATGTTGGCCTGTATGCTCTGTTTCGTACCCTGTCCGACAGCAAGCATCGTAATAACCGATCCGATACCGATAATTATACCTAAGGCAGTCAGGAACGAACGCGTTTTGTTGGCGGCTATGGCGCGGAGTGCTATCTTGAAAAGATTTGTGTAGTTCATTGTTGCTCGTTTTGCTGTTATCAGCCGTCCCTCAGGATTTTTATTCGTCCCTGCTCGGTGGCAGTGCGGCTAAACCATCGGCGGCTGACATTATGTTGTTATTATAATCGTCGCTTATCACTCGGCCGTCTCTCAGCATGATATTGCGGCTGGAGTAGTTTGCGATGTCGGGATTGTGGGTGACAAATATTATGGTCCTGCCTTCCGCGTGAAGTTTCTGGAAAAGCACGAGGATTTCGAAAGAAGTTCGCGTATCGAGGTTTCCGGTGGCCTCGTCGGCCAGAATCACGGCCGGATTGTTGACCAAAGCGCGTGCTATCGCCACACGTTGCATCTGGCCTCCGGACATCTGGTTTGATTTATGAAAGAGTCTGTCGCCGAGTCCCACGGCTTTTAGTGCCTCTACGGCACGTTCGTGGCGTTCGGCGGCGGAAATCTCGCTGTTGTACATCAGCGGCAGTTCCACGTTTTCTACGCTTGTGGTTTTTGCCAGAAGATTATAGTTCTGGAAGATAAAACCAATCTTACGGTTGCGTAGGATTGCTCTTTGGGATTTGGACATTGTGCGCACCGGCACTCCGTCCAAATAATACTCGCCGCTGGTTGGCGTGTCAAGACATCCCAACTGATTGAGCAATGTCGACTTGCCGGAGCCGGACTTTCCCATGATGGTGACAAATTCGCCCTCATATATCTTGAAAGAGACCCCACGGAGGGCATTGACCATCTCGTCTCCGACCATGAACTGGCGTTTGACGTCCTGTAGTTCAATGACTACTTTTCTATCCTTTCCGCTCATGGTTCACTTCTTCTTGTCGTTCCTTCTTGGTCCCGGAGCAAATGGTGACCGCTCCTGTTGCGGCTCTTCAGACGCTTCGTCCATTATTTCCGTGATGCCTGTTATGACCTCTGTGCCACCGCTTATGCCGCTGAGAATTTCCGTGTTCACTCCGTCAGACATGCCAATCTGCACCGTGTGGGCTGTAAGCGTCTTACCGTCGAATGTCCACACTTTGTTCTTTCCGTTTTTGTCTGCAATCTTATACTTGCCCACAGTTTCTGGGGTGGGAGAGAACCGCAATGCCTTACTTGGCACACTGAGCACTCCTTGTTTTTCAGCCGTATATATTGTGACACTTGCCGTAAGGCCCGGTTTAAGTTTAAGATTGGAATTCGGAGCACTAATGACAACTTCGTATGTCACCACGTTGTTTGTAGTAGTGGCCTCTTGGCGTACTTGTGTGACCGTTCCGTCGAATGTGTCGTCTGGATAAGCGTCCACGGTGAAGGTCACACGCTCGCCTTCTTTCACGTCGCCAATGTCAGCTTCGTCAACGTCTGCCACTACACGCATGTCCGTAAGGTCCTGCGCAATGGTGAAGAGCTCAGGCGTGCTGAAGCTCGCAGCCACGGTCTGGCCCTCCTCAACGGCTTTCGACAGAACAATGCCGTCAATCGGTGAGGTGATGGTTGCATATCCGAGGTTGGTCTGCGCTTTCTGAACAGTCTCCCTTGAAGACGCTACGGTTTCCTTAGCCTTGAGATAGCTCAACTCTGCCGATTCATAATCGTCAGCGCTGACAAGTCCCTTTGAGTACAGGGTCTTATAGCGCTTGAAGTTTGCCGTCTCATACGCCAAAGTGCTTTGTGCACTTGACAGGTTTGCCTTTGCCGTATTGAGTTCGCTTATAAGGTTTGTCTTGTCAAGTTCGGCGATGACCTGTCCTTTTTTAACTACGCTGTTGTAGTCCACATACAGCTTGCTGACGATACCCGAAACCTGCGTACCGACAGTCACCGAAGTAACCGGTTCGATTGTTCCGGTAGCTGTGATACTGTTTCGGATGTTCACCTGTTTCACTTTGTCTTTCTCAAAATCAATCGGCCGTTCCTTTTTCATTCCGGACAGAAGCCATGCGCCTGCGGCTACTACGATAATGGCCGCTATACCTATCCATACTTTGCTTATTCTCTTCATGTTCGTCAGTTGTATGTTATATGTTCATTGTTTCGCCTCTGTAGAAATTCAGAAGTTGCATGTCCAATATAGTCATGTATTTGCTCTGCAATCTGTTTTGTTGTGCGTTAAGGAGATTGTTTTTTCCAGCCATTAGTTCCACTATGTTCTTCAGTCCCAGACGGAATTGCTCGCTCAGCAAATCGTAGCTGGCCTGTTCACTCTCCGTGCTGGCCATTGCGGCTCGGAATTTCTGTTGGTTGGTGTTGGCGTCGAGCCAATATCCTTCAACAGTACTGTACAGTTGTTTCTGCTTGTCTTGCAAATCGAGAATGCTTTCTTCGTGCTGCAGCCGGGCTTTGTTGATTGCCGTTCGCGTTTTTCTGTTGTCGAATATCGGCACACTCACGGTTGCGCCAACAGAAGCGTCGAAATTTGTCTTTATCTGCGTACCCCATGCCTTGCTGTTCATGGATGTCGTGCTGGTTCCGACGCCTCCCGTAAGGCTCACAGTAGGGAGCTTTCCTGCTTTGGCAATAGCCATGTTTAGCTTGCTGCTTTCTATACCGAGTCTGCCGTTTTCTATTTCCGGCCTGGCGGTGAGCGCCGCTTCATATACTGTTCTTAGAGCGGGAATGTCGCCGAGTGCCTGTTCGTCTGATGCCGTGGGGGCACTGATATCAAAATCTTCGTCGTCCGTTATCTCAAGAAGTTGCTTCAGCTGTAATTTATAGTTAGCCAGATTGCTTTCTGCTTCCACCATGCTGTATTTGTCTTGAGCAGTCTGTGCCGTTAACTGAGCGAGGTCCGCCTTTGACATTTTTCCTGCTTCCATCATTTCGCGGCCTCTTTCTTCGTTCCTCAAACTTGTCTCGTGACTGTGGCGGGTCACTCCTATTACCTCTTTGAGATAAAGGATTTGCACGTACAATTGTGCGATCTGTTCCTGAATGTTGTTTGCTGTCGCGGCTGAGTCCAGTTCCGCCTGCTTTTCGGCGATGCGATTGAGTTTCACGTTGTTGCGGTTCTGATTACCGTTCCATACTGTCCAACTTGCGTTTATACCGTAGCTACCGTTATAGTAGGATTTGTTGACGCTTGTGGCAACAGTTCCATTGGACACTGTGCTAACTCCGTCGTTCACCCACGGCCGATATCCGACAGACTGGTTTGTTGACGCGCTCAGGGACGGCAGCAAACCGGCAGAAGCCTGTTTGCGGTCTTCGGTTGCCGACAGGCGTGCGAGTTGGGTCTTTTTCAGCGTAATATTGTTGGCCATGGCATATTCAATACATTCTCCGAGGGACCATTGTTTGCCGTTTTCGGCTATGGCTTCAACTGAGCAGAGAAACATGACCAAGACTGACAGCAGGATATTTTTGTTCATATTCTTTCTTTATGTTTTTTTTACGATGCAAATATAGGAAGAATAATCAGATGAAAAAAAAAAGATATATACATATATAGAGTTAGTAGAAAGAAAGCTCCGTTTCTTCGATAAGAAACGGAGCTTTTAACGTATATTCAGAATTGGTTCAGCCTGGCGATATATTTCCCGATTATGTCAAATTCTATATTAACTTTGGACCCCACTTTGATGTCACAGAAATTAGTGTGCTCGAATGTATATGGGATAATGGCAACTTGAAACGAAGAAGCCGTCGGATTACATACCGTGAGCGAAACTCCGTTGACGGTGACACTTCCTTTGTCCACTGTAAAGTATCCATGGCGTGCCATCTTCGCGTCAGCCTCATATCCGAATGTGAAGTAGGTGCTTCCGTCGGCGTCTTTGACATCCGTGCATACGGCCGTCTGGTCTACATGCCCTTGTACGATGTGTCCGTCCAGCCGGCCGTTCATCATCATAGAGCGTTCCACGTTGACTTTGTCGCCCACGTGGAGCAGTCCGAGATTGCTGCGTTCCAGTGTTTCTTTCATGGCCGTAACGGTATAAGTTCCGTTCTCAATCCTAACCACAGTCAGGCATACACCGTTGTGCGCCACGCTTTGGTCTATCTTCAGTTCGTCAACGAAAGAGCATGTGAGTGTGAAGTCGATGTTCTCCCTGTCTTTGACAATAGCCGTTACAGTAGCAAATTCTTCTATTATTCCAGAAAACATAATATAAGGGATTAAGAGTTTAGAAATAAAGTAAGGTCGTATCGATGATGTGATGAAAACTCCTATTAAGATAAGATTTGAGAGCTCTCCGCCTTTGTAATCCACCGGCATTACTGCTGCCCTTGTGGGTGTGGCCCGCCATTGGCAAGAGAAGTATTCTCGGTTTTCAAGTTTATTTGATGAGTATCCCAATCTAACCGATACGACCCCTTTTCTATTTGCAAAGATAATACGAATATTTTAATCATCCAAGTGTTTGCCCCACTTTTTTGATTTTTGCGCCCATTATGTCATTCTTTCGTTTCTGTCACCGTATCTTCACTTTGTGTTTTTGTTCTCACAGCAATCTTTTTCTGTCTCCAGAACATACCTCCGAGCATGACGGCCACGGCCAAAGCCATGTATAGCCAGATGGAATTGGAAGACAGGAGGAAATGGTTGGGAACGACGATGTCTATCGTCTTTAAGTCGTACATGTCGGGAGCTTCGAGCAGGAAGGCTTTCACCTTGAACGTGTATCGTCCAGCCGGAACGTCCGTATAGACTGCCGTGCGCGTCCTGTCGGCGTTCTGCCACTCCTTGTCGTGTCCTTCCAGCATATACTGATAATGCACGCGGTGCTGCAACTGATAGTTGAGCGAGGCGAAGCGCATTGCAAACGTGCTTCCGGCGTCGGGCAGCTCCACTTCCTTGCTTTCCGGAACATACAGGCTGAACTTATCGTTTAGGCGCGGGCTCATCAGCTCGTCGTCCACGAAAAAGTCCGTCAGGCGCAGCTTCAGCATGGAACCGTTGTTGTTTCTCAGCTTCTTTCTGTCAACAACATAGCATCCGTCAAGCGTTCCGAACATGATGTTGGCGTCAGGGAGTCTGATGGCTGCGCCTTCAGAACAGATGGTGTTGTCCACACCGTCGAGCGTGGAGAAAGTGCTGAAGATACGTTTCTCCGTCTCGAACGAGCAGAGCACGTTGTCGGTGGCGAACCAAACCTTCCCTTTCTTGTCGAACGTGATGCTCTTGATTTCTTCCGACGGCAGGCCGTCGTTGCATCCGAACGTCTCAAACTTCCAGTTGCCCTGCTTGTCGCGTCCCGTCGTATGGCTCAGACCTCCGCCGTTCGTACCGATCCAAACTGTTCCCTTGCTGTCACAGGCCAGCGCGACGATGTCCTTGCTCATGAGGTTGTGTTCGCCGTTCTCCGTGTCCGATACCGTTTGGATCCTGATTCTGTTGTTCCTGTATGACATTACCAGCAGACCGTCGGTCGTTCCGGCCCATACGTTTCCGGCGTGGTCGGCCACCAATGTGCGCACCTTGTTATATGCACCATGCGGATAGTGTCGGATGACGTTGCGGCTGTGAAGGAAGACCGTACGTCCTTCCTTGCTCCGTGTCATGATGTTCACGCCGCCGCTGTAGGTCGCTACCCACAGATTCCCGTACTTGTCCTCAACCGTACAATAGGCATCGTTCGAGCTGATGCTCATCGGGTCTTTCGGATTATGGCTGTAGACCGTCTTCCGATAGCCGCCTGCCGCTGGTTCCAGTTGTATAAGCCCCTTGCCCTTTGAGCTCAGCCAATAGTTTCCGCGGCTGTCCTTGCCGATGCCGTAGATGCGTCCGAGTTTACCGCCATGACCGTCGTCGGTGATGACCGTCGTGTCTCTGTCATGGATAATCTGGAGCATGCCCAGCTTATTTCCGATGAGCAGCCGGCGGTTTGGCTCGTCATAGTACATGGCACGTATCTCGTTGCTGTTTGCCGTGCTGTTTTCCGGGAAGAACTTCTTCCTTGCTATTGTTTTCTTGAGTATTTCCAGTTTCTCCAGTCCTTTGCGGCTCGTCGACTCCCAGACAACGCCTTCCGGCAGTGCGAGATAGCTCATCACCGTGTTCGACAGGTTCCACATGTTGCTCGGATCGTTGTGAAAGAATTCCATTTCGTCGGTGTCCCGGTTGTAGTATCCGAAACCGCCGTTCGTCATGTTGGCCCAGAGTGTCTGCGACACTTCTGTCACGCGTGATATGTTTGAGTCGTGTGCCGGCACGAGAACCTTCTGCGTGAAGACCTTGACGTCACCCGTCTCCATGTTCATCCGCGCCACTCCCGGCCGCGATGTGGCGAACCAAAGCAGTCCGCGGCTGTCAACGAATATGGTGCGTATTTCCGAACCGGTATCATGGACAATCCTCGGTGTCTGTCCATAGGCGAAGGAGACAATCTTTCCCGACAGCGTTCCGGCATAGATATTATATCCGTTGGAATACATACACATGATGTGCTCATTTTCAAAAATCCCCTTGCTGTCTATTGTCTCGTCGTTTAGATTCATGCGGCGTATGCCTTTTTCCGTCCCGACCCAAATGTCTCCCCCGTACCCCTCTACAATGGCGGTAGCCTCCAGACCGCGAGTATTTGTCAGCGAGGTTTTCATTCCGTTTTTGTCGAGTCTCATCCGGTAGATGCCGTCATTTTTCATGATAGCCATTATTTCCCCGTTTCCCGTTACGGTGAGCTTTTGTGTGGTCTTCAGGTTCTGATATCCGGATTTGTTCTGCAGTGCGTTTTCAATTCGGTCCGTTCTCCTGTTGAGCACGAAAATCCGTCCGTCATACATTCTCATCCATATATTCTGCGATTGGTCAGGACATATATCTATGATGCGGTTGTGAAGCAGCGGTATTCCGCTGCGATAGCCTGTGGGATAGTTGTAGAAATCGAATCCGTCAAAACGAGACAGGCCGTTCCATGTCGCAATCCAGATATATCCGTAGTCATCCTGGCATATATCGGATACGGCATTGCTGATCAGGCCGTTCTCGGTAGAATAGTGTGAAAGTGAAGCCTGTAGGAATTGTGCGCGGGACGTTGTGGCTGTAATTGCGGCAATGGCAAATAGCGCCGTCTTCATCAGCAGAATTCTTGTTATTGTTCTCTGAGCAGTCATTTCTGTAGAAGTTAATAGTATCTTTTTAGTGCCGAAAGTTACTTATTTTTTCCTTATTATGAAAATATTTCGGCATAAAAGTCGCTGTTGGCATTTCTCTAAGATATGCTTATTGGAAAATTCTTCCAATTTTTCATGATATGTTGTGTTTCAGGATGGGTGGAAGCGGAATATCTGTCAAATAGTGATGAAAAATTTCTTTATTCCCCTGATTTTCATTATCTTTGCATACGTGTGCCGTCTGTCTTGCGGGTTCGGCTGCATCTATTTATGTGCTGTGCCGCTACGGATTGCATACATTCAAAAAATGAATATATTAAAACAAATCATCATTCAAGTATTATGACATTCAGACAGAAGCTACCTCTGATGCTCCTCATGGCGTCCGTGTGCGTTCCCGCTGCGGCCAGGAAGAAGGAGAAGAAGGAGGTCCGGAAAGTTCCGCCACAGGCAGGACTCTTCATCTATTGTCCCGGTGACAAGCAGGGACTTCATGTAGCCGTGCAGGCTCCCGACAGTACGTTCACGGACTTGGGCCAACTCTTCAGTTCCGACTATTCCCGTTGGGGTTCAGAGAAGCGTATGTACGCGCCGTTCATCTGCCGGCTGGCAGAAGGCGGCTATGCCTCGGTGTTTCAGGTGAACGACTACGCGCCGTGTTTCGCCGTGGCGTGGTCGGCCGACCTCATAACGTGGCGTCCGCAGGACTATCCGCGCATGTCGGTCAACGGATGTCTGGCTCCGGTGATACGAAGTGACGGTGACGGCCGTTACACGGTGCTCTTCCTCACGAAGGACGGATTGGTCCGCAAGACGTCGACCGACGCCACTTTCCGCCATTTCACGGCCGATGCGGCAGCCACGCAAGCCGAATATGACGCTGCTGTCGTTAAGCTTGACACTGCGATGGTGGGCGACAAGTCTTTTGCCGGCTATCTGTGGGGAGTCGAGCTGAAAAAGGCCGAGGACCTTTCCGGCTATTTTGCCGGCCTGAAGGCTGACAACGTCCGTTACGGCGAGAAGCTCGCAGACGACGGAGAGCGGTTCCGTGTGCTTGGAGGAAAAGCCATCAAGGCGTCTCTCACGATTGACGGAAAGCGTCAGAAGGACATCAGCGACAAACTCGTGGGCGTCTTCTTTGAGGACATCAGCTATGCTGCTGACGGCGGACTCTATGCCGAAATGGTTCAGAACCGCGACTTTGAATATACTTCTTGCGACCACAAGGACTGGACGGCCTCTACGGCGTGGCGCTCGGCGGGCGGTCTGAAGATAATGACAGACATGCCCCTGAGCAAGAACAATCCTCATTATGCCGTGTTGACGAACGATACGTTATATAATACGGGCTGGGACGGCATGCTCCTCCGCAAGGGAGAGGACTATGACTTCTGCTTCCGCGTTCGCAACATCGGCGGGCGCCCGAAGCGTTTCACGGTGGCCCTTGTCGACGGCGGCCGGGTTCTCGCATCGGCGCGGATTGACACCAAGGGAACAGAAGGGGCGTGGAACCGCTATGAGGCAGTGCTGACGCCGGCGGCCGATGCTGACAAGGCAGAGCTGATGATTGTTCCGGAGAAAACTGACGAGGTGGCTGTCGACATGATAAGCCTCTTTCCGCGCAATACGTTCAACAATCGCAAGAACGGTTTGCGCCGCGATCTGGCACAGGCAATAGCCGACCTTCACCCCAAATTCGTGCGTTTCCCGGGAGGCTGTATGAGCCATGGTGACGGACTTGACAACATCTATCACTGGAACCATACCGTCGGACCGCTCGAAGACCGCGTGCCTGACCGCAATATATGGAAGTATCACCAGACCAGGGGACTTGGTTTCTTCGAGTATTTCCAGTTCTGCGAGGATATTCACGCCGAGCCGCTGCCGGTGCTCGCAGCTGGTGTTCCGTGTCAGAACTCGGCACCTGACAAGGATGGTTACGGCGGTCAGCAGGGTGGCATACCAATGGCTGACATGCCTGCCTATATACAGGAGATTCTCAACATGATAGAGTGGGCCAACGGCGACCCGACCACGAGCAAGTGGGCCAAAATGCGCGCTGACGCCGGCCATCCCGCTCCGTTCAATCTCAAGTATATCGGTATAGGAAACGAGGATATAATTTCCACGGCGTTTGAAGAGCGTTGTCTCATGATATGCAGAGCCATCAAGGAGCGTTATCCTGACATCACGGTGTGCGGCACGGTTGGCCCGTTCCACTATCCGTCGTCCGACTATATCGAGGGATGGAAGTTTGCAAACGACAACAGCAGTGTGCTTGACATGGTTGACGAGCATTATTACGAGAGCGTGGGGTGGTTCCTCAACAACCAGCACTACTATGACAGCTATGACCGCAAGGCTCCGAAAGTCTATCTCGGTGAGTATGCCGCACGTCAGGGAAAGGGCGGACTGGACTGTGCCTTGGCCGAAGCAGCCTATCTGTGTCACATCGAGCGCAATGCCGACGTGGTGGCGATGACCTCTTACGCGCCGATGCTTTCGAAGAATGGTCATAGCAACTGGAGCCCGGACATGATGTATTTCGACAACCGGTCCATCCAGAAGACACCGAGCTATGAGGCCCAGCGTCTTTTCTCTACCTATTCGGGAAACAAATATGTTGAATCGCAGCTGACGGTTGACAGTATTGCCGCCAACCGTGTGGCCGCAAGCGTAGTGCGTGACAGCCGTACGGGACAGGCGTTCCTGAAGATAGCCAATGTCCTTCCGGTCGCTCTCGACCTCACAATCGACGCCAATAGTCTGCCGATAGCCAACGTCGTGCGTTATGAAGGATTCAGCGGAAAGCCCGGCCAGCGCACGGTTGACGTGCAGCGTGGCACGTTCAGGATTGGCGCGGACAAGAAACTGCGCATCACTCTGCCGCCGTATTCATTCCAGGTGGTGATGCTTTAAGGAACAAGATGAAGTTCCCGAAGTCCTTTCCCGTGTTTAAGATACGTAGTGCGGGAAAGGATTTCGGGAACTTTTCTATATCTGTCTGTACCCCACGAGGCGCCATGTCCGTTCTCCCGGCCCTCTATAATAGACATACGCCTGATATCTGTTTTCGGTTTGAAAGAAGCTGCCTTCCGTCGGGGGAATTGACGTTGTGCCGTCATCGTGTTTCAGAAGATACTGATAGGAGTAGTATCCCTGTTTCTGCATTATTACTGCTCGGTAAGTGTTTTCTGTCTCATCATACTGCATTACGTATGTTTCCGGATTGTCGTCGGTTGTCCATCGTCCGTCTATAACCATGCGGCCGTCAGCGACCGGAGGCGACTGGAGGCGGTAGTGGACGTAGACGTATTCGCTGATGAAATCGTTTTCTATGTTGTCGCTGTTGCGGATGTAGAAAGAGCCGTTTGCGTCAGTGTCGTAGAGATAGTTCGACCGCATGCCGGAGGCAAACGGATAGACGTTATAGTCGTTGCCGTCCCACACTATGCGGTCGATGCCCATCGTCGGATGGCTGACATCAAGAATCTCATATTTGTGATATTCGTTTCCGGCTGGGAATATCAGATCGCGGCAGTGGCGCCATTCCAGTCCGCGGGCAGTGATTATCGAAGGGCGCATTCTGCTTCTGATATTGTCGTCACGGTCGTTTTGGCAGACTACGACATGCAGTTGTTCGTTATGGTTTGTGACACGAAGAGGTCCGAATGAGACCCCCATGGATATCTGTTGGTGGCTCTTGTTGACATCTATGTCGGTGTTGGTGGAGCATTCAAGGCTTACGTTCATCAGCGGTTCGACAACCATGAAGCGCACTTCCGCTGCCTTTTCACCGTCTTCGTCGGAAATGGTGAGACGATAGTTGCCGCTCATTTTCAGACTGCAACGTTCGTTCGGCAGTTGCATTGAGTAGTGGGTGTAGAGTACTGTTGTGTTGATGGAGTTGCGGTAATCCTCTATCGGATTGTCATTGAAACCGCTGAGATAGTCGCTTTCAAATATTTCGGTTGACGGCGACCAATCCGCTTCGCAGTGTTCTATGCGATAGGTGAATCGGTGATATTCGTGGGAGAGTTCGTCGAAGGCCACGTTGAGTATGTCGCCGGAACCCAATGTCATCACCGGTGGCGACAGCCAGTCGCTGTTGACGACGGCCTGCAGGGTTTTTATCTGTGGGCTGTAGATGGTCTGTCGCACGGCCGCCACTTGGTTGACGACAGCCAATAGACAGATGATGACGCCGATACACCTTGATATATATGTTTTTTCCATAATTAGTGTCTGTTTTTTGTCGGTGATTGTTTCAGATAGTCGGGGGGCCGCCAGTAATTGGCGTTCCGGCTTATCATATTACGATAGCCAACGCTGATAATCATGCCGAGGTTTTATGAAAGCAATCTTTCTTTCCACCTTTCGTTCTCCTCATTTTGAACAGTTGCAAAAATACAACTGTTGCTTCTTCACTCTATTCTCCATCTTCAAGCGACATTCCGGAAACAAAAGTCCTCCATAATCACCATGCGGATTATGGAGGATTGTTTTTATGTAAATGCTGTTATTCCAAGCAATTACTTCTTGTTCAGAGCCATGTCGATTTCAACGGCGATGGCAACGGTAGCACCAACCATCGGGTTGTTACCGATACCGAGGAAGCCCATCATCTCAACGTGAGCGGGAACTGAAGAAGAACCGGCGAACTGAGCGTCAGAGTGCATGCGGCCCAGTGTGTCGGTCATACCGTATGAAGCGGGACCTGCGGCCATGTTGTCCGGATGGAGCGTACGTCCAGTACCGCCACCTGAAGCTACAGAGAAGTAGGGCTTGCCGGCGAGCACGCGCTCCTTCTTGTAAGTTCCTGCAACGGGGTGCTGGAAGCGTGTCGGGTTGGTTGAGTTACCGGTGATGGACACGTCTACGTCCTCCAGCCAGTTGATGGCAACACCTTCGCGAACGTCGTCGGCACCGTAGCAGTTGACCTTAGCACGCGGACCGTCAGAATAAGCGGTGCGGTTTACGACTTCAACCTTGCCGGTATAGTAGTCGAACTTGGTCTGTACGTATGTGAAACCGTTGATACGGCTGATGATCATGGCTGCGTCCTTGCCCAGACCGTTGAGGATTACGCGGAGCGGATTCTTGCGCACCTTGTTTGCCATTTCGGCAATCTTGATGGCACCCTCGGCGGCTGCGAAACTCTCATGACCGGCGAGGAAAGCGAAGCACTGTGTCTCCTCGCGGAGCAGACGGGCAGCGAGGTTGCCGTGGCCTATACCCACCTTGCGGTCGTCAGCAACAGAACCGGGGATGCAGAAACTCTGCAGACCGAGACCGATGGCCTCAGCAGCGTCGGCAGCGTTCTTTACGCCCTTCTTGATGGCGATGGCAGCACCGCATACGTATGCCCACTTTGCGTTTTCAAAGCAGATGCGCTGTGTGTCTTCGCAAATCTGATAGGGATCGATGCCGGCCTCTTCGCAAATCTGGTTTGCCTCTTCGATGTCCTTGATACCATTCTCGTTGAGCGTAGCGATAACCTGCTTGATGCGACGCTCCTGGCTCTCAAAACTTACTTTTCTTATCATTAGTCGGTCCTCCTCTTATTCTTTACGTGGGTCAATAGTCTTAACAATTCCCTGCTCGGCAGTTGTGCGTCCGTAAGAACCTGTGAACTTCTTCACTGCTTCGTTGGCGTCCATACCGGCCTTGATGGCTTCCATCATCTTGCCGAGGTGTACATACTCGTAGCCGCAAACCTGATTGTCCTTGTCAAGGAACATCTTTGTGATGTAGCCTTCGGTCAGTTCGAGGTAGCGTGTACCTTTGGCAACTGTTCCGTAGAGCGTACCTGTCTGGCTGCGCAGACCCTTGCCGAGGTCCTCAAGACCGGCACCGATAACGAGTCCGTCCTCAGAGAAAGCGCTCTGTGAGCGTCCGTAGACGATCTGCAGGAACAACTCGCGCATGGCGGTGTTGATGGCGTCGCAAACCAGGTCCGTGTTCAGAGCTTCGAGGATGGTCTTTCCAGGCAGAATCTCAGATGCCATAGCGGCAGAGTGAGTCATACCAGTACATCCGATAGTCTCTACGAGGCACTCCTGAATGATACCCTCCTTGATGTTCAGAGAGAGTTTGCAGGCACCCTGCTGGGGAGCACACCAACCCACACCGTGGGTATAACCGGAGATATCCTTTATTTCCTTTGCCTGAATCCATTTTCCTTCTTCTGGAATGGGGGCGGGGCCGTGGTTCGGGCCTTTGGCAACAACGCACATGTTGTTGACTTCGTTAGAATAAGTCATATTCTTTACAATTTATATAAATAATGAATACTAATTATTAAAATCTTAGCTTTGTGACGGCAAAATTACTAAAAACTCTGGAAAAAATACCTATTATCGGGTATTCTTTTTAACTCTTTAACGTCATTTTTTCTCTTGGATGTCGAATCTGTGGCGGCTTGTGACATACTTTGATATGTGGGAGTGGCAATTTGGGGGATTGCTTCTTTTCAACGCGCCTCTGCGTCTTTGCGTTGAGAAGAAACTGTTAAAAACTCGGAATTAAGCGGACAAAAGCCTTCAAATCCTTGCGTTTTTCAAAAATTGAAATCATTTGGCCGCAAAATCGTGAGTCTTGGGCGTGCATCTTTTATTTGTTGGACCTCAGCATGTTGTGATGAAAACTATGAAAAGTGTGCAACTTTTTGTCTTCTTTTATTCTGCCGTAAGGCTTTTACGGCATTGCAACGGGGCTTTCGTTGGAAGATGACGGGGCTGCCGTCGGCATGCGAAAGCGGCCCCGTTGCAGAGCCGGGAGGCTCTCCTTGGTTCGCAGCGAGGGAAAAACGGATGGACGACGTTGGCGGAATGTCATGATTTCGGCTTCCCGACGTTCTGGTTTGAGATTTTCCCAGTGTTAAATTCTGTGATATTATCGTTACATAATTTGAATCGTATAGTCCGTGTTCCGTCACTGAGAGAGTGGGGGGAGTGGCGGA
This sequence comes from uncultured Prevotella sp., assembly GCA_947170725.1. GTDB lineage: Bacteria > Bacteroidota > Bacteroidia > Bacteroidales > Bacteroidaceae > Prevotella. Next base: position 18,063 of record CAMVUM010000034.1, read on the forward strand.
CGACGGATAGTGAAAACTTGAAAACGGGTAGTTATTGCCAAAATCCGGGTATTGGTTTATTCGTCATTAAACTGTAATTTTGCATCCGGAATCATGTCATATGCAGTTTTCCGGCTCGCTGGAAGATTTTCCGAGGTAATTACATAATAACGTATATAACAAAAACATTAGCCATCATGATAATAGAAAAAATCAAATCACCCGCCGATGTCAAGCAGCTGACATTGGACCAGCTGACGGAGCTGGCCGTGGAGATACGCACGCTGCTCATCGAGAAACTGAGTCACCACGGCGGTCACTGCGGTCCCAACCTCGGAATGGTTGAGGCCACCATTGCCATGCACCATGTGTTCAACTCGCCTGAGGATAAGATAGTTTTTGACGTGTCCCACCAGAGCTACGCCCACAAAATGCTCACGGGGCGTGCCGAAGCGTTTCTGACGGCCGGGCATTATGACGACGTGACGGGCTATTCGGAGCCTTCGGAGAGCGAGCATGACCATTTCGTCATCGGCCACACGTCGACGTCGGTCAGCCTCGCCGGCGGACTTGCCAAGGGGCGTGACCTCACCGCCGGCCGAGGCAACGTCATAGCCGTCATAGGAGACGGTTCGCTGAGTGGCGGCGAGGCCCTGGAGGGGCTTGACTGGGCTGCTGAGCTGGGCACAAATTTCATTGTCGTGGTCAACGACAACCAGATGTCGATAGCTGAAAACCACGGCGGACTTTATCAGAACCTTCAAGAGTTGCGACAGTCCGGCGGCAAGTGCTCCAACAATCTATTCCGTTCGATGGGCCTCGACTATATCTACGTGGACAAGGGCAACGACATTGCTTCGCTCATCGAGGCTTTCCGGGCGGTGAAGGACATCGACCATCCTATCGTCGTCCATATCAACACGCTGAAGGGCAAGGGCTATGAGCCGGCCGAGAAGGATAAGGAACGTTGGCACTGGAGCGCACCTTTCGACATCGCCACCGGTGAACTGAAGAACACTTTTGCCGGCGAGACCTACGACGAGCTTACCGCAACCCGTCTCCTCGAGCTGATGAAGCAGGACCGAAGCCTCTGTGCCATTACGGCCGGAACACCCGGAATCTGGAACTGGACGCCCGAACGGCGTCGCGAGGCCGGCAGCCAGTTTATTGACGTGGGCATTGCCGAGGAGCACGCCGTGGCCCTTGCATCGGGCATAGCGAAGGCCGGAGGCAAGCCCGTATTCGGTGTTTGCAGCTCATTCATTCAGCGTGCCTACGACCAGCTGTCACAGGACCTCTGCATCAACGATAATCCGGCAACGATACTCGTGTTGTGGGGCTCGCTCTCCACGATGACCGATGTCACCCATCTGTGTCATTTCGACATCCCGCTGCTGTGCAACATCCCCAATCTCGTATATCTCGCACCGACCAGCCGTGAGGAATATCTCGCCATGCTCGACTGGAGCATCGGCTATAAGGACCACCCTGTGGCTATCCGTGTGCCGGTGGGTGCGACGGTTCCCGCCACCCGTCCCGTTGCTACGGACTATTCCTGCCTGAACCGATATGAGGTGGTGGAACGCGGAAAGGATGTCGCCATTCTCGCCCTCGGCGGTTTCTTCCAGCTCGGGGAGAGCGTCAGCCGGATGCTGAAGGCGCAGGGCATTGACGCTACGCTCGTCAATCCGCGATATATCTCCGGTCTTGACGTGGAGCTGCTTGACAGTCTTGCCGCCGACCACAGCGTTGTCGTGACTCTCGAAGACGGTGCGCTCGCCGGCGGTTTCGGCGAGAAGGTGGCCCGCCACTACGGCCCGTCTCGTGTCCGCACGCTCTGCTACGGTGCCCGTAAGGAGTTCGTTGACCGCTATTCGGTTCCGGAATACCTTGCCGCCAACAGGCTGGTGGACAGCATGATTGTTGAGGATATAACCCGATTGATGTCAGAGTGATGAACAGATTGCTTGTATTGATTGCCGTGGCGGCCGCTTGCGCAATGACCTCCATGGCTCAGACGGCAGAACGCCTGGAACAAAGTGGAAACAAGACAAACATGGAACAGATGAAGACAAGAACATTGACACAACGCCAGTTGTCGTTGGCGGAGTGCGCCTGTCTTGAGGCGCAGGGAGACATCACGCGGCTTGACAGTGCCATACGCCGCGCTCTTGATAACGGGGTGACCGTAAACGAGCTGAAAGAGGCTTTCTCACAATTGTATGCCTACACGGGTTTTCCCCGCTCGCTCAATGCGTTGAACCGGCTTAAAACCGTCCTTGACGACCGTAAGGCGAAAGGCATCAGCGACGCCGAAGGTCGGCCTTGGACCCGTCCGGCTCTGTGGGACAACGCCTCGGAGGCTTTGAAGCGCGGCACGGAAGTCCAGACGAAACTCGTCGGCGGTCGTCCTTTCAATTTCGAGTTCTGTCCGCAGGAAGACTATTACCTCAAAAGCCATCTCTTCGGAGACATCTTTGCCGGTGACCAGCTGTCGCCGTCGGACCGCGAAATCGTCACCGTTGCGGCTCTTTCGGGCTTGAGGGGAGTTGACAGCCAGCTGGCTTCCCACAAGCGAGGCGCCGTGATGATGGGCAACACTCAGGAGCAGGTGGACGAACTTTGCACATGGATTGATGCCGAAGGCTTAACGCAGACAAACGATTTTGCGAAGGGACAGCCAAACACTGGCTATGCACAGTATTTCATCGGCAACAGCTATCTCAATCCCATCCGGCCGGTCAATCTGGAGGCGGACGGAGACAAGACCGTGCTCCCGATGTCGAACGTGACCTTTGAGCCGGGATGCCGTAACAACTGGCATATACATCATGGTGCCCGTCAGGTGCTCATCTGCGTCAGCGGCAAAGGATGGTATCAGGAGTGGGGCAAGCCGGCAATAGTCCTGAAGGCCGGCGACGTTGTCGACATTCCCGAGGGTGTGAAACACTGGCATGGCGCGCAGCGCGATTCCTGGTTCCAGCATCTTGCCACCCATGTCCGTACGTCGGGCGAGGAGCGCAACGAATGGCTCGAACAGGTGGACGACGCTGCATACGATAGTCTGCCGCAACAATAATCCGGCGGCCGTGACGTTATAATAATAAGGGTGTTGCAAAACCATGAGATTGTAGGGATGTGTCTTTGGCGTGTTGATACAATTGGTTGATATTCAATGAACATCGTGAAGTCATGTCCCGACAAGTAGGTTAGATAATGTGCTTCTGTAACACCATCGTAACATCAAAGAATATGAAACAGATATATTTCGATTCCGTCCAGCAGTTCAACGATTACTATGGTTTTGAGACTCTTCATCCTTTGGTGAGCGTTGTCCGCTATGACAAACAGTATAAGGTGGAGGAGTGTATAAGCCACTATGGCCTCTACGCCATTTTCCTTAAAGAGAACAAGGGGTGTCAGCTATCCTACGGTCGTACGAAATACGACTTCGACGAGATGACAGTGACAACATTCTCCCCAGGACAGGCGATCCGCGTTGAGCCTGTGCCGGGAGTTGAATATCCAAAGTGGACTGCCATTGTCTTCCATCCCGACCTTCTCGCCCGCACCTCTTTGGGCAAGAATATTTCACGCTATGAGTTCTTCTCATATACGAGCAATGAGGCCCTTCATCTCTCGACTGGTGAGATAGAGATTTTCCGTGGCGTGCTCGATATGGTCAGTCAGGAGCTTCGCCGTTCCATCGACAAGCACAGCCGAGAACTGATCGTGTCAAACATCGAGCTGCTTCTGAACTATTGCCTGCGTTTCTACGACCGTCAGTTTGTGACGCGTGAGGAGATAAACCACACTGTCGTGAAGAAGTTTGAGGCGCTGTTGAAGGACTATATCGCCACAAAAGCCTGGCGCGAGGGCTTGCCCATGGTAGCCTATTTCGCCGACAAGTGCTGTCTTTCCAGCGGTTATTTCGGAGAACTGGTAAGGGTGGAAACCGGTCGTACGGCCAAGGATTTCATTTCCGACCACCTTCTCGCAGCCGCAAAGCAGCTGCTCAACGACGAGTCGCTCACCGTCACTCAGGTAGGCCAGCGCCTCGGCTTTGAATATTCCCAGCATTTCGTCCGATTTTTCAAGACCCATACCGGCAAGACACCGAACCAATATAGGGCGGCTGTCTGACCCGGCGTCTTTCCAGCCGGCATTTTCCGGATGGGCTTTCTCATAACAGAATTGCCGATGTCGTTTTTTGAAAAGATTCGATATCGGCAGTCCTGTTATTTCTGCTAATCTCCGTGGCTTTTCCGAGGCCGTGAGGCCTTCTTTTTCATCGTTTGTAATGTTGTTTCTTCTCCATTTCTCCATTTTGTCCGTCATTAATTCGCTTTACTCGAAAAAATGGAGTAATTTTGCATGTTAATACATATATTTGATTACATTATAGATGATTTCAGTAGAAGGACTCAAAGTCGAATTCGGGATAAAGCCATTGTTCAGCGACGTCAGTTTCGTCATAAACCAGCGTGACCGCATAGCCCTCGTAGGCAAGAACGGAGCGGGCAAGTCGACCATGCTCAAGATTCTCTGCGGCATGCAGAAGCCGACGGCCGGTGTGGTTGCCGTGCCAAACGACACCACGATAGGCTATCTTCCGCAGGTCATGCGCCTGCAGGACGATACCACCGTGCGTGAAGAGACGCGCAAGGCGTTTGCCGGTAACACAAGTCTCAAGGAGCGCATCGACGAAATGGAGCGTCAGCTGTCCGAGCGCACCGACTATGAGAGCGAGGAATATATGGAGCTTGTCCAGCGTTTCACGCAGGAGCACGAGCGATATATGATGATGGGGGCTGAGAGCTATGAGGCGGAGATAGAACGCACGCTGTGCGGCCTGGGTTTTCTCCGGACGGATCTGGAGCGTCCCACGAGCGAGTTCAGCGGCGGATGGCGAATGCGCATCGAACTGGCCAAGATTCTCCTTCAGCGCCCTGACGTGCTGCTGCTTGACGAGCCGACCAACCACCTTGACATTGAAAGCATCCAGTGGCTGGAGCAGTTTCTCGCCCAGTCATCGGGAGCGGTGGTGCTTGTTAGCCACGACCGTGCCTTTATAAATAATGTGACCAACCGAACGCTGGAGATTTCCTGTAGCCGTGTTGTCGACTACCGCGTGAAATATGACGAATATGTCGTCCTGCGTCAGGAACGCCGTGAGCAGCAACTCCGCGCATACGAGAACCAGCAGAAGGAAATTGCGGACATGAAAGACTTCATAGAGAAGTTCCGCTACAAGCCTACGAAGGCCGTTCAGGTGCAGAGCCGCATCAAGCAGCTGGAGAAAATCGTGCCTATCGAAATAGACGAAGTGGACACGTCGGCCCTGCGTTTGAAGTTCCCGCCATGCCTGCGCAGCGGCGACTATCCCGTGATTTGCGACGAAGTGCGCAAGGACTATGGCGCCCACACCGTTTTCGATCACGTCATGCTAACCATCAAGCGCGGCGAGAAAGTGGCTTTCGTGGGAAAGAACGGCGAGGGAAAATCGACTCTCGTGAAGTGTATCATGAGTGAGATACCATATACCGGCATGCTCAAGATAGGCCATAACATACAGATAGGCTATTTCGCACAGAACCAGGCGCAGATGCTCGACGAGAATCTTACAGTCTTCGAGACCATCGACAATGTTGCCAAAGGTGAGATACGCTTGCGCATCAATGATATTCTCGGAGCGTTCATGTTCGGCGGCGAGGCTTCCGACAAGAAGGTGAAGGTTCTCAGCGGCGGCGAGCGCAGCCGTCTGGCAATGATCCGTCTGCTGCTCGAACCGGTCAATCTGCTCATCCTCGACGAGCCAACCAACCACCTTGACATGCAGTCTAAGGACGTTCTGAAGGAAGCCATACGCGCCTTCGACGGTACGGCAATCGTCGTTAGCCACGACCGCGAGTTCCTCGACGGCCTCGTCACGAAGGTTTATGAGTTCGGCGGAGGACGGGTGCGCGAGCATATCGGCGGCATCTACGACTTCCTGCGCGGCCGCAACATTGAGTCGCTCAACCAGCTCGGCGGCCGCCAGCAGCCCGTTCCGGAGCCGAAGCGGGAGGAGCCGAGTCCGGCCGCTACGAAGCAGAGCTACGCCGAACACAAGGAGCAGCAGAAGCGCGTGCGCAAGGCGGAGAAGGCTGTGGCCGACTCGGAGAAAGCCATTGAGCGTATGGAGAAGCGTCTGAAAGAGCTTGACACCATTCTCTGCGAACCGGAGAACGCGTCGAACATGGAGCTTATCACCGAATATACATCCACGAAAAAGGCTCTTGACGCCGAGGTGGAGAAGTGGGAGAAGCTCTCCGAAGAGCTGGAGACGCTGATGGAATGAGCGGTGTCCGTTATATCGGAGAAATCTGAAGAAAATAAGGAATACAATCACGAAACAACTAATCAATATACATATATAGACATGAAGATGAAACGATTTTTTCCTATCGTGGCAATGGCGTCAATGGTTATGACGTCTGCCGCTCAGGAACAGCTCCGGTCGGGCATCGACCCGGCCAATCTTGACCGTAGTGTCAATCCGGTGACGGACTTCTATGATTTCGCCTGTGGAGGATGGATGAAGAACCATCCGCTGCCCGCGGCATACTCGCGCTACGGTAGTTTCGATCAGCTTGGCGAAGACAACGACAAGCGCATCAACTCCATTCTCAGCGAACTCCAGAGCGGCACTTACGCCTCTGGAACGACCGAAAAGAAGCTGAGCGACCTTTACAAGCTGGCCACAGACTCCGTGCGCCGCAATAAAGAAGGTGTCAAGCCGCTCATGCCACTCATCGGACGGATGGAGAAGGCGAAGACAATAGAGGCCCTTTTCGCAATCCAGAAGGAACTCGCCGCATACGGAAACGATGAGTTCTACGGCACATATATCGGTGCGGACGAGAAAAACGCAGGCTGGAATATTCTCAATGTCGTACAGAGCGGCATCACATTGAGACAGAAGGAATATTATCTGGACACGGATTCGGCAACAACGGAGATACGTGAGGCTTACAAGAAGCACCTCGTACGCATGTTCCGTCTCTTCGGGTTCAACGAAAAGAAGGCCACGGCGAAGATGCAGAACATCATGAAGATCGAGACCGAACTGGCCAAGGTGTCAAAGTCCATGTCCGAACTGCGTGACCCGGAAGCAAACTACACCAAGATGACGCTTGCCGACTTCAACGCCAGATACCCCCACTCGCGTCTCGTCGAGCTTATGGGCGCATCCGGACTGAAGCCCGAACACATGAAAGAAGTTGTTGTAGGACAGACTGAATTCATGGACGGAGCAGACCGGCTGATAGCTTCTCTGACTCCCGATGAATATCGCGATTATCTTGAATGGGACCAGATTAAGTCGGCTGCCAACTATCTCAGCGACGAGATTGCAGCCGCACAGTTTGACTTCTTCGGAAAGACCATGTCCGGCCGAAAGGAGATGCACCCCCTGTGGAAGCGAGCCACGTCTCAGGTTGAGAACCAGATGGGCGAGGCATTGGGAAAGATATATGTGGCAAAGTATTTCCCAGCATCGTCAAAGGAGCGTATGCAGAAGCTTGTGGCCAATCTTCAGGTTGCACTGGGCGAGCGTATCAAGGCGCAGGACTGGATGAGCGATTCCACGAAGCAGAATGCGCTGGCGAAGCTCAACGCCTTCTACGTGAAGATAGGCTATCCCGACAAGTGGACTGACATGTCGGCTCTTAACATCGATCCGGCCAAGTCTTATCTGGAAAATATCATTGAATGTAACCGCTTCTGGACCAAGTGGACTATAAACAAGAAAGCCGGCCAACCTGTTGACAAGGACGAGTGGCACATGTATCCGCAGACGGTGAACGCCTATTACAACCCGACGACTAACGAAATCTGCTTCCCCGCCGGAATCCTTCAGGTTCCCTTCTTCGACCCGACGGCCGATGATGCGTTCAACTATGGTGCCATCGGTGTCGTGATAGGACACGAGATGACTCACGGATTTGACGATCAGGGCCGCCACTACGACAAGGACGGAAACATGAACGACTGGTGGACGGAAAGCGACGGTCGCAATTTCACGGAACGTGCCGATGCCTATGCCGCTTTCTTCTCGTCAATAGAGGTGCTGCCGGGCCTCAATGCCAACGGTAAGTTCACGCTCGGTGAAAACCTTGCCGACCACGGAGGTCTGCAAGTGGCATACTATGCGCTCCAGAACGCCACAAAGGAAGCCCCGCTGCCAGTCATTGACGGCTTCACGCCGGAGCAGCGCTTTTTCCTCGCATACGCAGGTGTATGGGCCGCAAACATTACCGACGCTGAAATCCGCAACCGCACGAAGAGCGATCCCCACGCTTTGGGACGCTGGCGTGTCAACGGTGCGCTGCCCCATATCGACATGTGGTATGACGCATTCGGCGTGAAAGAGGGTGACAAGATGTTTATTCCCAAGGCTCAGCGTCTGTCGCTCTGGTGATACCATAGTGGCAGAACAATGACGCTATTTTGGCAAAAAAAATGAATGCCGGAATCTCAATAGATGATGCCGTGACGGCATACTATAGATAGAGAAACGGCATGATATTTTGGTCAGACGGCCGCTGCGGAACTTCCGCAGCGGCCGTCTTGTTTTCCGGACATAACCGCAAGAGGTCCGTATTAAGCATTCTTTTCAGTTCGTTCCGCGGTTTAAGCCCATTTAGGATTATGTGTCAGTTTCTTAACAGCTTTAAGAAAAATTGTGTCTCCGCTTTTAGATAAGATAAGAGAATGTCCTTTATGGATTGGAGCGGAAACTTTAATTTTGCACCAGAGACGAAACATCCGGCCTGCCGTATTGTGCGTTTTCGGCTCTGTCGGAAAAACCGTGAAGCCGCGGAAGGCCCGGTATAGGTCCGTTGGTAGTCCGGATGGAAATGGAGAGGATGACGGAATATTAATTTTTTTGCAAAGGAGGCTTATATGAAAGGAATTTATTTCTTGTTGACCATTATGCTCATGGCAGTGTTTGGATGTAACGAGTATCGGAAGCGGATGGGCGCGGATGGCGGAGACAGCATCGCCGTGGAGGTGCAGACTGGAATTGCGCCGCGTACGGATTTCTACGGTACATACACAGGAACGCTTCCCTGTGCTGATTGCAGTGGGGTGAGGACAACACTGACGATTCACGACGACACTACCTACGACCTGCGCAGCGAATATCTTGGAAAGGAAAACGGTGTCTTCGAGGAGAACGGCATCTATCGCGTGGTAGGGGTGGACGTCATAGAGCTGATCACGCCGTCGACAAGCGACAGGACCTACTATAAGATTCTTAACGGAAGCATCGTTCTGTCCGACAGCACGGGAATGATCAGCAGGGATGAACTCGCCGACTATTATGTCCTGAAGAAGCAGTAACTCATCCCCCCCAAAAAAAAAATCCGGGGAGGCCGGTCGCAGATACAGAATTCTTAGTCTGTCCGCCTCCGGCTTCCCCGTCTTTCTTACGTTTCAGGTCAGGCTCAGCCTATGCCTTCCCTGATTTTTCTTCTTTGCCGTCGGTCTTATTGGCGCCGTCCGGATTGATAATGTTCTTCACTGTCTCGCCGATGGGCAGTTTGTCCAGCACACCGAGGCTCGGGGCTACGGTCTTCACGAGTGTATTGAGAAAGTTGCTTGTCGCTCCGTTGCCGCCATCAAAGACAGTGACGTTGCCGAGCTGCATCTTCTCGAACGCCTTGACCTGTTCGCCGGCGATTTCCTTCCACTGGTCGACCATCTTGTATTGGATGGCGATTGACGGGTTGAGTTCGGCAGCCTTGACCATGGCTTCGAATCCTTCTGCCTCGGCCAGCAACGACATCTTCTTACCTTCCGCCTCGGCCTCCAGCTTCATGCGTATGGCCTTTGCCTCGGCTTCGGCCTGTGCCAGTGTGGCCTTGGCGCGTGCGTCAGCTTCGCGAGTCACCTTTTCGGCCAGTGCGTCAGCCTGAAGAATGGCTTCCTGCTTTGCAATCTCGGCCGGCACAATCTTCTCTGCCTTCAGTGACGACTCTACCTTCAGTGCCTTGGCTTCCTCAACCTCCTTCTGAGCCTGCTCGCGGGCGGTCTGGATGGCGGCCTCAGAACGTGCGGCGGCCTCACCGGCCTCCTTGTCGGCGTTGGCTTGTGTCACCTGAAGTTCGGCGTCAGAGCGCGCAATGTCCTTCTGAGCCTCGTTGCGTCCGACGGCAGCTTTCTTGGCGGCGTCAGCCTTCTTGATTTCCATGTCGGAGTTAAGCTCGGCAATACGGCTTTCCTTGTCGGTGTTGGCCTTTTCTATGTTGATGTTCTTTTCAGCCTCGGCCTTTGCCACCTGAGCCTCTTTCTCGGCGTTGGCCTGAGCTACCTGAGCTATACGGTCGCGGTCGGCGTGCGCCACTGAAATCTCCTGGTCCTTCAGGGTTTCGGCGATAGCGATTTCCTGTTCCTTCTTTGTCGACGCGATGGCAACCTCCTGGTCCTTGCGGGTCTCGGCCACCTTCGTCTCACGCTCGCGAATCTGGTTGGCAATCTTGATTGCACCCAGCTTCTCCTGCTCCTCGATGTTTGCCTGGGCCTCGTTCTGAGCCTTGCTCTCAGCCTCTTTACCAAGGTTGACTATATAGTTGGCGGCGTCACGGATGTCGCTGATGTTGATGTTCATCAGATAGAGGCCGAATTTGCTCAATTCGGTGTCAATGTTGTCCTTCACTTTCGACAGGAACTTGTCGCGGTCGGAGTTGAGCTCCTCTATGGTCATGTCGGCGATGACGAGACGCATCTGTCCGTAGACGACATCAGTGATGAGGTTCTGCTTGTCCTCAAAGCCCAGTCCGAGCATACGCTCGGCAGCGTTCTGCATGACCTCCGGGTCGGTGGAGATGGCTACGGTGATGGTCGTCGGAACGTCAACACGGATGTTCTGTGCAGAAATAGCTCCGGTCAGCTTGCAGTCAATCTGCAACGGTTTCATCGACAGGAACTCATAGCCCTGGATGATAGGCCACACGAAGGCGGCACCGCCATGATAGAGTTTTGCCGACTTCGCTCCGCCGGTCTTACCGTAAACAACGAGCACTTCGTCACTCTTGCACTTGCGATAGCGCGAGAGTATGCCCACGAATGTAATCACTACGACGGCCACAAGTATGCCCGCCATTATCAGAAGATTTTGATCCATAATAATAAAGTTTGATTAATAGAATTATCAGTAGTTTTCATTTCCCTTCCTGTTGTATTTTAGGTTTCGTCATTACGGAAAGTCATTTCACATAATATACATTGTCCTTATAGCTCTTCACCGTCAGACGCTCTCCCGTCCTGTAGCCGTCACTCTGACTTTCGGAGACAACGTCCAGTTCCCTCAGCGCCCCATTGTGGCTTATCTGGAGGATATAACGTCCGTCACCCATATTGTTATAGACTGTCCCGTAACGTCCCACGAGCGCCTCCGGCCGTTCCGACGGAGTCTCCTTCTGGAGGCGTCCGGCCATGACATAAAGCTTCCAAAGAACGAATACGAATACCAGCCCTGTGGCAGTGGCCGCCAGCAGGGCAGTCGTCGTCGGCTCGCCGGCCAGCACCATGGTCCACCCGAAGCCGATACCGAAATGAACGAGACCCTTGAATGAGACGATGCTGCTCATGTCCGTGTCCACTGAAGAATCGCCGTCGATATCAACGTCCACATCTCCGAAAAAGACGGAAACGATGAACTGGACAACGAAAATACCGGTCGATACCAGCGCTATTAGCCAAAAAATCTGTGTTGCATCCATATTTTACCGTATAATTGACTTGTGTCAGGAAAGCATCTGCATGACGTCCCCGTTTTCAAAATTAGTCAAATTTCATGATAAGTGTATGCAAAGGATGATGCTTTTATCTTTCTTTAACGTTGGAGGATATAAAATTTTCCACTCTCACCATATCATTGATGCGTCAGCCTTTTGATTTTCTGTCCAAATATAAAATAGGGTCTCTCTTTGCAAATAAATTATTTGTAATAATGCAGAACAGCGGGAGTGTGTATCCGTGCAGACGTGTGCGGATGGTACTCCCGCTGTTCATTTTGCGTATTCGGTGAGGCGGAGGAAGGAAATATAGATAGAACAAATATACAATATGACGAGATTTCTGTAAGTTTTGTTCTTACTGTGAATCAGCAAAGTCTTTTTGTGTATTTGGAAAAGTAATTTACCGGAATGAATCATGTAAAT
>CAMVUM010000035.1 GCA_947170725.1 uncultured Prevotella sp.
GCACCTGACTCTTAATCAGGGTGTCCAGGGTTCGAGCCCCTGCAGGCGTACAAAATCAGAGAGGTGGCAGAGAGTCATCTCTTTTTTTATGTACGCGTACATATAAAAATAAGAGTTTCAGTTTCTACATTTCAATTTAATTGCGTAACTTTGCAACCTAAAAAGATAAAAAGTTTAATGGATAGTAAGCAGAATAATAAGGCTTTTTCGATGATTGCGGACATTGAGGGTGACTTCGGTGATTTGTCAGACATGAATCTGCCAGAATCAACCCCGATACTTCCTGTAAGAAACCTTGTGCTTTTTCCTGGTGTTGTCTCGCCGATAATGATCGGTCGAGAGTCAAGTATAACATTGGTAAAAAGAGCCGAAAAGAACGGAACTATAATAGGAATAATATGCCAGAAAGACCCGGAAGTGGAAGAACCGTCCAGGAATGACTTGCATGAATATGGAGTTTACGCACGCGTTGTCAAGATATTGACTCTGCCAAACGGCAGCATGACGGCAATCGTACAGGGTCTGGGACGTTTGATGTTGACAGGCGTTGTACGCCGTAAACCATATATCGTCGGCAAAGTTACACCGGCAAAGGAAAACCTTCCGGACAAAAATGATACAGAATTCACAGCTGCAATAGAAGATTTGCGTCAGACGACATCTGAATATGTGAAGATGAATGACGATATACCGGAAGAGGCGTCATTTGCCATCAAGAATGTTCATAATGACGTTATGGCGCTTAACTTCATCTGCTCCAATATGTTGTTTGCCATAAGTGAAAAGGTTGCGTTGCTCAGTATGGCCTCAATTAAGGAAAGATTGTTCAATACGTTGCGCATAATCAGACGAGAGCTGTCATTGCAGAGCCTTAAGCAGGACATTAAGAATAAGACCCGCGACGATATTGATGAGCAACAGCGAAACTATTTCCTCCAGCAGCAGATAAAAAACATGCAGGCCGAAATTGGCAACGGAGAGGGTTCGCCTGAACAGAAAGAGCTTCTCGATAAGGCGGCTGAGATGTCATGGCCGGATGAGACGGAAAAAGTATTCTTTAAGGAGTTCGACAAATTGGATCAGCTGAACCCGCAAAGCCCTGAATACAATGTGCAGCTGACATATCTCCAGACGTTCGTATCGTTGCCGTGGGGAAAATATACAGAGGACGATTTGAATCTTGACCGCGCAAAGAAAGTTTTGGACAAGGATCATTATGGGATGGAGAAAGTTAAGGAACGTATCCTCGAATACCTCGCCGTGTTAAGTCTGCGTGGTGATCTGAAGTCACCCATCATCTGCCTATACGGTCCTCCGGGAGTCGGAAAAACAAGTTTGGGAAAGAGCATAGCCACGGCCATGAAGCGCAAGTACGTGAGAATGTCGTTGGGCGGACTTCATGACGAGGCTGAGATACGCGGCCACCGGCGCACGTATATCGGCGCCATGCCCGGCCGTATCATAAAGAACATACAGAAGGCCGGCTCTTCCAATCCCGTATTCATTCTCGACGAGATTGACAAGGTCACGCGGAACACCGTCAATGGCGATCCTTCATCGGCATTGCTTGAGGTTCTTGACCCGGAGCAAAATCAGGCGTTCCATGACAACTATCTTGATGTAGATTATGATTTGTCGAAGGTATTGTTCATCGCTACGGCAAACGATCTCAATACTATTCCAAGACCGTTGCTGGACCGAATGGAAATAATAGAGGTGAGCGGATATATCACAGAGGAGAAGACGGAGATATCAAAACGCCATCTCATTCCAAAGGAAAAAGAGAACACAGGACTTGATGACGAAAAACGACTGAACTTCAGCAAGCAGGCCATCGAAAAAGTCATTGAGCAATATACGCGGGAAAGCGGTGTGCGCCAATTGGAGAAACAGATAAACAAGGCTCTCAGGAAACTTGCGTTTATTAAGGCTAAGGACGGCGCGCTTCCATACAGTAAAATCACACCGGCAGAGATAGAGAGTCTGTTGGGCAAGCCACCATTCTACCGTGATATCTATCAGGGCAACGACTATGCCGGCGTGGTCACGGGACTGGCCTGGACAAGCGTCGGAGGCGAGATTCTCTTCATTGAGACTAGCCTGAGCAAGGGTAAAGGCTCTAAACTCACACTAACAGGAAATCTCGGTGACGTCATGAAGGAGTCGGCTGTGCTCGCACTGGAGTATGTCAAGGCACATGCCGATGCGCTGAAGATAGACTATCGCATCTTCGACAACTGGAACATCCATATTCACGTGCCAGAGGGAGCTACGCCAAAAGACGGTCCTTCTGCCGGAATAACGATTGCAACATCCATCGCTTCTGCGCTCATACAGCGCAAGGTGCGCCGCAATACGGCTATGACAGGAGAAATAACGCTGCGTGGAAAGGTACTTCCAGTCGGCGGAATAAAAGAGAAAATTCTCGCTGCCAAGCGTGCTGGCATTACGGACATCGTGATGTGTGCCGAAAACCGTAAGGATGTGGAGGAAATACCGGAAGTCTATCGCCGCGGTGTTGAATTCCATTATGTGGAGAATGTAAATGAAGTTTGGGCTTTTGCCTTGACCGACGAGGCTGTTGACAATCCGTTGGATTTTGAAATCGAAAAAGAGGAAAAGAAAGCATGAAGTTTGAACTGCAATATCAGGACAATGCGTCAGATGCACGTGTAGGGTTGATTACCACCGACCACGGACAGATAAAGACTCCTATCTTTATGCCCGTCGGAACATGTGGAAGCGTAAAGGGAGTTCATATTTCCGAACTTGAAGAACAGGTGAAGGCGCAGATCATATTGGGAAATACATACCATCTCTATCTGCGCCCCGGGCTTGACACGCTCCGCAAGGCCGGAGGTCTGCATCGTTTCAATGGATGGGATCATCCTATTTTGACGGACTCTGGGGGCTTTCAGGTCTTTTCTCTAACTGGCATAAGAAAACTTAGGGAAGAAGGGTGCGAGTTCCGTTCCCACATCGACGGTTCAAAACATATCTTTACACCGGAGAACGTGATGGATACCGAGCGCATAATCGGTGCCGATATAATGATGGCTTTCGACGAATGTCCTCCAGGACAGAGTGACTATCAGTATGCAAAGAAGAGCCTTGAGATGACGCAAAGATGGCTCAACCGTTGTTTTAAGCGATTCAATGAAACAGAACCGCTGTACGGTCATAGTCAGAGTTTGTTCCCGATAGTACAAGGATGCACTTTCAAGGACCTTCGGCGAGAGGCTGCAAAGTTTGTCGCAGATAAGGGCGCTGAAGGTAATGCGATTGGAGGATTGGCTGTTGGAGAGCCAACTGAAGTGATGTATGAAATGATTGAAGTCGTCAACGAGATTCTTCCGAAGGACAAACCCAGGTATTTGATGGGAGTAGGAACCCCATGGAATATTCTCGAAGCTATCGAACGCGGAGTCGATATGTTCGACTGTGTCATGCCGACGCGCAACGGCCGTAATGCCATGCTGTTCACCTATGAAGGCACAATGAACATGCGTAACAAGAAATGGGAGAACGACTTTTCGCCGATAGACCCTTATGGATGTGTGACAGACCGTGTCTACACTAAGGCATACCTGCATCATCTCTTTAAGGCGCAAGAGCTTTTGGCCCTTCAGATTGGCAGCATCCATAATCTTGCTTTCTATCTCAGACTTGTTTCTGACGCAAGGGAGCATATCCTCAACGGTGACTTCACACAGTGGAAACGCGGTGTGGTAGAGAACATGATGAGGCGAATATAAACCGGATACATGGAACAAGGCAGAAATAATCGGCTGAAAGCAATATTGCACAAGCTACATCTCACAGGACGGCATGCGCTGCGGACGTCCCAAGGCGCATCCTGGGCAATGCGGATGATGTGTATGCTCAATCCTTTCGCATACATAAAGAAACTCGACGGATATATAATACGTAAGTTTATAGGTACGTATATCTATTCTATCGTACTTATAATATCCATTTCCATCGTCTTTGACGTTAATGAGAACTTGGCTAAATTTACGACATATCACGCCCCGTTGCGCGCTATAGTGTTCGATTATTATGCCAACTTCATCCCCTACTTTGCCAATCTGTTCAGCCCTCTCTTTGTTTTTATTGCCGTCATATTCTTCACTTCCAAGCTGGCCGGTAATTCTGAAATTATCGCCATGCTTGCTTGTGGAATGAGTTTCAAAAGGCTATTGCGTCCCTATATGATTTCTGCGGCCATGATTTCCATTCTCAATTTCTATCTTGGTGCATACGTCATACCACAAGGGACCGTCATCAGACATAATTTCGAATCGCAATACAAGAACAGCAAAAAGACCACTACTGCCAGCAATGTGCAACTACAAGTGGATAAAGGTGTGATTGCATATATAAGCCAGTATGACGATAAGCATAAGACAGGTTATGGTTTTTCTCTTGATAAGTTTGAAAATAAGAAACTTATCAGCCACATGACGGCCAACGTAATTAAGTACGACACCATATCCGACAGCCGTTACCACTGGAAAGCAATCAACTATAAAATCAGGACTCTCAAAGGAATGCGTGAGCATATCACGTCGGGAATGGAAATCGACACTATGATTATCATGGAACCGATGGACCTCGTCTTCAGCAAAGGCCAGCAGGAGACATTCACAAGTCCTGAGCTGAAACGCTATATATCCAAGCAGAAAGATCGAGGCTCAAGCAATGTCGTACAATATGAGGTGGAATATCACAAGCGAATAGCAACAAGTTTCGCTTCATTTATCCTGACTGTCATAGGTCTGAGTCTTAGTTCACGTAAAAGAAAGGGAGGCATGGGACTATATCTTGGTATCGGTATGGCCCTAAGTTTTTCATATATATTGCTGCAAACCGTTTGTGCAACATTTGCCATAAATGCAAATACTCCGCCTATGCTTGCAGCATGGATACCGAATATATTATATACATTCATAGCATATTATTGTTATAAAAAAGCACCCAATTAACAAATGAAATTTGAAGATACATATCTAAACGATAACATTCTCGACGCATTGGACGACATGCACTTCGAGGAATGTACTCCTATTCAGGAAAAATGTATTCCGGAGATTCTTGACGGCCGCGACATCATCGGAGTGGCGCAGACCGGAACAGGCAAGACGGCAGCCTATTTGTTGCCAATTTTGAGCCTACTCGACGATGGAGGTTTTCCTGCTGACGCCATCAACTGCATCATCATGTCGCCCACAAGAGAACTGGCACAACAGATAGACCAGGCTATGCAAGGCTTCGGATACTACCTCGACACCGTCAGCAGCGTGGCTGTATATGGTGGTAATGACGGGAACAGATATGACCAGGAAATGAAAAGTCTGAGAATGGGAGCAGATGTGGTTATAGCCACACCTGGACGTCTGCTCAGCCATATCCATACAGGTAATGTAGATCTCAGCCGCGTGAGTTTTTTTGTGCTGGATGAGGCAGATCGTATGCTCGACATGGGGTTCAGTGATGACATCCTGCAGATAGCCAAGGACCTGCCGAAGGATTGTCAGACAATCATGTTTTCTGCAACAATGCCCGGAAAGATACAGCAACTGGCACGTAGCCTGCTCAACGATCCGGTGGAAATAAAGATTGCCGTGAGTAAGCCTGCTGAAAAGATAATGCAGTCGGCCTACATATGTTATGAGAATCAGAAACTCGGAATCATACGACATCTGTTCAGCACTGGAAAACTGCAACGTGTAATAATATTCTCAGGAAAGAAAGATAAAGTCAAGGATATAGATCGAGAGCTTCGCCGTATGAAAATCAACTGTTGCGCAATGCACAGTGATTTAACCCAACAGGAACGCGACGTGGTCATGTATGACTTCAAGACCGGCCATAAGAACGTGCTTGTGGCCACTGACATCGTTGCCCGCGGTATTGACATCGACGACATACAGATGGTCATCAACTATGACGTCCCTCACGACTCGGAAGACTATGTCCATCGCATCGGCCGTACGGCCCGCGCCGACCGCGACGGAACGGCAATCACCTTCGTCAGCGACTACGACATCAGCAGGTTCAAGCAGATAGAGCAGTTCCTCGGCAAGGATATCGAGAAGAAAATGCTGCCCGGTGGATTAGGTGAGGCACCGGAATACAAGTCGGCCAGATGCAGCAAGTCACAACACGGACGCAGTGGCCATGGCCAGCGAGGAGGACACCGCGGAGGAAGAAACAGACGCGGCGGCAAAGCCAAGAAGCCGGTAAAGGAATAGAAGAAAAGGACTGTATAATATAAACGAAATAAGGTTCATGCACTTTTTGCATGAACCTTATTTCATTTATAAACCTTCATCGTTCCGTACAAATACATCTCAGTCACTTACCTACCCGCGGTCTGTGGCGTCATCCTTCAGGACAGGCAGTGATACATGGTATCTGACAGCAAGAAATCTTATAGCACACGTCACGGCAAAGCCGACAACAGCCGTAACGCCAAGCGGCATTCCCGCTTCTTGTAATCCCCAATAAGTCACACCGCCGAGTACGGAGGCAATGGCATAAATCTCCTTACGGAAAATCACAGGTTCATTGTTCAGTAGAATATCGCGTATCACTCCTCCAGCCGCTCCAGTGATACATCCCATGATGACGGCAACCCAGAACGGCTGGCCGAAGGCGAGACTCTTCTGCATGCCAGCAATAGTGAAGAGCGCGAGGCCGAGAGTGTCGAAGACAAACCAGGCATTGCTCAAGAATTCCATATAACGGGCGAAGACTATGACAACGCCAAGCGCAACAGCCGTACATATCAGGTATATAGGATTGGTCATCCAAAACGGAGTCGTACCGAGAAGAACATCACGTATTGTTCCACCACCGATAGCCACAGCCACTCCGCAGACATAGCCGCCGAACCAGTCAAAATGTTTTGCGGCGGCATGGCGTATTCCAGAAATGGCAAAGGCAAAAGTTCCGAGCAACTCAATGATTTTTATGAGCGGCTCAAGTGCTATTTCCTGTTCCATCCGTTTCTATACGTTGACAACGTTTTGTGGATTTCCATCTATAAACATGCGCACGTTGGACACAGCTGTATCCATCAGTCGCTGGCGCGCCTCAAGCGTAGCCCATGCGATATGCGGAGTTATGAATGAGTTCGGAGCGGAGAACAGCGGATTGTCGGCAGAGGGAGGTTCTGAGCACATCACATCGGCCCCATAGCCTCCGAGTTGGCCCGAGACGAGTGCGTCGGCTACAGCCTGTTCATCAACCAGCGGACCGCGACCGGTATTGATCAGTATCGCCCCGTGCTTCATCCGTCCTATTGTTTCGGCATTGATCATATTATGCGTCTTTTCCGTCAGCGGACAGTGTAGCGTAAGGATATCACTAACGCCGAACAATCCGTCAAGCGTTGTCTTCTGTATGCCTTCCGGCAGTGTGGCAGAGTCCTTTCCCGTCAGGGCGAACACGTCCATTCCTAGACAACGCGCTATTTTGGCCACCTTCATACCGATATTCCCTAATCCGACAATTCCGATAGTCTTGCCCGACAGTTCCGTAAGCGGCGTATCCCAATAGCAGAAATCCGGACTCTCGCTCCACCGGCCTTCACGGTTGAGTCGGGCGTAATGTGCGACTCGTCCTGTGATGTTGAGAATATGAGACAGCGTCATCTGTACGACACTGTCCGTACTGTAGGCCGGGACATTGGTCACAATCACGTTATGTTCGCGGGCTGCATTGACGTCCACCACATTATATCCCGTGGCCAGAACGCCGACATAGCGCAGCTTCGGCAGCGACGCGATGGTCTCACGTCCTATCACGACCTTGTTTGTCAGCAGTATCTCTGCGTCACGGCTGCGCTCCACGACCTCGTCAGGCGAAGTGCGCGGATATATCGTGACGTCTCCCAACCCCTCAAGTTCTTTCCACGAGAGGTCGCCGGGATTCATTCCATATCCGTCTAAAACAGTTATCTTCATTTTATTTAACCTTTATATTATATATAGGGACATCATGAAGGCATGCCTTCCTGTCCCGGATTTCCTCAGTTGTTAAATCTCTCTCCCCACAAACAGGCCATCCGTTGGCAGAGCTTTTCTTCCGCTGGACTATGCTGCCCGTTCCAGATACGCTCAGCCACCAGTTCGTCGGGCATATACTGCTGCGGCGTGAAGTGGCCGGGATAGTCGTGGGGATATTTGTATCCGTCGTTATAGCCAAGGTCCTTCATCAGCTTTGTCGGCGCATTTCGTATGTGAAGCGGTACGGGCTGGTTTCCGGTGCGACGCACGAGGTCGAGTGCCTTGTCAATGGCAAGATAGGCTGAATTGCTTTTCGGACTTGTTGCAAGATAGACAGTCGCTTCGGCAAGAGGAATACGCCCCTCCGGCCATCCTATTTTCTGAACTGCCTCAAAAGCCGCATTGGCCAACAAAAGAGCATTAGGGTTAGCCAGGCCTATGTCCTCAGCTGCACTGATTATTAGTCTGCGAGCAATGAACTTAGGGTCTTCCCCACCCTCTATCATCCTTGCCAGCCAATAGATGGCGGCATCAGGATCACTGCCACGGATACTTTTGATAAAAGCAGATATTATGTCATAGTGCATCTCACCATCCTTATCATACGCCAGTGGATTCTGCTGCAAACTACATACCACAACTTCGTCTGTAATGATAACTTTCTTTTCGCCGGCCATCGATTCTACAACAAGCTCAAGAATATTGAGCAGTTTGCGCGCATCACCGCCACAATAACGCAGAAGTGCGGCCGTTTCGCGCAATTCGATGTCACGTTCACGCAAAACAACATCCTGTGTGACAGCACGCTGAAGCAATCCCTCAAGATCAGTCTTGTCAAGCGACTTTAGAACATACAGCTGGCAGCGTGAAAGTAACGGACGTATCACCTCGAAGGACGGATTTTCCGTTGTCGCTCCAATCAGCGTAACCGTTCCTCGCTCAACGGCTCCCAAAAGAGAATCCTGCTGAGACTTTGAAAAACGATGGATTTCATCTATGAACAAAATGGGTGAGGCTTCATTGAAGAAACGGTTTTTCCCAGCCCTATCAATAACGTCGCGCACATCCTTGACACCGCTCGTCACTGCACTCAGCGTGTAGAACGGAGTCTGAAGACGGCCGGCAATGATCTGAGCCAGTGTTGTCTTGCCCACACCGGGAGGTCCCCAAAGAATAAATGAGGAAATACGCCCGGCGTCTATCATCCGGCGTAACACCGCCCCCTCGCCCACCAGATGTTTCTGGCCGATATAATCGTCGAGCGTCCGCGGTCTTAGTCTTTCTGCTAATGGTTGTGACATAATTTGAGTACAAAGGTAAGGAGAAATCGGGTATAATCCAAAAAAATAGTCCGCGATGTTCAGACATATACCCCATACAGTAGAGGAACATGAGGCAGTATTACTCCAAATGTCGGATAACCATAAAATAATATGCGGATAAAATAGAGAAGCCTTTGTCGTGTAAGAAAAACTATCAAGAATTTAACACTTAAGAAATACACTGAATATGTTTTTACAAAGCATTGAAAACGCCTTTTCCAGCCATTTTCATCCTCCACACATCAACGTTTTCCAGTCGCGACCGACCAATAAGGCCATCCCGGGGTTGCGAAAGCGGCCCCGTTGCATGACGGCGGCAGCTCCGTTACAATGCGACAAGGGCCCCGCGGGAAGGTCGTAAGGGCCTTACGGCAGAATTAAAAACGTACAAAAGGTTGCACACTTTATTTATTTTCATTATAACATGCTGTAGCTCAGACGATAATATATGCACGCCCAAAACTCGCGAATTTACGGCCACTGGATTTTTATCTCATAATATTGCAAGGATTTGAAGGCTTTTGTTTGAATATTTCTAAGTTTTTAACACTTTTCCAAGCTCTTCCAAGCTGAAGTGGAATGTCCCTTTCATCATGATATGGAGCATCCATATACCCAAAATTAAGAAGCAAATATAAAAAAAGGCATCCAAAACTTGGAAATAAAAAAGAAAGTATATACATTTGCAGCAGTAAAATCATATAAACAAAAACACGAAGAATGAAAGAGCCAGTAGCAAAGAAAGCGATCACGCTGAAGACACTGACAAAGAAAAACGTCTGGGACGTTCAGGAAAACGATATTTTCCGCATGCTGGAAAACGCAGACAAGGATGCAGACGTAAAGGATAACAAAAGACACTTTGTTGATATCATACGTACCGCCTTCATGATAGAGGAACTGAAGGATGATTCATCCATAGTAAAAGGGAAGTATGAGAAATTGGATTACAAAGTTGGAAACGTAAGCATGGATGATGCCGGTACGAAGACTATATGGGCAATAAAAAAACGCCCGATTGTGCGTGTGAGTGATCTGACATACGAGAACATACACCACATCACGACAACAAAACTCATAGAGGTGTTGGAACGCAATTTCGGCGGAGGATGGGACTCTCTTTCACAGAGCACAAAGGACATCATTGAGAGTGGTTTCGATATTTCCACAACTACCCTTCCAAAGGATAGACTGCACAAACCGGGAGGGATGTATGAAAAGAAAATGGCAGACGGTTTCGAAGTGCTTGAGATAGCCAAAGGCATGTGGGTTGAAGCCATATTTGCAAAAGTGAAACCGGAAATGGAAAAACCAAGACTCACACTTCAGTCACGTGACGAGGATGAAATTCCAGATGACGACTTTAATAATCACGATGATGAAGAAGAGGAAGTTGACGAACCGGATTTCAGTGATGATATAACGGAAGATAACTACCGCACAACATTCGACATCGAAAGTGATCCTGACGAAGAGGCGGAAGACATTTCGGATTTCGGCGCGGAAGATTGAGAAAAGCCATTCAAAGAATTGAAATTACCAGAGGGTGCGGGAAAACGCGCCCTCTTTTGGTTAAAGAAAGCATTAAATCTATTTTTACTAACAATTAAAACCTTTAGACAAATGAACATTCCATCAGCATTTTGGCTTGTCCCCGTCGCATCTGTCGTCGCGCTGGGCATGGCCTTATTCTTCTTCCGTCAGATGATGGCGGAGAACGAAGGAACACCGCGAATGAAAGAAATCGCAGGACACGTACGCCGGGGCGCAATGGCCTATCTGCGGCAGCAGTACAAGGTCGTCGGCATCGTTTTCGTTGTGCTGGCACTCGTTTTCGCCTTCATGGCCTACGTCATGAAAGTTCAGAATCCATGGGTTCCCTTCGCATTTCTCACCGGCGGACTATTTTCCGGACTGGCCGGATTCTTCGGCATGAAAACGGCCACGTATGCCTCGGCCCGCACAGCCAACGCTGCCCGCGAGGGGCTCAACCGAGGGCTGAAAATAGCTTTCCGTAGCGGCGCCGTCATGGGACTTGTGGTCGTCGGACTGGGACTGCTGGACATCGCAATCTGGTTCCTCGTTCTCAGCCACTTCTATCATGGGGACAGCATGGCACTCGTCACAATCACAACAACCATGCTGACATTCGGTATGGGTGCATCGACGCAGGCGCTCTTCGCCCGTGTCGGCGGCGGAATCTATACGAAGGCCGCTGACGTAGGTGCCGACCTCGTAGGAAAGGTCGAAGCCAACATCCCGGAGGACGATCCGCGCAATCCGGCCACAATAGCCGACAACGTTGGCGACAATGTTGGCGACGTAGCCGGTATGGGTGCCGACCTGTACGAGAGCTACTGCGGAAGTATTCTCAGCACGGCGGCTCTCGGTGCAACGGCATTCGCCATGAACGGCGACATGCAGATGCGTGCCGTGATAGCCCCGATGATTATCGCTGCCGTGGGCATATTCCTCTCGCTGCTCGGAATCTTCCTCGTGAAGACAAAAGAGGGAGCTACAATGAAAGACTTGCTACACTCGCTCGGACTGGGAACAAACGTATCGTCGGTGCTCATCGCCGGTGCTTCATTCCTCATCCTCTATCTGCTGGAACTGGACAATTGGATCGGCGTTTCCTTCTCCGTCGTCACGGGACTGCTGGCCGGCGTGATCATCGGTCAGGGAACGGAATACTATACAAGCCATACATATAAGCCGACACAGAAGATTGCCGAGGCGTCACAGACTGGTTCGGCCACGGTCATCATCAAGGGCATTGGAACTGGAATGATTTCAACCATGATTCCCGTAGTCACGATATCGGCGGCCATCATGCTCAGCTATCTCTGTGCAAACCATTTCGACCTATCAATGAATGCCGAAAGCATCTCACGCGGTCTCTATGGCATAGGTATCGCAGCTGTTGGTATGCTCTCTACACTCGGAATAACACTGGCGACGGATGCTTACGGCCCGATAGCCGACAATGCTGGCGGAAATGCGGAAATGAGTGAACTTGGAGAGGAAGTACGCCACCGCACGGACGCCCTTGACGCGTTGGGCAACACGACGGCCGCCACGGGCAAGGGGTTTGCCATTGGAAGCGCCGCCCTGACGGCACTGGCTCTGCTCGCGTCATACGTTGAGGAAATAAAGATTGCGATGATACGCGCCGTCGGCGAGGGACAGACATTTGTCGACAACATGGGCGCGGTGTTCAATCCTGCTACGGCGAACATGGTTGACTACATGAACTTCTTCCAAGTAAACCTGATGAATCCGAAGGTTCTCGTAGGCGCGTTCATCGGTGGTATGTCGGCGTTCCTCTTCTGCGGGCTGACGATGGGGGCCGTCGGCCGTGCTGCCCAGACAATGGTGGAGGAAGTCAGAAGACAGTTCCGTGAAATAAAAGGTATCCTCGAAGGCAAGGCTACTCCGGACTATGGACGATGCGTTGAAATCAGCACACGCTCGGCTCAGCGCGAAATGATTTTCCCGAGCCTGCTGGCCATCATCATACCCATTGTTGTCGGTCTGCTTCTCGGTGTGGCTGGCGTGATGGGACTGCTGGTAGGCGGTCTGACAGCCGGATTTACACTGGCCGTGTTCATGGCCAACGCCGGAGGTGCATGGGATAACGCGAAGAAAATGGTTGAGGAAGGCAACTTCGGCGGCAAAGGCTCCGACTGTCACAAGGCTACCATCGTCGGAGACACCGTCGGAGACCCGTTCAAGGACACCTCCGGACCGTCTCTCAACATCCTCATAAAGCTGATGTCGATGGTCAGCATCGTCATGGCCGGCCTGATTGTCGCGTTCATCTGAATTTAAAGATTAAAAAAGCCAATCGTGGCATGTGTGGACTTTGGCGTCCGCAGGCAGGACTGAGTATTGGATAAATGGTGGTATGGTCAGTTAGACAACTGATGATACCGCCATTTTACATGTATATATATTAAAGACTGAAATATTGCAATTCTATTTTGATTTTATAAAAAATTAGTCCCCTGATTCTCATCAGAGGACTAAACAACACAAACACAAATTAAAACACGGTTATGTCGAAACATACCGGTCTTTTATTTTATTACAGTAAATTACTGTATTCCATCTTTACGCAGTTTTTCCTGCCACTTCCATGCAGATTTCAGAGTGTCTTCAAGACTTGTCTCGGCCTTCCATCCAAGAACGTTGTTCGCTTTCTCCGGATTGGCCCATACCTTTTCGATGTCTCCTGCACGGCGCGGAGCAAATGTCCAGTTGAGCTTTACACCTGTTGCGGACTCGAAAGCGTCTACAATCTCTTTGGTGCTTACACCCTTTCCTGTTCCGACGTTGAATACTTCGAGTTTGTCGCTATCAGTGTCAAGCACACGCTCCATGGCCTTGACATGAGCCTTCGCCAAATCTACGACATAGATATAGTCACGTATGCAGGTTCCGTCAGGAGTGTCATAGTCGTTGCCGAATATCTTCAGCTGCTCACGTATTCCCATGGCTGTCTGGGTTACGTAGGGGATGAGGTTCATTGGTACGCCGTTAGGCATCTCGCCGATAATGGCCGTCGGATGGGAACCGATGGGATTGAAATAGCGGAGAAGTATGGCTTTGATGGGCGCACCGCTGTTGATGTCATCGCGGATAATCTCCTCATTGACCTGTTTCGTGTTGCCATAAGGACTTTCCGCCGGTTTGATGGGAGCATTTTCCGTTACTGGGAGATTTTCCGGATCGGGCTGGCCATAGACTGTGCAGCTCGATGAGAAGATTATCCCCTTGACATTGTGCTTCGGCATGAGCTCCAGAAGATTGACCAGACTGACGATATTGTTACGATAATACAAAAGAGGCTTCTCAACACTCTCGCCCACGGCCTTGCTCGCAGCAAAGTGGATGATGCCATCTATATCTGGATATTTAGCAAAGACTTTGTCCATCGCTTCCAAGTCGCAGCAATCGACTTCCTCGAAAGCAGGGCGAATACCTGTGATTTTCTCAATTCCGTCAACGACGCTTGCCTGAGAATTGGACAGATTGTCCACAATAACGACTTTATAACCGGCATTCTGCAATTCAACTGTTGTGTGAGAGCCTATAAAGCCTGTACCACCCGTTACTAAAATAGTATGTTTCATTATATATATCTTTATGTTAGAATAATTGATAATGCAAAGATATATAAAAATATGGAAATCAGGAAAATAAAAGAAAGGAAATTCGCTGTTCGCAAATTTCCTTTCTAAAGTTTTTTATATCAATGTAAAGTCATTCCAGACCGAACACCTGTTTCAGTCCTCCATCTACACCGGAGAAGCCCATGAAAGCAAGACTCAGAAGACCGGCCGATACAAGGACAATGGCCATACCACGCATTCCCTTCGGTATGTTCACCATCTCGAGCTGTTCGCGCATGCCTGCAAACACGGTCATGGCAAGTCCGAAACCGATCGCTGTGGAGAAGGCGTAAACAATACCCTCTATCAGATTGTAGTCTTTCTGAATCACAAGAATTGCCACACCGAGCACGGCGCAGTTGGTGGTGATAAGCGGAAGAAAGATACCAAGCGCCTGATAGAGCGCAGGCGACACCTTTTTCAGCACAATCTCAACCATCTGCACGAGAGAGGCTATAACGAGAATGAATGTGATGGTCTGAAGATACTGCAACCCGAAAGCATCGAGCACAAACTTCTGTACTAGATAAGTGACAATGGTGGCAAGAGTGAGCACGAACGCCACGGCTGCACTCATTCCGAGAGCAGTGTCCACCTTCTTAGACACGCCGAGGAACGGGCAAATGCCAAGAAATTGTGACAACACGATGTTGTTCACGAATATTGCCGATATAAATATAAGTATGTATTCCATAATGTGTGACTAAGCTTTCTTTAATTTGTTAACGATGGCAATAAGGAATCCAAGCGTTATGAATGCGCCAGGAGGCAGAATGAACAACAGGATGTTGTAAGTCTCTGGCAACAGAACCACTCCGAAGATTGAGCCTGCACCCAAAACCTCGCGCACAATACCGAGAAGAGTGAGCGAAAGGGTGAATCCTAAACCTATGCCCAAACCGTCGAAAAGGCTCGCCACAGGATTGTTCTTGCAGGCAAAGGCTTCGGCACGGCCGAGTATGACACAGTTTACGACGATAAGCGGTATGAAAAGTCCAAGCGACTTGTTCACCTCGGGCATGTATGCCTTGAGACACATCTGAAGGATTGTCACAAACGATGCGATAACGACAATGAATACCGGTATGCGCACCTTGTCAGGAGTGATGCTCTTTATCAGCGATATTGCAATATTGGAGCATATCAGCACAAACATAGTTGCAAGTCCCATCGACATACCGTTTTGGGCAGATGTGGTGGTGGCCAGCGTAGGACACATACCAAGCAGAAGCACAAACGTTGGGTTCTCCTTGACTATGCCGTTAA
The DNA here is from genome assembly GCA_947170725.1 of uncultured Prevotella sp. GTDB lineage: Bacteria > Bacteroidota > Bacteroidia > Bacteroidales > Bacteroidaceae > Prevotella. The sequence continues at coordinate 15,775 of CAMVUM010000035.1, forward strand.
GTAATACTTTAATATAGTTCATATTATATATCTCTCATTCATTAAACGGTTAGTTACTCTTTGTATGCTTCGAAGCACCGCTGGCAGCATCCACGTCCTGAGCGGAATATGCCGCATAGGCCTGATTGACAGCTTTGAGGAAAGCGCGTGTGGTGATTGTAGAAGCGGTGATGGCATCTACATCACCTCCGTCTTTGCTCACAACAAGCGGCTTCGACACATCCATACGGCGTCCGATGATATTGCCCTTGCCGTCTTTCTGGAACCATTTGTCAGCTTTGGCGCCAAGTCCGGGAGTCTCAGCATGCTGAAGAATGGTATAGCCAAGAAGATTGCCCTCGCCGTCGAAGCCAACAAGTACCTTTAGGTCGCCTCCGAATCCCATCGTCGTGCTCTCTACGGCTGCACCAAGAAAATTGCCTTGGGCATCACTCGTCTTGTGCACGATGAAGGTGTAATCCTTGCCTCCGATATTTTTAGTCAATTCGTCGTTGGCTGTCACCGTGAGGTCGTCAACGCCCATCACGCTCTTGATACCGTTGGCCAAAGCCATCTCATCCTGCTCCTTTATCGGGGCCTCTGTCACATTGTTTACCCATGCAAGCAGACCGCCGGACACCACAGCCACGGCCACAAGCACGATGATCATATTGGTAAGTGATGATTCTAACTTTTTCATTTCTTTACTACCTCCCCGAAACGTTTTGGTTTGACATAAGTATTGATGAGCGGTGTAAACGCATTCATGATAAGTATGGCAAATGACATTCCCTCTGGATATGCGCCCCAATTACGGATGACGACTGTAAGCAGACCTATGGAGACACCATAGATAAGTTGGCCGCGGCTATTCATAGGAGAGGTGACATAGTCGGTTGCCATGAAGATGGCGCCAAGCATCAGACCACCACTGAAAATCACCGTAAACGGATCAGCGTATACAGCATCGCACATATGAAGCAGAGCGCTGAGTACAAAAACCGTTCCAATGATACTTACGGGAATGTGCCATGTAATTATCTTCTTCCACAGCATGAAAACAAGACCTGCGATTAGAGCCAACGCACAGACCTCACCAAGACATCCGGCACCACTTGTTCCGGCATTACCGAGAAGCAGGGAGACGGAATCAGGAAGCTGGCTTAGCAAAGAAGCGTCGCCACTCTTGATGGCATCTTTCATTACGCTCAGAGGAGTGGCTCCGGTAATGGCGTCAGTGTAGGCACCGAGCTGACCGGCTACAGGCCATGATGTCATCTGGGCAGGAAAAGATACGAGCAGGAAGCAACGGCCTACAAGAGCAGGATTGAACAGATTGGCTCCAAGACCTCCAAACGTCATCTTACCGATGCCGATGGCTACAAGCGCACCGATGATGATAATCCATATTGGAAGATTGGACGGCAGATTGAAACCAAGGAGCAGTCCTGTCAGGATAGCCGACCCGTCTGTTACGGTGTTTTGTTCTCTTTTCAAGATAAACTTGGTTATCGCCCACTCAAATACCACGCAGGCAATAACACTCGTTGCACACACAATGACTGAACCAAGTCCGAAAAACCAAAACGAGACAAGAAGAGCAGGAATAAGAGCAATGATTACTCCATACATATTACGCTCTACACTGTCTGTTCCGTGTGCGTGCGGTGATAATGAAACTATTAATTTTCCCATGATTGTTTTTACTTTTTAGCGTTGCGGGCTCTAATGATGCCCATTACTGTGCTCTTTCCTAACCTTACATTGTCAAGTATCGGACGATGTGACGGACATGTGAACTGGCATGAACCGCACTCTATACAGGATACGATACCCTCAGCTTCCACCTTTTCCCAATTATGCATGGCCGAAGCTGTGGCGAGCAGGAACGGCTCGAGTCCCATCGGACATACGCTGACACACTTGGCACAACGGATGCAAGGCTGAACGGGCTTACGCACGGCTTCATCCTCGCTGATGATAGTGACACTGTTTGTTCCTTTGCACACAGGCACCTCTGTAGAAGTCAGTGCCTTACCCATCATCGGACCTCCAGCCAATAGCTTGTTGTTGCCTTCCGGCATGCCACCGCAAGTATCGATGAGGTCCTTCATCGGTGTACCCATACGGACGAGGAAGTTTCCCGGATTTGCAAGACGCTTGCCTGTTACCGTTGTATAACGTTCGAACAGGGGCTTGCGCTTCATTACGGCCTGATATACGGCAAAAGCTGTTCCAACATTCTGTACTATAGCACCTACATTCACAGGAATAGCCGGTGGAGCCGGTACCTGACGGCGTATAACAGCGTCAACGAGCTGCTTCTCGCCACCCTGCGGATAGCGCTGTTTCAATGGGACTACCTCAATACGCGGGTCGCCAGCCGTCTTCTGCGTCAACAGTTTTATGGCCTGCGGCTTGTTTGTCTCAATACCAATATAGCCCTTATCTACTTTTGCTGCCTTCATAAGGAGGTCAAGGCCTACAAGAATCTCGTCGGCATGCTCCATCATAAGACGATAGTCGGATGTGATATAAGGCTCGCACTCTACAGCGTTGATTATAACACACTCGGCTTTAGCTGTTGGCGGCGGACAGAGCTTGATGAATGTTGGGAATCCGGCACCACCCATACCAGTGACACCGGCTACCTTAATGCGCTCAACGATTTCCTCCGGTGTGAGCTCCGGATGAGCAGCTAATGTCTCCAGTTTCTCGGAACGATCGATACTCTCTTCCCACTCGTCACCTTCTACATTGATTATGATTGCAGGGACACGATATCCTGTGGCATCAATGGCTGTATCAACCTTGAATACGGTTCCAGATACCGATGAGTAAATCGGAGCAGACACAAAACCGCCAGCCTCGGCAATCAATGTTCCGACTTTCACCTTGTCGCCTTTCTTCACAACCGGCTTTGTCGGCGCACCGATGTGCTGCGACAATGGGAATATTGCCTGTTTGGGCAAAGCTGCCACTTGTGTGGACATCTCTGCCGTTATTTTGTTTTCTTCTGGGTGTATACCACCTATTCTGAATGTTCTTATATTCATAATGCTTATGCCTCCGTCTTTACAGGTTCTACATTTGCAGCGTCAGCAGCCTTGGTTTCCTCAGCGGCCGGCTTCGGCTTAGGGGCAGGGAAATTCACTGCGGTGATGGCGTGAGTCGGACAAACCTTCTCACACTTACGGCACAAACGGCACTTATCCGGATCAATGTATGATAGATTTCCAGTTACAGTTATTGCTCCAAAAGGACATTCCTTCTCGCATTTTCCACAACCGATACAAGCCACCTTGCATGCCTTCATGGCCACAGGACCTTTATCCTTGTTCATGCAGCTGACATAAACACGGCGTCCTTTGGGGCCTTTCTTGCGCAGTTCTATAATCTTGCGCGGACAAGCCTTCACGCAAGCACCGCATGATGTACACTTCTCTTCATCAACTTCAGGCAATCCTGTCTCCTCATTGATAGTGATTGCACCGAACTGACAGGCGTTAACGCAGTCGCCGCACCCCAGACAGCCAAAACCGCACGCGGTCTCACCTGCTCCACAGGCATGCATGGCGGTACAAGTGCGCAGACCTGAATATTCAGCGATCTTCGGACGGTTTGCACATGTTCCGTTACATCTTACTACGGCTACCATCGGTTCCGAATTAGCCATGGCCATACCAAGCAAATCAGCAACCTTGCCCATTACCTCCTGGCCTCCAACCGGACAGAACAGTCCGTCAAGCGAGCCGGCATCGGCACCCTTTACGAGCGCATCAGCCAATCCACCGCAACCGGGGAAACCACATCCACCGCAATTAGCCTGTGGCAAAAGGGCTGCCACATCAGCAATACGCGGGTCTTCTTCCACAGCAAATTTCTTGGAACAGACATACAGCACGACTGCTGCGACAAGTCCGATAGCTCCAAGCACAAATACTGCGACCAAAATGAAACTCATAATTCTTTATTTGTTTTAGTTATACTTTGTTTTGTACTTTCATTCTTTGGAATTACATTCTATCTCGAACGCCATACGTACGCGCAACTTCTCACGAAACAGCCATACTAATATATAATAAGGTATAAGCGCTCCAAGACCACACAAGCCGGAAAGAGCCTCATCTGCGGTCATGACGTAGACTGCTAAGACAACAGCAACAAGCACAATGAAGGGCAACCCGAAACCAATAAGAAGAGCTGAAGCAGCGACACGCGCCGAGGCTGTTACCATGACACTATCACCGACTTTCAGACGTGAAGTGTCTGATATATTATATACATCAACGAGCTTTTCCTTGCTCTCTGATGAATTGCAATGTCCTGATATCTTACATTGGGCGCACGCCGAAGTTTGGAGTATACGCACTCTCACACTCCTATCACTGATAGACTCTATAACCCCCGAATGCTTTATTTTGTTACTCATGTTTTCAGTCATTAAGTTCCGTTTCGCCAAACGCCAGAATTCTATTCTGTTTTTCCAAATCAATTATTAAAGCTGATGTTATGGGAACCGTCGTTCGTGGCTTCTTGTCTCTTTTCAGTAGCTTCTTTCTGCGTTTTGCTAACTCGACTTTACAAATGCAAAGATACCACTATCTTCTGAATAAACAATAAAAAAAACAAAATATTTTTCCAAAACATTCGTAATCGTTTGCGGTTATTCAAAATATTTTTATACTTTTGTATCAGAATGATATTATATCATCCTTGATCAGCAAATCGGCAATACTAAAAATACATTGTATGAAAGCAACAGAACTGACTTTACAACAAATCAGCAGAACAATTGGCAAAGTGGCGGACAAGTTCCCTGCCACGGAAGAGGCTGTATTATTGACAGACATCCACATGCGTGTCAATCAGGAAACAGGCGAGTTTGTCGCTTTTGACGACGATGATAACGAGATTACGCGCTCTGTCATAGAGCAATGGATAGGCAACACAGACAAAGACTTCCGCTCTTCAATAGTTTCTGTCATCCGCAAAGGAATTGAACTTCAGAAGGACATCGTTGACAATATGTCGATAATAAAACCCTATTCTTTCGTTCTGGAGGATGAAGATAAAGAGCCTATTGCCGAGCTTTATGTCGTTGATGATGATACCATCATTATCTATCCCGAACTGATGAGCGGACTTGACGAAGAGCTGAATGAGTTCCTAAAAGACCTGTTGGGTGAGGATGTATAATTCTCTTGGATAGACTGTACTGGTCACAGAATTAGAATTCAATAAAAACAATACTCAGAAGCGAAGTATAAACAAACCGGTGGCTCATATATCACGATTCATACAGAATGATATATGAGCCACCGGTTGTTTATATGGCTTATAATTTGACCTTCACCTTCTTTTCTTTGCTCTCGTTCTGCAGGCGATCAAGCGCCGTCACGACATAAACATAATCTGACTTACCATTGTTATATGGCAGTTTATAGAATGTATCGGATGTGATGGCAACAATCTTTGATGGATTTGATATGTCCGTCTTTTCTTTTTTGTTGAATCGGTAAATGACGTAACGTGCGGCCTCGTTCTGCCAGCCATGTCCTTTAGGAGCCGTCCAAAAAAGCAAATAGCCGTCACTCGTCCATACAGGCTTCAGTTTCCGTACCTTCTTTGGGGCCTTGTGGTCAATGAAAGGCATGAGCGGCTGAAGGGCAGGAGTTTTCCAATAGACATTGCGCAGCATGGTTCCATAGTTCCCTATGTTGTCTACGGCCGCCTTCGCATACCAAAGCACCGTTCCGCCCACATTCGGATGCTTTGCGTGAAGAGACATCTTAGCCGGCATCTGATGGATTCCCGGCTTCTTCGTATCGGGGAATTTGACCGTACGCTCCACATCCTCACCGATAAACAGCGGCCGGGCCGACGCATTGCGACTCCACCACCCGATCAGAGTTTCATAGTCTGCCGTAGGATGACCTATCTGCCAGTATATCTGCGGCACGCAATAGTCAACCCAACCGTTATTCACCCATAGAAGCACATCGGCATAAAGGTCATCATAGTTTTGCAGACCGCGGGTGTTGCTTCCATTTGGATCAACGCTCTTATTACGATAGATTCCGAAGGGAGACACACCGAATTTAACCCATGGCTTGATGGATGCGATAGTGTCATGCATCTGTTTCATGAAAAGATTGACATTATACCTTCGCCAATCGGCTATATTGCCGATACCATTGGAATTTCTCCGGAACAAATTCTCATCCGGAATTGTTTCGCCGGCCGCGGGATAAGGATAGAAATAATCATCTATATGAAGACCGTCAATGTCATACCGACGGACAATGTCTGCCACCACATCGCATATATATTCGCGGTTCTCAGCCAATCCCGGGTTCATGATATACTGTCCGTCGTAACGGAAAACGCGTTCGGGATGCTTTATGGCAACATGGGTTGTTGCCAGTTCTGTGGTTCCTTTTGTCTTGGCGCGGTATGGATTTATCCATGCGTGAAGCTCCATGCCACGTTTGTGACACTCATCAACCATCCATTTCAGAGGGTCCCAGTAAGGATACGGGGGGCGCCCTTGTACTCCTGTAAGGAAACGGCTCCACGGTTCCAACCGACTTTCATACAAGGCATCACATTCCGGACGAACCTGAAATATGATGGCATTCGCTCCATCCTTCTGCAACTCGTCAAGCTGATAAGCCAACGTCCGTTGCATGGCGTCAGTCGCCATGCCCTGAAACTGTCCGTTGACACATTGTATCCATGCTCCACGGAATTCGCGTTTCTGCTGTGCCATGGCAGCTATAGCAACCATAACAGACATCAATACAGATATATACAGTCGTTTCATTCGTTCAGATATTTATATATTTCTACAGTCCAGTCAGCTCCGTTGTCCGGCCGGAAAGTACGGATACCGAACCGTTCGGCCGCTTCAACATTGCTCTGGCCGTCATCAAGAAACAGCGTCTCCCGCGGAACGATATTTTCCGAATCAAGCACGTGACGGAAAAAGCGCTCGTCCGGTTTCATCACACCACACTTATAGCTCAGATACACAGCATCAAAATAATATTCAAGCGAATGCCCCTCTCCGTCGAAACTGTCGCTCATGGCCCACCCCATCATATAGGGATTGGTGTTTGACAGCAATATAAGGCGATAACCTTCGGCCCGCAACCTGCGCAGAATATCGAGATTGCGCTTCGGCAAATCTCCAACATATCCCTTCCACGCATACATACAGTCATCGTATGTCACATCATGGCCTATCATACGACTGAGTTCTGAGCGAAACTGCTCTGCATTGATTTTTCCTATTTCAAGGTCTCCGAATATCCCCGACTGCCTGTAAGGGTCAAGCCGCTGCTCGGCGTCGGTAAGTCCTATTTCCATGAAATGCCTTACGGCCTGAGGCTGATTAAGGGTTATTATGACACCACCGAAATCAAAAAGTATGTTTTTTATCTTACACATAGTCAATATTTTGCTCAATTAAACAAATCCAGCTTGTTCTTTCTGGCCTCCACAAGTGACTGCAGCTGCTCCTGTTCCTTATCATATTCTTTCCGTAGACTCGTATATCTGTCCCCGAGTTCATGTTCAAGCCGGACAACGTCTTTCTTGTCCAGCAGCCGTGCGGCTATCAGAGCGTTCTGCGAAGCGTCTTTCATCCATACGACAGGACCTCTGTAGACCGGCGCAACCTTCAGCGCCACATGAAGTTCGCTTGTCGTAGCACCACCTATCATGATAGGAATGTCCAGTCCGGCCCTCGCCATTTCATTGGCCACATTCACCATTTCTTCCAGACTTGGCGTGATAAGACCACTCAGTCCTATGATGTCTGCCTTCTCTTCTATGGCCTTGCGCACTATCTGCTCTGCCGGAACCATCACCCCGAGGTCAATGACGTCATAGTTGTTGCAGGCCATAACGACTCCGACGATATTCTTTCCTATATCGTGCACATCACCCTTAACAGTAGCCAGCAACACCTTTCCGGCCTTTACGCTGTCACCGGTTTTCTCCGCCTCTATATATGGCTGAAGTATTGCCACGGCCTGCTTCATGGTGCGTGCCGTCTTGACAACCTGCGGCAGGAACATCTTACCGCATCCGAACAGCTCGCCAACTGTGTTCATGCCGTTCATAAGAGGTCCCTCTATTATGCTTACTGCCGTCGGATAGACTTCAAGAGCCTCCTTGATGTCCTCCTCCAGCCAGTCACCGACTCCCTTGACAAGTGAATGCGCCAGACGTTCGTCAACAGAACCGGAGCGCCACGCCTCTGCATGCACGCCTCCAGTCGCCTGCGCCTGACCGGCGGAAAGGACCTTGACCGCTTCCTCACGCTCCTTTATTTCACCGGCAAGCCCAATAAGCCGCTCAGCGGCATCAGGCCGGCGGTTGAGCACAACGTCCTCTATCAATTCCAGCTCGTTCTGCGGGATGTCACTATAGATGACCTTTGTCGCTGGATTGACAATTCCGAAATCCATTCCCTGCTGTATGGCGTGGTAAAGGAACACGGCGTGCATGGCTTCACGTATATAGTTGTTGCCACGGAATGAGAATGATAGATTGCTCACGCCTCCGCTTACATGGGCGCCAGGCAGATTCTTGCGGATCCACCCCGTTGCCCGAATGAAGTCTACGGCATAGTTGTCATGCTCCTCCATACCGGTGGCAACAGCAAGAACATTGGGGTCGAAAATGATGTCGAGCGGATTCATTCCCACCTTTTCCGTCAATATCCCGTAAGCCCGTGAGGCGATTTCGATTCGCCGTTCATAGCTTGTGGCCTGTCCTTGTTCATCGAAACACATCACCACGACAGCCGCACCATAGCGCATCACGTCACGTGCATGCTCAACAAACACATCCTCACCTTCTTTCAGCGATATGGAATTAACAATGCATTTGCCCTGCACGCATTTCAATCCAGCCCTGATGACGTCCCATTTGGAAGAATCTATCATAACGGGGACCTTGGCGATGTCCGGTTCTGTGGCAATCATATTGAGGAATGTCCGCATCTCCGCTTCCGCGTCAAGCAGCCCGTCGTCCATGTTAATGTCAATCACAAGGGCACCGTCTGCCACCTGATGACGCGCAATACCGATTGCTTCGTCATATTTCTTTTCCTTTATCAGCCGCAGGAACTTGCGTGAGCCGGCCACATTGCACCGTTCGCCGACGTTCACAAATCGTATCTCCGACGTAACGTCAAGCAAGTCCAGACCGCTCAACCACATCGTCTGCGGTCGTGGGGCGGGCTTGTGCGGAGTCCGTCCTGCCACCAAAGGAATATATCTTTCTATGAATTTCTCCGTCGTACCGCAACATCCGCCTATGATATTTACCAAGCCATCGTCTATGAACTCGGCTATCTGAGGCGCCATAGTCTCGGGTGTCTCGTCATAAAGACCGAGGCTGTTGGGCAGTCCGGCATTGGGATATGCACTTATATAATAAGGTGCACGCGCGGCGAGCTGACGAAGATAAGGTTTCATCTGACGTGCTCCGAACGAGCAGTTCAGTCCGACAGAGAATATCGGATAGGTGCTAATGCTGGCCATAAAGGCGTCGAGAGTCTGTCCGCTCAACGTCCGTCCGGCAAGATCGCTCACCGTTACGGACAACATGATGGGCAAGTCCACACCACGCCTGCGCATGGACTCCATCGCAGCATCTACTGCGGCCTTTGAGTTCAGTGTGTCAAATATCGTCTCTATCAGCAGTGCATCGACACCGCCTTCTATCAGGGCGTCCATCTGTTCGGCGTATGCGTCAAACAGTTCGTCATACGTCAAGTCACGTGCTGCGGGGTCGCTGACGTCGGGGCTCATGGAACATGTCCTGTTCGTCGGTCCTACCGAACCGGCGACAAATCTCGGACGTTCTTCCGTGGAATAGGCATCTGCCGCACGTCGGGCAATCCGTGCCCCTTCCAAAGCCATTTCCCGGCAGGCGCTCTCAAGGTGATAGTCGGCCTCCGATATTCGCTGGCTGCTGAATGTATTGGTAGTGATGATGTCTGCCCCTGCCTCCAAGTATTTTCTATGTATATCCTCGATTACGTCCGCGCGTGTGATATTCAGCACATCGTTGTTGCCCTTCAACATTCCCGCAGTGTCACGAAAACGTTGCCCGCGGAAATCCTCTTCCGTAAGGCCATACTGCTGAATCATCGTACCCATCGCTCCGTCGAGCACAAGGATACGTTCCTTTATGATTTCATTAAGTCTGTTCATCCGAAATCTTCTAATAGTGCTTTATCGCACGGTCCATTTCGCGGCGGTCTTCCTTCTCTTTCAGAGTCTGGCGCTTGTCGAAATCCTTCTTTCCCTTGCACAAGGCGATGTCCATTTTGGCCCTCCCCTTCTGGTCTATGAACACAAGCAGCGGCACTATCGTATATCCCGTCTGCTTGGTGGCGCTCTGCAACTTCTGAATTTCCTTGCGGTTGAGCAGCAGCTTGCGGTCGCGCTTCATCTCATGATTGTTGTATGAGCCGTAGAAATAGGGGCTGATATTCATACCCTTGACCCATATCTCACCGTTGTGTATGAAGCAGAAAGTGTCCGTCAGACTGGCCTTTCCGAGTCTAATGGATTTTATTTCGGTGCCAGTAAGCACGATGCCCGCCGTATATGTATCTATGAAGAAATATTCAAATGACGCTTTCTTATTTCTTATGTTTACAGGGCTTTTCTTGCGTATCAGTTCTTCTTCCTTATTCATTTTTCTATCTTTGCGAATCTATCAATATGTTCGTCGACGTAACATGCCACTTGCGCGGTATATTCCTCTTCGTTCTCGACGAACTGGTCGTCCATGTCGTCAAACTCCGCAAACCGCTCGAACAATTCCATGAATTCGGAATCAGAGCAGTCCTTTTCTATCTCCTGATGATATTTGTTATACAGCGTATGTGCTTCATATATCATTTTTGACAAGTTCCGCATGCCCCACAGTTTCAGTGCCTTGGCAAACGGATTCAGGAAAATGAAGCCTCCGTATCCATTGTGTATCAGTTGGACGAATCCTCCGTCCATGACCTCCTCATGGAGAATACTGTATGCCAATAGCGTCACTTGATCCGAATTCAGTTCTGCCATGGCCTCTGCCGTCAATTCACCGCCGACAGCTGCATATATACCGTCAATGAATACTTTCAGGAAAGCATCCATTCCTTCGTCTGCCGCCTTACGCAGGTCGGCATCTTTCACTATTACCTCTTCCATCGGATTTCCTTATGTTTATATATAAAAAAACGACAGACACCAGTCAAGCATGTATTTATGCACAAGACCGGCCTCCGGTTATTTCCTGCAAATTTAGATAAAATATTCCGATTATACGCCTTATATACTGAAAAACAAGACCATTTCACATTAATTTTGCAAACCGAATAGATTTCGTGAGGCCCTTCATATTTTTATCACCAACAAATGGCGATACTAAAGAATGCCGATAACAACCATACGTGGATTGTAACCGACCGGGACTGTTTGCGCAGTAAACGTAAGAACATTTAGATTTTTGGATATTAGAAATAATTCATACTATGCCATTAGTCGCTAATGTCTCACTGGTATTATTTTTTATACAGCAAAGTACTAAAAACCATCGGCATGTCATTTTTATTCCGAAAAACGGGCTCTTTCGCTATCGAAAAAATATATCAATGAAAACACGAAAAAGCAACTTTTCATGATACTTCAACCAGACTAATTTTACAACGGGGCTCTCCCGGGGTTGCAACAAACACGCTATTGCATCGCAACAAGCACGCCGTTGAAGAACAACGAGAGCCCCGTTGCAACCTCGGGAGAGCCCCGTTGCAAATACGAAAAAAGCGCTGCGAGCATCTAATATATATAATGTAT
>CAMVUM010000036.1 GCA_947170725.1 uncultured Prevotella sp.
GTAGAATACCCGTTGTCATCATGAAGTCATCATCCGTATATTCGACTATGATTTTCTTTTCCCTTGAATATAGTCGCAACGTATTTGTTTCTGCTTTTTGAACATTCTGTCTGTTCCTTGTCATTTTATAACTTGCATTTGATGGAATGCTGTCTACATATGTTACAATATATTCTTCTGTATCTTGTCCAAACGATGGTAACATGCAGAGAACATTAATCAATATTAAAAAGATTTTCTTCATGTGTACTATATTATAAAGTTATTTCTCCAATAAAACAATAATCACCGATTATTAATAATAGGTCATAATATCCCGTAAGATGCTCAGGTAGCTGCATTTCTTGATTGTAGGCTGGTATGGGTATTTCACAAACTATATTGTTTCCATCCTTTAACTGCAAGATACAATCTGTGGCTAAATTCTCAAAGTATAAAATATGGTCTTCGATGTAGACATTTGGCTTGCGTACTGGTGATTTCGGTTTATGAGGTTTCAATCCTCCCGGGTTGAAAATCTGGGCACTGATTTCTATTGGTTTGCGTGTTGGTTGATGGTTGTTTGTTGCATTCATTGGCATTGATATTGCCAACGTGACACACGCAATGATTACTGTTGCTGAGATTTTTTTCATGTTGTTTCCTTATTTAAATTCTCAAAGTTAATATAAGTGTATTTACATGGTGCTGATGCCGATGGCATGTTTTCTTTTGCAAAAATATGCAAAAAGCCAGATAAGGACGCGATTGACGTCTTGTTGGTTTTTAACAAAAATCAACAAAGTTGTAAGATGTTTACTGTTAGGGATTTGTGTCGGCTTCGTTTATTTTATCTTAGATATAATAGTGTCAAATTCTTTGGGCTTCCCGTCAATACCGAATAGTTTTTTCAACATTCTTTTGCGTATTGCGGTTATGTTGGCCTGAGATAGTCCTGTCAGATTGCTTATTTCGAGCGGTTTGAATTTAAGACGTACAAGGATACATACATGATATTCTTCCATACGAAGCGTATGCGTGCCATTGTTGAGTGTCGTTTTGAATTTCGGCAGAATCTCATCTATCATATTACGGACTTCATGCCAGTCATCCGATGTCGGAAGTGTCGCATTTTTTGCCAGCAACTGAAAATGCCTGGTTATATCTGCGTTTATCAGTTGCTCTTCCTGAAAGTTATTGTCTATACAGTAACTTGCTATCTCCTTTTCCAGTTTACTGATGATGTCTTGCTTCCCTTCAATGAGCTCTTTTAGTTTTTCCTTATTCTCAGTGAACATGACATTCATATCATTCTGTATATTTTTCAGCATCGCAATCTTATGCTCGTAGTCTGCTTTTTGACGTTCAAGGTCGGCCATTCTGCTTCGTCGGATTAAATATATCTTCATGCCGAGCACAATGAGGACAATGGCTGATATAAATATGAGTGCAGATGTGATGATATATGCCCGGTTTGCTTCTTCAGATTTTATCAATGCTTCTTCCTTGTAATGTCCATAGTCGTATAGAGCCTGTATTTTGGGAAGGCTCGCTTTCATTATGTTTATGCACATCGTGTCATTCGCTTCATAACCCAATATCGCATATTTGGCCGTCGAGTCAGGAATGCATTTCTGTCTGTAGAGCAATGCTAATCCTCTGTATGCGGCAATCCGGTTGTTGATGTCTTCTCTATGGTTATTTAGCAGTTTCCTGAAATAATATTCGGCAGAATCGGTTTTTGCTATATTAAGGAAATACAGCCCTTTTTCAAAATAGAAAATCTCGCGTCCGGGCTCTATGTTTCCGTAACTGTCAAACACGCCGGATTCTTTTTCGTATATTCTCATACACCTTTCCGCATTCTTCCAATCTCCTAGTTCGACATATCGTTGGATAATCATTCCAAGCGACATGGCTGCAAATTCCTTATACCCATGTTTCTTGAACATTTGTGAAGCTTTCTCTGATATGGCAATCTCGGCGTCAATATCATCAAGGAGATGATATGCGACGCTTTTGCTGTCGTATGCAATGATGGCCATCAAGGTGTCACCGGCTTTCATTGCATATCTGTGACAGAGTTCGAGTGCTTTCAGCTGATTGTGCGGTTGCAGTTCTTTGCAGAACAAATCATCCATCTGTCCGTAGATTCGGCTCATCGTGGCGTAATCGCAGTCGGGATTTGTAGTATCAGCTTTGTTCACTGCATCATTATAGCATTGCAGCGCACGAGGAGCGTCCCCTAGGTCACGGTATGTACACCCCAAAAGATAGTGAGCCTGCATTTGCTCATTACGGGAACCATGGCGGTCATAATATTTAGTCACGGCTTTCATCACGCTGTCAGTGGTGAAGGGTTGATTGTTCTCGTTTTGCTCTTTTGCGGTGAGCAGACTGCGACGCATGAGTTCTTCCTGTTTTTTATCAGTACAACATGTTGTGAAAACCAGAATCATTATTGCAATCAATATGCTTCTCATATTGTTATATATTTATGAATGTTGATAATGTGGTTGGTTGACGTTAAGCCATATTCTTTTTTTGTGTCTGGTGTGCAGGCTGCCGGATGGGGGAGCCTTGACTCTTCCATCCGGCGGCCCGTCAGAACTCTATCTGTACCTTGCCGTTTATCTGGCGTCCGGTGAGATAGTTCGGGACGGCGTACTGCTGGTTGGTGACGTCCGTGACCCAATAGTAGGAGTTTACGTTGCTTATTCCGAAGAGATTGAGACAGTCCAGCCCCACCCAGATATTCTTCAGAATGTTGTTTTTCTTGCGGTCGTCGTTGTCGTATGCGCGGAAACTCATTCCGATGTCGGCGCGTTTGTATGCCGGTGCGCGGAAGTCCTGATATTCCAGTCCTTTGTGGGGAGCGCCGAACGGCAGACCGTCGGCAAAAGCCAGACGGAGTGTCATCTTCCAGCGGTCCGTGCCGGGGAAATAGTCGGTGAAGTGGAGATTGATGCCGTAGCGCTGGTCCGTCGGCATGGGAATCCATACGCCGTTGACCTTCTGCTTTGTGCTCATCAGCGAGAATGTCACCCACGAGTCTGTTCCCGGCACGAATTCGCCGTAGAGTTTCAGGTCCAGACCGGAGGCATAACCGCTGCCCATGTTGCTTCCGTAGTATGTGATCTTGACGTTGTTGACGTTATACGGCACCAGATTTCCGAGAATCTTATAGTAGGCTTCGGCTGTGAACTTATATGGCCTGTCTTTCATTTTGAAGCGGTAGTCAAATGCCGCCACGAAATGTATGGATCGTTGGCTCTTGATTTTCTCGTTCAGCGTGACCACCGTCGTGCCGTTGACCTTGGTCGTGTCGCGAAGCTCCTTGAAGAACGGCGTCTGATAGTATAGGCCCGTAGCCACGCGGAACGTCACGTTCTGGTTGAACGCCGGTATGATGGCCAGTGAGGCACGTGGCGAGATGACCGTCTCCTTGTTGAATGACCAGTTGCTGAAACGCACGCCGTAGTTCAGCGTGTAGAGTGTCTGCCTTTCGCCGCCCGTGCTGAAACGGAATGTGTCCTGTATGTATCCTTCCGTGCGGTGGCTGCTCATCGTGTTTCTTGAATTGAGCGAATATATCAGGTCGAGCCGGTCGGCAGAGTGGGGGATGGAATAGCCACTGGAGTCGCGCATCTCATATTCGCGTGACTTTTCTTTTATGTCCTCCATCTTGTAGACAATTCCAGCCTCGATGTCATGGCGTGTAATCTTGTGCTTGAACATCAGTTTGAGACTCTTGACGTCGGCCGTCAGATAGTTGCGCGCATGCTCCATGTACGTTCCCACACCCAGATTGACGTCCGTCTGGGTGTCGTCCAGCCAGTATTGTCCCTGAATGTCATACGTCTCCTGTTCTTTCGTATGAAAGGCAGAACCGAGCAGCGACAGCGTCGTGTTCGGTCCGAAGTTGCGTGATATGCTGAGTGAGCCGAACAGCGTGCGGAAGATGTCTTTTTCCTGACCGTCAAAATAGACCCTGAACGACTTGACGTTCTCCATAGTTCCGAAGGAAGTCTCGCGGTCTGTCGGCGTGAAGTTGTAGTGATTTTCAGATATGTTGCCGATGAAATCAATCGTCCACCTTTGGTTTGGCGAATAGCTGATATATGTTTGATAGTCAAGGAAATTCGGATCGTATTCTCCTTTCGTTTCGAGCGAGCCGAGGAGATACCGGTTTGTCTTGTAGCGTATGCCGTGGCTCATGGAGAACTTCTTGCCGCCAATCCCCACATATCCGCTCGCGCCGAGCAGTGAGGCGGTTACGTTGGCCTCGAATCTTTTCGGACGCTTATAGGTGATGTCAAGTGCCGACGACATCTTGTCGCCGTACTTTGCCTCAAAACCTCCAGTGGAGAACCCGACGGCTTCGACCATGTCCGGATTGATGACGCTCAGGCCTTCCTGTTGTCCGCTTCTGATGAGCAGCGGGCGGTAGACCTCAACATTGTTTATATATACGGAGTTCTCGTCAAAACTCCCTCCGCGCACGTTATATTGCGACGACATTTCGTTGTGTGTAGAAACTCCGGCCTGCTGCTGTATCAGTTCTTCTACGGCGTTGCCGGATGTAGACGGAACTCCCTTAATGTCCTTGATGTCCAGCCGTTCCGTTCCTGTGGTCTGACGTCGCTTCTCCGTGACAACAACTTCACCGAGTGCCTGCATGGACGGAAGACGCACGTCGACGGAAATCTTTCCGCGCGGATTCCTGAATGTTCTCTTGCGGGCGTTATACCCGACCATGGAGAACCTGACAGTCACGCTGTCTGCTGATTTCAACTGAACGCTGAACTGTCCCTTCAGGTCCGTAACGACCATCTTGCCCTGCTCCAGACATGAGACGGAAGCCAGCTCAATGGGGTTGTTTTCTTCGTCAACGACTTTTCCTGTCAGCGTGAAAGTCTGTCCCGCCGCCCGTCCGTATGCCATGCAGACGATGGTGGCGGCAAGTATATATCGGTATATGTTTATAGTCTTCATCATCAATTATGATAACGGAAGAAATGTCGTAATATTGCATTCCAGGCATATTATGCCGATTAAATGTCTTCTCCAGGTATAGGGATATCGCTTTGTGCTGTTGTTTCTTTGATTTTCCAGTCACAGGTTGGTTCGTGCGGGGCCTTATCGCTATCAGTCAAGTCCTATGGTTCGGTTTGAAAATGTTCTGATAATATCACGGATTTTAACACTTGGGAAATCTCAAAATAGAAACGGATCGATGGCCAAATTGCCATCGTTTTGATACTCTTGGCTTGTTTCTTTACAAAAATCTGTTCTTCGTTTTGCCGTAAGGGCCTCCCGGGGTTGCAACGGGGCTGCTTTCGCGTTACAACGGAGCCGCCGTTGAAATGCAACAAGAGCCCCGTTGCAACCCCGGGAGGCCCTTACGGCAAAACAAAACCTTACAAATTATTGCACACTTTCCCGTTTTTTCGTCTTAACTCATTGTGTCGCAGTTGATAAAAGATGCACACGCTATTTTCGCGAATTTCGGTCCGATGGAAAATAATTTTAGAATATTGCAAGGATTTGAAGGTGTTTGTCCGAATATTTCCGAGTTTTTAACGGTTGGCTAAGATGGTATTTAGGCTGTATGTGTATAGGGGTGTATAGTTTACTTGGGAAGCCTGTCAGGTTGTTATTGAAAGAACTTTCAGATTATGAACAATCATTGTCCTGATCAGACTTTTTATGGAACTAAGGGCTGGATCACTATTCCCGATATAGTTTGATTGCGCAAGTACAGTAACGTGTCAACTTCTGTAAATCCACGAAAGCGTTTTGTTCAGCCATATCGGAGAGAAGCGGAACCAGCGGTATGTGCTGACGGGCTTGCCGCCGAAGCGAAGGATAAATTCGCGGAAAGGATTCTTGCGCAGAGGAAGCCCGACGTCCATGAACTCAATGTGGGCGCATCCACGTTCGTGGGCATCACGTATAGCGTGCCATACGGTTAGAACATCGGGGTGCAGCATGATGAATGTTTTTCTGCGGAAAGCGGCATACCACAGATAAGCGTTGTTCTCGGAATAGGCACAGACACAACATCCGATTATGATATTCTTATAGACAGTGACAAAAAGGCGGCCGTTGCCGGAAGCGATGAGGGCACGGAAGAAACTGTCGTCAGGAATATAGCGTTTGGGCTTGAAGAGATTGTGCTCACGAAGTAGCTTGCAACAGGCTTTCAACTCAGTTTCTCCTTCTGCCTCACGGGTGACAACTCCTTTGGCGTATGCAGATTCGATGCGGCGGAGCATCTTTTTTGTCAGTCGTTCCTCTGGGGTGTGACTGTGAAGTGAGTTGTGGATGCTCATCCAATGAACGGGAAAATAACCGAACCGGCGCAGCTGGCCGTATCCGAACATCTTTTGGCTGAGGTGACTAAGCTCAATGTAGAATACGCGGCTATGGATTTCCCGTGTAAGAGCCCGGATGGCTTCGGCGAAAAAAAATCCGGCGTCATGAAGGTCTCCGCTATACTCTCCTTCGCCCATGATGCGGCAGTGTCTATATATATAAGGTGGGAAAAAGGAGGTGCGTTGCCTTGTCACGGCCAGCAGATGGCCTACAATACGCCCGTCAGACGTCCTTACCACGACCATATAAGGTTTTTGGCGTGGTGTCTGTTCGTATAGCATAAAAAGCGACTTGCTGTGGAAAAAATTTCGGCAATCCATATCCGGCAAGTCACCACTATGTTGGTATATCGTGGTAACAAGCTCTTTCATTCCGCAAAAATACGAAATCTTTTCTTAAAAATATCATACATGCAAAGTATTTCGGATATTAATTCCTACCTTTGCAACGTTTTTAACATCATCAATAAAAAGTGATTTATAATGACAGACTTTAAAGATTTGGTACAGTTACGCCGCAGTCACCGCAAATTCACGGACTGCGAATTGGATGGTGACGATGTAAAAGCGATAGTCAGGGCTGGTTTGATGGCCCCGACATCCAAGGGACAGCGCAACTGGCAATTCATCATAGTTGACGAGAAGGATACAATCGAGAAACTGGCGGAAGCCAAGGATATGGGGTCACAGTTTATGAAAGGAGCTCCGGTTGCCATCGTTGTGGCCGGTGATCCGCTTCAGAATGACTGTTGGGTGGAAGATGGCTCTATCGCGGCAATATCAATGCAGTATCAGGCAGAGGAATTGGGACTTGGCACGTGCTGGGTCCAGATGCGTGGCCGCGGTCTGAACGACGGAACTTCGGCCGGCAGTATTATCCGTGGAATACTTGAAATACCGGATAACTATGATGTGTTGTGTGTGCTGGCTGTCGGCCATAAGGGCGACGAGCGCAAGCCGCAGAACGAAGACCGACTCAAATGGGAGAACGTACACATCAATAAATTCTGAACGAGCGCAAGATGAAGATAGTCTTTATTGGTGCAGGAAAACTGGCAGTAAATCTTGGTCGTGCATTGCTTAAGGCTGGGCATGACGTTATACAGGTCTACAGCAGGACGATTGAGGCTGCGTCAGAAATGGCTGCGGCTGTCGGCGGTTCGCCTACGGCTGAAATCAGCACTTTGAGCAATGATGCCGACGCATATATCATCGCAGTCTCTGATGCTGCCATGCCGGACCTTATTCCGCAGATATGCAAGGGTAGGGAACAGAAGGTATTTATGCACACTGCCGGTAGTATGCCTATGGATGTTTTCGGCGGCATGGCGCTTCATTACGGAGTGTTCTATCCCATGCAGTCGTTTACGAAGGGGCGTGAAGTCGACTTCAACAATATTCCGTGTTTCATAGAGGCCAATGATGATTGCGCCATGCGGGTTATCAGCGAATTGGCCGGAAGCGTGAGCAGTAAGGTAACGGAACTGTCGTCCGAAGACCGCAAGTATCTGCATCTTGCGGCTGTATTTGCATGCAACTTCGTAAACCATTGTTATGCTATCTCGGCTGACATTCTTACGGAACACGGACTGTCGTTTGACGTCATGTATCCGCTGATAGACGAGACAGTTCGCAAGGTTCACCAGATGGAACCGTCAAAGGCACAGACCGGTCCGGCCGTGAGATATGACGGAAATGTCATCCGCAACCAAAGTCTGCTCCTGCGCGGCAACCCGTTGGTGAAAGATATATATGAGCGAATGAGCATGAGTATTCACCGTAAATCAGAACGCAATGATTAACTATGATCTGACGAAAATACGCGCTGTCATATTCGATGTTGACGGAGTGCTGAGCGCCGAGACGATAACGTTGCATCCGGGTGGCGAACCGATGCGGACCGTGAACATCAAGGACGGATATGCCATACAACTGGCATGCAAGTTAGGGCTGCGTGTCGCCATCATCACCGGCGGAACGACGGAGAGTGTCCGTCGGAGATACGCAAATCTCGGCGTAGAGGATGTCTATATGGGTTGCGCAGTCAAGATAAAGACATACGACGAGTTTCTTCTGAAGTATGGATTGTGTGACGAGGAGATTCTTTATATGGGAGACGACATCCCCGATTATGAGATAATGAAGCGTTGTGGATGTCCGGTATGTCCGGCGGATGCCTGTGCTGACATAAAGGCCGTAAGCATATACATCAGCGAAAGGAACGGAGGATATGGCTGTGGGCGTGATGTGATAGAACAGATTCTAAGGGCTAAAGGCAAATGGCTGAATGATGCGAAAGCGTTCGGCTGGTGAAAAAACGAATATGAACATGTTGGACAATCTGAAAAAATATAAGATAATTCTGGCAAGCAATTCGCCAAGACGGCGTGAATTGCTTGCAGGGCTCGGCATTGACTTTGAAGTGAGAGTACTGGAAGACATTGACGAAACATATCCAGAAGGCAGCCTTAAACCTCAGGAAGTGCCTTTATATATATCAAGAAAGAAAGCAGAAGCGAACCGGGGAAGCATGGGAGACGGCGAACTACTGATAACGGCCGATACCGTTGTCATTGTAGATGACGAAGTGCTGGGAAAACCGGCCGATGCCGCCGATGCTGTGCGCATGCTTCACAAGTTAAGCGGCAGAACACATAGTGTAGTTACTGGTGTTTGTCTGACAACGTCGGGAATGCAACGCAATTTCACTGTGACTACAGGCGTTACGTTCAAGGAACTTACGGACGAAGAAATTGAATATTATGTGACCGAGTACAAACCGTTCGACAAAGCCGGGGCATACGGCATACAGGAGTGGATTGGCTATATAGGAGTGACCGGGTTGGATGGTAGCTATTTCAACGTAATGGGACTTCCGGTCCAGAGAATATATTGTGAACTACAGCATTTCGCGGGCGACGATTAATATAAAATGGAAGCAATTATAGCGCGAAAATATACTCATAGATGTAAAAAATGAGAGCTGAAGTCGAAAAAAGTGATGAAATGTTTTGTACATTAGGATATAATGCGTATCTTTGCAGCCGTACAACTAGTAATTTTAATCTATATTTATCATTTTCCTAAAGGTAATCTGTCTGTGAAGATAGATTACCTGTTTTCGTTTATGATATTGCACATCTTGATACCGCATGATGGACAGGCTGGCATTTGAGTTGCCATTTGAGGACATAGTAAAAAAATATTTCTTATTTGTTTTGCATTTAGCCCGATTTTAATTATCTTTGCGACTTTAAAAGCAGACACAAGTAAATGGAACATATAAGGAACTTTTGTATAATCGCTCATATAGATCATGGTAAGTCGACCTTGGCTGACCGTATGTTGGAGTTTACCAAGACAATACAGGTTACAGGTGGACAGATGCTTGATGACATGGATTTGGAACGCGAACGCGGTATAACTATAAAAAGCCACGCCATACAGATGGAATATATGCATGGCGGTGAGAAGTATATATTGAATCTGATAGACACTCCGGGACATGTTGACTTTTCATATGAAGTGTCAAGGAGTATAGCCGCATGTGAAGGCGCGTTACTGGTGGTTGATGCAACACAAGGTGTGCAGGCTCAGACCATATCCAACTTGTATATGGCTATAGACAATAATCTTGAAATTATCCCGGTAATCAACAAGATAGATATGCCCAGTGCGATGCCTGATGAAGTGGAGGACGAAATAATAGACCTTATCGGATGCGAACGCTCTGACATAATCAGGGCCAGCGGAAAGACGGGCGAAGGTATCAAGGATGTGCTTGATGCCGTAGTGGAGCGCGTTCCCTATCCGACTGGTGATGCAGAGGCTCCGTTGCAGGCGCTGATTTTTGACTCCGTGTTCAACTCCTTTCGGGGAATTATCGCTTATTTCAAGATAGAAAACGGTGTTTTGCGTCAAGGAGACAAAGTGAAATTCTTTAATACCGGCATGGAATATGTAGCCGATGAGATCGGGGTGTTGAAGATGAACATGATACCGCGAAAGGAACTCAGGACTGGAGATGTCGGATATATCATAAGCGGAATTAAAGACAGTAAAGAGGTCAAGGTTGGTGATACCATAACGCACATAGCAAGGCCTTGTGATTCCGCTATTGACGGATTTCAGGAAGTTAAGCCTATGGTTTTTGCCGGTGTCTATCCCATAGACCCGTCGGAATATGAGAACTTGCGTGCATCATTGGAAAAATTGCAGCTCAATGACGCTTCGCTGACCTTTTCTCCGGAATCATCAGTAGCTCTTGGATTCGGTTTCCGGTGTGGCTTCCTTGGTCTGTTGCACATGGAGATTGTGCAGGAGAGACTGGACCGGGAATTTAATATGGATGTCATAACGACTGTCCCGAATGTGTCGTACATGTGCTATGACAAACAGGGTGTGGTGAAGGAGGTTCACAATCCGTCAGGACTTCCGGAACAAACGCTTATTGATCATATTGAGGAGCCTTATATCAGGGCATCCATCATTACTGCAGCCGATTATATAGGACCGATAATGACCTTGTGTCTTGACAAACGTGGCGAGTTATTGGACCAACAATATGTAAGCGGAAACCGTGTGGAACTGCATTTCATGTTGCCTTTGGGTGAAATAGTGATAGATTTCTATGATAAGCTGAAAAGTATATCTAAAGGATATGCGTCATTTGACTATCATGTGGATTGTTTTCGCCCGTCAAAACTTGCAAAGCTGGACATACTGCTGAATGGTGAGCCTGTGGATGCTCTTTCAACGCTGACTCATCAGGACAATGCGGTTACTTTCGGACGACGCATGTGCGAAAAGTTGAAGGAGTTAATACCACGCCAACAGTTTGATATTGCCATTCAGGCAGCTATCGGGGCTAAGATTGTAGCGCGAGAGACAATAAAGTGTGTAAGAAAGGACGTCACTGCGAAATGTTATGGAGGTGATGTCAGCCGTAAGCGCAAGTTGTTAGAGAAGCAGAAGCGTGGAAAGAAGCGTATGAAACAAATCGGCAACGTGGAAGTGCCGCAGAAGGCGTTCTTGGCTGTGCTCAAACTTGAGTAAAAGACAACCGTACACTAAAACAAAACAAAAAGGAGGATACCGTATGCCAAACATCGGACTAGTGAAACGTGATGTGGCTAGAGAACTTGCACGTCGTTATAGTACAATGACTCATGATGAGTTGGATGTGCTGGAGAGTGTTCTTATGCCAATGAAATTCCAAAAGGGAGAAAAGATTCTTACCGAAGGAGAAACCTGTGAGCACATCTATTGGATTGCGAAGGGGCTTGTCAGGCAGTTCTATCATAAGAACGGCAAAGAGGTTACTGAATATATGGCAGTGGAAAACCATATAGTAATGTGTATAGAGAGTCTTTTTAAGGAAGAACCGGCTCGAATGCAGATACATGCTCTTGAACCTACTGTCATTTATGCCATGCCACGCAAACTGCTTGAACAGGTGGCTATGAGAAGCGTGAATATACAGATTCTTTATAGAAAAATATTGGAAGAATCGCTTATTATCAGTCAAGTTCATGCTGATATGTTACGGTTTGAAACGGCTCAGGATCGCTATTCCAAATTTGTGAAGATGCATCCACAGCTCGTATTGCGTGCCCCGTTGGTATATATTGCAAGTTATTTGCAGATGACCCCTGAAACGCTAAGTCGTGTCAGGAATCTGATGTTGCAGGAGTAAAACGAAAGAGATTCTCATATAATTGTGTGATTCTTGGTACAACATAGAAATAGTTCCGTTATATCGGCATCAATAGTCTATGATTGTTGCATTTGAAGTCAGGGTCACTAATATCCCTCAATGGTGGATACATGAAAAAGTGTAGCCGCATTGAGGGATATTGTTTTTAAATATGATCATAAGCTGTAGCCGGATTATTATTTCTTCGTTCATATATGGACATCATGTGTAATGCGGATGGTGGTAATATCAAGTAATTATTGTTACACCAAAAGATTTCTGGCTTCTTGTGTTGTCCTATATATAATAAAAAATCCCAGACTTCACGTCTGAGATTTTTCATTGTAAGCCTGAATAAAATCGCTTACTCCAAATTATGTTTTGTATAATATCATTCTTTAGACGATACCCTGAGCCATCATGGCTTTGGCAACTTTCATGAAGCCGGCGACGTTGGCGCCCTTCTCATAGTTGATATAGCCGTCTGCTTCTGTGCCGTATTTCACGCAGTTGTCGTGAATGTCCTTCATGATGACCTTCAGACGGTTGTCTACGTCTTCGGATGTCCAGCTCAGACGCTCTGAGTTCTGGCTCATTTCCAAACCGGAAACAGACACACCGCCGGCGTTTGACGCCTTTCCGGGAGCATAAAGCACCTTTGCAGCCTGAAAAGCTTCGATTGCCTCAGGGGTAGACGGCATGTTGGCACCTTCTGCAACGGCAATGATTCCGTTTGCGATGAGAACCTTTGCCTCTTCGCCACTGATTTCGTTCTGTGTGGCGCAGGGGAGGGCGATGTCTGCCTTTTCGTTCCAAGGTCTTTCACCAGCATGGTATACGGCGTTAGGATATTCATCGGCATATTCCTTGATACGGCCACGCTCGATGTTCTTGAGTTCCATTACGTAGTCGAGCTTCTCTCGGTCTATTCCGTCCGGATCGTAGATATAACCGTCGGAGTCAGACAATGTGAGAACCTTAGCACCAAGTTGGATGCACTTCTCGGCTGCATACTGAGCAACGTTTCCTGAACCAGAAATCAGTACGCTCTTGCCTGCCAGTTCTATTCCGCGTGTCTCAAGCATTGAGAGCAGGAAATATACAGTTCCGTAACCTGTTGCCTCCGGGCGGATGAGAGAACCACCGAACTCGCGGCCCTTGCCTGTCAGCACACCGCTCCACTCGTGTGTGAGCTTCTTATACTGTCCGAATAGGTAGCCGACCTCACGTCCGCCGACACCAATATCTCCGGCAGGAACGTCAACATCGGGACCAATATGACGGTAAAGCTCGTTCATGAAAGCCTGGCAGAAGCGCATAACTTCAGCATCGCTCTTGCCACGTGGAGAGAAGTCAGAACCACCCTTAGCACCACCCATAGGCAATGTCGTGAGTGAGTTCTTGAATGTCTGCTCGAAAGCGAGGAACTTCAGAATACCGAGGTTTACGGATTTATGGAAACGGATACCGCCCTTATACGGACCGATAACGTTGTTATGCTGAATGCGGTAGCCCATGTTTGTGTTGACTTTGCCGCTGTCGTCCACCCATGTAACACGGAATTCGATGACGCGATCCGGTATACAGAGACGTTCAATGAGATTTGATTTTTCAAATTCCGGATGTTTGTTATACTCTTCCTCAATTGTAGGAAGAACCTGACTTACTGCCTGAATGTACTCAGGTTCGTTGGGAAATCTTCTTTTGAGATCCTCTACGACTTGCGCTGCGTTCATAATCTTTTTCCTTTTAGGTGTTTACTTAACTATTCGTTGATTGATGGTGCAAAGGTAAAGCATTTCTTTTGAATTACCAACGTTTTATCAAAAAAAATATCATTTACATGTCTTTTTGTCGCTTTTGTTTGGTGTTTCATGAAAAATAGTTGCATATTCGTGCATTATGGTCGCTTTGACACGGCATCATAAAAACAATATGGGAACAGACTTATGCCATTGGCATGTCTGTCCCCATATATTTTGTTTTATACGGTTAGTCTAAATCAATGTGCGTCTCCACTCAATCTGTTCTTTATCTTGTCCACATAAGCGTCGATTACAGCGACTGCCGTTATGTTCACGACATCGCGTACAGAACATTCAAAGTCAGTGAAGTGTATTGGTTTGTTGAGTCCCATCTGTATCGGACCTATAATTTCTGTCTCAGGGTAGAGGGTCTGCAACAATTTATATGCTCCGTTTGCACTGCTCAGGTTTGGGAATATAAGAGTATTGACATCGAGCCCTTTAAGGCGTGAGAACGGATATTTTTTGTCCCTTAACTCTTTGTTTAGAGCAAAGTTAACTTGCATTTCTCCGTCTATTGCAAGGTCCGGGTATTCACTCTGGAGTTCAGCTACAGCCTGATGAACCTGTATGGGACTTCCTGTTTCTTCCGTTCCGAAATTACTGTAGCTAAGCATGGCTACATTTGGAGTCTCATTAAAGAACTTGACAGACCTTACGCTTAATTTGGCAATATCCTTAAGAACCTCTTTATCCGGATGTCTGTTAATCAGGGTGTCGGCAATGTAATATGTGCCTTTTTTTGAATTGAGAATATGCATTGTGCCGAAATGCTTGTATTCCGGCTTTATGCCGATAACCTCTTTTGCCACCTTGATAGTGTTAGAGTATTTGGTGTAAAGACCTGTGATGAAAGCATCTGCTTCTCCTGTCTCTACCATCATCATTCCAAAGTAGTTGCGTTCGAACATCTTGTCGTTGGCTTCCTCTACGGTATATCCCTGGCGCTGACGTTTGGTGGCCAGCAGTTTTGCATAACGTTCACGACGATCCGCCTGATTATCATGACGCAGATTCACAATTTCAATGCCGTCAAGATTGAGTTCGAGTTCCTTAGCCAATTTCTCGATACGCTCATCATTACCGAGAAGAATCGGGCTACAGATACCCTCTGCCTTTGCTTGAACAGCCGCTTTAAGCATTGTGGGGTGAATACCTTCGGCAAATACGACCCTTTGCGGATGTGCACGTGCCGTATCATATAGTTTCTGGGTTAGCTTTGTTTCCTGACCGAGTAACTCACGCAATTCGTTTTTATATGCAGTCCAGTCCGTTATTTCCTTTCTTGCAACGCCACTTTCGATTGCTGCTTTTGCCACGGCTGCAGAAACTTCAGTTATGAGTCGTGGGTCAACAGGCTTCGGAATGAAATAGAGCGGGCCGAAAGTAAGGTTGTTCACCTGATAGACATCGTTGACGACATCAGGAACCGGTTGCTTTGCTAAGTTGGCAATGGCGTGTACAGCTGCCATTTTCATTTCTTCATTGATGGCGCTTGCGTGCACGTCCAAAGCTCCGCGGAAGATGTAAGGGAAGCCTATAACATTGTTTATCTGGTTAGGATAATCCGAGCGACCGGTAGCCATAAGAACATCTGGACGACTCGCCATAGCTTCTTCATAACTTATTTCCGGAACAGGATTAGCCAATGCGAAAACTATTGGCTGGTCAGCCATCGAACGTATCATGTCCTGTGAGAGTATATTGCCTTTCGACAGACCAACAAAAACGTCAGCTCCATTAATAGCCTCTTCAAGAGTATGTATGTCACGACGGTCTGTTGCAAAGAATTTCTTCTGTTCTGTCAGATTCGGGCGGTCGCTGGTAATCACGCCCTTTGAATCCAGCATTACAATATTCTCCCGACGAGCTCCCAGGGCCATATATAGTTTTGTGCATGATATGGCAGCTGCTCCGGCACCGTTGACAACGATTTTCACCTTACTTATATCCTTGCCGTTCACTTCAAGTGCATTTTTCAAACCGGCTGCCGATATGATGGCTGTACCATGTTGGTCATCATGCATAACTGGGATGTCCAAGGTTTTCTTCAGACGCTCTTCTATGTAAAAGCACTCTGGAGCTTTGATGTCTTCCAAGTTGATACCTCCGAATGTCGGTGCGATCTTTTCTACGGCCTCACAGAATTTTTCCGGATCCTTCTCTGCAACTTCAATATCAAAGACGTCAATACCACCATAAATCTTGAAGAGCAATCCTTTGCCCTCCATTACAGGTTTACCGCTCAGTGCACCAATATCCCCAAGACCGAGGACGGCTGTTCCATTGCTTATAACAGCCACAAGATTTCCTTTGTCGGTATATCTGTAAGCGTCATTAGGGTTCTGTTGTATCTCAAGACAGGGATAAGCCACTCCAGGCGAGTATGCCAGGCTGAGGTCTGTCTGTGTGCGATAGGGCTTGGTTGGTTTCACCTCAATCTTACCCGGTCTGCCGTTCTCGTGATACTCGAGAGCGGCTTCTTTTGATATTTTCACCATAAGCTATATTATTAATAATGTTATTGTTTCTTTTTCGCTTGTCATCCAATGGGATTACCCCATGACTATCTTTTAGTCTGAAACTTTTAGGAAGGCAAAGTTACCAAAAACAAATCGAATATGATATTTTTTTTTAGAATTTTAGTAACTTTGCATTATAAACCGTTTAGAAACTGTTTAGATATGCAGGAAATAAAAAATATTTCGACATATAGACAATCTTTGAAAGATAAAATTCTGGAAGCATCCATGACGCTGTTTGCCAATAAAGGCATAAATAGAGTCAAAATGGATGATATAGCCAATACGCTTTCCATATCCAAACGGACCATATATGAGATTTATAGTGATAAGGAAGAGCTTCTTTTTGAGGGGGTGAAGAAATACAGGGCTTTGAGAAGTGAACACATGCGATTGATTTCTTTTAGCAGTGACAATGTCATGGACATCATTTTGCATGCTTATATGTTGCAGGTCGAAGAGTTCAAACGGACCAATCCGGTTTTCTATTCTGATATCGAACGCTACCCGAAAGTAATGGAATATCTCGAAAATGAACATAAACTGACCCACAGTGAGTTTCTTAATTTTCTCCATCGTGGCGTTAACGAAGGCTATTTTCTCAGCGACATCAATTATGAGCTGATTATGAATATGTTTGATGCATTGGGTAAATATATCATGTCAAACCAGCTTTATATGTGTTATTCAATGGAGGAAGTATTCAAAAATATCGTATTCGTTTCGTTGCGCGGCATTTGTACAGTTAAGGGAGTTGAAGTTCTTGACCGTTTCATGTCATGTCCCATGGTCAAAGAACCGAAGAAATGAATGGTAGGGACTACACCGTTTTTCTTTTCTCGTATCTTCCTGTCACTGTTTCTCAATCATATTCCTAATTATTGCATAGTTCCTGTTTCCTTCTGTAATACTATCCGACTTTATCTTATATCTATTCTGTATAGAACTTTATCATCCTTGTCAGGGCCTGTCTGCAAACCGGACAAAACTCAGGGACGTCGTTTGTTCTCATCCTACAGTTTCCCGCACCCCTGAAAACCCCTTTACTTTGATATCCTCCACCTTTAATCATACCGGCTTTCCCTTCTGCGATTAGATTCTCCCACTTGTTCTTGAAGTCATGCTTTGTCGTGAGATTCGGTTCCCATGGCTCTGTATCGGCAAAATACATAGGGTCGTCATTGCCATAATCATATTCGTCACCGAGTCCGCCAAAACTATGACCGAACTCGTGAACAACAACCGGTCGGAAGCTATTTCCCCTTGTGTATGACAGATTATATGAATTGTAGATTCCGCCTCCTCCATATTTATCTGTATTTACAAGTACTATTATATGTTCGTATGGTGTACCAGCCAGAAGATTGTGCATATCTTTAAGATGTAGCGTGGTCAGATAACGGTCTGAATAGAACGTGTCAAAGTGGGAGTTTAGAACGGTATTCCGCCATATCCCATTTCCCGGTTCGCTTGCTCCGTTTTCCTCTGATGGTGTCATGACAGCAATGATATTGAATCGGTCGCGCATTTCATTGAAGGGTTCGTGGGAGAATAGTGCTTCGGTAGCCTCATGGGCATCCTTTACGAACAGCTCCATTTCCTTTTCTGTATATCCCTCTGCAATATATGCTATGTGTATACAGCGTGTTGTATCGGCTGCTTGTTGCAGAGTTCTATATGGCATCGCATTCTGTTCTCCGATATGCCTTATCAGAATATCGTCAGGATTGACATCGTGAGTCAGTGACGCTGTTATGCTGTCATGATAGTCAATCAGGTCAACGGTTATACTTACACTTTTCTTAGGGTATGGCACTGAAAATATGTTTTCAAATGATTTTGGAACTCGCTTTGCTTCATCTGTCGTCAGCCATTCCTGAAACAGGGTGGAGAAAGAGTGACGATATATCACAATTCCACTGCTTTTGTCTTTCACTGTTATCTGGCCGTTACCTTTCAATGGCAGTTCGCTAAGCCTGTGTTTGCGGCCAAACCATCTTGGACTTTTGTTTATACAGTCCACATATATGGCTTGATGTCCGGCATCTCCGGCTAAAATGTAGTCCAACCGAAGTGTATTGTCCGTGAAATAGTCTTCAAACTTCTGTGCGTGTGCCGTATTGCATAATAACAGAGTGATAATCAGTAGCTTGTAATGCAAATCCTTCATAAATCCTTTATTAATTCTTTTATATATTTCCTGTTCCAGTCATCAACGTGTTCCGTTCTCTCGTCATACTTCAGAATGTCTATATCCATCCGCACTGTACCGTTTTTCTGTTCCTCAGCCGTTCTTCCGCATTTGACTTCAATCAGTTTTGTTTTCAGTTTGAGTTCTTGCAGAGAGAGCTTGCAGAGCCCGGAAACCATCATATTGAGAAACATGCCAGAAGCCATACCTATAGGTTCTGTCCACATCCTACGACTGTATCTGACGTTGCCTATCACATCACACAACAGCCACATGGCTTTATCCATGTTCACGTCGTGATCAATGTTGGTTCCCAAAGCAATTATGACCCTATGGTCACGTTCTTTAATGACGGCCATATTTATTTAATTCTTTCCGTTTTCAAAAAATGTTCAAACTTGTCACGATATCCGTTGAAAACATTGATGTCAACATCTCCATGGATGCCATTCACTCGTCCATCTGGACTCAATTGCCAATAAATAAGGCGCACATCAGGACGATATTCGCCATATCTCGCTATCCATATTTCATAATCTCGTTTTATATCTGGGGCATTACACAGATATTTGTTCACGAAATTTTGGCTGATATAAAGTATAGGGCGCACTCCGGTCTGTCTGCTGACAATTCCCATCCATGTTCTGATGGCTCTGAATAAAGCCTGTTCACCGCCCATTTTTTCAATTTGGGCGTGACTTGGTTCGACATCGAGTACAGGTGGGAAATCCCCTTTCCTGAAAAAGGAATGTTTGAGAAAATAGCGTGCTTGCGCTGCTGCATCAGACTTAGTGGAAAAGAAATGATAGGCACCGCAATGTATTCCGTGCCTGCGTGCTTGTCTGTAGTCTGCTGCATAATATCTGTTTCTTATAGAAGTACCTTCCGTTGATTTTATGTACACGAACGATACGGGATAGTCCACAGCGCCGCTAACCTGCTTCTTGCTGATATTTCCAAGATGTGTTATTCTCAGTCTGTCCCAATATATAGGGTAGTATTTGCGTCCTTTCCCATGCTGATAGCGTGATATGTCAATACCGTAGATACGTTCAGATGTATAGTTCATTCGCTCACCTCTATATACTCCGGCTTCCCACTCTCCGGCTCTGATGCTTCCGGGACTGACCGTAAATCCGAAACCGTCACGCTGGTCGTTTTTCCAGTGGCCTTCGTAGAAACTTCCGTCACTATACGTACAACTTCCATGCCCCTCAGCATAAACATCCCTGCTGAACTGCCCACTATATGTTCCGTCCGTTCCAATACGCATACCGCATATCAAAGTGTCTGCATTCCACGTTCCGCTCACTGGTCGACCATTATGGTCGAATGCTACTCCGAGTCCATTTTTCGACCGTTTCAGCCAAATGCCATCTTTCCAAATTCCACCCTCACATTCCATGAATATCCGGGGAATAGCAACACTGTCGGCTATGGAGTACACACGGATATGCTGTATCTCAAGACGACGACTCTCTGAAGCATTCTTCAGTGTCTCTTTTAGCCTTCCTGCCTCCGCAATGCGTCTGTTGATATTATCCTGATAGCCTACAACCATGTCATATCCTTCATCCTGGACATTGTGGACTTCAAGATAATAGCGTATTTCGTCGGCAATAGAATCCAGTTTTTCCAAATGGGTGGTGATTGCTTCAAGATTGCGTTCCACAAGAGCATGGAGGTCGGCTGTTGTATAATCAGGCGCCATACCGTATTTCACAGAATCATTGTGATATGCAATACCGTTCAATATAGAATCGCTCCCAATGCTTCTAAAATAGAATAAAGCCTTCCCGTCAGCCTTCATAACGTTGTATGAACACGAGACAATAGTGTGTGGAATATGGTGGAAGTACTGATATACAGTCTTCCATGACACTGCAATCACAATGATAAACACGACAGCCGCAGCCCATCGCTTCAATGTTTTTTTCTTTATCAGAATATAGTCCGCCATAAAACAGAAACCACACCATAACTTTCGGTATATCCGGTAGTTATCGTGTGGTTGTTGAATATCATTTTAGGTTTGTTTCACTGAACGTCATCCGTTCATGGACAACAGGAATTCTTCATTGTTTCTAGTGTGTATTAAACGGTCACGGACAGTATTCATGGCCTCCATCGGATTCATTTCGCTTATGAACTTGCGTATAATCCACATTCTGTTAAGTGTCGTCGGATCCAGAAGCAGGTCGTCACGACGAGTGCTTGACTGTACGAGATTGACAGCGGGGAATATGCGTTTATTGCTCAGTGAGCGGTCAAGCTGCAATTCCATATTGCCGGTGCCCTTGAATTCTTCGAAGATCACTTCGTCCATCTTCGAGCCTGTGTCTATCAGCGCTGTTGCGATTATGGTTAGTGAGCCACCGTTTTCGATATTTCGGGCGGCACCGAAAAAGCGTTTGGGCTTCTGTAGGGCATTCGCGTCGACACCTCCGGTCAGCACTTTACCACTGGCAGGACTGACCGTATTGTATGCACGGGCCAAACGGGTGATTGAGTCAAGGAAGATGACCACGTCATGGCCGCATTCAACCATACGTTTGGCTTTTTCCAGAACTATCCCGGCTATCTTCACATGACGGTCAGCCGGCTCGTCGAACGTAGACGCAATCACCTCAGCATTGACCGTGCGACTCATATCCGTAACTTCCTCTGGACGTTCGTCTATAAGAAGCATCATCAGATAGGCTTCGGGGTGATTGGCTGCAATAGCATTTGCGATATCCTTCATAAGTATCGTCTTACCTGTCTTCGGCTGTGCCACAATAAGGGCACGCTGACCTTTACCGATAGGTGAGAAGAGGTCTACGATACGAACGCTTGGATTACTCGTGGCAGGATCGCCGCAGAGCTGGAACTTCTCATCCGGAAAGAGTGGAGTCAAATGCTCGAAAGACACACGGTCACGAACTTCAGCAGGATTACGTCCGTTGATTGCATTCACGTTACTCATGGCGAAATACTTTTCGTTCTCGTGAGGTGGACGTACTGTACAATCAACAACATCGCCTGTCTTGAGGCCATATTTCTTTATCTGTTGCGGCGATACATAGATATCGTCAGGTGAGGACAGATAGTTGTAGTCACTCGAACGCAGAAATCCATAACCGTCGGAAAGAACTTCAAGCACACCGTTTCCTGAAATGAGGTCTGCAAAGTCGAACATGGCTTTCTGTATGTTCACCGGCTGTGGAGCATGAGGAAATTCCATGTTTGACTGATGGATTGTCGGACGGTCGAAAATATCAAGAGACGGTATCGCTCCCTGATCTTCTATAGGAAGGTCGACAATGGTGATAAAGTCAGTTCCGTCTCCCGGATCTCCATCCCAAACGCCGTCCAATGGTCTTTCTTCCTGATTGCGCAGAGCCATTTTTTCCTGAAGTTGAGCCAATAGCTCCGGATCTGTAGTTTCTTCCTCTCCGGTTGGTGCCGTCGCAAAATCCGCCTCAGGAACAATAGGAGTAACTGTATCCGCCTCGGGGTTTTCTTCTGTCTGTGTCAATGATTCCACAACAGGTTCAGCTTCGGTTTCTTCCTGTTGGGTTATTTCTATATCCAGAGAGTCTTCTTCCTGGATTGGTTCTTCCGGTTGTGACTGTTTCGGCTTGCGACCTCTTTTGGCCGGAGTTTTTGGCGCCTCGGGTTGCATAGGAGTCATAGTTGTTTGGGCAACAATATCTTCCAAGTCAGTCACAGGCAAATCACCGAACAATGAAGCCGGTTTTGTCTCAGGAGCCTTCCCCTGTCTGTTCTTAAGGTCAAAGTTTTCGCCTTCCTTGCCATTGACGGTATAGACTTTATTGGTATCCTTTTTGACAATCCTTGTTCTTTTTCTTTTAGGTGCTGCCGTCGCGTTGGCTGCGCTGTCTTCAGCTGCCCTGTCCAGAATGGCATAAACCACAGTTTCCAGCTCGTCGTCGGGAGAAACTTTTACTCCCATCTGCTCCGCGATACCCATTAGCTGTGGAATATCCATGGACTCGAGTTCTTCTTTCGTGTACATACTATTATTGGGGTATACTTAAATTCTTGCTTTGGATTTTTATTTGAGATAGAAACGTTTCACGAATGGAAACGCTGTTTCAAAGACGATGCAAAGGTAGTGAATATTTTTAAACTGACAAAATAAAAATCCGATAAATATTCCATTACGGTTTCCCCTCCTTTATATATTAATGTGTAATTGCATTGATGGAGATTTGTGGCTTTGATTGTTTGTGCCTTACAGCCTGGATGGCGTTATTGATCTATAGTATCCAAAAGATGTGTTTTCTTATATGCTTGTTCTCTTGTTGTAATTTTATGTAAATTTTTTATGTCGTCTAAGAGAAGGTTTGTATATATCATTCAATTTTACTTTAACAAGTGTTAATATGCTTCGTATTTGTGAAAACCAGATACCAACCCTTAAATCCCCGTTTTTTGGTATGTTTTGTAT
>CAMVUM010000037.1 GCA_947170725.1 uncultured Prevotella sp.
CTTTGTCGGACATTTTTCAGACTCTGTTTTGTCCAACTTTTTGGGTTCAGTTCACCACTTTTTAGTATTCTTTTGTAAATCCGATGGCATAACATAGTCTTTCCATTCTCAATATTTCTTTGAGCAATGGGAACCATTTGAACACTTTTCAAGAATGGTGCTCTATCGTGATATTAAAATTGGGCGTTTTTTTTATTTAATGTCTGAAGTCTTTTTCTTCTGTTCTGCGGTCAGTCAGCCGCATTCTATTGATATGTAGGATATAATCTTAATTCTTTTCAATATGTTTGCTATTCAGGTATTTGCCGATTCCCATTGCAGTCCACCCGATAATCAGATAGGCTGAGGCATATATGACAAACCACACTTCCTTAATATCGAAGAATAGCCACGTTCCTGCAAGAAATGCGGCAGACGACACCAAAGGAAGATTCCACATCTGCCGTATATTTCTGCCACAACGGAATCCAAGTATGGCGGAATATATCGGATTGACAATGAAGAACAGTATTATGCACAATGCCATTCCCGAACATTCCGAGGCTAATCTGGCAACAGCAAACGGCAATGCGAACATCACCGCAACAGTAGCGGCAATCCATGTTATGATTACTTTGCGACTTTCCATAGCAGCATACAATTATTAGTGGTAAAATCCGTATTTGAACCTAATTGTTTGAATTCGTCCATATCCCGTTTCCGTAAAAGATTAAGTATTTCCGAATATTGCTTTTGACATATTGAAGATTATGATGTCCGGGCGATATATGATGTTCAACGTTGATTCCATGTGACATTAATATCTTGGAAAATGATTCCACCGCATTGTTGAAACCACCTTCATCTTCATCTCCTGCATCAAGAAACCACGCTTGTTTTTGATGTAATTCTTCAAATCTGTCAAACTCCAGAGGGTTGTTTTTATGAAAATTGTGTTCATCTCCATAATAGGGAATGTCCGATGGGGCAAGGTCTGTTTCAATAGCAGGCATATGTCCGCCTATCCGGGAAAATAATTCGGGATATTTCAATCCGTAATGTGTGGCAGCAAAACCGCCGGCCGATATGCCGCCGACAAATCTATTCTCCCTGTTCTGAATAGTTTTGAAATAGCTGTCGATATACGGGAGAACTTCTTTAATGAAATAGTCCTCGTATCTGCCTGAATTTATTACCATTCCATTTGAAACAATCGGGGGGAATACTTCTGATGTATTCAATCCCCGGGTATTGTCCATTCTCGGACACACTATAATCATCGGCTTTATTTGCCTGGAAGCTATAAGTGTGTCTGCGGTAGATTTAATATCCAATTCATCCATTATGCACTCGTTTCCACTTCTTCCATGAAGAAAATACAGTATGGGAAATCTTGATACCCCATCGTATTTGTCTGGTAAGTAAATGGAAAAAGCCATCTGTTTATCAAGTAGCTTGCTATGTATGTAGCTATATAAAACTTTACTCATCGGATTATATTTATTTCATTTGATTGACATGTATGGCATTGTAATCCCCTTGTTGTCTTGTGTGGTGTTTGGGTTTTCGGACTGCCCGGATTTCCTACGTTCTCAAATTACAAGATAGCATAACGCTTCTCGTTTTTTCGGACAGATCCGTTTTTTCTTGTATCATTGGAAAGAGTTATCTCTATCCGAGTGCAAAAATAGTTATTTTATAGATGTTTTTCATTATAATAGCACGGAATTATATGTTTTTATGTGGATTTTGAAAAACTTCCCTGCTCACTTCAACGATTATCCGGTACACGTAAGGGGAAAATAAAAAAGTCTCGCGAAACATTCGTGAGACTTTTCGTGGGCGCTGAGGGATTCGAACCCCCGACCCTCTGCTTGTAAGGCAGACGCTCTGAACCAGCTGAGCTAAGCGCCCTTACTTCTTGTAAGCGGTTGCAAAGGTACGGAGTATTTTTGAAACAACCAAACTTTTCAGCAATTATTTTTCAGTTTTCTCGTTTTTTTCAGTTTTTCTCGCTTATTTCGTCTTTCTCAGTTTCTTGATTTGTTTTCTTTCTGTTTCTTGATTCTTTTTCTCTTCATTCATTTGACTATCACCGAACGTCTGTTTCGGATGTAGATGCGTCCTGATGAGGGATTTGTTATACGGCGGCCGGCGAGGTCGTAATATGTATCGGATGTGTTAGTGACGGTGTTCGCTTCCCTGATACCGGTGGCTTCGTCTTCCTGTTTTACTGCCAGGGCATGGACTTCAGCTGCTCCCCACAGCCAGCATCCGTAGCCGAAATCTTCAAAGTCGGGTATAGAATTGTAGGTTATGATACCTCCGTCCTCCGGTTTAGAGCCTGTTCCCTGTAGATATCCCACCTGTCCTGTGGCTTCGTGGACGGCTCTGTGCATGGCTTCCCAACCGCGTCGTATGGCCGGCATGTAGATGGCGCTTTCCAGCAGGCCTGTCCGAACGCCGTAGGCCATTCCTCCAATGAAGAGCGATGTGCCCGTCATTTCCGGTCCTTCGCTGCCCTCTTGTCCAAAATTTGTCGGTGCAGCCAGGCTGACATTCCACGATCCGTCTTCGCGCTGACAGTCCAGCAGTGCCTTGCTCATGAGTCGGAAGTCGTTTTCATAGTCGGCGCGGTGGCTTTCCGTGGGCGGTGTGAACTGCATTACTCGAACCAGAGCCATGTAAACCCAGCCGTTTCCGCGGCTCCAATAGCAATCTTTGTCAGGTTCGGTTAGGTCGCAGTAAGGAGGGTCGAACTGATAATCGCGATACCAAAGTCCTGTTGCAGTGTTCAGCAGTGGCAGTCCGCCGCCTTTTTTACTTCCGCCGTGGCTGTCACGTGTATATCGGTAGGACCTGTACATATAGTCCCAATAGGTTTCATCGCCAGTGATGTTTCCCAGTAATGCCATGACGGGCATGCTCATCTGTATGGCGTCTATCCAATGCCAGAAGTCTACTTTCCCGGTTGCCATCATCTGGTCGATTCTCATTTTTATGTGCTCCATACGTACGGTCTCGGCCGGTTCCATCTGATAGAGTTGCAGATAGGCCTGTCCGCAGCACTGATAATCTGCGTTGGCGTTGCGTGCCTCATTGTCCGAACTGCTGATCCATTTGTGATATTCGCCCCAGCTCGATGTATATTTCAGCCACTCCTCCCGCGGCTGTTCGCGGTAGATGTTGAGCAGTCCCTCGTAGAATACGCTCCGGGTCCATATCTTGCTGTTGCGTCGTTTGCCGCCCACATAGCTGTCGGCGCCCACGTCAGGATACCGGCTTATGAAATATCCGGCCACCTTTTCGGCGTCGGTCATTATGTGTTCGCTGGTGAAAGTCTGGGCCGGTGCGGCCAGTGTGGCGAGGAGCAGGAGTATTGTTATGGTCAGTCGGGGCATTGTTGCTTCAGCTGTTAATTGTCTAAGTAGTGATCAATTGTTCTAAATACAGTTTCCGGCCGGTGTTTTCTGAAGACAATCTCCTTCTTTAAATGTCAGTGAGCTCTTCAGGTGTCATTCCGGCCACAGAGTGGTGCGGGCGTCAACCCAATGGCGTCATGTGGTAGCCCATGCGGCGCAACTGGACGGCGGCGCCCATGAGATAGAGCTGGTGGATGCATGCCACATAGGAGTGGAAAGCCTCCGGTGTGCCCGGTTCATGACGGCGGTGCATCAGCGCATTGTAGACTCTGGAGGCGCATTCGCCAACCAGTTTTTCAAGCGCCGTATAATCCTCGCCGTTAAGCCCCAGAACCTCCTCTCGGATATATTCGTCCATACTGTCGTATCCGCGTTTGTCTCTCAGGCAGACGTAGATGTCGTCCACCTTCGAATAAGTATCCCATTCAGTGTCCCAAAGCTTGGCTACGGCCATGCCTATATACATCATCCACCCGAGAGATGCGGTCGGGTAGGCTGCAAATTCGCGTATGCCGTCAGCCATGTAGGAGCGGCCAATCTTTTCCCATAGTTCTTCCACGTCGGGACATTCCGGCAGCCGTTCGTCCACTTCGCCCATTGCTGTCAGATAGCGTTGAAGGTCTTGTCTTACGATTTCTTCCATAGATTCTTGGTTCATAGCTCCGGATTTTGATCGGAGCGGGTTATGATGTTGACTATAATATACATATATAATAATGTGTAACCAACTTCCGTTTCTGGGCATGGCTACGGCTACAAAAATACGAAAAAATCCCGAAACCTGAGCCGTAAGCATGGCAAATTTCGGGATTTTGTTTCTTTGGGGATGGTCGCCAATTTCGACCGCTTCATCAGCCGTATGGATGCGTTTGTAAGCCGTTCCCTTCTTATATCTATTGCCGGTTTTATAATATCGTCATAGAAATGAGCAAAATGTCCTTTTTCATACCCATCACAATCAGCAATAGGCATGATTATAAAATAATTTTCATTTTCTCATTCTGAATATCCAATTGAATTGGACTGCAAATATGATGAATTCTTTTGAGAATGTATTATAAAACAGGTGTCGCTAAAAATCTAAAAATACGACTGTAGTCTTAGTGTGGTGAGAGTTTTTGCATGTTTTGTGTGGTTTTTCTTTTTGTTTGGAAGAATTTTGAGCAAAAAACTTACGATTTGTTTGCCTGTTCGGTTGCAAATGATTAACTTTGCAACCGAATTAAATAAACGACGAGAATATGAAGTACATAAATCTGCTACACATTATTAATATTATCCGACTGCAGCGAGTGGGCGGAAGTGGAAATGTGTGTCGGTAGCTATGCTTGACAATAGATATTGAACCTTTCTCACTTCACCTGTGAGGAAGGTTCTTTTTTTAGTTAAGGGTCTGATAACTTGTCAGAGATACAAATGGAATAATAAAAAAAACTATATTAAGGATTATGAGCGACAGACTGTTTATTTTTGACACAACGCTTCGTGATGGCGAGCAAGTGCCGGGATGCCAGCTTAACACGGTTGAGAAGATTCAGGTGGCCAGACAGCTTGAGCAGCTTGGAGTTGACGTGATAGAGGCGGGATTTCCCATTTCGAGCCCCGGAGATTTCAATTCCGTGATAGAAATATCAAAGGCTGTTACATGGCCCACCATCTGTGCCTTGACTCGCGCAGTGGAGAGAGACATTGATGTGGCGGCCGAATCGCTGCGCTATGCCAAACACAAGCGCATACACACGGGTATCGGCACGAGCGACTCTCACATCAGGTATAAGTTCAACAGCAACCGCGAGGAAATCATCGAACGTGCCGTGGCCGCTGTGAAGTATGCCCGCCGCTATGTCGACGACGTCGAGTTTTATGCCGAAGACGCCGGCCGGACCGACAATGAATATCTGGCGCGTGTGGTTGAGGCTGTGGTGAAAGCCGGCGCTACGGTTGTCAACATACCCGACACCACGGGCTACTGTCTGCCGGCGGAATACGGTGCTAAGATAGCGTATCTGATGGAGCATGTTGACGGGCTGTCCGCCGGACGTGCCATTCTTTCCACCCACTGTCACAATGACCTTGGCATGGCCACAGCCAACACCCTGAGCGGAGTGCTCGGCGGTGCGCGTCAGGTGGAGGTGACCATCAACGGAATCGGCGAACGGGCCGGAAACACGTCGCTTGAAGAGGTGGCAATGATATTGAAGTGCCACAAGCATATTGACATTGAAACCAACATCAACACAACCAAGATATATCCCACGAGCCGCATGGTGTCGAGCCTGATGAACATGCCCGTGCAGCCTAACAAGGCCATCGTGGGCCGCAATGCTTTCGCTCATTCGAGCGGAATCCATCAGGACGGCGTTCTGAAGAACGTCGAGACGTATGAGATTATGAATCCGAAGGATGTCGGACTTGACGACAACTCAATCGTACTGACTGCCCGCTCCGGACGTGCCGCCCTTAAATATCGTCTCGGCGTGCTTGGCGTGAACATCGACAATGAGGAGCGTGTGGACAGTCTCTATCAGCAGTTCCTCAAGCTGGCCGACAAGAAGAAGGAGGTCAACGACGACGATATACTCATGCTGGCCGGTGCCGATACGGCTGCAAGCCGGGCCGTCAAGCTCGACTTCCTTCAGGTGACGACCGGAATGGGCGTGAAGAGCGTTGCGAGCATCGGTCTCGACATTTCAGGACAGAAATTCGAGGAAGCATCAACCGGAAACGGTCCGGTTGATGCGGCGATACGGGCACTGAAGAAAATAATCCAGAAGCAGATGACGCTGAAGGAATTCACCATACAGGCCATCAGCAAGGGTTCTGACGATGTGGGTAAGGTCCACATGCAAGTGGAGCACAACGGCAGCGTCTACTACGGTTTTGGCGCGAACACAGACATCGTGACGGCGTCGGTCGAGGCGTATATCGACTGTATAAATAAGTTTAAGTAGTTTTTGGAGCGGTAACTCCTTATAACTCCTAAAAGAAAAAAGAATATGAACACATTATTTGATAAAATATGGGATAAGCACGTCGTGCAGAAGGTTGACGACGGTCCCACACAGCTTTACATCGACAGACTTTACTGTCATGAGGTGACATCGCCGCAGGCATTTGACGGCATGCGCAGGAGAGGACTGAAATGTTTTCGTCCCGAACAGATTTACTGTATGCCAGACCATAACACGCCGACGCACGACCAGGACAAACCGATTGAGGACCACGTGTCGAAGAAGCAGGTGGACACGCTGGCCAAGAATGCGGCTGAGTTCGGCCTGACTCATTACGGCATGCTTTCTCCCGACAACGGCATCATTCATGTTGTCGGACCGGAGAAGGGACTGTCATTGCCAGGCATGACCATCGTCTGCGGTGATTCCCATACGTCCACTCATGGAGCCATGGGAGCCGTAGCTTTCGGCATCGGAACGAGTGAGGTGGAGATGGTGATGGCCTCGCAGTGCATACTCCAGCAGAAGCCCAAGTCCATGCGTATCAATATCGAGGGCACGCTGGGACGCGGCGTGACGGCAAAGGACGTGGCTCTGTATCTGATGTCGCAGTTGACGACATCCGGCGGTACGGGCTATTTCATCGAATATGCCGGCA
The DNA here is from genome assembly GCA_947170725.1 of uncultured Prevotella sp. Taxonomy (GTDB): domain Bacteria; phylum Bacteroidota; class Bacteroidia; order Bacteroidales; family Bacteroidaceae; genus Prevotella. Next base: position 7,011 of record CAMVUM010000037.1, read on the forward strand.
GCGTAGTCCGCGATATGTCAATGGAAGGTCGTCTCACGCTGTGCAACCTCTCGATAGAGATGGGCGCACGCGGCGGTTTCATTGCACCGGACGAAACGACGTTTGAATATATCCGTGACCGCGAGTTCGCACCGAAAGGCGATGATTGGGAAAAAGCCATGGCATACTGGAAGACGCTGAAAAGCGGTGATGACGCCGTGTTCGACAAGGAACTGACCTTTGCCGCTGCCGACATTGAGCCGATGGTGACCTACGGAACAAATCCGGGAATGGGCATGGGCATCACAGCGTCCATACCGACACTCGACAGCATCGATGAGGCCGGCAAGGCGTCGTTCGTGAAGTCGCTTGACTATATGGGCTTCCAGCCTGGCGAACGGCTGCTCGGTCATAAGATAGACTATGTCTTCCTCGGTGCCTGCACCAACGGACGCATAGAGGACTTCCGCGCTTTCGCCTCGCTTGTCAAGGGTCGCCGCAAGGCCGATACGGTGACGGCGTGGCTCGTGCCAGGTTCGTGGGCTGTTGACAAGCAGATACGCGAGGAAGGTCTCGACAGGATATTAGAGGCTGCCGGCTTTGCCATCCGTCAGCCGGGGTGTTCGGCCTGTCTCGCGATGAACGACGACAAGATACCGGCCGGCAAGTATTCCGTGTCCACGAGCAACCGCAACTTTGAAGGCCGGCAAGGCCCCGGGGCACGCACAATCCTCGCTTCGCCGCTCGTCGCCGCCGCCGCTGCCGTGACGGGAGTGATAACGGATCCGAGAGAAATGTTGGTTTAGGAGTATTTTCGGACGTTAAAGGAGCTATTTCTCCCCAAAAACAAAAAAAACAATGAAACAGAAATTCGATATTATAACAAGTACATGTGTTCCGCTCCCATTGGAGAACGTCGACACAGACCAGATAATACCCGCACGCTTCCTTAAAGCGACGGACAAGGCCGGCTTCGGCGACAATCTTTTCCGCGACTGGCGGTACAACGAGGACGGAACTCCAAAGAAAGATTTCGTTCTCAACGACCCGACATACGGCGGCTGCATCCTCGTGGCCGGCAAGAATTTCGGTTCCGGATCGAGCCGTGAGCATGCGGCTTGGGCCATTGCGGGCTACGGTTTTCGCGTTGTGATAAGCAGTTTCTTTGCCGACATCCACAAGAACAACGAGCTGAACAACTTCGTGCTGCCCGTGGTGGTGAGTGAGGGTTTCCTCGCAGAGCTGTTCGACAGCATCGACGCCGACCCGAAGACCGTCGTGGAAGTCAATCTTCCTGCTCAGACCGTTACTAACAAGGCAACCGGACGCAGCGAGCTGTTTGAGATTAACGGATATAAGAAGCACTGCCTGATGAACGGCCTCGACGATATTGACTATCTGATAGGGAATAAGGATAAGATAGAACAATGGGAACGGCTCAACAAGTGAACGGTACCAGCCACAGCATACAGCCTTTCATCGAGATAATGGACTGCACGCTGCGCGATGGCGAGCAGACCAGCGGTGTCTCGTTCCTGCCTCACGAGAAACTCCAGATTGCGCGGATGCTGCTGCGCGACGTCAACGTCGACCGCATTGAGGTGGCTTCGGCGCGGGTTTCGGAGGGCGAGAAGGACGCCGTGAAGATGATTTGCCGTTACGCCCGTCAGATTGACATGCTTGATAGGGTAGAGGTGTTGGGCTTTGTTGACGGCCATCTGTCGGTCGACTGGATTGCCGAATGTGGCGGCCGGGTCATCAACTTGCTGGCCAAGGGGTCGCTGAAGCACTGCACCCACCAGCTCCACAAGACTCCGGAGGAGCACATCGAGGAAATACGCCGTTCGCTGGCGTATGCCGAAGAGCGCGGAATCAGTGTCAATCTCTATCTCGAAGACTGGAGCAACGGCATGAAAGACTCGCCGGAGTATGTCTACGGAATCGTGGATGCGCTGCGTGACACCAATATCAGGCGGTTCATGCTGCCTGACACGTTGGGCATAATGAACCCGCTGCAGGCCATCGAGTTCTTCCGCAAGATGGTGAAACGCTATCCCGACCTGCACTTCGACTTCCACGCCCACAACGACTATGACCTTGCGGTGAGCAACTCGCTCGGTGCCGTTCTCTGCGGTGCACGCGGTCTTCACGTGACGGTCAACGGACTGGGCGAGCGCTGCGGAAACGCTCCGCTGTCGAGCGTACAGGTGATTCTGAAGGACCAGTTCCACGCTAAGACGAGCATACGGGAGGACCGGCTCAACGACCTGAGCCGTCTCGTCGAAGGATATTCAGGTATTGCCATTGCGCCGAACCAGCCTGTCGTCGGCGAAAATGTCTTCACCCAGGTGGCCGGAGTCCATGCCGACGGCGACAACAAGAAGAACCTCTACTGCAACGACCTTGTTCCGGAGCGTTTTGGCCGCAAGCGCGAGTATGCCCTCGGAAAGACGAGCGGCCGGGCCAACATAGCCAGAAATCTTCAAGAACTCGGTCTTGAGCTAACTCCCGAGCAGACTCGGAAGGTGACCCGCCGCATAACGGAGCTTGGCGACCGCAAGGAGATTGTGACCCAGGAAGACCTTCCGTTCATCGTGAGCGACGTCCTGAAGCACAGCACGGCCGATGACCGCGTCAAGCTCGTGAGCTATATGGTTTCGCTGGCCTACGGCCTGAAGCCAATCGCCAGTGTCAAGGTGGAGATTGACGGCCGCGAATATGCAGCCGACGCCACCGGCGACGGACAATATGACGCCTTTGTGAAAGCGTTGCGAAAGATATATAAGGAACATCTCGACCGGACGTTCCCGCTTCTGGCCAACTATGCCGTGACAATCCCGCCGGGCGGACGTACCGACGCCCTCGTCCAGACGGTCATCACGTGGCGCAATGGCGACAAGCTGCTCCGCACCCGCGGTCTCGACGCCGACCAGACGGAAGCGGCTATCAAGGCAACTATAAAGATGTTGAACATGATATAACCATGGAGTATTCTTGGGTTGTTAACGGAGTCATCGCTCCCGGGCGACCGTATGGAGCGATGACTCCGTAACTTCTCAAAATGTACTCCTTATAAATAATAAGCACAATGAAATTAAAAATCGCAGTTTTGCCCGGTGATGGTATCGGGCCGGAGATAATGAAGCAGGGTGTGGCCGTAATGGACGCCATTGCCGCAAAGTTCGGACACGAAGTGACATACGAGGAGGCTCTGTGTGGGGCGACGGCCATAGACTCTGTCGGCGAACCGTTTCCCGAAGAGACATTCCGTGTGTGTCGTGAGGCAGACGCTGTATTGTTTGCGGCAGTGGGCGACCCGAAGTTCGACAACGATCCCACGGCGAAGGTACGTCCCGAGCAGGGACTGCTGGCCATGCGCAAGAAGCTCGGTCTTTTTGCCAACATCCGTCCGGTCCAGACGTTCAAGTGTCTTGTGCATAAGTCGCCGCTGAAGCCTGAACTGGTCGAGGGTGCCGACTTCATCTGTATCCGCGAGCTCACCGGAGGAATGTATTTCGGAGAGAAGTATCAGGACAACGACAAGGCATACGACACCAACTATTATACACGTCCCGAGGTGGAGCGCATCCTCAAGGTTGGCTTTGAGTATGCCCGCCGCCGTGGCCGCCATCTCACCGTCGTCGACAAGGCCAACGTCCTTGCGTCGAGCCGCCTGTGGCGACAGATAGCCAAGGAGATGGAGCCGCAGTATCCCGACGTCAACGTTGACTACATGTTCGTTGACAATGCCTCGATGCGCATGATTGCCGAACCGAAATTCTTCGACGTAATGGTCACGGAAAACACTTTCGGCGACATCCTTACCGACGAGGGCAGTTGCATTTCAGGTTCGATGGGGCTCCTGCCGTCGGCGTCAACGGGTGAGAGCACGCCTGTCTTCGAGCCTGTTCACGGCTCATGGCCGCAGGCAAAGGGCCTTAACATCGCCAATCCGCTGGCTCAGATTCTTTCAGTGGCCATGCTCCTCGAGTACTTCGACCTCAAGGACGAGGGCGCTCTCGTGCGCCGGGCGGTCGACGCTTCGCTTGACGCCAACGTCCGCACGCCTGAGATTCAGATTGAGGGCGGAGCCAAATACGGAACGAAGGAGGTCGGCGCATGGATTGTGGAATATATCAAGAACGCATAAATGTGGTTAGGAAAGAAACTTCTGTTTGTTGTCATGCTGTTGTCTTCGGTGTCGGCCGTCAGCGCCCAGACACCGGGACAATGGCGTGACTCGCTGTCCGTCATCAACAGGCGGATAGCCTCTTCTCCTTATTCTTCCGACCTCCATCTGCGCAAGGCGGCCATCAATCTGGAGCTGCGGCAGTGGGAGTATGCCGCTGACGAATACAGCATCGTGCTTGACCACGATCCAAAGAATCCCGCCGCACTTTTCTATCGGGCCTACGCCAACACCAATCTGCGCCGCTACGACCTTGCGCGTCGTGACTATGAAGGTTTCCTCGGCGTCGTTCCGCGCAGCATGGAGGCCATGCTCGGGCTGGCTCATGTCTGTGTGAAGATGCAGCGCATGTCTGAGGCTATGGACCATCTCAACCGTCTCGTCGAGCTATATCCCGACAGTGCCGTGGTCTATGCGTCACGTGCATCGCTGGAGCGTGACCTTTCGTTCTACGACGCCGCTCTCTACGACTGGACTCTGGCCTGCCGTCTGGCTCCCGACAACACTGATTTCGCCATTTCCCGGACGGACATTCTTCTGCTGCTTGGCCGCAAGGATGAGGCCCGCGACGAGCTTGACGCCCTCGTTGGCCGCGGTGTTCCGCGCGGCGCATTGAGGGAGTGGTATGAACGCTGCCGATGAACGGCTGTTTGTGAATAGTTTTTTTAGAGATAGTCCAACCGGTTAATTCATCGGTTTCATTCAACGTTAAGACCGCAAGGCCGCAAAGATAATATGCTGTAGTTTGGAACGGTATTGTCTTTGCGGTCTTTGCGTTGAATTATCCCGCTGAATAAGCCATCTCTTCCATTGGAGACGTCACGGTGTGAAGTCTCTACAATTCCTTTCATCCACGCAGATTCCGCAACTATTCCGCAATTAACTTGATTGGAATCCAACCCTTCTTATGGCTGAACCCCGATTCAGCCATAAGAATGTATGCCGACAACCGACATTGCGGCTTCGCCGGAGTGCATCCCTACAAGGATAACGAATACGCTATACAGGTTGTGGTTGATGAATGGTTGTCTGTCTTCTTACAACTGTTAAAAACTCGGAATTATACGGACAAATGCCTTGAAATCCTTGCGATATTCTGAAATAAAAATCTTTTGGCCGTAAATTCACGAGTTTTGCGCGTGCATCTTTTTCTCTCTGAGTTTCTGTGAGTTACGGCCAATTCAGTAGGAGTGTGCATTCTTTTTGTCGGTTTTTATTCTGCCGTAAGGCCCTTACGGGGTTGCAACGGAGCCTTTACTGCATTGCAACGGGGCCGCCGTCACCATGCAATAAGGCTGCTTTCGCCGGGCCGGGAGAGCCTCCCGGCCCGACAGCGACAAGAAAACCGGATGACGGTGAGGGCGGAATGTCAAAGTTTCGGCTTTGGTGCGTTCCAGAATTAATTTTTTCAAGTGTTAAATTCCGTGATATTATTGTGACACGGCAAACGTCGTCTTTTATGATGGAAATTCTGTCTGATGCCATTCAAGGCGTCACAACACCATGGTATCAGCTCTTTGTCGGGACAGAAACGCGGTGTTGTGGCGTCATGAACAAATTCAGCCGGTTTTCCTTTTTGGAATAAATATGAAATGTTAAAAAAATGCGCGGCACCGAAAAAAGGCGGCGGAAAGTTTTGCGGAACGGTCGAAATGTTTTACTTTTGCAGTGTACTATTATAGTGGTACACAAATAGAACCAACAAAAACCAATATATATATGATTGAAATCAGTAATATCAGTTTCGGGTATGGCAGCCGTATTGGCTTCCTTCCTGGCAAAAAGAGTGGTGAGGGCAAGTCGGGCGACGTCTTGAAAGACTTCAGTCTGACGTTGCGCGGGAACAATATCTACGGTCTTTTGGGTCGCAACGGAACGGGCAAGTCGACACTGCTCTATCTCATCGCCGGACTGCTCAGTCCGCGTCAGGGGCGCGTAACGCTCGACGGCGTCGAGACCCGTCTGCGCCGTCCTGAGCAGCTGCGCGAGATATTCCTCGTGCCCGAAGAGTTTGACCTGCCGCCGGTGACGCTCGACAGCTACGTGAGGGTGAACGCCCCGTTCTATCCGCATTTCAGCCGCGAGATACTCGATGCCTGCCTGCGCGACTTCGACCTCCCGCTGTCGCTTCGTCTGGGCGAGCTGTCGATGGGTCAGAAGAAGAAAGTCTATATGAGTTTCGCCCTCGCTTCGGGCACCCGGGTGCTCATCATGGACGAGCCTACCAACGGACTTGACATCCCCTCGAAAAGCCGTTTCCGCCGCGTGGTGGCCAACAGTATGACCGACGACCGCATCGTCATCATATCTACCCATCAGGTGCACGACGTCGAACAGCTTCTTGACCATGTTGTCATGGTCGACACTGACGGTCTTCGGCTCGACGCCTCCGTGGCCGATCTGTGCTCGCGCTATTCCTTCGAGCTGCGACAGTCGGGCAGCGCGTCAGACGACGTCATCTATGCCGAGCCGTCGCTGCAGGGCAACGCCGTGATTGCGGCCCGCCGGGAGGGCATGGCCGAGACGCAGCTCAACCTCGAATTGCTCTTCAATGCCGTCCAGCAGCGGCTGATATAGAACTGGTGTGAAGAGCTGGCTTTGAAAAAATTTCGGGCTGTTCTTCAGGATATTGTCTTCTCGTGGCGTGGCGGGCCTGCTGCGGATGGCGACGGACGTTGTTGCCATAGAATTGCCGTCAGTCCGGTCAGAGACCCGGCCGCCGCCGGTTCAGAATTAAAAAGAATAAAAGAACACAAAAAAAGAAAGGAAATCTCATTATGGAAAAAGGATTTGACTTGAAACGTTTCGGACTAATGGTCCGTTGGGATCTGATGACAAACTGGAAGTCGTCGGTCCGCATCGTGCTCAGTATGGCTCTCGGTCTGCTGCTGATGTATGAGTTGAGCACGCATGCTTATGACACTATATATAGCATCCCCGACCAGTGGCAGAAAAGATTGTTGGAGCTGGTGGCGTTCACAAACACAGCTTTAGTGTTTTTCATGCTTGCGGGCGCCGGCCTTATATTCGTCTGCATGAAAACACGGCAGCAACGAATAGCCTTCATCATGCTTCCTGCCTCGCCGGCAGAGAAATTCCTCGCACGGCTGCTTTATGCCACTGTTGGCTTCTTCGTTATGTTCTTCGCCGCCTCGGTAATCGCCGACGTACTGCGCCTCGTCATCTGCCTCATTGTCGGTCCGCGCATGTTCAGTTCGGTCGTGCTCACGGGCATGGGCGAGCTATACGACGGCATCACAGGGCTGCTGACGGGAAGGGACGATCGGATGTTCTACGCACGTGACATTACAGAAGGGCTGTGGAATATGGCGACATTCGCTTCCATGGCGTTGTTCGTCCATGCTTTATATATCCTTGGCGGCTCGCTTTTCCGCCGTCATGCGCTGCTGTCCACGACGTTCTCCCTGATTGCCATCGGACTCATATTGGGCTGGCTGAATGTCAGTCCCTACTCGGTGAACGTCATGATCGGCGATGTTATAAAGCCTACCCGCATATTCCCATTCTTCTTCGGCGCCCTGACCGTGCTCTGCTACTGGTGCGCATACCGGATATACCGCCGTATGCAGGTGATTAACAACAAATGGATAAACCTATGACAGTGACTTTCAGCAACGATAAGGCTATCTATCTGCAGATGGCCGACCGCCTCTGCGACGAGATTCTGGCTGGAACCTACGGTGCCGACGGACGCATACCGAGCGTGCGTGAATATGCTGTCATGCTCGAAGTGAATACAAACACGGCCGTCAAGGCATATGACGCGCTGGCACGTGACGGCATCATCTACAACCGCCGTGGCCTCGGCTATTTCGTCAGTCCCGAGGCTCGCGATACCATCATGCAGGCCCGCCGCCGCGAATTCGTTGACCGCACGCTCCCTGAGATGTTCCGAAATATGCGACTGCTGGACATCGGAATTGATGAGGTGGTGGAAAGGTGGAATGAAGAAAACGGAGATAGAGGCAAATAGACAGTAGTTTTGTCGTTTAAACGCAAAGGTGTGAAGACTTGTTGCAATGAACTACACTTCGCGTTTACTTTACAAAGATATTCATAAATACCTTATAATATATTCTTGAACACAGAGACACGGAGACACAGAGGGCAATATAACTCTGTGTCTCCGTGTCTCTGTGTTCAATGTATAAATAAATAGTCTCTGTCTACTTATTAAAACCAAGTCTATAAAAAACAAATCCGGGTCGTTTCCTACCGTTGGAAGCGACCCGGATTGTGTTTATAAGTTTAATTATCGGGTGTTAAGGCTCATTTTACCATGACCTTCTTTGTCTTGACAGCACCGTTGGCATAAACCTCCTTGATGATGTTGATGCCCTTGCCAGCCTTGTCAAGCTGCGTGCCGTTGATGTTGTAGATCATCGTGCGGATAACCTCGCCCTCGGCAACATTGCCTGCATTCACGTTCTGGATACCGGTGATGTAGTCCTTTGACAGTTCGCCCTCGTTCTTGATGTAGAGGTCGAAGACACTAGCACCGCTCTTACCGCAAACCTTCACGAAAACCATGTCTGTGCCCTCATAGCTGAGAGTGGTCTGCTTCCACAGACGCTTCACTGTACCGGTCTCCAGCTTGCCAAGCTCATTCCATTCGCCGCTCAGTGTGTCGGTTGTCACGTATGCGAATACGTCGACTGCGCCGCTACCTGTTGTAGAGATGAACGAAACGAGGTCGAACGGACCCTGGAAAGCCTCTGTGCTCTGAATGCAGCCTGTGAAGTTAGGACCGCCGATGCCGTCAGAGTTTGTGGCACCGTTTCCACCGAACGAGATACATCCGCTGGTAGTTTCGTTGCTGTCGTCGAGAGCCGTCTCGGGGTTATATCCACCGCCGTCGCCGACGTTGTGGGTCGGGTTGTTGCTCTGCCAGAACATGGCCTGAGCGTAGGTGTTGATTTCCCAGCCGTTCTGCGGATTTACGTTCACGAGTTCGTTGGCAGGCTCGTATGTGACGTCACCGTCCTCGCTGAGGATAGGCTCGCCGTTGGCGTCAGTGACGATGATGTCGCTATAGTAAGCGTGGCCGTTCTTGCCGTTGTAGTAGGTCGGGTTGGCCGATGCAGGAGTCCATACGGAAGCCTTGGCGTCCATGTGTGAAACGACGTCCATGCGGACTTTTTCGTTCTGAACCTTGATGAACTGTGAGGTTGTCTCTGACTGCAGATATGTGTCGTATGCAGCAGTGAAGGCTGTGATGGTAGCGTGTTTGGTCAGAGTGATGGGAGTTCCTTCATACATAGAAGAAGCCGTAATGGCGTTGCTTCCTGTGAAGTTGTAGTAGATTGTTTCGCCTTCGTTAGCCGGAATGAGCGTAATCTCGGTGTTTCCGTCGTTCTCGGCAACAGAGATTGCGGGAGCCTTGGCAAGCTCGTGAATCTCGATGGCTGTCTCGGTGAGGTCGCTGAGATAATAGCCGTCACCCTTTGCGATAGCCTTAACGGTTACGCCGGCATTAGCGATTTCAAACGGCTCGGTGTATATGGTGCTTTCCATAGTCGGCTCGGTTCCGTCGAGAGTGTAGTAGATCACGGCGCTACCGGTAGAACTCTTCAGTGTGACGGTTGTGCTCAGGTTGTTGAAAACCTGTGCGACAGAAGGCTTGGCGGTCTTTGTCAAGGCCTTCTTTGTTCCGTTGAGCATATTGATGATGTTTGCGAGATAAGCCTCATATTCGTCAGTAAAGTCCTCGTCAGCACCGAAAACAGTTGGCAACATCATGTAGGCGTTGCGGCTGTCGTTGTGTACGTGGATAGCGTTGACATCGTTTCCTGCCTTTGCCCATACGCTGTCTTTTGCGAAATATGTTCCTTCCTCGGCTGTGTATCCGGCCACGGGAGTATCATAATAGATAGCTGTAATGCCATCCTCGTCAAGGAAAGTTACGCCGTCAGCGTCGAAGAATATCGGTGATGTTTGAGCCTTGGGAGCAACATAGATTAAGTTGTCCTCGCCTTCAGCAGCCTTGCCGTATCCCCATGTCTCATAGAGGCTCGTGCTCAGGTTGAGCATCGGAACGTATGCTATGGCCTCCTTAATGGTGGCTACGTAGGGATTGGTGGCTGTGATGGCGTTGCTGACGATAACGACATTGTGGTTGCGAAGAGAGTCGATATCAACGTCAGTGTTGTTGTTGGCGTCGATGGTTACGACCTCTGTGTCGTTGAACAACTCGGGAACGACGGAGGAAATGACGTTGAAGCTGCGGTCTGCTTTGAGGTCGTAGCTCGGGTAGCTTGAGTCATAGAGATAGGCAATCTTGTTCTTGCCTGTCGTCTCGGTTTCGTCACCTTTGTCAATCTGGATAAGGGAGATGTCGAGACCACCGTTAGGAGAAGCCGTGATAGTCACGTCGAGTGAGTCACCCTCCAGTCCGTCGATGCTCTCAAATACCTTCCATACCAGAGTGAAGTCGCCTCTTTCGTCACGTCCTTCAGCCTCGATGTTTCCACCGGGGCACACTCCGTTCTCCGGACCGGAGACGTATTCCATGTTGGAATCTCCCACGAAACCACGGTCGGTAGCCGTAGAGTTGGCACTTCTGGCCTTCATTGTGATGGTCTGTCCAGGAGCAACGCGCAGTGAGAAAGACTCGTTCTTGCGGCTCATGCGGAACTTGTTACTGCCGATAATCCAGTTGTTGGCGTTTGACAGACCGCCGTTGCCGAACTTGATGCCGCTAAGCTCTTCGATGACAACGCCGTTGGCGGTCATCTCTCCGTAGATCTTGGATGCGTCTACGGCCTGTCTGAAACTGCCGTCATCATTGTATGTGACGGTCCAGGCGCCATCAGCCTCCAGGTTGGCCAGAGTTTCATCGCTGATGCCCTTTGTGAAATCCCATGTCTTCCGCTGCTGTGCGTTTGCGCAAAGAGCCAATGCGAGAAGCATGGAAAGAGATAAAAACTTCTTCATTTATTACGTTTTAGTTATAAATATAATGTTAATATGATGTCTGAATTTTGATTAATTTGTAGTTACCGATATTCGGTCTTGTGATAAAGGCATTTCAAAATTACAGTGTTTTGGCTGCAAAGGTAGATAAAATCATCGAATAATGGTCAGTGAAAGCTCTGTGTTATTTGCTATTCGACTTGATTTTTTGGTTTTATCCACAGCTTTTGTGCATTTTTCTGCGTCGCTTGGGTATCATCTCTGTGCCGCTCGGGCTGTCATTCATTTCCACTTGTGGCTTCATCTCTGCCTGTATGAAAAAAACGGGCCTCTTCCTAATGTGTGGAAGAGGCCCGGATGGGCGTAATCGGATATTTGAATCCTCTTACTTGAGAGCTATTGATTATTTAATCATGACCTTCTTTGTCTTGACAGCGCCGTTGGCATAAACCTCTTTGACGATATTGATGCCCTTGCCAGCCTTGTCAAGCTGCGTGCCGTTGATGCTGTAGATCATCGTGCGGATAACCTCGCCCTCGGCAGCCTTGCCTGCATTCACGTTCTGGATGCCGGTGATGTAGTCCTTTGACAGCTCGCCCTCGTTCTTGATGTAGAGGTCGAAGACACTAGCACCGCTCTTACCGCAAACCTTCACGAAAACCATGTCTGTGCCCTCATAGCTGAGAGTGGTCTGCTTCCAGAGGCGTTTAACCGTACCGGTCTCCAACTTGCCAAGTTCATTCCACTCGCCGTTCAGCGTGTCAGTCGTTACGTATGCGAACACATCGACAGCGCCGCTACCTGTAGTAGAGATGAACGAAACGAGGTCGAACGGACCTTGGAAAGCCTCGGTGCTCTGAATCCAGCCAGTGAAACTCGGACCGCTTACACCGTCAGAGTTGGCTGCGCCATTTCCACCGAACGAGATGCAGGATTTTGTCGCTTCATTGCTGTCGTCAAGAGCTGTCTCGGGATTATATCCGCCACCGTCACCGACGTTGTGTGTCGGAGAGTTGTTCTGCCAGAATACAACCTGACCGTAGGTGTTGACCTCCCAGCCCTTCAGAGTATTAACGTTAACGAGTTCGTTGGCGGGCTCGTAGATGGCATTGCCTTCTTCGTCTGTTCCGGTAACGATGTCGCTATAGTAGGCATGGCCGGCCTTGGTGTTGAAGTATGTCGGGTTGGCCGAAGCGGGAGTCCATGCTGCACCGTCTGCGTCCATGTGAGAAACGACATCCAGACGCACCTTTTCATTTTGAACCTTTACGAACTGAGATACTGTCTCAGACTGGAGATAGCTGCCCTGCTCGGCGGTCATGGCTGTGATAGTCGTGTGCTTCTTGACAGTGATGGGGGTACCGTCGTATGTAGCAGATGCTGTGGCGAGGTCGCTTCCGGTGAAGTTATAGAGAATAACGTCGCCCTCGTTAGCCGGAATGAGAGTAATCTCGCTGTATCCGTCGTTCTCGGCAACAGAGATAGAAGGAGCGACTGCCAGCTCGTGGATTTCGATTTCAGTGCTTGATGCGTCGCTGACGAAATAGCCGTCAGCCATGGCAATAGCCTTAACAGTCACACCGGCAGTGCTGATTTCGAGCGGCTCTGTGTAGACAGGGCTTTCGAGTGTCGGCTCGGTTCCGTCTATGGTGTAGTAGATGACGGCACCGTTGGTGAGACTCTTCAGCGTCACAGTAGTTGTCTGATGATGGAAAGTCTGTGTAGCGGTGGGTTTGGCTGTGTTCTGAAGTTCCTTCTTCGTGCCATAAAGCATAACGATGATGTTGCTCATGTATGTCTCGTATTCGTCAGCGAAGTCAGCGTCTGCACCGAAAACAGTGGGCATCATCATGTATGTGTTGCGGCCCTCGTTGTGGACGTGGATGGCGTTGACACCGTTTCCGGCCTTTGCCCATACGCTGTCCTTAGCAAAGTATGTTCCTTCCTCTACTGTGTATCCGGCCACGGGAGTGTCATAATAGATGGCTGTTACGCCTTCCTCGTCAAGGAAAGTCTGGCCGTCAGCGTCACAGAAGATGAGAGACTTCTGGGCATTGGGAGCAATGTAGATGGCGTTGTCTTCGCCTTCTGCAGCCTTGCCGTATCCCCATGTCTCATAGAGGCTTGTGCTCAGGTTGAGCATCGGCACATATGCGATAGCGCTCTTGATGGTGTTTACGTAGGGGTTTACGGGGTTGATGGCATTGCTGATGATCACGACATCGAGGTTGCGGAGTGAGTCGATGTCGACGTCCGTATTGTTGATGTCAATGTCGAGAATTTCTGCGTTCTCGATCTGCTCGGGTACATAGGCCATAATGATGTCGTGGCTCTTGTCGGTGCCGAGTTCGTAGCCGGGGAAGCTTGAGTCATAGAGGTATGCGACCTTTGTCTTGGCATCTTTCTGGGGAGCATCGCCGATGCAGATGTAGTAGTAGTGCATACCGCTGGTAGCGGTGAGCTTGACGTCCATGGCTTCAGCGTTGGTGTTCACGAGAACAACCGTGTCGGTCAGCATGGTCTTGAATGTAGCGGTGGTGAAGTCTTCAGCGCTGACAACACCGGATGTTGAAACCTTGAAGCCGCGCTCTTCCGTGTTCTTGTGTGAACCATAGACGACGGTAATTTTCTCACCGGCGGGAACCTGCGGAATGGTCACGCAGTCTTGTGATTTACCGCCGTTGAGCCAGATGTGGGGTCTGAGATCTGACGAAAACTGAACGCAGAGGTGCTTGGCAGATGTTGCGCCGAAGACCAGACCTTGGGTTTCGGGTGCTTCCCAGAGTTCGTCACCGACCTTTGCTGTCAGTGGACCTGCTGTACGGGCCTTGCTTTCATAGAAGCCTGAAGCCGACTGGTCGGTCCAGTTCTCTGTGTCGGAAGCAAGGTTGGCCAGCGTAGTTTCGCTGAAACCCTTCGTGAAGTCCCAAACTTTTCTTGCTTCCTGTGCGTTGGCACCGAACGATGTCAGCAGGAGCAATGCTAAAGATAAAACTTTCTTCATAAATTTTGCTTTTGATTAGTTAATATGATTGTATAATGCTTTTTACTGTAATGTCAAATCAATGACGTAGAGTCTTTACATACAAAGGTTTTCTTAATTACGTCATTATTCGGTTGCAAAGTTATATAAATAATGTGATATATGTTTTTCGGCAATTCTTTGAAATTTGCTTTTATACTGCGTCTTTTGTTAGCAAGGGTTTGACGTTTTGTGGTTGTGTATTCAATGCTTTTGTGTGACGTTTCTCACGTTCATGTCGTGAAGAAAATCCGGAGCAACATCTTTTGCTTACATAATTATTGTATTATATATGTTTTTTTCTTTCATATTGTAACAAAAATATGCATATTATGTTAATAATCGTCAAATAAACGGGCTATGTAGAACTCCCAGCTTCGGTTTGTAATCCTGAAATGCCAT
>CAMVUM010000038.1 GCA_947170725.1 uncultured Prevotella sp.
TAGATAACCAACAAAAAGGCTCTTGTGCTTGACAATGCCATGACGTGACTTTGACGCGTTGACGCAACAAGTAGATAACCAACAAAAAGGCTCTTGTGCTTGACAATGCCATGACGTGACTTTGACACGTTGAAGCAATAAGTAGATAACCGATGGCATCACAAAACGATGTCCCTACAAGTCTGACAAATTGTAGGGTCCTGTAACACCATTCCCCTATTATCCCATGGCTTTGCCATACACTCCCCTGAGGACTTTTCAGACAATTCCATCTGTCATGATAATATCGCGGAATTTAACACTTGAAAAATCATAAAATAGAAATGGCGGAACGAAAAAATGCCGTCGTTTTCCAGTTTTATCTCCGTTTTTCTCCGAAAATCCGTCCGCCGCCTGACCGTAAGGGCCTTACGACTCTACAACGGGGCCGTTGTTGAATGATGACGGCGGCCTTGTTGCAACGCCGTAAGGCCGCCGCCGCAAAGTCGTAAGGCCCTTACGGCAGAAGAAAAGCGTACAAAAAAAGTGCACACTCCCAATATTTTTGCCGTAACACACTGTACGTCAAACAATAAAAGATGCACGCGCAAAACTCGCGAATTTGCGACCGCAGGATTTTAATTTCTGAATAACGCAAGGATTTTGAGGCGTTTGTCCGCTTAATTCTGAGTTTTTAACAGTTGAGAGCCACACATGAACAACATCAATACACGACATATACAACCATATAATTCAGCACAAAAGGCAACATGACAAGCGCATAAGGCAATCGCCAGGACAATCAGAAGGCAAAACCGCCAAACCGTAAGTTTTGCCAAAAAGACGCCATTTTCTGATATAACAGATAAACATTCTAAATATTTATTATTAAATTTGCAAAATAAAAAAGCCTGTGGGTATATTTTACAGACGTTCAGACTGAAATTAATCAGCGCGCCCACGCTTTTACAGTAAACGCTATTTACTAAAAACCGATCATACTAAATTTATGAAAAGAAAACTTTACGCATTAGCCCTGCTCATGGCGGGGATTAGTGGGGCTGAAGCCCAAAACACGCCCGCGGGCCAAATGGAGAAACTCACGCGCGGCGTAGTTTCCGTGCCGACAACATCAGGTACGGGACGGTTCATCAGTTGGCGCTTCTTAGGCACGGACCAGCCGAACACGACGTTTGACGTGCTCTGCGACGGAGTTGTGGTCAAGAGCGACATCAGCGACAAGACCAATTTCGTTCACACGACGGGAAATGCCGGAAAGAAATATCAGATTGTGACAAAGGTCAACGGCGAGATTGTCGAGACATCGGACGAAGCGATGGTATTCGACGACATCTACAGGCAGTTGCCATTGGACAAGCCGGCCGACGGCAAAAACATCAAGGGATATACCTATAGCTATACTCCGAACGACTGTAGCGTGGGCGATGTTGACGGCGACGGCGAATATGAGATAATTCTCAAATGGGACCCAAGCAACTCTCAGGACAACGGCCATGCCGACTCCGGCTCTGACGAGTGGACAGGCAACGTGCTCCTGGATTGCTACAAGCTCGACGGAACAAAACTTTGGCGCATTGACCTCGGAAACAACATCCGCGCCGGTGCCCACTACACCCAGTTCTTAGTCTACGACTTTGACGGCGACGGAAAGGCGGAACTTATCTGCAAGACTGCCCCCGGCTCCATCGACGGACAGGGCGAATACGTAAATCAGGCAGCAACGGACGCTGCAATCAAAGCACATAACAATACAGCACAATACTACAACACCAGTGGCCATGTTCTCAGCGGAGCGGAATATCTCACCGTCTTCAACGGCGAGACAGGAAAGGCCGTACACACGATATGGTATAACCCAAACCGCGCGGGAACATATAACAAGGTGGGCGCCCACCCGTCCGACAAGAATTTCTGGGGCGACAACTACGGAAACCGCTCCGAGCGCTATCTGGCCTGCGTGGCCCATCTTGACGGAGCTGACAAAAATGCGAGCGCTGTCATGGTGCGCGGCTACTATACACGAGCCTATCTCTGGGCTGTAGACTTCGACGGCAGCGAGCTGAAGACGAAATGGCTCCACGCTTCTGTTTCCGGAACAAAGGCAGAACACTATGACGCCAACTGGAACATGACATCGAAGGTATATACGACAAACACACGCGGAGGCACCGGCAGCAAGACCATGTACGGCAACGGAAACCACAACATCTCCGTGGCCGACGTCGACGGTGACGGATGCGACGAAATCCTCTTCGGTTCGGCCGCCCTCAACAACGACGGCAAACTGCTCTATGCCACAGGCTTCGGCCACGGCGATGCCATCCACGTGAGCGACCTCGTGCCAAGCCGCCCGGGTCTGGAGGTATTTCAGGTTCACGAGGAATCGCCCTACGGATGGGACCTTCACGACGCTGCTACAGGTGAAATTCTCTATTCAGCGACAAGCAGCGGCGACAACGGACGCGGTCTGGCTGCCGACATTGACGCGACAAATCCTGGAGCTGAGTTCTGCTCGGCCAGCGACCGTCAGATACGCAGCGCCACTACCGGCGAGGTCATCAGCACGAAGAACACGTCTGTGAATTTCCGCGCCTACTGGGACGGCGATCTGCAGGAAGAGGTGCTGGACGGAAACCAGATGGACAAGTGGAACGGAAACGGAACGAGCCGCATCTATCCTAAGAGCGGAAAGAACTTCTACGACATAGCAAACTCGTCAACATGCAACAGCACAAAGAAGACTCCAAACCTGTTGGCTGACATCCTTGGCGACTGGCGTGAAGAACTGATCCTCTGGGACGGCAGCACGGGTGCAGCACTGAACATATTCACAACGAACGTGGAAACATCGTTCCGCGTGCCCACACTGATGCACGACCATGTATACCGTATGGGCGTGGCATGGCAGAACGTCGGCTACAACCAACCGCCTCACCTCGGATACTATCTCCCGAACCTATATGCAACGACATATACGCTGACGGGCGAAGGCGCTTTCGAGCAGACCGTCGGCCTCGGCTCGTCAATCAAACCGATTGAATTTGTATGGAACAACTGTACTACACCGTCGCTCTACAGCACAGAAGCTCCCGACGGAACAAAGAAAACAGGCACTACACCTGTTGACGGATTTACGTTCACGCGCAACATCGCCACAAAGACAATCAAGGTAGAATGTACACCGAAGATGCTCGGAACCTATAAGATGGTCATCAAGAGCGGAGCCAACGTTGCCGACAAGCTGACACGCAACGACACCATCCTCGTTCACTGTGTTGACCCGACCGGTATTCAGGGCGTCAGCGGCGACACTCAGAATGACTGGGTGAGCCTCGCAGGAGGTGTGATGACCGACCGCGTCGTGCTTAACTTCAACCTCAAAAAGGCTCAGAACGTGCGCATAGCCATCTACACCATGGCCGGCGCACAGGTGTTCGGACTCGACAGCGAGATTGGTTATTCCGCTCCGCTCGAGATAGGAGGTCTCGGCCATCTGCCTGCAGGCATCTATATGCTGAAGGTTGAGTCAGGCGAAGGCACATTCACCAAGAAACTGCTGAAACGATAGAAATGAAAAGGGACACCGACAAAAATCCGCCATAAAACGGTAATTACGGACTATTGTCCCGATATTCGTACAGAATTCCCATATTTCTGTGATTATTTAAGAGTATCTTTGCGATACGAAACAAACAAAAATAATCAACAGGAATATGGGAATTAACTTTAAAAGCCTTATGCTCGCTGCGGCCATCGCCGGCTCTGTCGGCATGCAGGCACGCGAGACCTACAACTTCAACTCCGGTTGGAAAATTGACAAACAGAAGCAGACGGTGACGCTGCCGCACGCGTGGAATGAAAACGAGGCCTACAAGGTGGGCATCAAGGAACTGAGCGACTCTGTTATATGGTATAGGAAGACATTCACACTGCCAAAAGGAGCGGAGGGCAAGCGCGTATTCATCGAATTCGAGGGCGCACGCCAGGCAGCCGAAGTGACTGTCAACGGCCAAGTGGTCGGTCTTCACGAGAACGGAGTGATGGCTTTCGGATTCGACCTCACGCCTTATCTGAAAAAAGGGAAAAACACGATAGAGGTACGCACGGACAACGACTGGAACTACCATGAGCGCGCCACAGGCTCCACATACCAATGGAACAACAATAATTTCAACGCCAACTATGGCGGTCTGCCGAAAAACGTATGGCTCCATATAGCGGACAATGTCTACCAGACACTCCCTTTATACAGCAATCTCAAGACGACTGGTGTATATGTCTACGCCAAGGATTTTGATATAGCCGGACGTGCGGCAACCATCTGTGTGGAGAGCGAAGTGAGAAACGAGACTGACAGCCCCGTGACACGCAGCCTCTCGGTGTCGGTCGACGAGCGCGACGGAAAAGGAAATGTCTGCGGCTTCTCGAGCGAAGAAGTGACCATAGCACCCCACTCCACGGCCATCCTCAAAGCCGAAGCACGCGCCTTCGGACTCCACTTCTGGAGCTGGGGCTATGGCTATCTGTATGACGTGACCACGAAATTAAGCCAGAAGGACGAGAACGGAGCAAAAGGAGGAGACGACGACCCCGTTGTCACAACAACCGGCTTCCGCAAGACAGAGTTCAGGAACGGAATGTTCTATCTGAACGACAGGGTGCTGATGGTCCACGGCTATGCACAGCGCACGAGCAACGAGTGGCCCGGCGTGGGCATGTCCGTTCCGGCATGGCTCAGCGACTATTCGAACGATCTGCAGGTGAAAAGCGGCGGCAATGTGGTACGCTGGATGCATGTGGCGCCGTGGAAACAGGACGTGGAATCATGTGACCGCGTGGGACTGATACAGGCCATGCCGGCCGGAGATGCTGAGAAGGACGTTGAGGGACGGCGCTGGGAACACCGTGAGGAGGTCATGCGCGACGCTATCATATACAACCGCAACAACCCGAGTGTCATCTTCTATGAGTGCGGCAACCAGAAGATTTCGGCCGACCACATGGTGGCGATGAAGGCCATACGCGACCAGTATGACCCCAACGGCGGACGCGCAATCGGCAGCCGAGAGATGCTTGACAGGCCGGAGGCTGAATATGGCGGCGAAATGCTCTATGTGAACAAGAGCGACACGAAGCCGATGTGGATGATGGAGTATTGCCGCGACGAGGCTCTGCGCTGGTACTGGAACTCGTGGAGCTATCCCTTCCACAAGGAAGGCGACGGCCCGCTCTACCGAAATGCACCCGCTGATGCCTACAACCACAACAACGACGAGTTCGCCGTGGAGCTTGTGCGCCGCTGGTATGACTACTGGCTGGAACGCCCGGGAAGCGGAACGAAGGTCAATTCGGGCGGCGTGAAGATTGTATTCAGCGACACACAGACACACGGCCGTTCGGCTGACAACTACCGTGTGAGCGGCGTGGTCGACCCGATGCGCGTTCCCAAGGATGCTTTCTTCGCCCATCAGGTGATGTGGGACGGCTGGGTTGACGACCTGAAACCGCGCACCTATATCGTAGGCCACTGGAACTATGACAGAGATTTCACCGTGCCCACGGTCTATGTCGTATCGACGAGCGACAGCGTGGTGCTGGAGCTGAACGGCCGCCGCATAGCCGCTGACGAGCATAAATATAAGTTCCTTCATATCTTCAAAAACGTAAAACACAACGCTGACAAGCTGACAGCAATCGGACTGGACCGCAACGGACGTCAGGAGTCGGCATACACACTGGAAACGGCAGGCGAGCCGGACCATATCCGCCTCACACCGATAGAGAACCCGACGGGCTGGAAGGCCGACGGAAACGATCTGGCGCTGGTTGAGGTTGAGGTTGTTGACAAGCAGGGACGCCGCTGTCCGCTGGACAACAGGCTTGTGAAATTCTCTCTCGCCGGACCGGCCGAATGGCGCGGAGGCGTGGCTAAGGGCAAGGACAACCACGCTCTGTGCGACACGCTGCCGGTGGAATGTGGTGTCAACCGCATCATGCTGCGCTCGCTGACAAAGGCCGGCAAGGTTACACTGACGGCAAAAGCCGTGGGTATGGATGCCGCAACGCTGACGCTGAACACAAATGCCATCGTCGTTGAAGGCGGACTGACCACTTATCGCCCGTCTGACGGACTGAAAAGTCGTCTTGACCGCGGTGAGACACCGGCCGAACCGTCGTTCAAACAGTGGCGCCGCGGTGTACAGATAGTATCGGCCGAAGCCGGCAGCGGCAACGACGTGAAACTCAGCTACGACACCTACGAGAACACTTCATGGGAAAGCAGCAAGGAGCTGGACAAGGCGTGGATTACATATACGCTGGCCGAAGATACTCATATTGACGACATCTGCATCAAGATGAAGGGTTTCCGCATGACGACCTACCCGATAGCAGTCTATGCCGGCGACGTGAAAGTGTGGGAAGGATGGACGCCCAAGTCTCTGAGCTACATCCACATTCCGCTCAAGAACGCCCCGAAAGCAAGCCAGTACACCATCCGTTCGCTCGGTTCAAGCACAACAAAGGATGCTTTCGGAGCCGTGCAGGAGATGGACAGCAAGAACAATGAGAAGAAACAGAAGGGCAATAACGCCCTGAAAATCATTGAAATCGAGTTCTTGAAGAATCTCTAAACAGCCTTCCCGAGGTCGCTCTTTTAACTCATGAAGAGAGCGACCTCAGTGAGCTATAACTACTTTCATAAAAAAAGCGCTCCGTGGAGCGCTTTTTTATTTTAATACACGAACTTCCCTTCTTTCGTTATTCCGGCCACGGAGACCTTTATCCGCGTTTCCTTGCCGTTGTTATAGAACTTCGCCGTCAGCCGTCCTTCACTGTCGGTGACAGCATTCGGATTCCAGTAGAGCGTACGGCGGTAGTCCGCCGGTGCCTTCGGATTGCGGTTGCTGTAGTCCGGATTGTAGAAAGCGGCCGCTTCGTTGAAGCCTTTGAGCACGATATGGCGGTCACGGAACGTATATTGTACACCGCCATCCTTAAACGGAACCATCTCAACGGTCACATCCGCTGTCGTGCGGCTCATCTCAAGTTCAACGTCACTGTTACGCGGTTCATAGTCCGTATATACACGAATCTGATGAAGGCTCTTCAGCCGCAGTTTTTCATAGAATGCCCGCGGATTGCGGTTGTCCATCATAGTGCTCATTCCCGATGCGGCCGAACCAAGATTGCCGTCGGGATTGAACGTACGGTAATAGGTGTAACGGTCAATGCGCCCTGCGATGTTATAACGCTTGTAGCGGCCCATGTTACCGTAAAGATAACGTGCAATCTGCACCGGAAACTGTCTCATATCGTACATTCCGAAACTCAATCCGTAGTCCGTGATGTCGTTATACAGGTCGTACGCATCCATGACGTAGGCCGGTTTGGTGTAGTCGATGGCCCGACGGCCACGCTTTTTGCCCTTCACGTCAAGGTTCCGGAGCAAGTGGTCTTCCGTCTCCATTGACGACAGGCTGTCCGGACGACCGAGGTCGAGCGACGTCCGTATCTCCGGGCAATGGGTCTGATAGTATCCGTATTTTGCGGCGAATACCGGATAGAACATGTCGCGCTTCACATAAAAGTCCGGATAAGCGTCTTCCTTGGACACATCGACGTCTGCGTGTGATGCCATCGCCTTCTTCAAAGAATCCTTCTCCTCATATGCCGTCAGTTTCAATATGGCCGTGCCATAGAACGGCGGAATATCTATGAAATAGCGACCGCCGTTGTATGTGAGCTGCTTTCCGCCGACAATGCCATCCGAAAAGACAACCGCCGCCTCAACAACGACTTCCTTTTTCAGTCCGCCATGGTTGACGCCAATCTGGTCGTTGGCCGTTCCGAGCGAACCGTATTCTATCGACGAAGCGAAATCAGCCTTGGCATCAGCCGTAATATCCGTGCCTCCCGTACCGTCGTCATCAGTGTCTGAAGCTGTGGCAAACGGATCGGCGGCGGCGGCCTCCTCTGTCTTCATTCCGATCATGCCCCGTCCGCGGGCCCACGACGCGATTTCCTCCGGCTCGACAAGCGTCAGGTCCGGTGTCTTATAGACTCCTCCTTCAACAGTCAGCGACTTCTCAGGAGCATAACGCCGCTCCATGAAGAGCGTGTCGGACAGCTCCCGCCAGTCATACCGGCGCCAGCCCTGAACCATCATCAGCAGGTCGAGCGCCTGACGGTGTTCATCGTCGTCAGCAGCGAAATAGTATGCCGGCGAAGCAATAAAGCCCTTCAGCTCACTGCTGAGCAGCAATTCGGTACGGATGTCGCCGTCGTCGTATGTCTCCTCGTCCGTACAGGCATCACGCACGGCAACCGACACAAGCGTAGGTTCTGTCACACCGCCGCACGCCAGCTGCAGACTGACTTCCTCGTAAGGGTCATACTGAACCTTTGCGCCGCTTTCGACTACAGTCCGTCCTGTGTCATAGTCGTGACCGTTGACGAAGAACAGGCGGTCGGCGACGATACGCCCGTCAGCCGTAAATAGCGTAACGTCATTGACACCCGTTGGCAACATCGCCGGAAGTTCAATCTCCGCACTGCCGTCCGCTCCAAACGTAACGCTCCGGAAATCCTGCAGGACACCGCGACAGAGCACCGACAGACCGTATTCGCCCTCCGGCATTCCCCTCGCGGCAAGCCTCACACGTCCGTTGTCCAGACTCAACGCCACTCCCGAAGCCTCCGCCTTGGGCAGGTCGAAAGCATAGTCCTCGCCACGCCAGCGGAACTCGCCGCGCAGACGCGTCTTCCCGGGAGTCACTGTGAAGACGCCGCGACCGAGGTGCCCAGTCCGCGCTTCGGCCACATCACGCCCGCCGTCAGTCACACGGCCGGCCAGCGAGACAGCCGCCCCGTCCTGATCGGTCAGCTCAAAGGCCACGCGGCATGGCACACCCTCAACCAAATGGCCGCCCTCAGGGAAGAAAGCGGCATGGAGTTCCCGCTTCGCCGCCTTCTGCACATTCTGCTTCGGCCGTCCGTACATCCGCTTATAAGTATAGTCTCCCGGCGTGTCGGGACGGCTGTAAATCGGCAATACTCGCGAATAGAGCCCGTCCCAGCGGCGGAAATAGTCGCGCGCCATGTCGGCACTGTAGAACAAATAGGAGTCGTCGCGGCTGTAACGCTGCAACGATACATTGAAATTGAGCATCCATCGCGTGTACGCCCTCATTTCATAATAGCCCGAATAGAGCGAATCCTGCAAACAGAACTGGCCGCAGCCGAAGCCTCTGTCACTCACAATCACCCGCTGCCGCTCTACCAACAGCCCGTCGGGCGTGAGCAGCTCGACATAGAGAACGCGGCTCATGTCCGTATAACGCAGGTCATCCGCCCTCACCACATATGCCTTATACCATATCGTGTCACCAACAAAATAGCACATATTGTCCGTATGCAGGAAAACCTTCTCCTGCACCTGACGCGACGACGCCTCTTCCAGCGCCCGGCGTATGTCTTCCATCCGTCCGCCGTCCGCCCGTCCTGCCAACGCAAAAAGGCAGGACAACAGCATAAGAATACAATGTTTCAACATCATTGTTCAGATTTGTTTTATTCCTAAAAATATGTCCACGTGATTGCGTGGCTGCCACATCAACGCAGCCACAGGGTCATTTTCACGACCGTTTTCAAGGTCAGAATAGTGCTCTTCCGTATATAACAATAACGCAACAACGCCAGAATTATTATAATGTTACAAAGTAAAATAAGAAATATTACAAAGTAAAATGATAAATATTGGTGAGAGAGATGAGAAATATTAATGAGCAAAATGAGAAATATCGGAAAGCGGGACAGACTGTCTAACCCGATAATATATGAAATATCGGTCAGCAAAACAAGCTGTTTTGCTTCATCGGATTAATACCAACGTTATTTCAATAGCACCCCATCAACCGGTCAGGATACTGTCAGCAACCGGATTTCATCGCTCGAATCTCCTGATGAAGCCATCACAACCGATACATTCAACGCTCTTCCACCTTATTTGAACATCAGTCGCAACCGGAAATAAGCACTCAGTGCACGCTCCGAGTCAAACCGCATGATCTGCCTGTAAAGTCCGTGGAAACGAATCGAAGGACACGCCGACTTCCAAAAAGACCAGAAGCGGGCAAGAGCCTTGTCAAGGGTAACGGTGTCCTTGGTACGTCTCATCGCAAGAAAATAGTACTGACAGGCGCTCCGCGCGAGATAGTCGAGCAGCGGACCGTGGTCAAACAGCCTCCAGGCTGCCTCGTATGCCTCGCCCAGCATGATATATTCACCGGCCGTCTTGCGCGAGAAAGTCAGTCCCGTCTGCTGCACACGATAGTTGTAGAGCAAGGCCGGCAGCGTGGCCATCGTCCGGCAATGGCTCACATAGCTATATGTGAAGGCCTCATCCTCACGTATCGTAAGGCCTTCAATGAACCGGATGCCATGCTCCTGGATTATGTCACGGCGGAACATCTTGTTCCACGTAAAGCCCACATAGTCGGGATGGCGCGGATTGAACAGAAGCTCTACCAACCCCTGCTGCACCTCTTCGGCCGAACCATAGAAGCGTTTTTCCGGTATGTAGGCCCGGGCCACACTGTCTTCAGAGCGGAACAGACTTCCGAAAAACGTTATGTCCGCCTTCTGTTCCTGACTCATCAGCACCTCAAGGGCCTGCGGGTCCAGCCAATCGTCGCTGTCAACGAACACGACATATTCTCCGCGGGCTTCCTCCAGACCGCTGTTGCGCGCCACACTGACCCCACGGTTCGGCTGACCGAACACCCTCACGCGGCTATCGGCGTAGCTCCGGCAGACCGCCTCACTGCCGTCCGTACTGCCATCGTTGACCAATATCAGTTCAAAATCGGCATACGTCTGGCGCAATATGCTCTCTATGCACTCCGGCAGATATTGCTCGCAGTTATAAACTGGGACGATGATGGAAATACTATGATGAATGGAGGACATAATCCAACTTTTAAATTAACTATTTGACAAAACCATTAATAGCCAATACGACATTAAGCACACGTGAACTTTCCGTATTCTTCCATAACCGGAAATACCACTTCTTCCTAAACTCCCGGTGAGATATTCCATACTTGTTCAGTCCACGGATAATCTCATCAAGCAAATCACGGCAGTCCGGAGCCACGCCTTTCTGCATTCTCAGTATTCCCATAAGCAGCCCAAGACATCCCTGAAAAAGCGTCTCCTGATTTGCCTTAAGATGTTTATCCTGCGGCGTACCGTCAAATTCACGTAACAGATGACAAGCCACCACTGATATGTCACGCAGGTTTTTCTTCAGTCTGTCAGGAGCCATTGTCTGCCCCTCACGACCAATACGATAGCGATATAGGCAGATATCATATACGATAAGACTGTCCGTATATGCAAAAGGCTGGAAAAGATATACATTATCCGTATAGCAGACACCTTCCGGCATACACAGGCCAGACTCTCTAACCACAGAAGTCAGATATGTCATGCTGTGCATGCGCATCTCACCATGACGCACATAATCATTCAGACATATCTCATCGGTCCGGTATAAGAAGTCTTTTCTGACCGTATCGAACGGATAACGCCGCTCATCAACCTTCATGCCGTTTTGGTATATATCCTCAGTTATCAGGGTTACAACAAGCCCGGCCTCACAATCCTTCAACTTCCCAAGCAGTTCCAACAAAGCGGAAGTGTCAAAACAGTCATCTGCGTCCAATATACGGAAATACTTGCCTGTTGCCGCCGACAGTCCTACATTGACACACGAACCGTAGTTCCCGTTTTCCTTATCTATCACGCGGACAATATCAGGACGCATTGTCTCATATTGGCGTGCTATCTGCAACGAACCGTCCGTACTGCCGTCATTGACAACAATAACTTCAAGCGTATCCGGAACGCAGGCAGCCGTAACAGACGCCAGACATTCCGGCAGAAAAACCTCCATATTATATGTCGGAATAACCACTGTCAACAATTTGCCGATATTATCCATATCAAAACCCATTTCTATTTCATGAATTACACACAAAAGCTATTTCAGTCCGGCATAAACATCCGCCAACGCCAGAGCCGACTTCTTCCATGAATACATTTTCAGACGCTCTTTCTGCTTATCCAACAAAAGCGCCCTTTCATTACCGTCCATCCGGTAGAGTGTTTCAAACTGTTCTTCAAAATCTGACGTGCTGCGATTCATATTAAAATAGACAGCAGCGTCTCCGGCTATTTCCGGGAAACAGCTGGAACGGTTCAGCATCACCGGACATCCGGCACGGTATGCCTCCAAAATAGGGATTCCGAAGCCCTCGTATTCTGAAGGATAGACGAAAGCTACAGCATCGTGATAGAGATCAAGAAGTTCCTGCTTTGTTTTCGCAAATACATGTATGAACCGGTCTCTCATGCCATAGACATCAAAGAAATAGAGTTCTTCCGATGTAAACGGCATGCCGGTACATATCACTTTCAGGTCATGGTGTCTCTTCAGTATCGGTATGCAGTCACGGCTGAACGAAGCAAAATTCTTATAGAAATGCCTTTCCCCTACATATAATATATATTCATAATCACGATGAACTTGTTCCGAACGTACGTAAGGTCCTTCATCCGCGCCATGGTAGACAACAGAAACCTTGTCTTCCGGAATATTCATCATCCGGACCAGATCCTTTTTCGTCTGCTCACTGACCGTAACAATGTGCGCCGCCTTTGGTATCACGGCCTTCTTCTGCAGAATCTGAATGTCGTCAACCGCATAATATTGCGGATAAAGTTCCGGAATCATATCATGCACAGTAATGACAAACGGTCTGTCAGCGATGTGCTTTAGGAAATATCCGTCAAAGAAAGTAGGGTGAAAGATATCAAAATCCTGCTTCTTCAGACGGGCAACCGATTCATACAGATTCAGCCGCGGACGTCTGTCCAACTTGGAATAATAACCATATTCGGCATTCATCACGAGTTTGAACAAGATATATTTCAGTTTGGAATTGCCCATTCCCATAAAACGATCATAGATTTCTCCCGTTTTTCCGAACCCCAGATCACGGAGGTAGACGTTATCTGTCTCCCTCACACTGATCTCAACATCCAATGATGACGGACGGTGTGAATAAAGCTCGGCAAAACATCTTGACACCCCACCATGGGTCTGCATGTCAAAGGCCTGATGGTCAAACAACACTTTCATAATCTCTGCCTTCTCCTTCTCTTAAGTAAATAAATCCTTTAACAGGAATTTGATTCCGTTACGTATTATCTTCAGGTCACGGCTCACAGGGCTATATGACATTGCCGTAGTCAGTTTCCGCTCCAGCTTCTTCCGTCTCCTCTCATTCTTCTGGCGCCACTTCTTGTCCTTGGGGAGCCCGTCATATTCCTGATTCAGAAATTTGTTCGTCACATCCGGCCCGAGCAGACGGTATGCCACCTCGCGGCGTTCGTCTTCAGCAATATCCTTGTTGACGGACGATATGCCGTCCATGAAATACACAGATACCCGTGTCGGAATACGGCTGTATGTACATTTATTGACATACCATTCTTCAAAGAACAATTCCCAATCCGAAACAATTCTGTGTTTCTCATTGAACGGATGGCGTTTGAGAACGGCTGTCCGATTGAATGTCGACTGATGGTTCAAGGCATTGCACATCATGAAATCAACCGTCATCTCGTTTGGAGGAATACACGGATATGCCTTTTCATCTTCGATAAAGACAGACGTTCCCGTATAGAAATCCGCATCAAGCAGCAATGGCACTGATTCTTCCAACGACGTGGGGGAAAAGAACATATCGCCAGAGTTCATGAATATACAGAACTCCCCATTAGCCCGACGCACCGCCTTGTTCATTGCATTATATACACCGCCATCAGGTTCGCTGACCCAATAGTCAATTCTTTCCAATGACTGTATGTATTCCTTGCTGCCATCCGTTGAACCGCCGTCAATGACGATGAGTTCATATCCGGTGTATGTCTGGGACAATATGGAAGGCATTGTTCTCCGCAGTCCGTCCAGATTGTTATAATTAACGGTGATTATCGTAAGTTTCATCGCATTTATTTCATTTGGTTGTTTATATTTGCTGTTGTTGAGACATCCGTACGCCTTAACTCCGGGCAATGAAGGCAACAGGAACACAAGCGGATGTATCCGCTCTGATACAGACAAAGACGCAATGGAAAAAAGTTCCCCGAAACTCCACATTCTCATTTCACGGATTTCATTGTATCGTTTCAATGCCAATTTAACGTCACCGGACTTCAACGGCTGCATCAATGACTTCCTTATCTCAGCCTGTACAAAACGGAACAGAACAGGATTGAACCTGACCTGCCGCTCCACAGCAATTCTGTCGGAAAAGATGAAAGATATCAGATATTTCAGAACCTCAAACAGTTGTTCCTCATGAAATGCCTTTGAGTTGCCACGCTCCGTAGAATTAGAGTGGATGACATAATGATATGTGACCTTTCTTACAACAGAAATCCTGTCATAACACAAAGCCGTACAGTAACTCCAAAGATTGTCCTCATGTATGATTCCCTCTCTGAAGAACAATCCTCTGTCCATGAGAAATGCCTTAGACACCAACTTGTTCCAAGGCATCGTATATATGCGATAGTCAAACTGAGCCTCTATTATCTCCTGCGAGGTGTAATCACGCTGCTGGAGCATCATCGGAGCAAGAAACAAAGCTCCCTCAATGACATAGTTGCCGAGAACCATCTGCAACGAACTGTCCGCCTCAACCACAGAATAAAGGGTTTCGATACAGTCATGAGAGATATAATCGTCACTGTCCAGGAAATATATATATTCTCCACGCGCTTCCCTGATGCCACAGTTTCTTGCGGAAGACTGACCACTGTTTCTATCCAAGCGGATTATACGGAAGTCTATATCTCCATCATATTCATCTATGAAGTTCCTAACAAGTTCCATACTTCTATCCTGTCCGCAATCATCCACGAATATAGCCTCTATTCCACTTAAAGTTTGGGCAGCAATAGATTCGATACAGCGTACAACATATTTTTCTACATTATAGACTGGGACTATGATGGAAACTTTTACTTCATTCATAATATTACAAAATATACGAGATTATAATAATTCCTATTACATAAAAAAAAAGATATCCGTTCGTTACTCTTTAGTCGCATTGGATTTATTTAATCTTGATATCATATAGAATATTTGTATATCTTTTTAATAAACAGTATTTAGACAATTTAACTCTTAAGACATCTCATGAAAAATGATAACCATACCACCATTCACGACTTTCTCAAACAATCTTTCTCTTTATAAGAGAAGAGATTATTGGCTACAAATTTACGAAAAATAAAGATAACCACGAAGTTTTTCCCAATAAAATACGAATTAAGCATGAAAAACGGAACCAAACGGCACATCCGCCGGTAAAGCCCGTCGCACAGGGCGTATATGTCATGGTGTATGAAAGAAGGATTGAGGGCGGCGCCTGGCTTGCGGCGGCATCATGCAACGGCGTTGAGGGCAAGAGGCGGAAGGGTATGGCATGTATGTGAAAACGAAGTGTTAAAAACTCGGAAGAAAGCGGACAAATGCCTCAAAATCCTTGCGTTATTCTGAAATTAAAATCCTGCGGCCGCAAATTCGCGAGTTTTGCGCGTGCATCTTTTACAGCCTGGTCCACAACATATTACAGCAAAAACAGCAAAAGTGTGCAACTTTTTTGTCATCTTTTCTTCTGCCGTAAGGGCCTCCCGAGGTTGCAGCGGGGCTGCCGTTGGAAGATGACAGAGCCGCCGTTGCAACACGAAAGCGGCCCCGCTGCAGAGCCGTAAGGCCCTCCCGGCTCCAAAACCGAACGGAGACCGGAGGATGGGCGAGGCAAAATGTCAGGATTCCAGCCTCACCACGCTCCAGAATCAGATTTTTCAAGTGTTAAATTCCGTGATATTATATTTACCCGCCACCGCCCAACCTGCTTCATCCGGAACGGGGCGCCTGTAAAAAAACAAATGAGCGGAAAGAATTTTGTCAAAACTTACAATACAGCCACTGCCACGCATAGACCAATGGGACTGTGAGCCGGACGCCGGGATATACAACGCGATGAACAAGGCTGTAGGTATGGCTCACAGTGAATATTGAATATTCATGAACCCGGGTGACATGTTCTTTCCCGTCATGACGCTGAAAGAAGCAATTCCTTTCCAAAGCGGGCCGAGACATCCGAGGGGTGGGAAACGCACCGCAAAGAGAATACGCCATAACACTCAAGCAGTTGTTATGGCACACGAAATGTTAAATTAAGGCAATTATCACAGCCGTTTATCAATTATTGGTAAAAAATCCGTAATTTTACGCCAAAAAGCGAGTCTGAAGCCGATTCGAGGCTTGCTTGAAACTGATTTGAAGCGAACTATATTATTACGAACCAATAATGAGTATATGAAAAAGAATCTACTGAAATGGACTATGGCTGCCGCCATGGCATTGGGAATCACGCCTGGCGGGGCACAGAATCTTCAGAAAGGTGACTACGGATACCTCTATTGCCACATGAGCGGCCGCGGAGAATGGACGGCATACGCCCTGAGCCGCGACGGACTCCACTTCCACGACCTGATTAACGGCGACGCCATCTTCCCGCCTGAGGAACACGCACGGATAGAAGGCGGCACGCGCGACGCCTACATCTGCCGCAAGCACGACGGAACGGGCTATCTGATGGTCACTACAGACATGTGTGTGGCCAAGAGCAAGAAATGGGACAACTACGGAATGGACCTGCTCACGAGCGACGACCTCATCAACTGGCGGTCCGTGACGTTCGATTTCCGCAAGGGACCGGGAATTTTCTGCGACCCCGAATCGCCCGACGTATATAAGGACTGGTCGACCATCAACCGCGTATGGGCGCCGCAGATCTATTGGGATCCCACATACGAATGGCCCGACGGAAGCAAGGGAGGCTACTTCATATATTATTCGCTCTGGAACAGGGCTGAGGAAGCATACGACCGCATGTACTATTCCTATGCCGACAAGACATTCACCAAACTCACCAAACCGCGCCTGCTCTTCGATTGGGGCTATGCCACCATCGACGCCGACATCAATTTCGTAGAGGCGGACAGCCTCTACCACATGATGATCAAGAAGGAGGGTGGCACACCGGGCCTCTTCACCGCCTATTCGAAGTCACTCACCGGACCATGGGGCGAACCCGTTGCCGACGATTACATCGACTTCGAGGGCAAGAAGAAGTGCGAGGGTGTTTCCGCGTTCCAGCTCATCGGCGACTCTACATGGCGCGTGGCATACATCGAATATTCATCAAATCCGAAGCACTACCGCATCTGCAAGGCCGACAAGTATATGCGTAACTTCAGCAATCCCGTCGACATCGAGGGCGTCAACGGCCCGCAGCACGGTTCATTCATGCGACTCACGAAGGAGGAATACGACCGGCTGCAGGCATGGTCGGACAGTCTGGAGGCAAAGCACGTGGCTCCGAACGTCGCCAACCCTGTCATTCCGGGACTCTTTGCCGACCCAGAAATCATGTACAGCGAGAAGACCGGCAAATATTATCTCTACCCGACAACCGACGGACAGAAGAGCTGGAAGAACCACGACGCCCGTGTCTATTCCTCGCCGGACCTCAAGACATGGACCGACGAGGGCGTCATATTCGACCTCAAGAAGGATTGCAGCTGGGCGGACGAATGTCTGTGGGCACCGTGCATAATCGAGAAAAAAACTGGAAAGAAAAAGTATAAGTACTATTATTACTTCACCGGAGCCGGAAAAATTGGCGTTGCCGTGGCCGACTCGCCCAACGGACCGTTCAAGGACGCCCTCGGCCGTCCGCTGCTCAACGCCAAGCCCGAGGGCATGAAGGGCGGACAGGTCATTGACCCGGACGTTTTTCAGGATCCGAAGACCGGAAAATATTACCTCTATTGGGGCAACGGTTTCCTCGCCGTGTCCGAACTGGGCAAGGACATGACGTCCATCGTGTCGACAAAGGTGCTCATTGACCGTAAGGACAAGTCACGCTACAACTACAACGAGGGCACTTATGTCTTCGAGCGCAACGGCCTCTACTATTTCATGTGGTCGGAGAACGACACCCGCAGCGCCAACTACCGCGTGCGCTATCTCATCAGCGAATCACCCACGGAGTTCATCCGCAACGGCAAACCGGCCCGTCAGGAGCGCACCATCGTCATCCAGCAGGACCCGTCAAAGGGCATCTACGGCACAGGCCACCACTCTATCCTGCGCAAACCGCAGTCTGACGACTGGTATATCGTCTATCACCGCTTCGCCCGCCCCGACGCCATCAAACTCGGATGGGACGCCGGATATAACCGCGAAGTGTGCATCGACCGCATGGAGTTCTACGAGGACGGAACCATCAAGGCCGTCAAACCTACACTATGATTACTTTTAGTTAAGAGGAAAGAGTTTAGTTAAGAGTTCAGAGTGATGAGTGAAGAGGTATGATTACTTTTAGTTAAGAGTTCAGAGTGATGAGTGATGAGGTATGATTACTTTTAGTTAAGAGTTCAGAGTGATGAGTGAAGAGGTATGATTACTTTTAGTTAAGA
>CAMVUM010000039.1 GCA_947170725.1 uncultured Prevotella sp.
GTATATATATATCGAATGACCATGATGCTATTTCATAATCTGAATAAAAGATTGTGTAATTGGAGAATTCTTCGTATATTTGTGGAACAATTGGGTTGTTGCGGCTTTGTTGTGAGAGAAATGACTCAATGACGAGATATGAATATATCATTTTTATGAACCAAAATACAGAATGCTATGTTGGATAAGGAAAAGAATTCTTTAGACAGGTATATTGAGGAAATAGGAAGTGAGACGCTTTTGACACAGGAAGAGGAAAAAGATTTGTCTGAGCGTATACGTCGTGGAGACAGCAAGGCTATAGAGAAGTTGATAACAGCCAATCTTCGCTTTGTCGTTTCTGTGGCCAATCAATATAAGAACAAGGGGCTGGATGTGCAGGACCTTGTGAGCGAGGGAAATATAGGGCTTATAAGGGCTGCAGAGCGGTTTGATGCGGAACGTGGAACACGGTTTATATCATATGCTGTGTCTTTTGTGCGCAAATGTATGGAAAGGGCCATAGAGGAACAAGTTGGATTATATCGTGTGCCGAAAGGAGAGAAGACGAAAGCCGATGTTAAGAGAAGTAAGGGGATCTCAGCTGATGCACCGTTGGGAGGTCGCGATAATGTAAACCTGCTTAGCCTGATAGAGAATACGGATGAACTGGAGGCAGATGTTCTTGCAGACGAGCATATGATAATGAAAGAGATAGAGCGTTTGTTCGGTGTGCTTGACGAGCGTGAATGTGAGATAATAAACCTCTTTTTCGGTATTGGCGGCGAAAAGCTGACGTTTGCGGAAATAGGATCAAAACTTGGACTGAAACGTGAACGTGTGCGCCAGGTGCGAGATAAGGCCATGAGAAAAATATTGCGTCATACGGACAATGTTGCGGTAAAGGCTTATTTGGAACGTTAGTCTTTGTGCATTTGGATGTGAAATCCATTTCATACTTACTTAAATTATTAGATGACAGACAATTTATTAGGGCAGCTGAATGATAGTCAGCGTGCCGCTGTGGAATATTGTGACGGCGCTGCGCTTGTCATTGCCGGTGCGGGATCGGGAAAGACAAGGGTATTGACATATAAGATAGCTTATTTGCTGCAGCGGGGGATGATGCCATGGAATATTCTTGCATTGACATTTACAAATAAGGCTGCGCGCGAAATGAAAGAACGTATCGGAAGTTTGGTTGGCAATGATCAGGCAAGGCTACTGAATATGGGTACGTTTCATTCTATCTTTTCACGTATATTGAGGGCTGAAGCAGCATACATCGGATACAATCAGAACTTTACTATATATGATCAGAACGACTCAAGATCGCTGGTTAAGAATATAATAAAGGAAATGGGGCTTGACGAAAAATCATATAAGCCATCTTCTGTGGCAGATAGAATAAGTATGGCAAAAAACCGCCTGCTATTGCCTTCCACTTATGCATCGAGTTCAGTTACGGTAAGAGAAGATGCGGAACGTCGCATGCCGATGATAAAGGATATATATATAAGATATGCGGAACGGTGTCGGCAGGCCAATGCAATGGATTTTGATGACTTGCTTGTAAACACATATATGCTGTTTGACAAGCATGAAGATATCAGACTGAAATATGCTGAACGTTTCGAGTATGTTCTTGTTGATGAGTATCAGGATACGAATTATGCTCAGCAGGCTATAGTTATGCAGTTGACAAGAGATAGACAGAAAGTCTGTGTGGTTGGTGACGATGCCCAAAGTATATATAGTTTCCGTGGTGCTAACATTGATAATATACTGAATTTCACCGACGCTTTTGACAATGCGAAATTGTTTAAATTGGAACAGAACTATCGTTCTACCCAGTTGATTGTACAGGCTGCAAATAGTCTTATAAAACATAATGCAAGGCAGATACCAAAGGATACTTTCAGTGAGAATGAGCATGGTGAGAAGTTGGTTCTGAAACCAGCCTACAGCGACAAGGAGGAAGCGCTGATTGTGTGTAACGACATCAAGCGAATTAAGGCGCTGGACAAATGTGAATACAGTGATTTTGCTATATTGTATCGGACGAATTCTCAAAGTCGTAGCTTTGAGGAATGCATGAGAAAAATGGATATACCGTATCGCATATATGGCGGTCTGAGTTTCTATCAGCGTAAGGAGATAAAAGACCTGATTGCTTATTTCCGCGTTGTGGTAAATCCTGATGATGAAGAGGCTATTAGGAGAATTATCAATTATCCGGCAAGGGGTATTGGTGGCACTACGGTAAATAAGATAATAGGAGCGGCAAACGAATACGGGGAAAGTCTATGGACTGTAATAAATGCCCCTGAGGTTTATGGATTGGAGATAAACAAAGGTACTTTGGCTAAGTTGGAGGCTTTCAGAAATATGGTTTTGGAATGGACAGAACGTAGTGGTGCTGAAGATGCTTGTTCGTTGGGCAATGATGTCATATTGCGTAGTGGGCTTATGCGGGAAATCTATGGAGGCCGTGAACCAGAGGATTTGGCCCGTCAGGAAAACTTGGAAGAGTTCCGTGCGGCAATGCAGGACTTTGTTGATAGCAGAAGGGAGGAAGGTATGGAAAATCATGTTTCTCTCAGTGACTACCTTCATGAAGTCTCGTTACTTACGGAAATTGAAGGTAACAATGATGATAGTCATAAAGTTACACTCATGACAGTGCATAGTGCGAAAGGATTGGAATTTCCCAATGTTTTTGTAGTGGGACTTGAGGAAAACATATTTCCGTCTCCAATGAGTTGTAATTCAATGCGCGAATTGGAAGAAGAGCGTCGTTTGTTGTATGTGGCGGTGACCAGAGCCGAGAAGCGCTGTGTTCTTACATGTGCACAAAACAGGTTCAGGTATGGAAGAATGGAATATGATACGCCTTCAAGATTCATTAAAGATTTTGATCCAACGCTGATAAGGATAGAATCCTCGCGTTCCTCAGATATATTTGGTAGTGAACATGAACAAGAATATCGTGAAAGAGTTGTTTCACGTAAACAGATTCAGTACAGCAATGGAGAAAAGAAGGTAATTTCAGGGAAGAACACGATATTTGATGAATGTCAGATATTGAAACCGCTTGACAATAATAAGAAAGAAAGTATGATTAGGAAAAGTAGTAGTGATACTTCAATGAATTCTTTTCCATCTGCCACATTAAAACCGGTTTCGGCTCTAACCGGTTTTACGACAAACGATAAATCAGATATAATCTCTCACACAACATCAATAGAAACCTCTTTATCCGGTTCAAATATACGTGAAGGCTCTGTCATAGAACACCAACGGTTTGGAGTGGGACGTATACTGAAAATAGAAGGTACTGGAGAAAATATGAAAGCAACCGTACAGTTTGCCAATGCGGGAATGAAACAATTATTGTTGAAGTTTGCAAGATATACAGTGAAGAAACTCTGATTAGGACGGTCTGTCTTAATTTGTCATATATTGTCGTTTACCACCATTCTGAGGTATATAAAAAAGACACGGATGTGTTTATGGAAGTGTTTATGGAATAGTTACTCCTTAGCACATCTGTGTCTCTTTTGTTCTTATCATATGATTGTATCGTATGTGGAATGTTTCGGTAATTGTTTTCAGCATGGTGAAATGCGTTCACTCTTCCAACAATTCCATGGTCATATCTCCGGATAGGGTTATCTGAGTATCAAGCATATAGCAGCTGTTGCCATATGGTATACAAATGACCGTATCGAAATGGAATCCTTTTGCATCAATATGGCTGAATGTCATGTTGCTCAGAATTGCTTGGCCAAGGAAATGTCCGGGCACAAGTTCTGCATACATCTTTTTGTTGAAATCACGTGAATAAAGTTGGTTGCGTCCATGATATATGCTGATGTGTATGATATTGTCATAGTAGATGTTGTCCACTTTGACTCCATCATCTGTGTATGTAGTCTTCATTACTTTGTATGTCGTTGGATTTATTGCTACATAACAGTGGTATCTTTCACCTGCATAAACGACAACAGTATCTGTCTTCAATTTCTCAGAGACAACTAAAGGGACGGTTTTCTTTTGCTCAAATGCCAGTGTGGCATTTGAATCGTTTGATTTTGTAAGTTTGATAATGTCTCCATTTGAATTCTCAAACCAGAATATGTTCGGCGTTTGTTTTTTAATGTGGTATTTGGTCTGTCCGTTGCTCATGATAAGGGTGTCGGATACAATCTTGAAACAGGCAGGTATACTTATCGTGTCAGGATAGAATATGGTATCGCCCGTGATTTTGAAGACAACATCTTCGGAGACGGCATCAATCCAAATACCTTGTAACATTGCTTTTGCCTCCTTGCTTTCTGTGGATTCCACAACTTTTTGGGACGCCTGATGGCATCCGTTGAGAGCAAGGAGGCTGGCTGCAAATACAGCAGTAATCCAATATCTATTCATTCTCTATATAAGGTTATTTGCCAATGCAATGATATTCGAAACCGTTTTCTTCCAACTCTTCTGCGTCAAAAATATTACGGCCGTCGATTACTAAAGGACGATTCATCTCCTTTTTTATTACGGTCCATGCTGGCAGACGGAACTCTTTCCATTCGGTGAGTAGAAGAAGGGCGTCGGCATCAAGGACAGCATCATACATGTCACGGCAATATGTTATTTTGTCGCCAATCCTGCGGCGGCATTCTTCCATGGCTACCGGATCATAGGCACGTATTACGCATCCGACCTCCAGAAGCATCTTGATTATGACAAGTGCCGTACTTTCACGCATGTCGTCTGTTTCCGGCTTGAATGAAAGTCCCCATAGGGCAATTGTTTTACCTTTTAGCGAATTTCCTTCATATGCCTTGCTGAGTTTCTTGAAGAGTATGCTTTTTTGTACTTCGTTTACACGTTCTACGGCTTTTAATACTTCCATTGAATAACCGCAGTTGTCTGCAGTCTTTATCAGAGCTTTCACGTCTTTTGGGAAGCAAGACCCTCCATATCCGCACCCGGCATAAAGGAATTTACGTCCGATACGTGAGTCGGAACCTATTCCGGCTCTTACCATGTTGACGTCAGCTCCGACAAGTTCGCAGAGGTTCGCAATATCATTCATGAATGATATGCGTGTTGCGAGCATGGAGTTTGCCGCGTATTTTGTCATTTCGGCCGAAGGGATATCCATGAAAATGACACGGAAATTATTTATGAGGAACGGTTTGTATAGTTTTGTCAATGTTTTCTTTGCCATTTCGCTTTCCACACCAACAACAACGCGGTCCGGTGACATGAAATCTTTTATGGCATTACCTTCCTTGAGAAATTCCGGATTGCTTGCTACATCAAATTTGATATCTACGCCTCGTTTGTCGAGTTCCGTCTGTATTGTGGCACGGACTTTTTGGGCTGTTCCTACAGGAACAGTACTTTTTGTTACGACAACAATATAGCGGTTTATATTCTTACCGATAGTCTTTGCAACTTCAAGCACATATTTCAAATCTGCGCTACCGTCTTCATCCGGCGGAGTTCCTACAGCAGAGAAGACAATTTCCTGTTCGTTGAGAATGGATGCCAGGTCTGTCGTAAAACGCAGGCGTCCGGCTTTCACGTTCTTGACAACAAGTTCATCCAGTCCCGGTTCGTAAATGGGTATTTCGCCTTTCTGTAAGCGTTCTATTTTTTTTGTATCAACATCGACACATGTAACGATAGCCCCAGTGTCGGCAAAACAGGTTCCGGACACCAATCCGACATAACCTGTTCCTACAATAGCAATATTCATAATGATTGAATTTAGGATTTAGAATACTTCGGCTTCTCTAAACGGACAACCTTTGAGATCTTTATCACTGGTTAGTATTTCATCTGCAGCAATAGGCCACTCAATATTTAACTCAGGGTCGTTAAACAATATACTGGCCTCATGTTGTGGTGAATATACATTATCTACTTTATATGTAAATACGGCTTCGTTGCTGAGGACAAGAAAACCATGGGCAAATCCGCGAGGGATGAAAAATTGCCTTTTGTTATCTTCGTTAAGTTCGACGGCAACATATTTGCCGAAAGTGGAACTGTCTTTTCGCAAATCAACCGCAACGTCAAAGACGCTACCTTTTATGACACGAACAAGTTTCGCTTGCGAATATTCACCTTTCTGGTAGTGTAGGCCACGCAGGACTCCGTAACTCGATTTTGATTCATTGTCCTGAATGAAGTCTATTTTTCCGATATTCGATTCAAAGTCGGATTTCTTCCACGACTCGAAAAAATATCCGCGGTTGTCTTTAAAGACGCGTGGTTCAATGATATAAACACCTTTTATAGCTGTTTCAATGTATTTCATATATAAAAAAGTTATATTCTTTATCAGAATGCAAATGTAATAAATAAAAATTGCAAATGACCTTTTTTTATTTGTTTTATGTGATTTTCTGCCCTTTTTTATTTGCAAATGTCCCTAAAAAGGAGTAATTTTGCAGTCATGATTGAATTAGGGAGACATATAGAAATACTTCTGCTTAGTAATGATTGTGTCATAGTACCAGAGTTGGGAGGCTTTATGGCGCACCATATTCCTGCGCGTTATGATAAAGACGACAACCTGTTTTTGCCGCCTTTGCGGACTCTTGGATTTAATCCACAATTAAAGCTGAATGATTCTTTACTTGCTCAATCATACATTGAAGCATACGATATATCGTATCCTGAGGCAATAAGAAGGATTGAGGATGAAGTTAACGAACTTAAGCAACATCTTGATAATCAAGGTTTTTATGAAATAGATGATATAGGCGTTCTATCTCTTAATGAAGAAGGCGGCTATCTATTTGAACCTTGTGAGGCTGGAATACTTACTCCTGAACTTTATGGCCTTAGTTCTTTTGAAATAATAAGAACGTCTGATGCTGTTGTTGTCAATGCTGGAACAGAAACGATAAAGCATGAAGAACAGTTGAAAACCCAGCAAGAGATATTCATTCCGAGTAATGTTCTCAATAATATTGTGGATGAGGACGATAATAGCACCATCAAAATAAAAGTTGCATGGCTTAGAAATGCTGTAGCCATAGCTGCTGCTGTGGTTGCCTTTCTGTTTGTAACAACCCCTGTTTCAAACAGTGAGAATAATCAGATTGTAACAAGTAGTTTCTTCTCGCCGGTATTATTGGAACCAGCCGATACGAAAGAAGTTTCTTCAGATGTCAAAGTTGAGGATATAAAGAAAGCTTTGGAGGATGGTGAAAACTTGAGTGAAGCCCGGAATGAGAGTGAAAAACAAGAATTGAAGCAGGAAAGGACTGACTCACAGATGACTTCGGAAGGTTATTGTATTGTGATGGCGAGTCATGTTTCAAAACAGAATGCAGAGACATTTGTAAATGAATTGCATGCGAAGGGATATACAGAAGCGTATACATATATACACAACAATATTGTACGTGT
The DNA here is from genome assembly GCA_947170725.1 of uncultured Prevotella sp. Classification (GTDB taxonomy): domain Bacteria; phylum Bacteroidota; class Bacteroidia; order Bacteroidales; family Bacteroidaceae; genus Prevotella. The sequence continues at coordinate 7,405 of CAMVUM010000039.1, forward strand.
GGTATATGGAAATTATGAAAGTGAGGCCGATGCGCATTCTGTACTTCGTGATATTAGAGGAAACAAATACTTTGAACAATCTTGGGTGTATAAAAAGAGATGAAAAGAGTAAGATGCCCCAAATGTGATAATTACATTACTTTCGATGAAACGAAATATGAGACAGGGCAGTCTCTTGTATTTGAATGCCATGAATGCGGTAAGCAATTCGGAATACGGATAGGAACCTCCAAGTTGCGTGATACTCAGAAAGAGGAAAAATTAGATGAGAACGCTAATGAAAAGGGTTTTGGCTCAATTGTTGTGATAGAGAACGTATTTCATTATAAGCAGGTTATTCCATTGCAATTAGGCGAAAATGTTATTGGTCGTTATATGAAGGGAAGCGGTGTTAATACACCGATAGAGACAAACGATCCAAGTATTGATATAACACATTGTGTCATAACGGTCAAGTATGACAAAAGGGGAAAATTGCAATACATCCTGCGGGACGGACCAAGTTATACGGGAACATTTGTTGATAATGAAATATTGGGTGACAGAGAGCGCCGGATTATAGAAGACGGCGCGTTGTTTACAATCGGAGCAACCAGCATTATACTTCGCGGAGTTGATGAAGAGGAGTAGTGGATACATTATTGTGAATGAGAAATATAATCTTTGTCTAATACGAGTGAGGAGTGCTGTGGGAATTTTGCAGTACTCCTTTTTGTTTGTTACAGACCTCAATAGGGAATACAGTTATTTTATGTCAGTAATTAGCAAATCTTTAAAACAAAAGCCTGAGCATTATCGTGAAAAGTTGAGAGCGATACTGAGATGTGACATAGATAATTTTCTTCAAAAGATATGAATATTCATGAAGTATTATAGGCTTTGTAATCTTCTGTGGTATAGGAAAATAAAAATAAATACTCAACAATTAAATCAATATTAATACCGTCATGATGGAACAAAATATTTTCACCAAAATAATATCAGCCGAATTGTCGCTACAAGAGACCAAGGTCGGTAATACTATTCAACTTCTTTCTGAAGGGTGTACTATACCGTTTATAAGTCGTTACCGTAAAGAGCGTACAGGAGGTCTGGATGAAGTGCAAATCGCAGATATTAGTGACATGAGTGACAAACTGTCTGAACTAGTCAAGCGTAAGGAAACTATAATAAAGACAATTACAGAGTCAGGCAAGATGACAACCGTATTGCAAGAGCGTATTGAAGGCTGTTGGAATGCGACAGAACTTGAAGATATCTATCTTCCATACAAGCCGAAGCGTAGGACAAAGGCCCAAATCGCACGAGAACAGGGGCTTGAGCCACTTTCCTCAATCATTCTCATGCAGCGTGAGATGAATCCAATGCAAGCAGCAAAGCGTTTTGTTAAAGGTGAAGTTTCAACAGTAGAGGCTGCAATCAAAGGAGCTCAGGATATAATAGCCGAAATTGTTAATGAAGATGAGCGTTCTCGTAGTCAGGTTCGTAGCATGTTCAGGCGTGGTGCCATTATTGTATCTAAAGTAGTAAAAACTAAAGCTGATAGTGAAGCAGCTATAAAATATTCCGATTATTTCGATTTCTCCGAATCTTTGAAACGATGTTCGTCTCATCGGTTGCTGGCAATGAGACGTGGCGAGTCCGAAGGAATTCTGCGGGTGAGTATATCGGCTGATGACGATGAATGTATGGAACGGTTGAGGCATTTGTTCGTAAAAAGCAACGGACTTTGTGGACGATTGGTGAGTGAAGCCGTGGATGACGGTTACAAGCGTCTTTTGAAACCATCAATAGAGACCGAATTTGCAACCATGAGCAAAGCCAAAGCCGACGATGAAGCCATTGCTGTATTTACCGAGAATCTTAGTCAGTTACTATTATCAGCTCCACTCGGTCAGAAACGGGTGATGGGTGTTGATCCTGGTTTTCGGACAGGTTGTAAGGTTGTTTGTCTGGATGCACAGGGTAACCTTTTACATCATGAGGCGATATTTCCTCATCCGCCAATATCTAAATCGATTCAAGCAGACATGCAGATAAGGGAAATGCTTTCAAGATATGACATTGAGGCTATTGCTATCGGTAATGGAACGGCAAGCCGTGAAACCAAAAATTTTATTGATAAGATTATCAATTCCGATGTAGATGGGCAAAATTCTAATTTTAAGAATGTCAAGGTTTTTGTGGTCAGCGAAGACGGCGCGTCAGTCTATTCCGCTTCAAAGGTCGCCCGAGACGAATTTCCAGATAAAGATGTGACGGTGCGTGGTGCCATATCAATCGGGCGCCGTTTGATGGACCCTTTGGCTGAGTTGGTCAAGATTGATCCGAAGAGTATAGGAGTAGGTCAATATCAGCATGATGTAGATCAGGTAAAACTGAAAAAGAGCCTTGACCATACGGTTGAAAGATGTGTCAATACAGTTGGAGTCAATTTGAACACGGCTAGTCAGCATTTGCTCACGTATGTCAGCGGATTAGGGCCGGCATTAGCAAAAAATATCGTTGAGTATAGGTGCGAACATGGAGCTTTTACAAGCCGTATCCAGCTGAAAAAAGTTCCGCGCCTTGGTCCGGCTGCTTTTGAACAATGTGCTGGTTTTCTACGTATACCGGATGCCAGGAATCCGCTTGATAACAGTGCCGTTCATCCAGAGAGTTATAAGATTGTTGAACAGATTGCAAATGATTGCGGATGCACTGTCAAAGAACTCATTCTTTCAGCAGTCAAGCGTAAGTCTATAGATATAAATAAATATATAACAATGGAAGTCGGATTACCGACTTTGAAGGATATTATGACCGAGTTGGAAAAGCCGGGACGTGACCCACGTAATCAAATTGAGGAATTTGAGTTTGCTGCCAATGTTACATCTATCGACCATCTTTCTGAGGGCATGATACTTCCAGGCATCGTAACTAATATAACAAATTTCGGAGCTTTTGTCGACATCGGCGTTCATAATGACGGACTTGTCCATATTTCCCAATTGGCTGACCGTTACGTCTCCGATCCTACACAGGTTGTGCATCTACATCAACATGTGAAAGTACGTGTGATGGAAATAGACCGTAAACGTAATCGTATATCCCTTTCTATGCGTGGTTTGTGATTGTAGCTGCGTGGATACGAAATGTAGTTTGCTGTTTTGTTATTCCGAGATTACGTATGAACGTTCTGTGTATAGAATTGGTTTATGTTGGTTGAAAAATCACAAATAAGGATTAAACCAAATGGCTTGTTCTACGTCTAAGAATATATATAAGTAGTATAAAACCGAATAAAAAATGAGAATTATGAGAAACCTGACATTTATTCTCGCGTGTATGTTAACCATGTGCGCCACTATCGCTTGTGCAGACAACGATAGGCCGATAGAAATCAGCAAGTTGCCAGCAAATGCGCGTCAGTTCATCAATCAACATTTCTCTAGCAGCAAGGTGGCGCTAGCCAAGGTTGAAACGGAGTTTATGTCGAAAAACTATGGAGTGATGTTTTCTGACGGAAATCACATTGAATTCGATGGCAATGGTAATTGGACAGAGGTGGATTGCAAGCAGACGGTTGTTCCTTCTGCCGTAATACCAATTCAGATATCTGATTACCTAAGAGTCAATTATCCAGATGCATCTGTGATAAAGATTGAAAGAGACCGACGGAAATATGAGGTGAAGCTATCCAATCGCATGGAATTGAAGTTCGATATGAAATTCAGATTGATTGATATTGACATGTAATAGATTGTAAAAGGACGTGTTATTGTCATTATAATGAGTCCGGCATGCGAAAGCAAGCGGACTCATTTTTTATTATATTTGTTTTTATTCCTAAATTATTCTTTTGGTTTAGCATCCATGAAAGATAAGATTATTGCGACACAACATATATGTTTGGGTTATACTAAACTTTTACACAGTAAATTTTGCTAATAATTTTCCAATTATCTATATCTTTTATCAGTGTAAACATGTCAACATATTCCTGCGAACCAAATTGAGATTGAATTTTAACTATTGCGATATTTTGTTCTATATTGCAATCCAATAATTTATAGCTTGCAGTTGATACGCCGTTTTTATCTACTATGTCATACAAGACTTTAATCGGTACAGTTCTTATTTGTCCGTTTTCGGACCAAGACATAGTGGCATTATTGGTAAAAGCTTTCTTTGTAATTTTACTATCGCCCTTTCTTCCACCCTCTACATAATATTCAATGGTTTTAATTATTCCTGTCATTTCTGGATTTGAATGACAGTTTAAGATGCATTGTTTTTGCATCTTATAAGTTTTTTCAGTGTTTTGAGCGGATATAGTTCCAGTTATAAATAGCATTACTGTATAACACACTATTAACGACATTGGAAATATTCTTGGTTTCATTGTTTTTACTTTTTAATTATTTTGTATAAAATGTGTACGTAATCTCATCTCATATACAGGTTTTTCCATACCGCATTGTTTTGTGGCTTTTATATTTTTTAACAGCCATGCCATATTCTCTCCTAGAGAGCGCATGGTTTGTAACCCCTCTTCATCCTTACGGACATCTTCTGGAGTAAAGCCATGAACGGAGTTCCAATATTGCGATGAAACAACAGGCATATTCGAAATGGTGAAATACTGATTAAGTTGTTCAAATGTGGCTGAAGCTCCACCACGACGACAAGAAACAACGGATGCTCCAAGTTTTCCAGCCATTTTTTCCTCTTTACAGAAAAACAATCGCTGACAGAATGATGTTATCTGTCCAGTAGGTTGACTATAATATACAGGAGACCCTAATATGATAGCATCAAATTCATCAAGCCTGTCTTGTATATCTCTCACCGCATCGTCACGAAAACAATGCCCTATTTCAAAGCATTTCATGCAGGCAATGCATCCGGCAACAGGCTTATTACCAAGATACAGCATCTCAGTTTCAATATTATGCTTATGTAGAGTACAGACGACCTCATTTAATGCAGTAAAAGTACACCCGTCTTTGTGAGGGCTACCGTTTATCAGTAAAACTTTCATTGCTTCAGATGTTTTTACCTAATGAATATGCTTTTTCTAGCGCAGGATGGCCAGTAATATCGCCAATCCGCATAACGCCGCCGGCATATATTTCACCTAAGTTCTCCCAGCCGAGGTGACTAAGTAAAGCATGATAGTAATGCTCCACAGGTTCGAAGTTATCCGGTGTATTGCCTTCGGCTGCCATCAATAAGACGCAATGTTGCATAGGAGTACGGTACTCTGGGCTTTTTTCCGTTACAGCAAATAAACGGTCAATGACTGTTTTCAGCTGAGCTGTAATATTCCAATAATACATAGGTGAGACCAAAACCAGTACGTCTGCCGTTTCATAATGCGGATAAATCTTCGCCATATCATCTTTCTGTACGCAAGGGCTTTGTGAATTGCATCCGCCACCCAGACACCCCAAACAGGGATGAATGTCCATCTGCTGCAAGTTGAAAATTTCTACCGTATGTCCAGCGTCTTTTACACCTTGCTTGAAAGCCTCCACCAGTCCTGCCGTATTGCCTTTCATACGTGGACTTCCATTTAATATGACAATTCTTTTGCTCATTATTCTTATTTCTTTTGTATAGTATCTGAGTTTTGATTATAGGCTTTAGCTACACATTTCCATTCACCGCCGATTTTCAGAAGAAGCAGATAATCCGTGAAATCGATGCGTTCTCCCCAGCCCTCTTCAAGAACACGGACAACTGCCAGTGTTTCTTCCACTGCCACCACATCAATACGTGCCTTAAATGCTTCACCTCCACTGACTGTGTCCACGTTGTGGTAAAATTGTTCGATGGAACCGTGTTCCAGTTCTCCATCAAGAAATCCGAACAGCACAGCATCATCCGTAAACAACTCTCGTGCATACTTACTATTGCCTTCTGCCACACTCTTTACAAACTTCATGGCAGCTTCCTGTACTGCCTCGTATTCTTTAATTGAATTTCTCATAATGTTTTTTGTTTTTATTAATCGTCTGCAAAGTTACATAGTAATGTTGATGCTGACAAGTACCGAAAAATTATTCGTATACTGAATTATTTTTCGGTATATCTATATTATCAAAGATTATACTTACTTTTGCATTCGCAATAATGAAACAAAGAATGTACGAAAGAAAAATACCCGTTGATTTGAGTTGTCCGCTGCGGCTGACAATGAGCCTGATAGACTCTAAGTGGAAATCCTGTATACTGGATGAGTTGCGCAATGCGTCAATGCGTCCGAGTGAATTACACAAGGCTTTACCCGAAGCCACACCGCGTGTACTCGATTTACAACTAAAAGAGCTGGTGAATGATGGACTTGTTGCTAAAACAATTTACCCCGAATTGCCGCCACGTTCGGAATACTTCATTACTGAACTTGGACGAACGTTCTTGCCTATCCTCGATGCTATGATTACATGGGGTGAAGCGAATCGGAAACTATTCGTTAAGAAGTATGGTCAGAAATGAGAGCTACAAACAGACTTTGCTCATATACGAATGAATGCTGAAGGCAGTTGCAATCTCAAAGGTTTTTACGGTTTTGGCAAGTGATTATAAAATCGTCAGCATAGTTATCATTGGGGGGGGGATTGTTTCTCTTTTATAGTTCTTATTTTGTATCTATCTGCGAAGACTTTATGCAATTTGTCCAATGTCATATTGTCAAGCGTGGGAGAAATCATGCCCCTTATGGTGTTCCCGCATCAGTTGGGGACATCTGGTTGTTGATGATTTAGCCGCCAAGCTATTTTCGGATAAGAAGGCAATAGCGTTGCTCTACAAGTTGGAGAGATGTAACATTGACCTTGTGAAACTGAGACTGGAAATTGTAGAACTTTCACATGAGATATATGCTAAATGGGAACAACAGAATGATAATTTTCGCAGATTCGCAGTTTGGTGAATGAACGAAGTCTATTGGAAAACTTCATTGCCGACCATGTCATCATCAGACATCCTGGTTTTCAGTTTAAGGATGAAAAATAACCGAAATGGATAGAAATGTGAATAGTAATAAAGCAAGATATATAATTATTTGATATGATTTTCTTGCTTCATTTTCATTCATTAATCCATAAATTTCATTGTTGTAATACTCCATTTTGCTTATAAAGCATAAAAACAGTTGTATTTGCTTGCTTAACTAATTTATTTTTACTAACTTCGCATATACTAAATCTCATTTGATTATGGAACAACTGATCAGGCGTAAAGAAGTGCAGAACAAGTTTTGGGAGAAATGCGAAGCCACTGTTAAGGAGATTATTGCAATTTATCCCGACCTCAGTCCAAGCCGGCCTGCCATATTTTTTTGAATAAAGAGATGATTGTCATTGGTTCTACTTATTGGAATATGGTATATGGGCGAGAAATCGGAGATGTCCTTAAAGATGATGAGGGAGTTGCAATATGTTCAATCTCAGACATAATATGGCCTCAATACTGCTTAAATTAAATTCATAAAATTATGCCATACATATCAGTTGAAAGCGGAGTTTTGACCTCCGAACAAAAGAAAGAACTTATCGAACGTTTGACAGCAACGGCCTCCGAGATAACCAATATCCCTGTGCAGTTTTTTACAGTCACCATCAAGGAATTACCGGATGAGAACTTTGGGATTGGTGGTAAATCAATAGACGAACTCAAACGTAACTATAGGCCATGAATGATAAAATATATCCTCGTTCCGAAGATAATCAGACTGTCTATCTTAAATCGGTCATAACGCGCCAGAATATCGAGGTCGGAGATTTTACCATTTACAATGATTTTGTGAATGACCCTCGTGACTTTGAGAAGAATAATGTGCTTTATCATTATCCTATAAATCATGACCGTTTGATTATAGGAAAGTTCTGCTCAATAGCCTGCGGTGCAAAATTTATTTTCAATTGTGCCAATCATACGCTGAAATCGCTTTCTACATACACGTTTCCGCTCTTCTTTGAAGAGTGGGGCTTACAAAAATCGGAAGTTGCCTCTGCATGGGAGAACAAAGGTGATATCGTGATCGGTAATGATGTGTGGATAGGCTATGATGCTGTAATTATGGCAGGAGTGACTATTGGTGATGGTGCTATAATTGGTACACGAGCTGTTGTCACAAAAGATGTTGAGCCATACTCAATTGTTGGTGGTGTTCCTGCAAAGGAAATACGAAAACGTTTCTCACCTGAAATTATTTCGCAACTCCAGAAAATCAAATGGTGGAACTGGGACATAGACCGAATACATATGGCAATACCTTATATACAATTAGGCAACGTTGATCAGTTATTGAAATTATGAACAGTATAATATTGTTTTTTAGAGACATCCTTGCCTAATGTAAAAATAAAGATTTAATTAAACAAAAGAGATAAGAATATGGAACAGAAATTTTGCCAAAGCTGCGGGATGCCGCTGACTGACGACAACAAAGGAACAAATGACGATGGCAATCGTAATGAGGACTACTGCATCTACTGCTACGAAGACGGCAAGTTCACGCAAGATATGACAATGGAGCAGATGATTGACCACTGTGCTCAGTTTACTGATGAGATAAACAAGCTGTCAGGACAGACCTTGACACAGGAACAGGCAAAAGACATGATGCGTCAATTCTTCCCTCACCTCAAACGCTGGAAAAACTGAGCTGCTATGTTGCCTAATGTAAAAATAAAGATTTAATTAAACAAAAGAGATAAGAATATGGAACAGAAATTTTGCCAAAGCTGCGGGATGCCGCTGACTGACGACAACAAAGGAACAAATGACGATGGCAATCGTAATGAGGACTACTGCATCTACTGCTACGAAGACGGCAAGTTCACGCAAGATATGACAATGGAGCAGATGATTGACCACTGTGCTCAGTTTACTGATGAGATAAACAAGCTGTCAGGACAGACCTTGACACAGGAACAGGCAAAAGACATGATGCGTCAATTCTTCCCTCACCTCAAACGCTGGAAAAACTGAGCTGCTATGTTTATCGCAATACTTACATACAAAAAGCCCTTGAGCGAGGTTGATAAGTTTCTCCCCGCGCACCGTGAATATCTCTCCGCGCACTATGCAGCCGGCGATTTTATAGCATCCGGGCCGCAGACACCTCGCATTGGCGGCGTGATAATGATGAAAGCCGATGACCGAACAGCAGTCGATGTCATAATTGCTGAAGACCCGTTCCATATAAATGGCATTGCTGATTATCAGATTGTGGAGTTTACTCCGACAATGTTTTGTGAATCAACATTTTCTTGCCTGTTAAGATGAGTAGCATAACACGTGGCATTTTCCTCAGGTCGAAAGCCAATAAGCCGCAATATGTACTGGGAACAGAGAAAGGAACCCAACGAACCTCAAACGTGACTGAGGAAAAAATTGTTGATGCAATAGATGCTATTGAGGACAATGGATGTGTATACCTTGAAAAATGCGTGCCGGTGGTGTTAGTCAGCTATGCAGAGGCGTATTCTATTGATTATTTCAAGGATAGCAGCATTGCAGTGTGTTTCAGAGTCAATGGATATTTGCTGCGTATGTGGCGGTCGGACGTTGATTGCGACATGGCCGCCGATATGATGTGTGATTTTTTTCGCACTGCCTCGCTACCCGACATGACCGGCTGGCACTGCCAGAATATTCATCCGGAGCAAGAAGAGGCGGAAGAGAAACTATGTGTGGATGGCGAGGATTTCCGATATTTCGGATATCAGGATGTGGTTGGCGCATTGGAAAATATCATAGAGGGCAAATCACGATGGATGCTTTATGATTTCACAAACGGAAATGGCGGATATGTCAACATCCATAGGTGTGACAATGGCACTGCTCCGACCGCCGGATACAAAGTTGAATATGTAAGGTGGTTGGAGCCGATACCTATTGGTTATAGAGGTATTATTTTTGACGTCGGACTCTTGCGGAACTGGCTGTGGAGTTTGATTGATGGAGAAAGATTGCCTGAGCCAATGGATGAATGCGAGCAGTTTGATGTCAACGACCACTTCGAGAGATTGGTATTTAGATTTTTAGACGAAGATAAGAAATGAAAGGCAAATATAGCAAGCCGGTAAAAACGGCTGTCGAGTTGATTTGGTCAAGTTTCGACCGTGATGAAATACGCCGCGGTTACGCGATGCTTATGCAGGCGGCGCAACAGGGCGATGCCGATGCATTGGCATTCATAGCCCGTTGCTTCATGGGCGAGGAGTATGTGTGGCCACAAGCAGG
>CAMVUM010000040.1 GCA_947170725.1 uncultured Prevotella sp.
GTTTCCGGAGAGTCAGCAATGACACTCCGGAAACTTTTTTTGTTGGTGGTTGGTGGTGGTGATGGTGGGTGTTGTTGGAGATTTTTGTTGTTGGGATTGTTGGAAACTTTTTTTGTTGTTGATAGTGGTTGTTGGCAGCCAGGAATCGGGCTCGCCCCAAGTCCCTAGGCCCCACCCCGGCCCTTCACTGTGGGAGGATGCCTGCGGGGTGAGAGGGGGCAAGCGGGAATGTGATGTGAGGAATGGGAATGTGATGTGAGGAATGGGAATGATGGGAGGAATGGGAATGATGGTAGGAATGAGGAATGATGTGAGGAATGGGAGTTATGGGAAGAATGGGAAGGATGAGGACTAATGGAGAATGATTTGGAATAACGGGAAAGATAGAAGCAGCGGTCAAAGAAAAATGGCTTTGTGTCGGATATTCGGAATTATCTTTGTATATTTGCAGTGTAAACAAATAGCGAAGAATAGAGAGAGAATGGAAGATAATGCTGAACTACGGATGGCGTGGCAATTGATTGAGAAGACCGGTTGTAACGTCTTTCTGACCGGAAAGGCCGGTACGGGAAAGACCACTTTCCTGCGTGAATTGCGCGACAAATCGCCCAAGCGGATGGTAGTATTGGCCCCCACGGGTATAGCGGCCATCAATGCCGGCGGTGTGACGATTCATTCATTCTTTCAATTACCGCTTTCTCCGTTTGTTCCCGGTGCGACGTTTGGCGGCCGTGAGCAGAAGCGCTATCAGTTCGGTAAGGTCAAGCGCAGCATAATAAAGACGCTTGACCTGCTTGTCATAGACGAAATCAGTATGGTCAGAGCCGACCTTTTGGATGCTGTCGACTCGGTCATGCGGCGTTATCGGGTCCACAATCAGCCTTTCGGCGGTGTCCAGCTGCTTCTCATTGGTGATCTCCAGCAGCTGGCTCCGGTGGTCAAGGACGGCGATTGGGAGATGATAAAGGAATATTATGGTACGCCTTATTTTTTCTCCAGCCGTGCCCTTCGCATGGCCCAATATCAGACGGTAGAGCTGCGGCGGGTTTACCGACAGCAGGACGATACGTTTGTCAGGCTTCTCAACCGCATACGCGAGAACCGTGCCGACAACGAGACGCTGGCTGCGCTGAACCGCCGTTATATCCCCAATTTCGTTCCACCACAGGGCAGCGATTATATCCGCCTTACTACCCATAACTATCAGGCCCAGCGCATCAACGACACCGAGCTTGCCGCGTTGCCTGGCCGTGAACATACCTATCGTGCTGTTGTGGAGGGAACGTTTCCTGAGACATCCTATCCGGCTGACGAACGGCTTGTCCTCAAGGAAGAGGCGCAGGTAATGTTCATCAAGAACGATCCGGACCACCGCTATTATAACGGCATGATAGGCGAGGTCGCATACGCCGATGCCGAACTGCTGAGGGTCAAGAGCCGCGATACAGGCGAGATGATAGAGCTTGGCCCGGCCGAGTGGACCAATTCTAAGTATGCGATAGACAACCGCACTAAGGAAATCACGGAGACCGTCGAAGGCGTGTTCCGTCAGTATCCGCTGCGTCTGGCATGGGCCATCACGATACACAAGAGCCAGGGACTGACGTTCTCTCATGCGATAATAGACGCGTCGCAGTCGTTTGCCCACGGCCAGACTTACGTGGCTCTGAGCCGCTGCAAATCGCTCGAGGGGCTGGTTCTCAGCCAACCGCTGGGCCGCTCGGCCGTCATAAGTGACGATACCGTCGACGAGTTTACGCGGCAGGCAGAGGAAAACCGTCCCACGGAGGCCACGCTGACGGCTTTGGAACACGAATATGTCGTGAGAATGCTGGACGAGCTGTTCTCCCTCGACATGCTCCGTCAGGCCACGGAAATGATGGTCCGCACACTTTCGGAACATTTCTACAGCAAGTGCCACACGCTCCTGACCGAGTATGTCAAGGCTCAGAATTCACTCAAAGACATTGCTGGTGTGGCAGCCCGTTTCGCCGTGCAGTACCGCAACATACTCTCCGCCTCGTCCGATACGTCCGCAGGTCTGCTTCAGGAGCGCATACATGCTGCCGCGGCCTATTTCCTCAAAGCGCTCACTCCGATGCAGACGTTGCTGACAAAGACGCGCGTGGAGACAGGCAACAAGATGGTCAGGGCGCAGTTTGACGATCGTCACGCCTCGCTTGGCGAGGAACTGATGCTCAAACTCCGCCTCTTCGACTATGAGAGCCGCCCGGCCACCGTGTTTTCCACGGGCGACTATCTGCGCCGCAAGGCCGTAATCCTGCTTGGCGATGAAGACAGCGAAGAGTCCGCAAAACCGTCCGGCGAGCGCCGCAAGCGCCAGCCTCGGGCAGCAAAAGAGCCAAAGGCACCCAAAACTCCCAAGATACCGTCCCATCAGATCAGCCACGAGATGTTCACGTCAGGCATGACCATCGAACAGATTGCCACCGAACGGCGCATTGCCGTGAGCACCGTCTTTTCCCATCTGGCGCAATACGTGGAGAATGGCAGCCTGCCCATCGATCAGCTCATGCCGCAGGACCACATCGACGAGGTTCTCAACTACGCCCGCCGTCATCCGCAGGGAATCAGCTCACGCGACATCAAAGAGGCCGTGAGCGCCGAAATCACGTACAGCGAGATAATGCTTGTCAAGCGCACGCATGACATAAGCGACCCAGAGGACTACTTTGCGTCCTGACATCAACGTCGGCCTCTATCCGTGCTTCGTCCGTCATGCGGTTGATGGCGAGAAACGCGCCCTCCAGACCGTATGTCACCTCCTTTCCGACCATGTCGGGCGTGTAGTTGACGAGCTGAAACTTAAGAGTGGCGAAGCCGAAACTTTCGGATGTAGGTGATGACAAAGTGGCGTTGGCTCCCGCGTTCGAAATGGCCATATAAAACAAAAGGAGGATGACTACAAAACGTATGTCATCCTCCTTTTATGGTGTTGGACCAACGGGACTCGAACCCATAATGACAGAACCAAAACCTGTAGTGTTACCATTACACCATGGTCCAATACCAATAATCCGCTGCAAAGGTAGTGGTTTTTTGCGCCATTACCAAATTTTGCACCCTCTTTTTCTTTATTTTACTGTTATGAGGTAGTAGTTCTTCTTTCCACGCTGGACGAGCAGATATTTTCCGTCGATGAGATCGTCGGCTGTTATGGGCTGGTCGAACGTGGCGAGCTTCTCCTTATTGATAGATACGCCTCCGCCCTGAACGAGCTTGCGCATCTCTCCCTTGCTGGCAAATACGGCTGCATCCTGCGTGAGCAGCTCTACTGCTGGCTGTCCCAAACGGTCGGCGGCGACGTCAAACTGTGGCACGCCCTCGAAGATGTCGAGCAGCGTCTGTTCGTCGAGCTTCTGGAGACTTTCCTTCGTTGACTTTCCGAAGAGGATGTTGCTGGCTTCGATTGCCATGTCGAGAGCTTCCTTCGAGTGGACCATCACCGTCACTTCTTCGGCCAGACGCTTCTGGAGTGTGCGGCGGCCCGGGTCCTGACGGTGCTCTTCTACGAGAGCGTCGATGACTTCGCGGTCAAGACTGGTGAATATCTTGATGTAGCGTTCTGCGTCGTCGTCGCTTACGTTGAGCCAGAACTGATAGAACTTATACGGTGTCGTGCGCTTCGGGTCTAGCCAGATGTTGCCGCTTTCGGTCTTTCCGAACTTCTTTCCGTCGGCCTTTGTGATGAGCGGACAAGTGAGTGCGTATGTTTCTATGTCGTTGCCCAGTGTGCGGTGTATGAGTTCCGTTCCGGTGGTCATATTGCCCCACTGGTCGTTTCCGCCGAGCTGGAGTTTACATCCCTTGTGCTCGTAGAGATAGAGGAAGTCGTATCCCTGAAGCAGCTGGTAGGTGAATTCGGTGAACGACAGGCCGTCGCGTGCCGTACCGTTGAGACGCTGCTGTACGCTCTCCTTGGCCATCATATAGTTGACAGTGATGTGCTTGCCGACGACGCGGGCAAAGTCGAGGAATGTGAAGTCCTTCATCCAGTCGTAGTTGTTGACCATTTCGGCTGCGTTCGGCTCATTGCTGTCGAAGTCGAGGAACTTGGCAACCTGCTGCTTGATGCACTCCTGGTTGTGATAGAGCGTCTTGTCGTCAAGCAGATTGCGCTCCTGGCTTTTGCCGGAGGGGTCGCCGATCATTCCCGTAGCGCCTCCGACGAGGATTATCGGCTTGTGGCCGCAGCGCTGCAGGTGGCGCAGCATCATGATGCCGCAGAGATGGCCGATGTGCAGAGAGTCGGCCGTGGGGTCTGTGCCGAGGTATGCCGTGACCATCTCGCGCTGTAGGAGTTCTTCCGTACCGGGCATTATCTGGGCGAGCATACCGCGCCATTTCAGTTCTTCAACAAAGTTCTTTGTCATTGTTTATTTCTTTTTTCTTGATTTATACCTTTATCTATTCTCCTTCCTTTCATGTTCCTTCTCCCACGGGGCTTGTTTCGCTCACGGTACCGGGTCGTATCCGCTTCCGCCCCACGGGTGGCACCTGAGAATCCGTTTCGTAGCCAGCCACAATCCTTTCAGCGGGCCGTGGCGTATGATGGCCTGACGGGCATATTCCGAACATGTTGGTGTGAATCGGCATGCCGGTGGTGTTAACGGCGATATACACCGCTGATAGAACACTATCGGCAGACAGAGCGTCCGCACAATGCATCGCCTCAACCATCCGGCCACAGTGTTTGCAGTCGGTATCTTGCCGGCTGGACTGTTGCCGTTATCCGTCGTTTTCTTCTGTTTCTGCATGGCCCATTGTTGTTTTCGCCGGGTTCGCTTCATGTCTTGCCAGCTTTTCAGCCAGCCTTGTCAGTAGGGCCTGCATAGCGGCGTATACCTCCGCAGTGTCGTATAGTCGGTCGGCTTGCCATATAAACGCCAAAGCCAACGCCCGGTCGGGTGTTGGCGTCAGTGCGTGATAAGCAATGGATTTGTTGTTTCTGTAAGCCTCTCGTATCTGCCGCTTGACGCGGTTACGTTTGACAGCCCGCTTAAAGTGGCGTTTTGATACGCTGACGAGCACTTGCACTGGTGCATCATGAGAGCCGCGTTCTATCGTAGTATAGACCACACGCAGGGGAAATGACGACATGGAACGGCTTTTACCGCCTCCGAAAAGGCGGTCCATTAACCGGCGGCTGACCATGCGTTCACGCTTGTTCAACGTTGCCGGCATTGTATGTGCTGTTTCTGCCATCAAGCCTGTGGATAAAATCTCGTTGGTCTTATCTTTTTATATCAGCGGGGAGTCAGAGCGTTGCCGTCCGTTATTCCTCGTGTTCCGTGAGATAGTGGAGCATGGCGCTGGTCATCGAAGGATATTTCTCCGATGGGGCTTCGAGGTCGAGTCTGAGCCCGGCGTCTTTGACTGCTTTTGCCGTTGCCGGTCCGAACGTCGCTATGGCGATGTGTTTCTGGTCGAAGTCAGGGAAGTTCTTTATGAGCGACTCTATTCCTGCCGGACTGAAGAAGACGAGCATGTCATAGTCGAATGTCTTTATTTCCTCGGGTGTGAAATCGTTGCTGACCGTGCGGTACATGACGCACTCCTTGTGGACGAGTTTTTTGGCGTCGAGCATCTCGGTCACGCTGTCGTTGTGCACATCGCTCATAGGGACGAGATAGCGCTCAGACTTGTGCTTGACCATCACGGGAATGAGGTCAACTATCTTGCCCGTATTGCCGAAGAACACTTTACGCTTCCTGTACTGGACATACTTCTGTATGTAGAGTGATATGGTTTCCGTCACGCAGAAGTATTTCATGTCTTCCGGGATGGTCACTCTCATCTCTTTTGCCAGAGTGAAGAAGTTGTCAATGGCGTGGCGTGAGGTAAAAACCACGGCCGTATAGTCGAGGATGTTTATCTTTTGCTGACGGAACTCCTTAGGCGTAAGTCCTTCTACCTTTATGAAAGGACGGAACACTAAGTCCACTCCAAATCTCGTTGCAATATCGAAGTATGGCGATTTCTCGCTTGTGGGTTTCGGCTGCGAGACCAAAATCTTCTTAATCATCGGTGTCCTAAAAATTTATGTTCAAACGGTTGCCTGTTATGACCAGTGCGCCCCAAAAGGCGGCTATAGGTATTATTTCAAGGGCACAAAAGTACAAAATTATTTGTAGAAAACGGCCTGTATGGCGGAAAAAGATGAAATGACACTTATAAAACGTCAGGATTTTAACTAAAATCAATACAACGATAAAGTAGACCACCACGTTTTGTATGGGCAAGTCAAAATAAACCTGCAACAATACTACGGGTAGAAGGAGCACTCCCTCAGACGATGTGATGAATAGTTGGGACTTCATCCATTGCAGATTTTTTCTAATGCCGAAGAAGACGGTGTTTACTGCCATGTAGAGCAGCGCCTTCGTTATGAAGTAGCCTGCAAACATGGCGAAATAGATGGCTATGAGATGGTATTGGGACTCCAGTATGAATGTCT
Organism: uncultured Prevotella sp.; assembly: GCA_947170725.1. GTDB lineage: Bacteria > Bacteroidota > Bacteroidia > Bacteroidales > Bacteroidaceae > Prevotella. Next base: position 6,479 of record CAMVUM010000040.1, read on the forward strand.
CGCCGACGTAGTGTTGTGTGTAGAAATATTGGAAGATGGAGAACTGAAGGCATGTGTGCAACACGAGGAAGAGCTGGAAGCGTACTTCCGAGGATGTCTCCGTTATGGATGATTCGCCGTTGCGTGGAATATAGATGAAATTCTTGAGCTGGCGGGCGATGAAGCGTCGTGAGTTTGACAGCGAGACGGCCACGAGCACCATTCCGACCAGCAGCAGACCCGTTATAAGGTCGTCGCCGCGCACGGTGTAGGGCACCGGGTCGCCGGCCACACCGTTGGCGTTGCCGGCCATCCTGGCATAAGCCAGCGTGTCCGTCTTGGCGAACATGTCGTCGGCAAAGCCGAGACCGCCCGTAATCGCCGTTTCTTCATCGGCCTTGTGACCGGGAAGACGTAGCGTGTCGGGCTGGTCGCTATAGTGGATTTCGGCCGGCTGGAACACGGCCTGTATGGCCGAATCCTGTTGTTCCGGTGTAGCGTCTGCGGGCAACATGCTCAGCACATCGGCCGGAGTGAGCCGATGTGACGGGCGTATGTTGTCCGCCTTGGCGGCATATCCGGCCGCGGCGTTTGTCTTGATTGTGTCCTGCTGGAGCATATATGGCTACAGGCCGAATTCGCGCTTGATGTCTTCCACGCGGTCGAGCTTTTCCCACGTGAAGAGTTCGACGTCTATCGTCTTTGTTTCGTGATAGTGGCTCGTGAACGTCTTCTTCACCACTTCCGGCCGACGGCCCATGTGTCCGTAGGCCGCTGTCTCGCTGAACATCGGCTGGCGCAGCTTGAGCGAACGCTCGATCGCTTTCGGGCGGAGGTCGAAGAGGCTTTCAATCTTACGTGCAATCTCGCTGTCGGGCATGGCGACGCGGCTGCGTCCGTAGGTGTTGACGTAGATGTTCATCGGGCGTGCCACGCCGATGGCATAGCTGATCTGTACGAGCATCTCGTCGGCCACTCCTGCGGCCACCATGTTCTTCGCTATGTGGCGTGCGGCGTAGGCTGCAGAGCGGTCAACCTTGCTGGAGTCCTTTCCGCTGAAGGCGCCGCCGCCGTGTGCACCCTTGCCTCCGTAGGTGTCGACGATGATCTTGCGTCCGGTCAGTCCGGTGTCGCCGTGAGGACCGCCGATGACGAACTTGCCCGTAGGATTGACATAATACTTGATGTCGTCGCCGAACAGGCTGAGCACTTTCTCCGAGCTGATCTGTTCCTTGACGCGTGGCATGAGGATGTTGAGCACGTCGTCCTTGATTTTTGCCAGCATGGCCTCATCCTCGTCGAAGTCGTCGTGCTGGGTGGATACGACGATGGTGTCAATGCGCTCTGGCATACCCTCGTCGCTATACTGTACCGTAACCTGGCTCTTCGAATCAGGACGGAGATAGGTCATCTGCCGTCCTTCCTTCCGGATGTCGGCCAGCGTGCGCATTATGAGATGGGCCAGATCGAGCGACACGGGCATATAGTTATCCGTCTCATTGGTGGCATATCCGAACATCATTCCCTGGTCGCCGGCTCCCTGCTCGTCCTCATCCTCGCGGTCGACACCACGGTTGATGTCACCGCTCTGCTCGTGAATGGCGCTGAGGATTCCGCACGAATTGCCGTCAAACTGATATTCTGCCTTTGTATATCCAATCCGCTTGATAGTGTTTCGGGCTATGGTCTGCAGGTCGATATACACCTCGCTGCGCACTTCGCCCATGATTACGGCCTGTCCCGTGGTAACGAATGACTCGCAGGCCACGCGGGCCTTGTCGTCGTAGGCGAGAAACTGGTCGAGTATGGCGTCGCTTATCTGGTCGGCCACTTTGTCGGGATGGCCCTCAGACACTGATTCTGATGAAAAGAGGTATGACATATTCTTATCGTTGTTTGTTCCTTTGGTTTGAATGTGCAAAAGTACAACAAAATCATGAGATTAAGCGCGATGGGGTGAAGAAAATGAGAAAACCAGCGGATGTTTCATCTGAAAAAAGCGTTCCACCCTTCCTTCGTCAGTCATGTGGCTTCGTGTCGGTTACGCTTGAGGGGCATTTCGGCGAGATAGGCAGACGTGCCGCTCTCGAACCACTGGTCCTTGAAGTGTTGTGCCGGCGCAGGGGTTTGTTTACCCGAAAATCCAGAGGAACAGCATGATGACGAGATAGAATATCGTGCCGTAAAGTAGGATATAGAACAATAATATCGCGCACCCGACGCCACCGCTCAGACATCCGGCAAGAGCACCTTTGACAGCGCTTCCTTTTTCATCGTCGATGGCTCCACCGATGAAACCAATGATGCCGCAGATGGCGGCAACTACCAAAACAATAACTAACCAATTGGGCATAATTCGTAAGGTTTTAAAGTTGAATATATATACTTTGACATCCGACCAATCCATGACAGATGTGATGCAAAGATATATCTTCTTTTTCTTATACCGATGATAAACAGTGGCTGCAAGCCTTGCAGCGCCATTGTGACGAAATGTTTCGGAAAATATTGTTGTTTTTTTGTCTGCTTTTTTTGCCGGATGAGCCTTTTTTCACATCTCCCATATGATGAGTTCCGGCGGCAGGATGATGCGTTTGGGCTCGCCGCGCTTGCCCGTTATGTAGTAGTGGCCGGCCATCGACTCGTGGAATCTGGTGAGAAAGGCCTCTTTAATCCTTGCGCACTTCTCGTTGATGGAGTTGTTTAGCGGGTCGGTGACGTTGATGATGTTGTCGCAGTAGCGCCTGATGCCGAGAAGTGTCCGCGAAGAGTCGGTCGTGCCCTTTATGGCGTCGTAGATGGCAGCCAGTTCGCGGCGATAGTCGGGGAGGTGCTTGAAGACGATGCCCTCGGGATGGCGGAGGAAGAGGAGATAGACAGCCTTGACCAGCGGTGTCATTGCAATTTCCATGTTGTCGTAGTCGGGCAGCAGGATGGTGTAGTCCTTGCGTATGACGATGCGGCTGAGCTTCACTTCGGGCTCGACGACCTGACGGAGGATGACCTCGCTGATGCCCCTGCGCCGGAGCAGCTCGATCTTGTATCTCACGTCGGCCAACAGCTTCTCCGTGTCGCACTCAAAGGCGTCGTCGGCATCGTCGAATGTATGTTTCCTCAGGCTACAGCAGCCGGACCACCAGAACAGTTTGCCGGAGACATAGTCACAGATGCTTTCGACATAGTCTCTCACGTCCGTGGCCTGACCGACATCGAAGGTGAATGTGTCGAAGATGTTGTCCCATCGTTCGACGTGCTCCTCTGTGTAGGCGTCTATGTCAATCACCGAATAGTTGTAGCGGGCGAAGCACGGCGTCATCTTGTCCCGGTTCTCCGGGTTCTTCATGTGGTCGAGCAGGAAGTCGCTCCTCAGTGGCGGCAATTCGCCCGCGCTCTCCGTCGGCCCGTAGGGCTTGCGGTAGCGCCACACCTTTTCGTCGGCGAGGTCGCGGCCGAGATGGGGGAGATAGACAAAGACAAGATTGTGTTTGGCAAAACACTCACGCAGCAGGCCGATATTGTCGGCGATAAAGCGGTTTGTCAGCCTGTCGTAGTCGTTTTCTATATATATCACTTCGTTGTGGGACGGCTCGAATGGCAGTTCCCGTGTGCTGAGACCATGATGCACGGACGTATATTTGCAAGGCTTTTCCGAGTCCTTCGTCATCGAGTAGTCAAAGATGTCCTCGCATGGAAGCGGTTCGTATTCTCTGCGTTTGAAAGGATTTCTGAACATTATTGTCATACCTCTTTCTCCTTTCTTTCCTTCACTATTATCACAATCAGCAGTGCGGCGACCGCCACATCAATAATGTTCCACATCGTGCGCCCGAGGGCTATCTTGCAGAACGGTTGGAACAGGACGGCCAGCACGCCGGACATAACCATCAGGCTGTCCTTTTTGGCCTTATGATAACCGTATGCCATAGCGCCGAAGAATACCATCGCGACGACGCGCACTATTTCGTAATATCCGTAGGGCATCGGGGCGAGGCACAACAGGAGCATGACAATCAATATCGGTCTGAGAGATGTATTCATAAAGCGGAATGGATTGGTTATGTCAATAAGATATCACAAAGGTACGTTTTTATTTTGTTAAAGTCAAAAAAGTATGCCCTGCAAGTCTTGCAAGGCATACTTTTTTGACTGCCAAGAATGACCGGATCCTTCTTGCCCCGTGGGCTACAATCTAATGGCAGTTTTTTTCAGTGATTTCATTCTCCACTCTTCATCGTGCTATGCGTTTCACGGTGACGCAGGAGCCGTCCGAATATGTCACGCGCTCTATCACCACGCTGCCGCGTGGAGCTGTCGCGATGCGTGTGCCCTCAACGGTGAATCTCTCTCGCTTCACAACCTTGCCGTTGGCGCCGGTCATGGTGCTGATTCCGTCAGTCACCTCTTCGTCTATCGGACTGACAATCCAGCGCAGACGTGTGCGGTCGGCAGGACCGGCAAAGCTCACCGTGCCTTCCGTGCCGGCGTCGTTGGGCGTGCCCACATTGAGGCACCGGGTGTTGTCGGGTGCCGTCTCCAGATAGAAAGCTATTTTGCCGTTGTCCAGCTTGGCGTAATAAGGATAGACGGTGGCCGGTGCGGCTGACAGCAGATTGGCGATCTGAAGATATGTCTGCGTGGCGGCGTTTTTGAAGTATACGTTGCCTTCCTCGCCGTATGCAATCTCCCATTTCGCCTCGGGCTGCTCGCTCACGACGTCAACGCCACCGGCGGCTATGTCGGCGTCAGACAGTCCGACGCGGAATATCAGTGAGTCGGCCGTTCCGTCGGTCGTGGGAATGGCCACGAGATAGCGGCGTTGGGTGGTGGCATCGGCAGTGGTGGCCGACGAGTTCGAAATGGTGCCGTAGCTGTAGATGTTGTGATAGTAGTCGGTGTCATAGCCGGCGAGGGTCATTATCTGTGACGAGCAGAATGCTTTCAGCGCGGTGTCAACCTCTGCCTTCACCGAGTCAATCTGCTCTTGTGTGGCCTCGATGTCTGCGGCTTCGGTGAGAAACTTCTTTGCCGAAGCTACCGTCGTGTTGAGCGCTTCCAGAAACGACGCGGGATAGCATAGCGTCCTGTTGCCAATCTGTGCCGATGAGGCCACGCCCTCGGCTTCTTCCACTGAGCGGCGCAGGGCGCTGAGGAAGAGCTTGACCATTGAGGCGTCCACCTCACTGAAGGTGTAGATCATGTCGGCGCGGTCGAGCGTACCGTTGCCCCACAGCCAGTCGGAAGTAAAGTCTCTCGGGCGCAGCTGCTGGTCTTTGTTGGACGGGCTGTTTATGCGGTACATGGATATGTCGCCGTCAACACCTGACAGGGCGCACGACCGGTCGCCGATGTAGTTGACGGTGAACGTGGCGGCATCGTCCGTGGCGGCAATCTTGGAAGTTCCGTCAACGTCGCTGTTGGCCGGCGAGAAACATTTTCCGGTTCCGCGGTTGCGCATGGTCACTCCGCCCTCTACGCTTTCTATTTCCCAAAGCAGGGCGGGATTGTCCCATTCGAAAGTCTCGACGGAGCCGAGCAGGCCTTTTGACGTTATCGTCAGATACTTGGCCGAACCGGCCAGTGTCGTGCCAGAGTTGTAGGCCTTGGTGGCATAGCAGATGATGCGGTAGAGCTTGCCCTCGGCCGGAACAAACTCCGTCGTGCCCGGGGTAACGCCTCCGCCGGCACGCATGCCTTCATCATTGACCGTGACCACGGCCGAATAGAGCGACTCGCGGTCGCCCTTGACCACCTTCAGGCGGAAGTAATAGACCTTCTTGGGCACAAGACCGTCAATCGTCGTCTCTACGGCGTCGCCCGGAAGTGTTGCCGCCACTTCATATTTCAGACCGTCTTCGCTGCGTTCAACAATCACGGCGTCGGCCGCCTCCACTTCGAGCGTCCACGTCAGATGACACGAGCTACCGTCTGTCACGACGGCCTTGACGCCGGTGGGATACATAAGGTAGTCGGCCTTTTTGGCGAGACTGTTGACGTAGTCCTCTATGTTGCTGTAGCCGTTGCCGTTGCTGTCGGCCATGGCGTCATTGACGTTTGGATCTGTTCCGTTGGCCGTCTCCCACTCGTCGGGCATTCCGTCGCCGTCGGTGTCCGTCAGCGGTGTGCCGCCGGAGACATTGCCGATACCGCCGACATCCTGTTCACTCTCGATGAAGGCGCCTTCGGTTCCGAGTGACGTCAGCTGGGAGATGATGCGGCGGTCGTGGACGTCGCGCACGATTGACGCGCCTACATGGTCTACCACGCTGTAATAGGCCTCCTCGGCTGTTTCGAGATTCATCGGCGCGTTGCATTTCAGGTTGGGCTGTTGCATCGGCGTCGCACCGTTATAGTCGGTGATGAGCGTGCCGTTGAGCGTGCCGTCGTTGTTTCCGTCGGTATAGTTTCCGGTGCTGTAGAGATGGTCGGTCTCGGTCCACTGGTCGAAATACTTGTTTGATGAGCCGCTGCTCGGGCCTGTGATGAAGTAGTTGTTCATCACGTCCTGATAGTTGTCGGCAGCCGAGTGTCCGCCGATTATGCCCATGGCGTAGTTATAGCACACGTTGTTGTAATACTGTATGGAGCATTTCATCTTCGGGTTGCGGCTTTTGTTGTTGGCCCAGAGACAGTGGCTCACGGTCCAGTTGCGCGTGCCGTCGGTGATGGCGCCGAAGCGCTGTGGCAGGATGCCCTCACTGATGATGCAGTTCTGCCACGTGACGTTGTTGGCGTTGGCGATGTGGACGTTGTCCCACGGTCCCCACGAGATGGAGCAGTGGTCGAGGATGAGATCGGTGCAGTTGTCGAGCGTGAGCGTACATTTCTTGCTGTTCACGGCCGAACCGCCGCGCATTCGTATGTAGCGGATTATGACATCCGACGCTCCCGAGCAGATCACGCGTCCTCCATAGATTGTTATGCCCTCGCCGGGAGCCGTCTGGCCGGCAATATATGTGTTGCTGCTCACGGTGATGGATGTCCCCGTGATGTCTATCACGCCGCCCACGTCGAAGACGACAATGCGGTTGGGTTTGCTCACGGCATCGGCCAGCGAACCGGCTCCTGAGGCGTTGAGGTTGGTGACGTGTACCACCGTACCGCCGCGTCCGCCCTTGGCGTATGCCCCGAAGCCCTCAGCGCCGGGGAAGGCCAGCTGCTGGGCACCGGCCGTCAGAGTCATGCCGGCTGCCATAAGGCATGTAAGTAATTGTTTTCTCATGTTGATTTGTTTTAGTCAGTATGTATTATTATGTAGTTACTTATGATTTAATGTCCGGTGGCTGATCTTGTCATTGACCCGAAAGCCTCCTTGAAAGGTCAGAGAAAGGACGATGATGCAAATTTATGACATTTCTGTTAGACAGCCAAACAAATTTGTGGAATTGTAAATGCTGTCTGAAAAAACAGTCGCATGCGCTTGACTGAGGTAGTGGAATGGTAATTGAAAATGAGCTGTAACCGATTTTAAATCAGGTGATAGCCCGTTTGTTTCCGGATTTGAATCGGAAGCTGCCAACAGTGGATTGTTTAAGAAAAACGCCAGCTTTGAGGCTGTTGTTAGTGGACAGAACTGTGGCCCGGGAATCCCTTACAGGTGGCAAAACCGGGGAGATGACAGAATTTTTCGGCTGCGAAACGGACGGGAAAACGCAAAATTCCGATGGCTGCGTTTATATATTGAAAGTGCCGTTGGAAAGTCATACATTCTCTGACAATCAGTAGATTATAAAATATATGGTGCAATATGCCAATAAACACATTGGATAACCGTTCATTCATCATTGAGATTATTATGGCACTGTTTGATACCACGGTATCTGCAATATTCCAGACGTCATGTGGAATTCATTTGAGAGGACTTTTATTGCTGAAAATCAACAACATGAGAAAATAACGGTACAAATATCACTTAGTGGATAGAAGGTGTAAAAATGTTGCTTTAATGGAGTGAATGAATGAGGGGAGGCGTGTTCGGTGTAAAATATTTAACCAGATATTGAATCTGATAAGTATTTTTGTTATTTGATAATGCCGTTTGGGAGGAAGAAGAAACGGCAAAAAACAGTGTGGTTAAGTTTTTTTCTTGTGAAAAAGTACCTGAATCTTACCTATTTTCTGTAATTTTGCAAAGCCTTAGAAGGAGTCGCCGAGAATTCTTGCAGCCCTCAACAGGTTCGGATTCAGTTATGAATTGGATAATTCTAATTGTAGCCGGCTTCTGCGAGGTCGGCTTTACTTACTGCCTCGGACGGGCAAAATCCGTGGAAGGTCTCGCTTGGTGGGGCTGGATAGTTGGATTCCTTGTGTTTACAGTGATAAGTATGGGATTGTTGGCGAAAGCCACCCAAAGTTTGCCGATAGGTACATCCTATGCCGTATGGACTGGTATTGGGGCTGTCGGAACAGTTTTGGTCGGAATCCTATTTTTCCACGAGCCGGCAACCTTTTGGCGTTTGTTCTTTATCTTTACGCTAATATCATCAATCATCGGACTTAAAATTGTATCATAGGCCATGGAATTTCGTAAAATGCGGCGTTTTCGCCAACAACTCACAAAATCGGAATGTGATGCCATATTGTC
>CAMVUM010000041.1 GCA_947170725.1 uncultured Prevotella sp.
GTGATTTCAGGGTCTGTGCGTGGGGGGGGGGGGGGGAAAAAGGAGCGACGGTTCTTCATTCCGTCCCCGCCGCGCCTCCCCGGGTTCTATTTTGTGTTTGTGATGTGACGCTTTCAGATCCATCTGGCGAGCCGGTCCATAGCCTCCTCGCAGTCCTCACGCTCTCCGAAGGCTGTCAGCCGGACATATCCTTCGCCGCTCGGGCCAAAGCCCACACCCGGCGTGCAGACGACGTTGGCACCGCGCAGAAGTCTGTCGAAGAATTGCCAGCTGTCCGTTCCGTCCGGTGTCTTTATCCAGAGATACGGAGCGTCCTGACCGCCATAGACTCTGAGGCCAAGTTTCGTGAGCGTTTCGCGCATGATGGCGGCATTGGTCATATAGTATTTGATGGTCTCGCGAACCTGTTCCCTACCCTCGGGACTATATGTTGCCTCGGCCGCACGCTGGCTGATATAGCTTGTTCCGTTGAACTTCGTGCACTGACGGCGGTTCCAAAGCGGGTTGAGCGGTATGCGGCTCTGGCCGTCAAGCGTTCCTGCGGTGAGCTCTTTAGGCACGACGGTATATCCGCAGCGCACTCCGGTGAAGCCTGCCGTCTTGGAATAGCTGTGGAATTCCACTGCCACCTTGCGTGCCCCGCGTATCTCGTAGATTGAATGTGGGATGTCGGGATTCTGTATGTAAGCCTCGTATGCGGCATCATAGAAAATGATGGCGTCGTTGTGTATGGCATAGTTGACCCACTTGCGGAGTTCGTCCTTCGTTATCACCGTTCCCGTAGGGTTGTTGGGATAGCAGAGATAGATGATGTCAACGCGGCGGTCGGGTATCTGCGGGACGAAATTGTTCTCCTCCTTGCACGGCATATATATCACGTTGCTCCACCGTCCGTTCTCCACCACTCCTGCGCGGCCTATCATCACGTTCGAGTCGATATATACGGGATAGATGGGGTCGGTCACGCCGATGCTGTTGTCCCAGCGCACGAGTTCCTGAATATTGCCCGTGTCGCTCTTCGCTCCGTCATTGATGAATATTTCGTTGGGGTCGAGATGGATTCCGCGGGGCAGGAAGTCGTTCTTGACAATGGCCTCGCGCAGGAACTGGTAGCCCTGTTCCGGACCGTAGCCGCGGAACGTCGACTTGACCGCCATCTCGTCGACAGCCTTGTGCATGGCCTCCGTCACGGCCGGACAGAGCGGCTGCGTCACATCACCTATGCCAAGGCTTATCACTTTGGTTTGTGGATGTGAAACCTTGAAAGCGTTCACTCTCTTGGCGATATCTGCGAACAGATAGTTGTTAGGCAGCTTAAGGAAATGGTCGTTTATTAATGCCATAATGCTTTTTGATTTTCTTTTCTATGTTGTTGATTGAAGTTTCTTTTTCTTTATGGAGGGATTAGGAGACAATGTGAGTGTTATGGGAGATACGGGAAGCATCCGGGGGAAGCCATGGGAGAGAAGGAAGGGAAGAGAAGAACGGAACAAACGTTTATCAAAGTAATCACACCTCATCACTCTTACCTCTTATTTCTTTATGGCAGGGATATCTCTCCGTCAAACACAAAAGCCGCCGGCCCCGTCTTATAGACATGTCCGTCGGCCTCGTTCCACTCTATTTCCAGTTCTCCGCCGTCCATCACGACCGCTGTCCGGCGTCCGGCGCGGTGCGTCAGTGCTGCGGCTACAGCCGTCGCACAGGCTCCCGTACCGCAGGCCATGGTGACGCCGCTGCCACGTTCCCATACTCTGGTGCGGATGCAGCCGTCGTCAAGCATCTCCGCAAACTCAATGTTACAGCGTTCGGGGAACAGCGGATGCGTTTCCAAAGCAGCGCCGAGACGTTCAACATCCACGGCACCGATGTCATCCGTGAATATGACAAAATGTGGATTACCCATCGAGACGAATGTCCCGTTCACCGTCCGGCCGTAAACCTCAACGCTGCCGTCGGTCATCGTGCCGTCGGCCGTAGCTATCTGTGCCGGACACGCCAGCACCGGAGTTCCCATGTCTACGGTTACGCGCTCCGTCACGCCGGCCCCATCGAGATGGAGGCGCAGCGTCTTTACGCCCGAAAGCGTCAGCAGGCGTATCTCCGTCCGGTCGGTCAGACCGCGGTCATGGAGATACTTACCGATACAGCGGGAGGCGTTTCCGCACATCATGGCCTCCGAACCGTCGGTGTTAAAGATGCGCATGGAATAGTCGGCCTCAGGAACCGAAGCCCGTCCGATGAGCACCAGTCCGTCGCTTCCGATGCCCGTATGGCGGTCGCTCCACGCTATGGCAGCGGCCGACGGGTCGGGGACTGTATATAAAGAGGTATCTACGTATATGTAGTCATTGCCTGCCCCGTGCATCTTGGTGAAACGGACAACCTGTGTCATATTGCCAATCTTTTACCTGTTTTGTTTTCTTTTTGTAATAATCTCGGTGCAAAGATACAACGTTTCGAAACAAACAGGAACGTCATGGATGACATTTTTACCAACTTTCGGAGCCGAAATATCAATTTAAAAGCATTTCGTTTTCATGCGGTTACAATCCGAAAGTCACGCGAGCGAAATCAGACAAAAGTGTAACAAAAGCCTCAACGCTGAAAAATCCGGCAGACGAAAAAGCCTCCTCTTGCAGGCAGGATATCCCAAACCGCAAAAAAATTATAACCATTTACGGATGCACCCCAAAGGGTCGGTATTCAAGATGGAACAAAATACACCTATCGCGGATGCGCCATAAAAGAGCAGCAGGCGCATCCGCGATAGGTGTATTTTATTCCATTTTGACCGGCGGCACTACGATTCATTTAATTTATTCGTAACCGCCGTAGCTCTGTCCGTCGTCGTCGGAAGAACCGTTCATGTCGTCCTGACGCTTCTTCTTCGAATTCATGTTGCCGAAGTTCCATGTGAGCGTGAAGTTGACGCGCGGGTCACGCCAGTTCTTCTGATGGCGGGTGAAGCTCTCCGTTGACGTATAGTTCTCCCACTTGCGTGTTCCGAGAACGTCGCGCCAGTTGACCGAGAGCGAGAAGAGTTTGTTGAAGAACGTCTTCCGCAGTCCGAGGTCGAGACTGGCGTTGGGCTTGCGGTAGCCCTGTGAGATGACGCTGCGAGAGCGGTAGTTTCCCGTAGCCTGGAAAGAAATGTCGTAGGGAAGAATGACGCTTGCCAGAATACGTGCGTCCCATGAGAAATTCTCGTTAGAAAGTCCCGTGACCACCTGATCGTTGATGACATAGCTGAAGCCGTCCAGCTTGTAGTAGTAGGCATTGACGGTCGTTGTCAGATCAAGAATTCGCCACAGTTTGTCTTTCAGTATGAGCTCCACACCGGCACTCTGGCTCTTGGCCACGTTCTCGCTCGTTGAATATACGACTCCGTCTTCCATGTAGCGCACCTGCTGTATGACATCGGTCGTCGGCCGGTAGTATGTTCCGAAGGAGAGAGTATGGTCGGTCCAAGTCTTGAGATAGTTGAGCGAGAAAGAGTTGGTGTATTCCGGCGTCAGTTCAGGATTACCGAACGAGACCATAGAGGCGTCGCGCGTGTTCTTGAAACTGTTGAGCTGTCCACCCCACGGACGGCGCAGACGGCGGGTATAATTGAGCTGCAGCTGCGACGTCTCTGTCAGCGAATAGTTCAGGAAGAGGCTCGGGAAGAGCTGGAAATAGTCTTTCGAGAACGACGGGTCGCGCAGCGAGGGATCGTGTTCCTGCTCCCAGGTATAGCTGTCAGTCTTCACCTTCCAGTATTCTCCGCGCAGTCCGGCCATGACACCGAAGCGTCCCAGCTTGGCGTTGAACGTGGCGTAGACGGCATGTACGTCCATGTCGTAGATGAAGCGGTTGAAGAAATCGCGGTCTTCGGTCATCGCCGCACCGTTCCATGACGTCGGGTCGGACCATGCCTCTTGCGGCGTGTTCTCGTGGGAGAAGCGTCCGTTGTAGCCGACTTCCAGCTTCATCCGCTCCGTCAGCTGGTTCTCATAGTCAGCTTTGACCTCCCACGAACGACTGTTGATGAACATCGGGCGATACTGCCAGCCGTATTCCACAGGCAGAGGCTGGTCATAATAGATCGTGCTGTCCTGATAGTAGTTGTCGTCGTCATTCTTCCAACGGTCGAATGATACGTTGAGGTCCAGCTTATGGTTGTCGGCAAAGTTACGGACATAGCCGAGTTCGGCGTGATACATACGCATGTCGCCCTCGCCGGTGTTGCGGCGGAACATGACACGGCTGTCCGCCGGGGCACCGACGGTGCCGTAGCGGTAGGGCGTCGTGCTCAGGTTGTCGCGCTCGCCCATCATGGTCATTCCGGAGAAAGACAGCTCGTCCTTAGTTGTCATGTGCCATGTCAGACCGGCACGGGCGAAGAAATTGCCACCCTTGCGCTCATTGTCGCTCTCATAGTTCTGGTAGGTGTTTGAGCCGAGGTATGTCTGTTCGCTCAGTGCGCCGCCAGTGTTCTTGCGCTGGCGGTAACCCACGTTTGCAAAGGCATCGAGCTGTCCGCTCGAATAGTTTATATTTCCGCTTGTATTCCAGCCTCCGGCGGTGTTCACGCCGGCACGAAGGGAGCCGTAGTAACCGGCCTTGCGGTCGCGCTTCAATATGATATTGATGATACCGGCGGAGCCTTCGGGGCTGTATTTCGCACTCGGATTGTCGATTACCTCCACCCGTTCTATGCTCTCGGCGGGTATCTGCTGGAGGATTTCGGCACGGTTGTCAGTGGTCAGTCCGCTGGCCTTGCCGTTGATCCAGACCTCAACACTTGTATTGCCACGCAGCGAAATCTCACCGTCGGTGGTCACTTCAACGGACGGGATGTTCTCCAGCAAATCGCTGGCAGAGCCTCCCGCTGCGGCAAGCACCTGATCAACGGTGAACGTCTTGCGGTCCACCTCCAGCTTCATCTGCGAGCGCTGCCCCGTGACGGTCACTTCCTTTAGGGCCTTGTGGTCCTCGCCGATGTAGAGGGCGCCATAGGAAACGGTACGGTTGCGCGACGAGACGGAGAATGAGCGGGTCAGACTCTTGTATCCCATCATTGAAACCGTCAGCACATAGCTGCCGTCGGACAATCCGCTGATGGAGAACTGGCCCTTGACGTCGGTTATTGCGGCCTTGACGGTCTTGTCCGCCCCGGCCTGACTCACGCGAATATTGACATAGGGCAGAGCCTCATTGCTCTGCCTGTCGATAACTCGTCCTTTCACCGTACCTTGTGCAAAGGCAGCAAGGGCGGTGAAGAAAATCAAACATGTCAGTATAAATCGATTCATAACAGTAGCTCTGACGGCCACCGTCACGGGAGGTTTAATCCGAGGGAGGTGTATTTAACACAAATTAAAAAAGAAAAGTCCTCCCTGTCTCTCAACCCCAAATGGGAGAATCCGGCGGATGAATGGGCTGTCAGTTCGGAAGGGGCTTTACATACACCACCACCCTATTCTCTCCATACACCTTGTTCTCCCTGACGGCCACCCCCTCTGGAAGCTGCGGGGCGCGTGTGCCATCCCCAAATACCACCGGCGACGTTTCTACACGGATTTCGTCCCACAATCCGGCGTCGATGAACGACCGATGTGTCATGGCGCCGCCCTCGACAATGAGTGACTGAACGGCCTTGGAGTGGAGGTCGGCCATCAGCCGGCTGAGATCGGTGTGATGTCCGAGGACGATGCGCATGGGGTCCGGTCCGCTCCAGTGACGGACATTGAGCTTAGGGCGGTCACGCTCTCCGGTCACACGTCCCACGAGGATGGCATCGTTCTCCGCTCTCAACTTGTGGCTGAGCATACTGGTCGCCGCGTTCGAAATAGCGGTCGGGCGGAAACGGTCGTCGATGAAACCGTCGGAGCTTTGCGCCCATTTCAGTATGATGTACGGCCTATGGCAGCTGTGGAACGTCATGAAGCGGCTGTTCAGCTCCATGCACTCCCGTTCAAGCACACCGACGGTGACGTCGATTCCCGCATCGCGTATCATGGCGATTCCGCGTCCCTGCACACGGGCAAACGGGTCCACACATCCAACCACCACACGAGCCACCCCCTTCCTGACAATCAGTTCGGCGCATGGCGGAGTCTTGCCGTAATGAGCGCACGGTTCGAGGCTCACGTAGATTGTCGAACGGCCCAGAAGACACTCGTCTTCCGGTCTTACTGAAGCAAAAGCGTTGACCTCGGCATGTCCTTCGCCACAACGCACATGATAGCCTTCGCCTATGATACGGCCATCACAGACAATCACAGCACCAACCATGGGGTTGGGACGGGCGTTCTGACGTCCGTTTTCGGCCAGTTGCAAACACCGCCGCATGTATTTTTCGTCTTCTGAAAGATTTCCCATTAATTTTTATTAGATGCCCCACCCAACCTCCCCGAAGGAAGGAAGACGGGCGGTTATACATTTGAAGCTGAAAGCAGCCATTGAAAGATAGCTCTCCATGCAGTCGCCAAGAGGACACCGGACAATATACAAACCGCCTATACATTAGTCCTTTATCTCCACAATCTGCCTTTATCTCCTTTTTATCACTCAATCCTTTCCCCGCATTACGATTTATTTCGTACCTTTGCAAGGTTATGACTTACGAGGATTTATGGCGCCGGCTCACTTCTGTCTATGACGCCGGCGAAGCCAAAGCCATCGTCCGCTATGTGCTCGATGTCAGTTTCGGCATGTCGGCAACGGACGTTTACTGCGGCAAAGTTACACAATTAACGGCAGACGAGTGCAACCGACTGGAGGAAATTATGCGCCGGCTGGCCTGCGCCGAACCTGTGCAGTATGTTCTCGGACAGGCCGAATTTTGCGGCCGGACATTCCGCGTGGCTTCCGGTGTGCTCATTCCGCGTCCCGAAACGGAAGAGTTGTGCGCATGGATAACGGAAGAAAAGACGGAAAAAAAACAGCAGGGAGAGGATTGCATTGACGCCGCAACCACCATTCTCGACATCGGAACAGGCAGCGGTTGCATCGCCGTAACGCTCTCGCTGGACATCGCCGGTGCCGACGTAACGGCATGGGATGTGTCCGAAACGGCCCTGGAAACCGCCCGACGCAACGCCATTGAGCTTGGGGCCGTCGTCAAAATGGAACGGCAGGACGCGCTACAACCGCCTGACGACACGGAAAAATGGGATGTCATCGTGAGCAATCCGCCTTACATATGCCGTCGGGAAAGTGACGCAATGGAACGAAACGTACTTGAACACGAACCCCACACGGCCCTGTTCGTGCCCGACGACAATCCTCTGATGTTCTATCGTGCCATAGCCGGCTATGCCCGCAAGGCACTGCGACCAGGGGGCGGACTGTTTTTCGAAATCAACCCGCTTTATTCCACCGACATGCTCACAATGCTGCGCGACAACGGATTCAGCCGGATTGAGACGAGAAAAGACTCTTTCGGGAAGGAACGCATGATGATGGCAAGGAGGGAACGACATCCGGCAACATGACTTTGACATACCACTTCCAAACATTCTGACATATCACATAGACCACCATGGCAACCAAAAAGATTACCGAACGGGAAGCGCTGCTGCGTCTGTCCGCACTCTGCTCGCAGGCGGAACACTGCGCCTACGAGATGACGGAGAAAATGCAGCGCTGGGAACTGAGCGAAGAAGAGCAGGCAAGAGTGATGGAACGCCTGACGAAAGACAAATTCGTTGACGACGAACGCTTCGCGCGAGTCTTCGCTTTGGACAAAATCAGATATAATAAATGGGGGCGACGGAAAGTCGAACAGGCTCTGTGGCTCAAACGTATCGACGCCAATATCCGACGGACAGTCCTCGACAACATCGACGAGGAAGAATATCTGGCCGTTCTGCGTCCTCTGCTGAAAAGCAAACGACGCAGCATCCGCGCTGCCAACAACCGGGAAATGAACATGAAACTGATGAGGTTTGCCATGGGACGGGGGTTCGGCATGGATGAGATAAGGACCTGCCTCGAATGCGAGGACGAACTTACGGACTACGACTGCGGCATTGACAACGACGATATCGTATGAGCCACGAGCCGCTGACGCCAACAAACAAGCCCCAAGAACCTTTATCCCTAACCGTCTGAGAATGGAAATTCCACCGTCCCCACACTTTCACGACACGTTGCTTCCAAACCGATGCCCCATCTGCGGAGCGCGGCTCGAACCGTGCGAGACCGTTGTCTGTGCTGTCTGCAACATCCACCTGCCACGCACCGGCCACCATCTAACGCCCTACAACAACGATATGGCCCGCATGTTCTGGGGACAAATAACGCCGGAACGGGCCATTGCCTATCTCCACCACTATCCCCATTCCGAGAGCGGCACACTCGTCTACGCCATCAAATACGGCGGAGCCAAAGCCACGGCAACGGCCCTCGGCCGGATGATGGCCGACGAATGCGGCCGCAACGGCTTTTTCAACGGCATTGACGTCATTGTTCCCGTCCCACTGTCACGTGAGCGCGAACGCCAACGCAGCTACAACCAAAGTTTGCTTATCGCCCAAGGCATCTCCTGCTCGTCGGGAATAGCCGTCGGCGGCAACGTCATGGAACGCACGGCGTTTGTTCAGGCTCAGACGGAACTCTACCGCCAGAAACGCCACGACAACGTGGAGGGTGTCTTCCGGCTGACGGACGCCGCCACTATAAGAGGCCGCCACGTCCTTATTGTGGACGACGTGATCACAACCGGAGCCACCATGGCTGCCTGCGGAAAGGCCGTCATGGAAGCCGGAGCCGCCCGCGTCAGCTTTATGGCAATAGGTATGAGCAGCAGTTAAATACTTTTAACCATCCCGTCAACAGGCATTTGATAAAGTATTCCTAACTTTGCGGTCAGTAACAGGACCTTGAAGGTTCTTCTACAGACACACCCAAAAAAAACTGTCATCGATATACAGGAACCGGTTATAGACATATAAAAAATCAATTATAAAAATCAAAGATAAGGTAACAATGAAACCAATCAGTAAAACATTCGCGTCGAAACTGCTCGACGTCAAGGCAATAAAGTTGCAGCCGAACAACCCGTTCACATGGGCCTCAGGTTGGAAATCGCCTTTCTATTGCGACAACCGCAAGACTCTCTCCTACCCCCATTTGCGCGATTTTGTGAAGCTCTCGCTTTGCCACGCCATTCTGGAGAACTTCCCGGAAGCTGACGCCGTGGCAGGTGTGGCTACAGGCGCCATAGCCCAGGGCGCCCTCGTGGCCGACGAACTGGCACTTCCGTTCGTTTACGTAAGAAGCAAACCGAAGGACCACGGACTGGAGAATCTCATTGAAGGAGACCTCCGCACGGGTGCCAAAGTTGTCGTAGTGGAGGATCTCATCTCCACAGGCGGCAGCAGCCTCAAGGCTGTAGAAGCACTGAGAAACTATGGTTGTGAGGTTGTGGGCATGGTGGCATCCTACACTTACGGCTTCCCCGTTGCCGCAAAGGCATTCAACGAGGCCGGCGTGAAACTTGTCACACTGACCGACTACGAGAGCGTTGTTGAACAAGCCGTTGAAACCGGATACATAAGCGAGAACGACGTGGCTGTGCTCAACGAATGGCGGGCCAATCCGGCAGAGTGGAACATCTAAAATAAAGAGTTTTGAATCAGGAATTCAAAATTGAAATATGAGTAAGTTTGAAAGCAGCATAAAGCAGATTCCCTATTCCCAGAAAGCCGTTTACAACAGCATCAGCAATCTGGAGAATCTGGAACGGGTGCGTGACCGCGTTCCCGAAGACAAGGTGAAGGATTTCCGTTTCGACCACGATTCCGTCAGCGTGAACGTCCCGCCCGTCGGCGAACTGCGCCTGCGCATCATCAACCGCGAGGAGCCGAAATGCGTGAAGTTCGAAACAGAGCAGTCGCCGATTCCCTTCAATCTGTGGATACAGGTTCTGCCCGTCACCGAAACGACATGCAAAATGAAGGTTACCGTCGAGGCTGAACTGAACATGTTCATCCGCGGAATGGTTTCCGGTCCGCTTCAGGACGGCGTCGAGAAGATTGCCGACGCGCTGGCCATGGTGCCCTACGAGTGAGAAACAAGCAACAACCGAACAGCGGCGCCACCCTCACGGCCTATGAAAAGGCTCATTCGGGTGGCGCCGCTGTTTTTTATGCCGTCGTCGGCCGGCTTCCTGATGCTATTTGCGTCCGAAATCGGCCGGCACCTCTCCCCATTTCTGCGTTTCCCATTTTATGATGGGAGTGGAATAGCTGTGCGTGGCGAGCCATCGTTCGGCCCGGGCGATGACTTTATAGAGTTCTGCTGTCTTCGGAGTCAGCTCCAGCTTGGTCTTGCATTTCCGCTTGTTCACCCACAATATGGCATTATAGCTGTCGGAATAGACGGCTTTTCTGATGCCGCGCTGTTCCATAAGGGCCAAAGCATGGACGATAGCGAGGAACTCGCCGATGTTGTTTGTGCCGTGCACGGGGCCATAATGGAACACCTGTTCGCCTGTAGCAAGGTCTATTCCGCGATATTCCATAGGTCCGGGATTGCCCGAACAGGCGGCATCCACGGCCCATGCGTCGGCTCTCACGTCGGTCGGAAGCGGCAGAACAGTGTCATTACGGTAATCCGGTGGATTTGCTAACATAAGTCCGTTTCCATCCTTTACATGCGCTCCGGCACTTCGATACCGAGCAGCGACATTCCGTTGCGGATAATCTTGGCCACGTTGCGGGCCAGCACGAGGCGCATCTGTTTCTTCTGTTCGTCCTCTTCACGCAGTATGCTGTAGTCGTGGTAGAACTGATTGAACTCCTTGGTCAGCTCGTAACAGTAGTTTGCTATGCCGCTCGGGCTGTAGTCCTTGCCGGCCTGCTCCACGGCAGCGCCATAGTCGTTCATCTTCTGAATCAGCGCTATCTCCTTGTCGTTGAGCTGCGTTCCTGCCGTGATAACGCCGCCGTTCTCCGCCTTGCGCAGTATGCTGCGGATGCGTGCATGGGTATATTGGATGAACGGGCCGGTGTTTCCGTTGAAGTCGATGGACTCTTCGGGATTGAAAAGCATGTTCTTCCGTGCGTCAACCTTGAGGATGAAGTATTTCAGGGCGCCCATTCCCACGATGCGGGCGATTTCCGAGCGCTCCTCTTCGGTCATGTCGTCGAACTTTCCGGCCTCCTCACTCGTACGGCGGGCATCGGCCACCATGAGCGCCATCAGGTCGTCGGCGTCAACAACCGTACCCTCGCGGCTCTTCATCTTGCCGTTGGGCAGCTCGACCATACCGTAGGAGAAGTGGACAAGCTCGCGTCCCCACTTGAAGCCCAGACGGTCAAGCAGTATGGAAAGCACCTGGAAGTGGTAGTTCTGTTCGTTGCCGACAACATATATCATCTTGTCGATAGGGAAATCCTTGAAACGCATTTCGGCCGTACCGATGTCCTGCGTCATATACACTGACGTGCCGTCAGAGCGCAGGAGCAGCTTTTGGTCAAGTCCTTCGTCGGTGAGATCGGCCCACACGCTATTGTCGTCCTTGCGGAAGAAGAGGCCTTTCTCCAGTCCTTCCTCCACCTTGGCCTTGCCGCGCAGATAGGTCTCGCTCTCATAGTATATCTTGTCGAAGCCGACACCCATAGCCTTGTATGTCTCGTCGAAACCGGCGTAAACCCAGTCGTTCATGCGCTTCCACAGGGCGCGCACCTCGGGGTCGTTCTGCTCCCACTTGACGAGCATGTCGTGGGCTTCCTTTATCAGCGGTGCCTCTTCCTTGGCTTTCTTCTCCGCCGCCTCTTCGTCCATGCCGCCGGCAACGTATTCAGCCATGAGGGCCTTGACTTCCTCGCGATAGTGTTTGTCGAAAGCCACATAGTAGTCGCCTATCAGATGGTCGCCCTTCTTGCCGCTTGTCTCGGGTGTTTCGCCGTTGCCGTATTTCAGCCATGCCAGCATTGACTTGCAGATATGTATTCCGCGGTCGTTGACGATGTTCGTCTTGACCACGCGGTTGCCGTTGGCCGCCATTATCTGGGCCAGCGACCATCCGAGCAGATTGTTCCTTACGTGTCCCAGATGGAGCGGCTTGTTTGTGTTGGGCGACGAATATTCAATCATCACCAGCGGGCTTGCGTCTGTTGCCTGACGATGACCGAAGTTCTCATCGGCATCGATGTCGCCCAGCAGGCTCAGCCATGCCGACGGTGCGACAACGATATTGAGGAATCCTTTCACCACATTGAATGCCGCCACGGCCTCACAACGGGCTGCGAGATATTCACCGATTTCCTGCGCCGTTTCCTCCGGCTTCTTCCGTGACATTTTCAGGAAGGGGAACACCACGAGTGTCAAATTGCCCTCAAACTCGCGCTTGGTCTTCTGCAGCTGCACCATCTTTTCGGGCACTTCAGCCCCGTAGAGAGTCTTGACGCCCTCTATCACGGCACTGCAAATCATGCTTTCTATCTTCATATCGTTTGGTATACCTTAATTACATTATATTGCTTAGCAAATGCAAAGATAGTGCAAACCGCGGGAAGAACAAAACAAAGTCGTTTGTTTTTTCTTCCCGCGGTCCGCACTATTCCTTCAGCAGTCTCTCCTGCACCTCTTCAGGCACAAGGTTTCATGTCCGCAACACACCATGAGGACCGGCCCCGATCCGTTCATTCGCCGTTCTCTGTCCGATAGATGCGGGACAAATCGGCAAAAAAATCATGCTCGAGTATGAGCGAAATCTTCATCAGCAGTTCTATACTTATGTCGGAACGTTTAAATATGTGATATACATTCGAGCGTTCGCATGGTATCTGGTTGGCAAGCCAACAGGCAGTCTTTTCTTTCATAAAAAGTACTTCTCTTATCCTTTTTCCTATGTGCATTTGGTTGGTAGTATAATTATCACTTATAGATATATCGCATAACGCGGCCAGGGTACATTTCTGATTGCAGACCGACTGATGCGACCTCTCTTTTGCAAAGGTAATAAATTTACATAACATCCGTTTTTACCCCCCCCGATTTAATATTCGTTAACTATTTTAACTTACTTTATCTATCTTGGGAATTTACACAAGCTCCCCACTCCGGAAAACGTGTACAGAGCGAAGGCCGCTACTATGGGAGCTGCGAACAGAACTTCACGCCCTATGTCATCTTTTATATTTACAATATTGCGTATGGGAAATTTCCCGTTCCAGCTCGTTTTTCGGCCTCTCAGGGACTTTTTTTCGACTATTTCTGGTCATTTTCCACGCCCGAAACCATGCCGCGCCTTCCCGGGAGAGCCTTACGGC
>CAMVUM010000042.1 GCA_947170725.1 uncultured Prevotella sp.
CTCTCTATCTATATGACAGATTATATAACATAAATTACCTGTATTCAACTCTACATACAGCTACTGGGTTGTATTCCACCCTGTCAGGCATGCCTGAAAGCTGGACTTCTGGCATATTTATTCAATCCAACATACACGACAGGCTGTCCATTGGGGAATATCTTTAATTGACTATTCAAAATAAAAAAAGCATTTGTTACATACAAAAAGCCGATTTCAGAGAATTTTTGAATAACTTTGAAGCTCGAATCAAACTTGTTGAATTAATAATCAGATTAACCCGATTTAAATGAAACCAAACAAACAACTTTTATGTGTCATTGTCATGCTGATACTCTCGGTAACGGCCTCAGGAATGAATCCTTTCCTCCCCCTTTGGGAACATATTCCCGATGGAGAACCGTATATATTCGAAGACCCGGACAATCCTGGGAAGAAGAGAGTATACATCTACGGCTCTCATGATATGCTCAAAAATATGTATTGCGGTACGGATCTTGTGGTGTGGTCGGCCTCTATAGATTCGCTCGACAATTGGCGCTACGACGGAATCATACTTGAAGTGAGGAATAACGGTGTCGGGAAACCGTTGCATAGCGACGGACGTGGTGACGTGCTGTATGCTCCGGACGTGACAGAGCGGATTTTACCCGATGGGAGAAAGGAATATTATCTTTATCCCAACAATCAGGGCGGCGGTCGCAACAGCATGGTGGCTAAGTCAGAAAGACCAGACGGACCGTTCGAGATTATAAATTGGAACCCGGAAAAGCCTGACGAGACAGTAGGCGTGCTCGCCTTCGATCCGGCCGTATTCATTGACGACGACGGTCATGTTTATGGTTACTGGGGATTCGGACGCTCATATGCCGCCGAGCTTGACCCGTTGACAATGGCCACAGTAAAGCCAGGGACGGAGATAGTTGCCGACATGGTGTCAAGTTTTGAACAGGAAGGCGTATTCCGGTTCTTTGAGGCTTCTTCTATACGTAAAATAGAGGACAAGTATGTGTTCATCTACAGCCGCATGACGAAGGAGGGCGAATGGGGACTGCCACAGACAAACTATACCCTCGCATACGCTTACAGCGACAATCCGCTCGGACCATTTACCTACGGAGGAACAATAATCGATGCCCGCGGACGCGACACCGATGCCAACGGCCAAACAATCCCGACGGCCACTCCAATGGGAAACACACATGGGAGCATTCTCTGCATAAACGGCCAATGGTGGGTGTTCTATCACCGTCAAAGCGGCACGGACGAGTTTGCCCGTCAGGCGATGGTGGCCCCAATCGAAGTCTCGGTGACTCCCGGTCCTGGCGGTAAGGTCACAATAACCGAGGGTGAATACACTTCCGAAGGGTTCGAGACTGCAGGACTTAATCCGCTTTGCAAATATCCAGCCGCGATAGCCTCCCACTATACTGGTCCGACTTCTGTGACACAGAAGTATCCCAACATCTGTTACACCGGTCCGTATGTATTGCCGACATACATCGCCGACCATGCCGTAGCCAATCCGTACGATCTGGAGATAAACATGAACCCAGTGGTGAACAATACCGACGGTTCCATCCTCGGCTATAAATACTTCAATTTCGACAAACTAATCGGCCTTTCAAATGTCAAACTTCTTATCGACATCATTCCTGGGGATGTAGACGGAACAATAAGTGTTTATGCGGAAGCGCCGTGGAAAGGACATCCAAGTCCGATTGGCAAGTTCTCACTGAAAGCCAGCAGCGACAAAAGCCCGAAAAACATTTGTACACGTCTGAAAAATATAAGAAAACTGCGTGGCAAACATCCTCTATATCTTGTCTTTACGGCATCGGAGAAAAACAAGTCGGTCTGCACATTGCGCTATCTTCAGTTCATGAGAAAATAAGGGAGCGCCCATTTTAACACCGAAATAGCATTCACAAATTCTATAAAGGAGTCTTCTGAAATAAAAATTCAGCACAGAGGAGTAAATTACATACGCTCTTCTGTGCTGAATATTATCAAATAAACATCATTGCTTTTTCAGTTCGTAAATCTCGAACGTCTGGTTTGCCTTTACGAACAGCATTATGATTTTGCCCTCACCAATCTTATAAATCACCCCGGCCTCTGAGTTCGGACTGTCGTATGTCGTCTGTGGGTCATTATTCACCGACCATCCGCCAAGGAACACCATCGCCGTCGGCGTGTTTTCATATACAAATCCCGATTTACGCTGGCTTCCAGCAGTCTTTTCGAAGAACAGCTTTCCTTCTTTTTCCCTGAACCGGCAAACAAAATAAGGATAAGAATATATGCCCATATTGTTCACCTGTATCGACCTCACACGCCGGTAGGCTTTCAGCTCATTTGTAGAAAAAGTATGCGACTTGCCTGTCAGCAGACTTCTGACCATCGGCATCTCCCTGATGCCGTAAGCATCATCACTAAGACCGGCAAGAATCTCAAGTGCCTTCTCTTTGCCTTCAACGAGCAGGAGATAGTCGTCTGCATGTATGAGCCGGTTGAGATCCTGAACAATATCGCAGAATGTATCTGTCTTAACTGTATCCGCCGTTATTTCCATGGTCTCTGACGGTATATCCATTGTTCCCGAATGACCAATAGCCGGACATTCTACGAATTGAATTGCAGCAAATGCCATTGTTGCTGCTATGAAATTACGTATCATTGATTTTATTATAATTAAAAACGTTTTCTGAATGTCAGATGTATATATGCTCCTCCCGTCCTTATATCATGCAAAGATAGTGCAAGCCGGGCGCAATGAAACTTGTTTCAAATTACCGAAGTCCGCCTATCTTAGGCAAAAGTAAGAATAATATTCAAAATAGCCAAATGTCTCATGCAAAATGATGAAAGGAATGTTGAAGGAGGAAGACTTAAAGTTGAAGATTAAGAAACTGAAGCTATACAATATATAAAATGAAAAATACTCATGCCGAAACGAAACTTTTCAAGGAAATATTCTTGAAATAACGAATAAATAGTTAGTTTTGTTGAAAAATTCATTTATGGAGGAAATGCTTGCGGCGTTTAAAGAGATTAAGAGCTATGTGACGACTATGCTCCGGCCGATGGACTATCCAGATATGAATTATACAGAGAGACTTTACCAAAACAATCAATATTAGAATGAAACGTATTATCTTATCTTTACTCATCCTGTGCTTCACGGTCATAACCATAGCACAGACAACCGGACGGCAGGCACAAAGTAGAATAGTAACGGACAGCATCTACAGCAATGTTCTTAAGGCATACCGAGCGTATAACATCTTCCTGCCCCAAAGTTATGACGTGGACAAGGACAGGAGCTACCCCGTTCTCTATCTGCTGCACGGAATGATGGACACCAATCATGCATGGACCATGCGCGGCCACTTGAAGGATGTGATGGACCAACTGACAGCTTCAGGCGAGGCGGGCGAGATGATTATCGTGACACCCAACGCAGGAGGAAACGTGTATGCCGGCGACTGGAACGGATATTTCAACATGCCGGGATGGGCGTACGAGGATTTCTTCTACACTGAGTTCGTGCCACACATCGAACGGACATACCGCATCGTTGCCGATCGCAGTCACCGCGCCATAGCCGGACTGTCAATGGGCGGAGGCGGAACGACGAGCTATGCGCAGCGCCACACGGACATGTTCTGCGCAGCATACGCCATGAGCGCGCTGATGGACATTCCGGATAAGGGCCGGCCGAAGGCAGACCATGACGGCAAAGACAAAGTGTCGATACTGACCGAGGCCGTGAAGCGCCATAGCTGCATCCGCTACGTCACAGAAGCTGACGAGGCGCGCAAGGCAGAACTGCGCACAGTGCGCTGGTTCGTTGATTGCGGTGACGACGACTTCCTGCTCGACCGCAACATTGAGTTCATACAAGCCATGCACAGCGCCGGGATACCCGTTGAGTTCCGAGTGCGCGACGGAGGCCATACATGGGAATATTGGCATACAGCGCTCTACATCTGCCTACCGTTCGTGACGAGGTGCTTTAACCCCTCCTGACCTCCCCAAGGGAGAGAAAAGCCATGCGGGAAGGCGTACAACAAACATTAAGATTGCAACATACTTTTTTCAAGGTAACAACACCTACATACATGACAAACGACAAGAGATGCCAATGGGCAGGCAATGAGCCTTTGTACATAAAGTATCACGACGAAGAATGGGGACGCCGAGTCACTGACGACAGGACGCTCTTCGAATTCCTCACCCTTGAGAGCGCGCAGGCCGGACTCTCGTGGATAACCATACTGAAAAAGCGGGAAGGATACAAACGGGCGTTTCGCGGTTTCGACTATAAGGCTGTTGCGGAAATGACAGCCGAGGATGAGAAGCGCCTGCTACAGGATGAGGGCATCGTCAGAAACCGTTTGAAGATACACAGCGCCATAGTCAACGCGAGGCTATTCGATGATATTGTCGGTGAGTACGGCTCGTTCTACGACTACATCATGATATTCATGCCTGGCGGACAGCGCATCGTCAACGACATTCCGTCAATGGCTGACGTTCCCGTTTCGTCGCCCGTTTCGGACGCCATAAGCAAGGACATGAAACGCCGCGGCTTCAAGTTTTTCGGCACTACCATCTGCTACTCATTCCTACAGGCCACCGGTTTCATCGACGACCACCAGAACGACTGTTTTTGTAAAGGGTGTGTGTAGAGGATTCTTTCCTTCATCCGCAGAACAAGGACATGAATACCATTATGCGAACAATACAAAACAAATGAAATATGAACATTGAGGAAATCAGAGACTACTGCCTGTCGCTTCCGCAGACCACTGAGGACATGGCTTTCGGCGAGGAATATCTTTTGCTGCGCGTGTGCGGCAAGATTTTTGTCTGCATCGGGCTTGAGCGCCCTGACTATTTCGTTGTGAAATGCGCACACGACTACGCCACAGAGCTTCGCGAACATCATCCGGAAATAACTCCGGCATGGCACTGGAACAAGAAATACTGGAATCAGCTGAGCCTGTGCGGAAGTCTTTCCGACGCTCTCATCCTTTCGCTCATACGCCACAGCTATCATGAAGTTGTAAATAAGCTACCCAAAGCAATCCGAAACTCCTTCCCAGAGATGCTCGACATAAAGGATTAGGATACTGCCCCCGATTACATTCCGAAACGACAAACCGCTTTTTTCATACATGTCTGCAAATATGGTTTAGGACTTTCAGACATGTATCGTTGCCGCAACCGGCATGTTTTTGCTTTGAAAGACAAAGCGACGGGTTATTGAGAATACAAAAAACGGATGTTGATTCAGATTGTTTTTTACCAATGTCACACGTATTAATATGCTCACTGATACGTATTTCCCAATTATTTTGTTTATCTTTGCGCCATGATATTTTACTTTTCAGGAACAGGTAATACCAAATGGGCTGCCGAATACATTGCAGCCCATACCGGAGAGAGACTTGTAGCAATAGCCGGTGAACCTAAAAAAGAATGCCGATATACGCTCGCAGACGGCGAACGCATTGGTTTCTGCTTTCCGGTCCACGGGTGGCAACCTCCTGCCATTGTAAGACGCTTCATCCGCAGGCTTGTCATAACCAACGCAACCAATCACTATTGTTTCGCCCTTTGCACTTGCGGAGACACAGTTGGAGACACTATCAACATACTAAATAAGGATCTGCAACAACGCGGACTGCACGTGACCTCTGCTTTCTCGCTTGTCATGCCGGAATCATACGTCTGTCTTCCATTCATGTACACCGATTCTGAAAAACGCGAACGTGAGAAAATCAGCATTGCGAAAGAACAGCTGGAAGAGTTCAGCAAAGAAATAGCCAACCGTGCCAAAGGCGTGGAGCATCTCAAGAAAGGCCCGACACCAAAATTGTATTCCTATGTCATCGGCGGTTTTTTCAATAGTCAGATGATAACCGACCGGCCTTTCCGGGTAGAAGACAACTGCATCAATTGCGGACTTTGTGCCAAGGTCTGCCCTACCGCCAATATCATTATAAATGAAAAAGGGATGCCACAGTGGCGGCACGAAGGCGACTGCACTTGCTGTCTGGCGTGCTATCACTATTGTCCACGTCATGCCATCAACTACGGAAGCATAACAAAGCGGCGCGGACAGTATTATTTCAAGAAAGAGAAACTATAAGTAAACAATATATCCGACATTATATGAGACACTTACTATCATTATTATTTATCGTTTTCGCGACAGTGAGCCACGCCGTGAAAATTCACCCTTCGGCAAGTCTGATCAGACAGAGTGACGGGACCTATCTTACTGTAAGAGGATTTGGCTATCATGATTTCTATTATTTCACCACTACTGATGGCGTCCTGCTTTTCCGGCAAGGCACAGATTTCTATGTGGCAGAGGTGGCCGAGGATGGCACGCTGAAACCGACTGAGATTCTGGCTCACGAAACAGGAACACGCACGGCAGCGGAACTGGAAGCCGTCAGAATCCAAAAAAGATCAAGATTCAACGAATACGTCAATAGAAATGCTGAAAGAGCGAAGTCTCTCCGCGAACCTTTAGGTGCCAACACCACTCTCCTGCCCCACATGGGAAATCCAAAGGTTCCGGTAATATTGGTGGAATTCAGTGACGAGAAGTTCACTGTCAACAATCCGAAAGCCGTCTTTGACAAATATCTGAACGGCATGGAGCTGTTCAACAAAACAACGGATCCGGAAATGGGAATGAACTACGGCAGCGTGAAACGCTATTTCACCGATATGAGTTTCGGACATTTCAGCCCCGACTTCGAGGTCTACGGACCTGTTAGACTGCCGAACACGCTGAAATATTACGGCGCC
Source organism: uncultured Prevotella sp. (assembly GCA_947170725.1). Taxonomy (GTDB): domain Bacteria; phylum Bacteroidota; class Bacteroidia; order Bacteroidales; family Bacteroidaceae; genus Prevotella. Next base: position 6,832 of record CAMVUM010000042.1, read on the forward strand.
GGAAGCTCTTCGTCGGAGAAAATGAACGAACTCTTCCGTGACGCATGCAGCGCGATAGACGCCGACACTGATTTCTCGCAGTATGACAGCAACAACGACGGCAACATCGACCTTGTATATATCATCTATGCCGGATATTCAGAGAGCTTCGCCGGAAATTCCTCCGACTGCATCTATCCTAAATCGGGAACGCTGTCCGGCGGCATTACATTTGACGGAAAAACACTCTGCCGCTACGGCGTGAACAATGAGCTTAACGGCACTCCGGCAGACCAGGAGGCAAACGGGGTGCTCATCAACGGCATCGGTCTCTTCTGTCACGAGTTCTCCCACTGTATGGGACTGCCCGACCTCTATCCGTCGCCTGGCACCATTGCAGAAAGATGCATCAATCAGAACCTCGACTACTGGGACCTGATGGACGCCGGAGAATACACCTACAACGGCTACCGGCCTACAGAATATTCCGGATGGGAGCGCGAGCGCTTCGGCTGGATGACCATCGACACGCTCAAAAGCCCGTGTGACGTGACGCTCGCCACGCTCTCTGCCGGCGGCAAAGCCTACCGCATACTCAACGACAAGGACGAGAGCGGCAAGGAATACTACATCGTGGAAAATGTCCAAAAAACCGGGTGGAACAAATCGTTGCCTGGTCATGGAATGAAGGTCTATCATATTGACTACGACGACTATATGTTCAGTGTAGGCGGATGCCGTGTCAACAATACGGCCGGCCATCCACGCATGTCCATCATTGCGGCTGACGGTATTTTCATGCCTGAATATTTCGTGTCCGAGACAATTAAGGAAGGGTCTACGGAAATAGAAAAGGAACTCAACGCCGATCTCGTAGCCAAATATGGAGGGACCCAAATCACGCCACAGATCTATCTCGCCGAGCTCGCAGGAGACCTCTACCCCGGCACAGGCGGAGCGACAGCACTTACCGACGAAACCACACCGGCTGCGGCATGGGTATATAACGGAGGCTTCATGGGCAAGCCAATGACAGACATCGTGGAAGACACTGAAACAAAAACTGTCAGTTTCAAGTTTATGGGAGGTTCTGAAGCGGGCATAAGAAACGTAAAGGCCGCAGCCGCCAAACAGCAGATATACGCTTTGGACGGACGCTATCTTGGAACAGACATCAACCGGCTGAAAAAAGGTATCTACATAGTCGGAGGCAAAAAGGTTTGTCTATGAATTCATAACAACAGGCATTACACACCAGCTGTATATTAAAAAACGAAAAACCGGAAGTGAGCATTAGTCCACTTCCGGTTTTCCGTTTTTTTTAAGACACTTACGGATGAATGGTCACATCCGCGTCAATAGACTCTCGGACCGAATATCTTCGTACCGACGCGCACCATCGTACTATTGCATTCAAGCGCAATGCGATAATCATGGCTCATGCCCCACGAGCGTTCACAGAACCATCCGGCATCGGCGAAGTGACGGGCCTTGACCTCGTCAAACAGACGTGAGGCCTCCATGAATTCAGAACGAATCTGCTCTTCGTCATCAACATAAGACGCCATGGTCATCAGACCACATATACGAACATGATCCAGCATACGCCACTCTCCATCGTCCAATAACTGACGACACTCGTCGGGAGTCAGACCAAACTTTGTTTCCTCCTCTGCCACGCGCAACTCCAAAAGAACATCTATCACACGGTCATGACGGGAGGCATGTTTGTTTATCTCGCGCAACAGACGCATGGAGTCTACTGACTCAATCATAGATATGTACGGCGCAATATACTTCACTTTGTTCGTCTGCAGATGACCTATGAAATGCCATTCTATATCGTCAGGCAACTCGCCTGTCTTGGCTGTAAGTTCCCGTTCATGGCTCTCTCCAAAGATTCGTTGTCCTTCTTCATAGGCTTCCATGATATATTCTGCAGGATGATACTTGCTGATAGCTACCAGCCGAGCCGTGCCTGGAAGTGTCGCAAGAACATCGCGAAGATTTCCCTTTACGTCATAATCCATGATCAGACTACTTATTGTTCGTATTCCGGTTTGTCGTCGGCTTCCTTCTTCTTATACTCGAAGACGTCCATCAGCTGGGTCTCGGCTACCGATGCTATGGCATAGTCAATCATAGTTCCGTTCATCACGTCCATGATGTTCTTCACCGCTCCGTTGAGCGTTCCAGCGTTAACCAGATAGTTGACATTAGAACGTTTCTCTTTGCCACTTTTCTCGTCGACCGTGATAAACTGCAACTTGGCCTTATACCAACGGTCAGCCGTATCGTCATCACTGAAAAATATTTCCTTATAAGCGGCTTTCTTTATGTCAGCCACATCAAACTCACCACTTATGTATGCCGACATCTCTTCCATTATACGCTGTTCGGCCTCCGTGAAACTGAGAGCATCGACTGTGTATGCCTCTGTCACTTTTTTCTGCATTCCGTCTTCAAGAACCTTCTCGTAACGGATTTTACACTCAAACCATTCTGCTGTTCTACTTCTCATCTTTACTTTTAATATAATACTACTTTAATGTAATTTAATTGCTGTTTTCATTTGTTACTTTGTTCATTCCGCCGCAACTTTTTGTATACCATGCTGTGTGAGAGCGGCTTTTTTCCGTTCACTCACTTCATCTATTATTTCAGAAGCGATACGCCGGCTGCGCGTCTCGCTCAGATGGGTTCTTCCGGCCAGATCTTCCTGCGCTTTCACAAGTTCGTCCATTACACTCTTGCTTCCAGCCATGAATTTCTTCTCATTGCTCCCCATATATGTACTATTATATATTTTGGAGAGAATACGTTCTGCTTCCGCCGCATACATTTTCCGAAATATCTTTTCGCATTTAGCCTCATATTCCTTCATCTGCTCTTGTTGTTCTGGTGACATTCCTCCAAACATGGTGTCGCCCGGAGCCACACCGAGTTCGGTTGTCGGGTCGAATCCCTTATCAAGAAATTCCGCTGGACTATCTTGTTTTACTACGGGCTGAACAAACTCAACAGGGCGTTCATTGGGCATCAGCCCAAAAATGCCGCCAACAATAGCAACCGCAAAAACCGAGGCTATAGCAAATGTCCGTAACGTTGTCTTTCCTGCACGACGACGGTACAGGGCCTTCCGCATGTCAGCAACAGAGGAATAACGGTCTTCGGGCATCTCACGTGTAGCTTTGGCCACAACTGCTTTATACTCATATGGCATCTCGGCCACGGTGAATAGATATTCAAGGAATTTACCTATAGAATAAATATCACAACGCTCGTCCACCGTTCCATCGTTCAACACCTCTGGGGCAATATATCTCTCAAATCCCTTATAAAGAACCATGGGATCTACCACATGGAGATAGAAGCTCCCATGGGAAAGGAGCATAACCTTATTGTCGCCGCCACGAACAAAAACATTTTCAGGAGCGAAACATATGTGATATATACCCTCTGAATGGAGATAGTCTGCAATCCGCAGGAGTTCTCCAACCACGGAATCAACAAATCCTGAAAGGGCCACAACTGCCGGACTTTCGGCCAATATCCGCCCAAACGAACGATAGTTCCCCATTCCGACCTCCAGTCCGCCATCTTCTATGCTATGAAAATGAAGCTGACTGTTGTCATTTAAAGCCACATTACGTTCAAGTTCTTTATTCAATCCGCCCACAAATCCGATACAGTCAAGTAACTCTCTCCTAATCCGGACTCTATTGACGGCTTTACCGTCAACCACTGTCCGACGAAAAAGTCCCAACGGCAAATTCGCTGCCAACCCGGCCGTATGTCCGTTGGAATTCACAAGTTCTTCGTAGTTCATCTGCGGATTATTTTTATTTCGTTGCGCAAAAGTAGTCTATTTAATTGTAAATAAAGCATGGAGAGTTCAAAAATTTGTTAAGGACATGAATACAAAATGGTTTCCATGCGTGTGCTCTCTGTTCCTATAATGCGAATTGCTTCTATCTAAATATCCTTTCTACAGAATAATAGAGTTTCTACATAGAAAACATTTATGCCTCGCACTCAAATCAAAACCAATTTCCGTTCTGTTCTCCCATACTATCAGATTATAAGAAACATTATTGGACTTTACTCATTTACATATTGAAAGATTGGTTTTATTCACCTTTCTTTCTGTTAAAACTGTCATCTTTTTAATCCAAACAGACCTGAATGTGAATAATTTTATGTAAGTTTGCATCATGAAGTTACGAAAAGAGTGTAATTTATTGGAAATGAGCGTAGGCTAATTACTCTTG
>CAMVUM010000043.1 GCA_947170725.1 uncultured Prevotella sp.
ATTGTTTTAATTTTAATAATGATTTCTAATCCAAAAAATTCTGGTGCAAAGTAACTAATTTTTATTGACATAAGCAAATAATTTCGATAAAAAAGCTCCCGATACTGCACATCCATGTGGTATTTGTGCAATAAAAAGTCACCTACGACACACTCCAACTCCCCAAAAGTGTGAGACCTGCGGCTTCCCGCCTCCTCTCTTATTATCCCTCTTATTATCCCTCTTATTACCCAAAGCCCCACCCAACCTCTCCGAGTGGGGATAACATACAGAGGCCTGTACATATAAATAATGTGTATATATATACATGAATTTGCAGACGTTCACTTTCTTGACGCACAATTTCAATTAACGATGCAGCAGGTCTCCACCTTTTTTGTGTGGGGACAGGAGTTTGAGTGGACTTGCAGTGGGACGCCGAACAAAAAAGGGCGGCACCGTTATGGAGCCGCCCTCTTTTCATTTGTATGTCTGTGGATTTATTCCACTCCTGTTTCAAGGTTCTTACTTCACAACGACCTTCTTGCCGCCGATGATGTAGAGACCCTTAGCCAGACCCTCGAGAGACTCGCCGGCGTTGCGGACCTTGACACCATTGATGGTGTAAACGTCATTGTTGATGGTCTTCACAACTGCGTTCATGTCGTTGATGCCGTCGTTGCCTGTTGCGTCAACCGTGATGAAGTAGATGTGGCATCCGTTGGTGTTGGTCAGAACAACGTCAGAGAGAGTCTCGTCTGTCAGCTGTCCGGGAACAGAGATTTCGAACACCTCGTAGGTCTTCGGAACTGCACTGCCGATTTCCTCACCGTTGATTGTCAGTTTCAAGCCACGTGCGTCACTGTTCTTGTGTGACTCAACGCCTAAGGTAATCTTAGAACCGGACTTCACGCTCGGGATGGTGAATGAATTGTTCTTGCCACCAATCCAGAGGTAAGACGGGCCTTCGTATGTACCGAGGCTTGTTGACGGATAGTTAACGGCAACAGCCAGAGCGCCTGCTGCCATCGTGTTGAAGAGCAGACCCTTTGTCTCCGCGATAACCACGCCGTTGGCCATGAGTTCCTCAGAACCGTTGATTTCAGTGCCATACCAGTAAGCATTGCCACCGTGATCGGGATCCGCTTCTGTCGGGCCACCTACCTTCTCGTATGTACGCCACAGAGTCACTGCGGGATATGTGCCATCCTCACCGGGAACAACGGTAGCGGCGTCAGCTGCCATATTGGCCTTTGTTTCCTCGCTCCAAGCGGTGAAGTCCCACTTGCGGATGTCGGAAACGGGCACCTCTGCAACTTCCTCGAAGGCTACACCTGTCGGGATGAAGTAGTCAACAGTACCGATGATTTCGGAATTGTCTTCGTTGTATTCGGCGTAGCCCATGATGATACCGGTCACGTTGTACTTTCCGGGTGCGATATCATCACCTATCTTCGTGAATATATCAGAGATATTCATCTGATTGTCACCGTCTTTCAGTACGTAAGAGCCACCATCAGAAACTGCCAGCTCTACGTTCATGACCTTGATGAGCTTCTGGTTGTAGTTGGCGCTTGTAGCGTCAGCCAGAGCCACTTCCTTAGCCACAACATCCTTAACCTCTGCCACATATTCAGACTTGGATGTCTGGCTTGTGGTTTCGAGGTACGGCGTTCCGTTTTCGTTTACATACTTCAGATAGATGTAACCGTTGAATGTCTTACCGTATTCGTTGAAGATTGTGCCGTCGTTGTCAATAATCTGAATACCGGCGGTTTCGTCCTCAATAAATGCGGCAAAACTTCTGCGTGCCTGCTCGTAAACCGTGATCTGAGTGTTGTTCAGAGCCAGCTTGACGTCTGTTCCGTTTTCAACATTCTTCAGGTCGGCGATGCTTGCAACCTCCTTGAACTCAATCTGCTTCTCAACAGCCTTGAACTCTCCGTAAGGAACGAACTCAAGACCATAGTAGCCGTAGATAACGACACCGCTGATATATTCAAAGCCGCCTACCACTGACATGTCCTCAGGCAGTGTCCACATGGCGTCACTTATAGCCAGTTCGTTAGTGCCGTCGGTGAGAGAGTAGCTCACCATGCCCCACGACTCTTCGGCCTTCACAGATACGTTCTCCAGACGGATGTACTTTGACGTAACTTCTGCAGGAGTGTTGCCTGTGATGTCAGCGATGGTTGTTGCGGTAGGCTCAACGGTTGTTGCCTCTTTTGTGATTTCAGAAGAAGCGGTGTTCTCGGTGCTTTCAAGTGTGAAAATGCCACCCATGCGCTGGTTCTTCGTAACCTTACCAATGATATAGCCGTTGAGAGCCACACCGTCTGCGCCGAGCAGCTTGCTGATGTTGAAGTCAACCATGATAGCGCCGGTCTCGTCCTCGATGAACGATTCCATCATGCGGTTGCCGCCGTAGAGCGTAACCTTTGCGCCAGTCACATTCAGCTTGATTTCCATGTCTCTAACGTCAGCTTCCTTAGCGGCTGCGATGTTGGCGACCTCCGGAGTCTGAACCGCTGCAGCAGCTGCGATGAACTTCACGCCATGGAGAGCAACGTCACCACCGGTTGTTCCGTCTTCTTCAACGCCGGTATATTCGATGGTGTACTCCTTCGTGGCGTCGAGTGCAAGCTCAACAACAGCACTGTTGTTGGGCTGGCTCAGCTCCTTGGCTGTCACGGCCTCGCCCTCTGTCGGAGTGGCTGTAACCATGATGTATCTTGCTGCTGTGCCGCTACCCGTAGCGCCGTATGCAATAACCTTGGATGCGCCCTTGATGCAGGTGCTGAAAGACTTAGAGCTGTTGCCCTTCTTCAGACCGATTCCGGGGAACGCCTGAGCTTCTACGATCTCGCCCGTTGCGGGATCAACAGTACCCTTCTTGTTGTTAACACGTGTTGCGCCACCCTTGGCCCATGTTTCCTCAACGGCCTTGGCAACGTTCTCCTCAGTCATCGTGAAGACATAGTCCTCGGTGATTTCCTTGCACGGTGTCACGACTGTTGCAACAACAACGCTGTCGGGGCTAACCGGGCAGAATGTGTTGTATCCGCTGTTGGTATTGATGATACCGACAATGCTCTTGGCCTCGGCGGGATAGGTGTATTCGCCCATTACCTGGAACTTGTCGTAGAATGCAATCTCGTCCTCACCTTGAGCGATGGTCTGCAGGTCAGCGTTGATGCTCACGTTCTCCAGCTTGACCAGCTTGGATGCGTTCTCAACGACGTTGGCCTCTGCCACGGTCATTACGGTAGCGCTGATGGCTGCGTCAGCCTCTGAGATTTCAGAAGCGGGTGTCTCGTCGATAGCAGTCAGTTCGGCCAGACCCTTATAGTCTGTATATGCGCCGTTGATGAATCCGGTGATGGCCTTGCCTGCGTTCAGAGTCAGACCGGTCTTGTAGAGAAGCAATGCGCCTGTCTCATCTTCGATATAGGTGTTGTCGCCGCTTACAAATGTAACCTTGGCACCGTTCACGGCCAGTTTGGCACGTGTGCCTGCCTCAAGAGCCTTGAATGCTGCGATGTTGGCAGCGTCAACGATGGGTTCTGCGGGAGTTTCACCGACAGTGATAGAGTTGATTTGGCACTGCTTTGATACAGTGAATACAACTTCTGTCGCATTGCCGGTCCATGTCTTGCCGTCCAATGTTCCGACACCTGCTTCCATTGTGCCCCATGTTCCGGCAGCGAAAACAATCTTGTCAAGCACCTTGCCGGCAGCAGCCTTAACTGTCAGGGTTCCATTGTAGATGCGGAGCTGCGGACCACTTGATGTGCTCCAGAAGCGGTTGTTGGTACTGCCGGATGCTTTCGGAGAGATTGTCACAGAGAAGTCGTCGGCAGTGAAAGTCCTGTTCTCCGTGATGTCACCATCTGTAGAACTGCTGCTTGATACAGCCAGGTCCATCTTGTTGAAGTCCATCACGCCACAGGCGGAAACAGGAGCAACGAGCTCGGCGTCGCCGGTCTTGATGATGTAGATGAGGTCAACGCCCTGGTTGTTACCGCCATTCTTCACGAGTGCGATGTCGGTAGAGGCAGCGTTGAGTTCAAACTCCTCGGATGTTCCCTCTGCCCAGTTTACTGAACCGGCAGTGAACTCGAAAACGGTCTGCTCGCCGGCCTTGAAGTTCCATACGGAACCGGCGTTCTTTGAAACATCACAGATGACTGTGGCAATCTTGTACTTGCCGTTGGGCAGTGTCGTGAAGACAACATCGCCATCGGCAGCGTATGCAGAAGCACCGTTAGAGCTGCGGATGAAAGTATTGGCGTTGTTTGAAAGTGTGAGTCCTTCGATGTCCTCAGCCTCGGAGAAGTAGACAACACCCGTGATGTCTGATGCTGTGAAGGCAACATCCTTTGTCAGATTGTCCTCGTTGAGGTCCAGAGTGAAATAGTAGCCCTTCTTGTCAGAGCTCAGCTTTGAAGACTTGTAGATTGTTCCGTCTACATTGATATATGCGGCGTATGCCACATCAAATTTTTCGGCCTCGAAGTTCGAATCGCTCTTCAGAGTCTGGAGCAGGTTGCCATCGCCGTCAACGGCGTTGATTGTATAGTTCCATGTGGCAGCCTCGCGGAATGTCACCGTGATGACGGTTGAACCGTCGGCGGCAACAGTCTTGTCAGCAGCATCATCGCTCACGTAGACATACTTGACTGTATGGTCTTCATTGTAGACAGCGGCTTTGTCTGCGTCTGTGATTACGATACCGGCTCCGATTGATTCGGAACGAGTGTCGCTTGCTTTGATCTCGTTGCCATTGCCGTCTACAAATTTAACAGTGAATTCAGCTGAAGCCGAAGCGTCAATAGCCTCGATTGTCAGCTTGAAGTTGCTTATGGCCTGATCGCGACCGGTGTATGTGTAGATAGCAAATCCAATGACCTTGTCGTCGTCTGCACTGAGGATTTCAGTCACATCCTGTGTCAGCGTAACGGTGGATGTCTTTACATTCACACCGTCACCGTTCAGGTTGACAGCGTTGAGGATTTCACCGGTATTGGTGTTGTTCCATGTCGCAGTGGTGGCATCCCAGTTTGTTCCGATGGATGCAATCTGCACATTCGAGTTCTTTCCCGAAACGGTGCATCGTGCGTCAAATGTCAGTTTTGCACTCTTCAACGATTTGCCGTTGAGAAGTTCTGATGCGTCAAATTTCGTTATGACAACGGGAGAACCTTCGTAGTTTGCCAGCATATTTGTGAAAGCCCCTCCCGAAATCTTGGCCTGCGAACAGTGCAGATCCTTACCGAAGAGCACAACATCTGCATTCTGCTCACTTTTTCCGTCAGCCTGAATGATTGTTGACTGCGTGGGAGACAATGTGAACTCCTCTGCACCGGAACTCAGCGGGAAGCAGATTATTGCGGCCAAGAGCATCAGTAATGATGTAGAAAACCTTTTCATTATTGATTGTTGATTTGATTGTTATTTGCGCCTTTCGTTCCGTTAGCGCGTTGTTTTGTTTTAAAAGTTCCCGTTTGCCGCTGCGGAACGTTCAACCCTCCCAGTCTTAGTGGTGAGGACAACGACAACAAATCACCGCCCAGACTTTTCACGGACAATGATTCTTCTCATGCTTTGTGTTTCTGCTTCTTTTCGGTTTTAGTAGTTTTTAGTTATTATTTTGGATAATTGATGTAGTATCTACCTTATCAGGGGCGAAGTTACACATTATTTATATAATAAAAGAAGAAACAGCTGTATTTTAAAATATTATTAACACTTGGACGAAGAAAAACCAACCGTTCAGCTTTAGAAACATATATAACGTTTTCATCATCAATGCCGTCATTGACGTCATCATCCCTACACGGAGCTGAAAATATCTTAATAGTCGTAAGAGTGAGGAATGGGCCCGTTATTCTCTTCGCCCGTCAACACGTCTTCACCCTTCATTTAACAAATCAGATTTGCCCGGACTCGACCATCAGCACGACACGCTCGGTGAGGCGGTCGGTTCCCTCGGCGTCGTATTCCTTGCGCAGGCTGGCTCCGAAGACTGAGGAGAAGGCCTGCCAGAAGCCGGCGCGGATGGGTCCGAGAAAGGCTTTGACGATGTCGTAGGACGAGGAGTTGCACTCACGGTATATCAGTTTTATGAGCAGCTTGCCCTGAGAATATGTCAGACGCTTCATCCGCGGTTTATATTCACGAAAGATGCTCTTCTCCACACGCTTCATGTGCTCCTCGCGGGCCCGTTTGTCCGGCAGGGTTTCAAGATACTCGTATGTCTCGAGAATGATTTTGTTCACTTCCTTGGCTATCGGCAGAACGGTCTTGACGTTGCGCACCAGCCGCGCGTAGCTGACGGCCTGCTTCTTTGTGGCGAACTCCATCTGCGGATAGACATAGACGTTGCTCATCTCCATATACTGGATGCTGTCGCCACCCTCCATGACCTTTCCTACCTTCACTGTCGGCACAAACGCCGGGGCGTCTGTTTCCGCCTCCACGGGCACGCCTCCACGGGCCACAACTTCTCCCGCCCCGGTCTGAGCTGTGGCGACGGTCGCCAGACAAGTGGCGAAAACAACGGATGTCAGTATGCGCGATATCATATCCGGCCGCAAAAATAGAATTTTTTTTCCATTCGGGACGTATTGAGGCAGTTATTAAAACAAAAAAAAGCTAAACGGTGGATTTTTCCATTGCGTTTTTTAATACAATAATATGTGTTTATGACGGACAGGGGCCGAAGTGTTAAAAACTTGGAAGAAAGCGGACAAACGCCTCAAAATCCTTGCAATATTCTGAAATGAAAATCCCGAGGCCGCAAATTCGCGAGTTTTGCGCGTGCATCTTTTACCGCCTGAACCACAGCGCGTTAGAGCGAGAACAGCCGAAGTGTGCAACCTTTTTTCTTCTTTCGTTCTGCCGTAAGGGCCTTACGGCTCTGCAACGGGGCTGCCGTTGCAGAGCGGCGGCAGCTCCGTTGAAGAACGAAAGCAGCTCCATTGCTGAGCCGGGAGAGCCCCGTTGGTCGGCAACGGAATGTTTTTCGGGATGAAAAGGCTGCGGAATGTAAAAGTTTCGGCTTCGGCGCTTTCCGGAATTGAAATTTTCAAATGTTAAATTCCGGAATATTATTATTACAGAATTCAGATAGGAGACAATAGTGACGGGAAAAGAGGGGAAGGAAAAAGGATGAAAAAAGGGGAAAGGAGAAAGGGAAAAGGGGAAAAAAGGGAAGATGACATTCAAAAACAGCAGATGGCAGAACGAATGTTCGTTCTGCCATCTGCTGTATCCGTCTCTGTACAGTCCGAGAGCCTCGGATTACTTTCCGTGGTGCTCGTCAGAAACGGTTAACTTCTTGCGACCCTTCGCACGGCGTGAAGCCAATACGCGGCGGCCGTTCTTTGTTGCCATTCTCTCGCGGAAGCCGTGCTTGTTCACTCTTCTTCTGTTGTGCGGCTGAAATGTTCTTTTCATTGCTTTATTATTTTATTGTTATATATACGCTTTTGGGCTGCAAAATTACTTATTAATTTCGAAATAACCAAACCCGTGCATGATTTTTAGCTCAAAGATTAATGTTTTTTCCATTTTTTCAGTACCTTTGCAGTCATAAAATGACCGTAAGGGACGATAATAATTCATAAAACAATAATATTTAGAACATCATGATTAAGTCACAAGACATCAAGAAAGGTACTTGCATCCGCATGGACGGCAAGCTGTATTTCTGTATCGACTTCCTGCACGTAAAGCCGGGAAAGGGTAACACCATCATGCGCACCACACTGAAGGACGTGGTCAGCGGCCGTGTGCTGGAAAAGCGTTTCAACATCGGTGAGGCACTCGAAGACGTACGCGTGGAGCGTCGCCCCTATCAGTTCCTCTACATGGAGGGCAGCGACTACATCTTCATGAATCAGGAGACCTACGACCAGGTGCCAATCCAGAAGGACCTCATCACCGGCGTTGACTTCATGAAGGAAAGCGACGTTGTCGAGGTTGTCAGCGACGCCGACACAGAGACCATCCTCTATGCCGAAATGCCCGTGAAGACAAACCTGCGCATCACACACAGCGAGCCGGGAATCAAGGGTGACACTGCCACCAACGCTACGAAGCCCGCTACGCTGGAAACAGGCGTAGAGGTGCGCGTGCCGCTGTTCATCAACGAGGGCGACCTCATTCAGGTGGACACACGCGACGGAAGCTACTTGCAGCGCGTGAAGGAGTAAAACTTATAATAGTTCAGAGTTTTTATAGTTCAGAGTGAAGAGTGATGAGTGAAGAGGTATGATTACCATTCTTATAGGACTGAGCTAAGAGCAACGAACGAAGGTCTTGTATGGCTGAGGTCTGAGTAAAGAACAAAGGTCTTGTAGGACTGAGGTCTGAGTGAAGAGCGAAGGTCTTGTAGGTCTGAGGTCTAAGTGAAGATTTAAAGAGGTATGATTACCATTAAGCTTTGAGCTTTGAATGATTTTAAAGCTCTGAACTTATAAAATCTCCTTCTAACTTGGATTTAGAGTATAGATAGAAGAGATATGATTACTCTTGTTACATACGGGAGCCGTCATGTCTCTTCATCGTTTATCACACCATTTTATCACATTTGCCCCAATTATATCACATTTACCCCAATTATCAAACGTTTATCACGGTAATCACACCTCTTCACTCATCACTCTGAACTCTGAACTATAAAAACTCTGAACTATAAGAACTTTGAACTATTTCACCTCTTCACTTAATAGAACTTTGAAATAAAAAAAGAAATGAAATACTCATTCATCATCCCCGTATTCAACCGTCCCGACGAGGTGGACGAACTGCTCGACAGCCTCACACGCCAGACGCTGCGCGACTTCGAGGTCGTCATCGTTGAGGATGGCTCGACGGTCGACTGCCGCGACGTGGCAGACAGATATGACGGGCGGCTGGACATCAGCTATTACGCGAAGCCCAATTCCGGACCCGGACAGAGCCGCAACTACGGCGCCGAACGGGCGAAAGGCGAATGGCTCATCGTGCTCGACTCTGACGTCGTACTGCCTGAGGGCTATCTGCAGGCCGTTGACGACGAACTGAAACGCGAGCCGTCCGACGCCTTCGGCGGTCCCGACTGCGCCCACCCATCGTTCACCGACACCCAGAAGGCCATCTCCTACTCCATGACGAGCTTCTTCACCACCGGCGGCATACGCGGCGGACGGAAAAAGCTCGACAAATTCTATCCCCGCTCGTTCAACATGGGCATCCGAAGCGATGTCTACGCCCGCCTCGGCGGCTTCTCCCGCATGCGCTTCGGCGAGGATATAGACTTCAGCATACGCATATTCAAGGCCGGATGCCGCTGCCGCCTGTTCCCCGGAGCATGGGTGTGGCACAAGCGACGCACCGACCTGAAGAAATTTTTCCGTCAGGTCTACAACAGCGGTATAGCCCGCATCAATCTCTACAAGAAATATCCCGAGTCGCTAAAGCTCGTCCATCTGCTGCCGATGGTGTTCACCGTAGGCGTCATCGCCCTCGTGCTGATCTCCGCCGTAGGCCGCGTCCTCATGCACTACGACGACACTGACCGCTGGTACTGGCTCTGCGCCGCCCCCTGGCTGCCGCTGCTGGCCTACTCCGCCCTCATCTTCGCCGATTCCGCCCGTCAGAACCGCAGCCTGCGCATCGGCGCCATCTCCGTAGTCGCCGCATTCACGCAACTCATGGGCTACGGCTTCGGATTTATCGGCGCTTGGTGGAAACGATGCGTCATGGGACACGAGGAGTTCCAGGCGTTTGAAAAGACGTTCTATAAGTAAGAGGAGGAGAGTTTATTTAGAGGGCTGAATTTAGAGTTCAGAGTTTTTATAGTTCAGAGTTCAGAGTGAAGAGTGATGAGTGAAGAGTGAAGAGTGAAGAGTGAAGAGTGAAGAGGTATGATTACCTTTTAGCTCTGAGTTTGTGGCATCTGATGGGATGTCAGAGGATGAGATGGTGAGTGTTGAGATATGAGTGAAGAGGTATGAGTGATGAGTGAAGAGGTATGATTACCTTTTAGTTCTGAGTTTGTGGCATCTGATGGGATGTCAGAGGATGGAGTGGTAAGTTTAGAGTTCAGAGTGCTGAGTGAAGAGGTATGATTATCTTTTAGTTCTGAGTTTGTGGCATCTGATTGGGTGTCAGAGGATGAGATGGTGAGTGTTGAGATATGAGTGAAGAGTTATGAGTGTTGAGTGAAGAGGTATGATTACCTTTTAGCTCTGAGTTTGTGGCATCTGATTGGGTGTCAGAGGATGAGATGGTGAGTGTTGAGATATGAGTGAAGAGTTATGAGTGTTGAGTGAAGAGGTATGATTACCTTCAAGTTTTGCACTCAGGGTAAGAATATAATAATAAAGCGGATATGTTAGAAAGAAAAGAGTTTGTACTGATGACAAAGTCGGAGAAATTCTCTGGGAGAATAATAAGGATGTATAAGCATCTCAGAGACGTAAGGCATGAGCATGTCCTGTCAAAACAGATATTGCGTAGCGGTACAAGCATAGGAGCCAATATCGCTGAAAGCAGACGGGCACAAAGCAAACTCGATTTCATTAGTAAACTACATATAGCCCTAAAAGAAGCTGAAGAAACTGAGTATTGGCTGAAATGTCTCAATGGAGGAGGATATATAACAGAAGAAGAATTCGACTCTATGAGCAGGGATAATGAAGAACTTATCAAGATGTTAGTCTGTTCCATTAAGACGACAAAAGCAAGAATAGATAAATAATGACCATAAGGACTAATGCTATGAAAAAGAATATAATACACCACAATGGCAACAACGCCCTGATTACACAAGACAATCAGACTTCTTGTCCTATCACTCAATCACCTGACACCCAATCTGATGCCACAAACTCAGAGCTAAAAGGTAATCACACCTCTTCACTCAACACTCTGAACTCTAAACTTACCACTCCATCCTCTGACATCCCATCAGATGCCACAAACTCAGAACTAAAAGGTAATCATACCTCTTCACTCAACACTCTGA
>CAMVUM010000044.1 GCA_947170725.1 uncultured Prevotella sp.
TTTTGTACGCCTGCAGGGGCTCGAACCCTGGACACCCTGATTAAGAGTCAGGTGCTCTACCAACTGAGCTACAAGCGCATCCGTTGTGCGATTTTTTTTGTACGCCTGCAGGGGCTCGAACCCTGGACACCCTGATTAAGAGTCAGGTGCTCTACCAACTGAGCTACAAGCGCATCTCTCGTTTTGCGGGTGCAAAGGTAGTTACTTTATTTCATTCCACCAAACTTTTTCCCATTTTTTTGAATATAGCAACTCATATTTTCCGTATAACAAACCTGCTACCATATATATGATAGGTTTTTATCGGTGATTTTAGCCGTATTTCCGGAAGCCTTTTCTTCCAAAGTCAGATAAAAATCCACTGTCAGCCGATTATACTCTTCATCACCGATGATAATTGTAGTCGTGTCAATTTCGTTATTTGGATGCTGTCGTGAATATGCCAGCAACACACGCTTGGCTGGTTTGCGTGCTGTTGTCTTTACATAGCATACACGTCTGGGGTGCAGACCGGCAATGGCTGCTGCTGAGTTCATATCGTTCATGAAGTCCGTCGGAATGACTACTGACATCTCGCCGATATCTGACAATAGTCTGCCGGCAGCAGTCATCAGTTCTCCGTATGTTAGAAACAGTGTGTGACGGGCTGTTGTCCGCCTCTTGTCGGGGCATGTCAGGGCTTCCGTGAAGAATGGCGGATTGCAGACAATTGCGTCAAATCTACCGTCAGTCAAATCCTGAACAGCAATATTAGAGACGCTGATGCGGCTGGCAAATGGTGACTCGTTGACGTTCTCTTTTGCCTGCGCTATAGCCTCTTCATCAATGTCTATCGCTTTTATGTCAGCCATTGGAAACCGTTGCGCCATCATCAGGGCTATCAGTCCTGTTCCTGTTCCGACATCAAGAACCGTAGGGTGGGGGACTGATGTTGGTATGGCCGCCCATGCGCCGAGCAGCGTGCCATCTGTGCCGACCTTCATGGCGCACCGTTCCTGTCTGACGGTGAACTGCCTGAAACTGAAATAATTATTGGACACTAAGTAAAGCTATTGTTAAACATTATTTTGTCTCGCCGCCAAATAGCCTTTCCGCCCTTTTGAGGTCTTCCGGCGTATCAATTCCAACAGTCTCTATGTCCGTCAGCCCGACCTTGATTCTGTAGCCATTTTGCAGCCAACGCAACTGCTCAAGGCTTTCGGTAATCTCAAGCGAGCTCTGAGGCAGACGGGTTATTTCGGCCAAAACATTTCTTCTGTATGCGTATAATCCAATGTGCTTCATAAAGGGATAGGCTGATGGCCATTCCGCCTGCTCTTTTCCACGGACAAACGGAATTACGCTGCGGCTGAAATACATGGCATATCCGTTGTTGCTAACCACTATTTTCGGAGAATTCGGATTGCTGATGGCTGTCATATCTTCGCCAAACGGCTTCCCAAGGGTGGCAATCTGAGTTTCTGCGTCGTCAAAGCAATGGCAGACGGTCTCAATCTGTGAGCGATGAATGAACGGTTCGTCGCCCTGGACATTGACAACAACGTCATAGTCACCGCCAATCTTTTCCATGGCTTCTTCAATACGGTCGGTACCGCTCTTATGATTAGGTGATGTCATCACCGCACGTCCTCCGAACGCTTCTACTGCATCATAAATCCGCTTGTCGTCCGTTGCCACATAAACATCGTCAAGAACAGAAGCCACCTGACGGTAGACGCGCTCTATTACATACAGTCCGCCGAGTACGGCCAGCGGCTTGCCCGGAAATCGGGTCGAAGCATATCGTGCTGGAATAATTCCTATAAATTTCATATCACCGGTAAATTGTTATTTAATTATTGTAATGATGCAAAGGTACGATAAAAATATGAAATGGAGAAAACAGCTCTTTACAATTTTCATACATATTGTGTATGGACTTCAGGTGTAAGCGGACAGGACAACAAATCTTAATAACGTCCCGTCACGGTTCGTCTTCTTTTATGAACGCAAGGCGTGAGATGCACTGGGAGCAGGTGGGTATTCCTAACCAACGGCCAACTTACTATGTCGCCTCACAACGTCGGCTTCCTACTTCGGCAAATTCTCACCAGTCGTCTTATGAAGCATCTGTACCGATTTTACAACTGCGCTTATAAATATTCTTTCTACATTTATGATTTGTTTTGATTGTATTTATGCTTTGTTGAAAATATTCCTATTTGAAAGCCAACGAGAAGAGTGACTTTTCAAAATTAATTGCCAGTGCTCGCAAATATCTCAAGTATGAGCGTGTCAAATCTTTGGAATTTTGAATGAAATATATTTACACAATTACTAACATTCTTATTTTCAGCTACTTACAGGTAGTGATGGTTCCTACATTTCGTAGAGTGTCCTGGATTGCTTTGCCGCAAGGGCCTTTCGGGCTTGCAATAGAGCCCTTACGGCAATGCGACGGGGCCGCCGTTGCATTACGAAAGCGCCCCCGCTGTAACCTCGGTAGAGCCTTACGGCAAGAAAAAAGGTGCTTTGGGCGACAAAAACAATGGATGAAAATTCATGGAAATCTTCATTCTGGAAAAGCCGGTAGGCCCTTACGGCAGTCCGAGAGCGCAGAAACAGCCGATTTCGTTTTCTCACGAATAGTGCAAAAGCGGTCCTATGGGTCTTTATATGCCACAAAAACCGGCTAAAACGGAAGTTTTTTTGGAAGTGATTTTGTAAAAATCCATGAATTGTCCATTAGTGCCAGATATTCACAGTGTATTGCCGGAGGAAACGTGGACGGATTTGGCGGAACAATGGATTCTGATATTATATTCAGTTAAAAAATCTAATCTTTCTTTGCCGTATGAGTTTTTTTTACTAATTTTGGCATTGCAATTTAATATTTAAAAACTTGAAATATCAATTAATATCAATATTCCTCATATTGGCATCTTCCTTTGCCTCCGCTCAGAAGATAACGTTGGGTTCCTGCACGACAAAAGACGGTGGTGAATATAAAGGAGAGATGGTGGGAGGAAAACCACAGGGAAAAGGAAAGGCCGTATATAAGAATGGAAACTGGTACGAAGGTAATTACATAAAAGGGAAGCGCCAGGGATTCGGAATCTATACATTCTCTGACGGTGAGAAGTATGAAGGCCAATGGTTTCAGGATCAGCAGCATGGTCAGGGAACATACTATTTTGCCAACAATAATAAATATGTTGGACTGTGGTTTCGTGACTACCAGCAGGGTCATGGCGTGATGTATTATTATAATGGAGACAAGTACGACGGCGAGTGGAAGCAGGACCACCGCAACGGAAAGGGGACATATACTTTTGCCGGAGGGGCATATTATAAAGGAGAATGGCTTGACGACAAGAAAAACGGTCACGGTTATTTTGACTGGGGGGATGGTTCCACGTATGACGGTCAGTGGGAGAATAACCAACGGTCAGGCCGTGGAACTTTCAAATATGCCGATGGTGACAGCTATACAGGTATGTGGAAGAATGATATTCAAAACGGAAAAGGTATCTACAAGTTTAAGAACGGAGATGTCTACGAAGGCGATTATGTTAAGGGAGAACGCACTGGAACCGGAATTTTCCGATATGCCAACGGCGACAAATATACAGGTCAGTTCTTTGAAGGAGAAAAGCAAGGTCAGGGAACACTGGTCTGGAAGAACGGGAATACCTATGTCGGCCAATGGAAGGCTGATCTGCTCAATGGTCAGGGCAAACTGACAATGAAGAACGGTGACGTCTACGAAGGCCAGTTCAAGGATGGGAAAAAGGACGGACAAGGCATTGAACGCTATGCTGACGGCCGGAAATTCAAAGGTACGTTTAAGGACGACAAAAGAAACGGCCCTGCAATAGAAGAAGACAAGGATGGGACCCGTTTTGAAGGTTCATACACTGACGACCGTCGTGACGGCAGATTCGTGGAAAAGGACCGAAACGGTAATGTTACGGCACAAGGAATTTATACTCGCGGACGCCGTCAGGTGGATAAATAGAAGCGAACATGACGCCAATGATAAAACGAAATTCAAATAACGAACAGAATATTAACATTTAATCTATTATTTATTATGGTAATTGACACACTTGACAATTTGAGCAAATATGAGTCTTTGAACCCGTTGTTTAAGGATGTTGTTGAATTCCTCAAGAACAACGACCTCAATGCCCTTGAAGAGGGGAAACATCAGATTAAAGGAGGAGACCTCTTTCTTAATATAACCACAGCCAATGGCAAAACTCCAGAGGAGGCTGTCATGGAGACCCACAATAAGATGATTGACATCCAGATCCCTCTGTCGGTGTCAGAGACATACGGATATTCGCCTGCCTGCACACTGCCCGTTGCAGAATATAATGAAGCGAAAGACATCACCAAAATACCTGATGTTGTTGCCGACTGTTATGTGACTTGCCGCCCCGGCATGTTTGCCATTTTCTTCCCACAGGACGGACACGCTCCGTGTATATCGGAAGAGCCTGCCATTAAAAAGGCTATATTCAAGGTTTTAGCATAAAAGCGCTGACTTATGGTTGAAAAGAAACAGGGTACCAAGGCTCAGACAAGAGCCAAGGCACCGTGCAGGAGGACATGCAAGAAAGCGCCTCAGCACATCGGACTTGTTCGGAACGACTCATGGCTGGAGCCGTTTGAAGATGCTATAGAGGGGCGTCACGAACACGCCGTTTGGAAAATTGGTCAGCTTACACGCAACGGGAAAAAAACTCTGTCTGATTTTGCTGACGGCCATCTCTATTTCGGACTTCACAAGACAGCCCGCGGATGGGTTTTCCGCGAGTGGGCTCCGAACGCTACCGAGATTTATCTTATTGGTGATTTCAATGGCTGGCAGGAGCATCCGAAATATCGCATGAAGCGCATTGAAGGGACTGGCAACTGGGAGCTGAAACTCAGTGAAAAGGCATTGAAGCATGGCGACCTTTACAAGATGAAGGTGAAATGGAACGGCGGTGAAGGTGAACGAATTCCTGCATGGTGTCGCAGAGTTGTGCAGGATGAAATAACGAAGATATTTTCTGCACAAGTCTGGAATCCGGAACAACCATACGTCTTCAAGAAAAAGAAGTTCAAACCGTCCAAATCGCCGTTGCTGATATACGAATGTCATGTCGGAATGTCTCAGGATGCCGAAAAGGTGGGGTCATATAAGGAGTTCACGGAAAATGTCCTGCCGCGCGTGATTGCCGGCGGATACAACTGCATACAGGTGATGGCCATTCAAGAGCATCCCTATTATGGCTCGTTTGGTTATCATGTGAGTTCCTTCTTCGCACCGTCAAGCCGCTTCGGAACACCTGAGGAATTGAAGGAACTTATTGATACAGCCCATAAGAATGGTATCGCTGTCATTATGGATATCGTTCATTCTCATGCTGTCAAAAATGAAGTAGAGGGCCTTGGCAATCTTGCCGGCGATCCGAACCAGTTCTTCTATCCCGGAGATCGTCACGAGCATCCGGCATGGGACAGCCTTTGCTTTGATTATGGTAAGGATGAAGTGTTGCATTTCCTGCTTTCCAACTGTAAATATTGGCTTGAAGAATATCATTTTGACGGTTTCCGCTTTGACGGTGTTACCTCAATGTTGTATTACAGCCATGGACTTGGTGAGGCTTTCAGCGGTTATGCTGACTATTTCAACGGCCGCGAGGACGACAACGCCATCTGTTATCTTACATTAGCCAACAAGCTGATTCATGAGGTAAATCCCAATGCAATCACCATAGCAGAAGAAGTCAGCGGCATGCCAGGATTGGCGGCTAAGTTTGAGGATGGCGGTTACGGTTTCGACTACCGCATGGCTATGAATATTCCCGACTATTGGATAAAGACCATAAAGGAACTCCGCGATGAAGATTGGAAACCCAGTTCTATTTTTTGGGAGGTAAAGAACCGTCGTCCGGACGAGAAGACCATAAGCTACTGTGAAAGTCACGATCAAGCACTGGTTGGCGACAAGACTATTATTTTCCGTCTTATTGATGCCGATATGTACTGGCATTTCAAGAAAGGTGACGAGAATGACGTAGCTAACCGCGGCATCGCTCTCCACAAAATGATACGCCTGGTGACGGCTGCAACCATCAATGGAGGTTATCTGAATTTCATGGGTAATGAGTTCGGACATCCGGAATGGATTGATTTCCCACGTGAAGGAAACGGCTGGAGTCATAAATATGCCCGCAGACAGTGGAATTTGGTTGACAACAAGGAACTTGACTACCATTATCTTGGCGATTTTGATAGCGCGATGTTGTCTATCCTGAAAAGTATTCGTAATTTTCAGAATAGTCCTGTGCAAGAAATATGGCACAATGACGGAGACCAGATTTTGGCATTTACGCGCGGAGATTTATTCTTTGTGTTCAACTTCAATCCAACAAAATCATTCACAGACTATGGCTTCCTTGTTCCAACAGGGGCGTATGATGTTGTTCTGAACACCGATGCCAAGAGGTTCGGAGGCAATGGTTTGGCAGATGATAGCATTACCCACGTAACCAATTACGACCCGCTATATGTAAGAGATCACAAGGAATGGCTTAAATTATATATACCGGCACGCTCGGCTGTAGTGCTGAAGAAAAATTGATATAACTGGCGTGGGAAAGGATGTCTGCAACCGAAGCCTTTACCTACAATAAACAATGAACATAAAGAGGAGTATATACTCTTATATTATGAATTTCAACAATCCGAATACCAAGAATAGCACAGCCGTCATAAGGGCGGTTTGTGCTATTGTTTTTTGCATATTCACATTCGTCTATCTCTATTTCTATCAGGCGGATATACTTGCTGTGGGGCAGCATGTATTGAGTAAGGGCGCAACCAGCTATGACAGAAAGATTGGATGTATAATCATAACATTCTCCCTGTTGTTGCTTCAAATTGGAGTTTACGTGTTCTTTCGTCTTGACAAACACTGTCATGCTCTCACGTATTTCCCTTCGTTGCTTATTCTTGCTGTCATAACGGATGTCAGCAAGAATATAGATCGAGAATTCAGTTTTGGAGCGTGGCTGTGGATATTCCCATTATTGTTGATGCTTTGGGCGGGGGTATCAGTATTTGCCCGAAATTACCAAATGTATTCCAGAATTTCCTCATGCGGCTTTTTCTCACGTGCAATGTGGGTCAATATGTCCATAATGACATTTCTGTTCCTCTTCACGGGACTTGCAAGCAACAGCAATGCCGTCTTCCATTATCGCATGAGAGCGGAAAAGTGTCTTTTGGATAAAAACTACAAAGGAGCACTTACAGTTGGAATGGAGTCATTGGAGACAGACAACAACCTGACAATGATACGCGTTTATGCATTGGCACGCGAAGGTATGCTTGGCGAAAAACTTTTCACATATCCGATAGCAGGTTCCAGCGACGACATGCTGCCATACTCGGGTGATGCTCATTGCATGATGTATCCGAATGACAGCATATACAGATATATAGGTGCCAAACCGGCCGGACATTTCAAAGCCATTTCTTATATGAAGGCTCTGATAAAACTTGATTTAGCGTCAACAGCTGTCAAGGATTATATTTTGTGTGGCTATCTGATTGACAGAGACCTTGATTCTTTTGCACAAATGCTACCGGATTTCTATAAGATTGACGACAAATTGCCGAAACACTATAAGGAGGCTTTGACTCTTTATAATCATCTCAGGTCCAAACCATATATAATATACCACAACACAGTGATGGATACTGATTTTTCAGATCTTCAGATGCTGGAAAAGAAGTATAAGACGCAGGCCGCAAGAAGTGTGGCTGTCAATGAAATGTATTCCGGAACATATTGGTGGTATTATATGTATGCCGGCAAATAGGCATACTTATAATACGGATAGGATTAAAGTATGAAGAAGACAAATAGAAAGTGCCATGGTCACTGACCAAACCAATGCGGATAGACCATATTCCTCATAGTTTCAGGCTGTGACCATAGCACTTTCGTATTTCCGTGAACTACTTTCCTTCTATATTTTTAAGTATAGCATTCGCGGCGAGATAAGCCCTACGCCAATCTGTGTCGAGCGAAAAGCGCGTCAGGCAGTCGTCGTTGACATAATAACCGAGTGTCAGTTCGTTGTCTGGATCATTGAAGAGAGAATTCGAATAGGAGGCATCCATGAACGCCTTCAGTATTTTTACCTGCTGAGCCTGTGGCATCGTACGGTATTCAAGCACCTTATTGAGATACAGACTGACGAAGTTATTCATGGCAAGTGCCTGCTTGTCAAGGAACGTCGCCGATGAGTCCGGCATTTGCTCACGCATCTTTATAAGCATATAGTCCAAAGCGTCTACCTTAAAGCGGTTTATCTGCTTGACAACATCGTTGACCAACGGATTGCCTATCTGCTCCGTTGCCTTTTCTCTTATTTCGTTGTAAACGTCTTGTGCGGCAATATCGGCAAACGACAAGAACGCCAACATCATTGAAACAAAAAACTTTTTCATATTCTTTTATATTATTAAATGTGACGTATTAATCTTTTCCTGTGATCTATACACGATGGTAATTCTTCCTCATAATGTGTAACCATTATCATCGTTTTATTCTTTCTGCGGCAGAAAGCATTAATAATGTCTTTAACCAATCCTCCGTTCCGCTCATCAAGGCCATGTAATGGTTCGTCGAGAATGAGCAACTCCGGATCCTTTACGAAAGCGCGTGCTAATAAAACAAGCCTCTGCTCGCCGCTTGAAAGCTTCAAAAAAGGCCGTTCGCACAACTCTCCGATACCGAAAATATTCATCCACCAACGACATATATCATAGTCACCGGACTTCGGTTTGACATAAAGTCCGACAGAGTCGTTAAGTCCACTGGCCACTATCTGTATGGCAGGCAGATTCTTTCTATAAGCCCGGTGCATCTCAGGAGACACATATCCGATGTGTCGTTTTATATCCCAAATACTTTCACCTGAGCCGCGCGTATGTCCGAATAGAGAGATGTCGCAGGCATATCCTTGCGGATTATCGGCACAAACGAGCGATAATAAAGTGCTTTTGCCTGTCCCGTTCCGTCCT
The DNA here is from genome assembly GCA_947170725.1 of uncultured Prevotella sp. Classification (GTDB taxonomy): domain Bacteria; phylum Bacteroidota; class Bacteroidia; order Bacteroidales; family Bacteroidaceae; genus Prevotella. The sequence continues at coordinate 9,070 of CAMVUM010000044.1, forward strand.
TCCAAAGCCCAACGTTCACCGTTAGCCACTGTCCAGTGAATATTGTCTAAAATGACACGCTGGCTATATTGTATTGAAACGGCTTTCATGTCAACCACCACATCCGTATTATAGTCATTATCCCGATATGGGAGGGAAACAATAGCGGCCTCCTTTTCTTCACTTAATATGCGTTTGGGGAGAGACGGTCTATTTGCCTCAAAATCCTCTAAAGTCTTCTTTGCTGCTACTACCATTCCATCAACCTCCACCACATGCGTAATAAAGTGTGGTATATCAGATACCTTTGAAAGTACAATTATTATTTGGAGACAACCTTCTGAAACGATAGCCGAAAGCAGCTCATTCAGTTGATTGCGAGTTTCCGGATCCAAACCAATAAAAGGGTTGTCGATAATAAGGACCCGTGGTTCTGCCAACAACGTCTTTGCCAGTTGGAATTTGCGTAATTCTCCGCTTGAAAGAAGGATAACATATTTCTCCATCAGATGTTCAAGTTGGAAAAGCTTATATATATGTTGCTGACGTGCTCGACGCTGTAATGTATCATTCCCGGTTGCGTTGTATGTCCGTTCGAGCAATTCGCCGACCTTGGGGGTACTCTCGTCTATTTCCTGTTGGTTCCACCTTTGCTGAAGATAATAAGTGTTGTCGTAGTCACCATACGAATCTCTGAATGTGACATACTTGATATTGTCAGCAACCAACTCTTTTGTGCTCGGCCGGAAATCATACTCAGGGTCATACATTAGCAAAGGATGACGTCCTATTATTATATCGACGAGCATTGATTTGCCACCTCCGTTTGGTCCAACGATGGCTATATGCTCGCTGTCAAGCAATTCAAAATCAACAGACTGGGCCATACGCCATTCCGGCATACGTACCACCCCGTTGCTTATACTGATTATTTTCTGTTGCATACTCTTCCCTGATTCTTATTCACGAAATCCTTCCATCCTTTATAATGAGCCTGCGATTCCAGTCTGTTCATTTGCAAATAATGGCAATAGGCAGCTCCTAAAGCATCTGTGGCATCCATGAAGTCCGACATATCGCTGTCTGGTATGTGCAGCATACGTTGCAACATTCCAGCCACTTGTTCTTTTGATGCCAGACCATGTCCGGTTATGGCCATCTTTATCTTCATCGGGGCATATTCATGTATGGCCAATCCGTGATTAATGGCTGCTGCAATGGCCGTCCCTTGAGCTCGTCCCAACTTTAGCATAGATTGTATGTTTTTCCCGAAAAACGGAGCTTCAATGGCCATCTCGTCAGGCAGGAAGGCATCTATTATGCCTGTAACACGCTCGAAAATATGCCCGAGTTTCAGATAAGCATCACCATATTTGCGCAAATCGATGACTCCCATGGTTATCAATGAAGCCTTGTTGTCTACAACTTTCAACACACCATAGCCCATGATATTTGTTCCAGGATCTATTCCGAGTATTATTTTCTCCATAATAAAGAAAAAAGTACAACAAAATAACGACTTTATAGGTACTTTTTCGTTTTTTAATATTAAAATAATCATAATCTTCTACTAATAAAATGGCTAATATAATTTATTGTGTTTCAATTCTAACTGATCAAAGAAAATATACTTTTTCTTTAATAGAATTTCTCTTTTCAATACATCACTG
>CAMVUM010000045.1 GCA_947170725.1 uncultured Prevotella sp.
AGTTTATAGTGGTATAAAAGATACGATACCTCAAAGTGATATAAACAAGACAAATAATCTGCTTTGGGTTATTTATGCAGATTCTTTTGTGTGCTCTTCATGCAAATTGGGTGAATTGCAATTTTGGAATGAATTTATTTATAGAACTAAAAAGAAATATGACAACGTTGACTTTTGTTTTATTTTTTCGCCAAAGGAAGAAGATAAAAACATGTTTATGTTCACTATGAAATCACTAACGTTTGCAAGTTCTATTTATTTGGATTCTTTAAGAACATTCCCTAAAAACAACCCACAAATACCTAAAGATCATAGATTTCATACATTTTTATTGGATAAGAATAGAAATATAATATTGATAGGAGATCCTATAAAAAACGATAGAATAAACGAACTTTTTTTGGAAACTACTTAAAGATAGTCAAAATCAATAAGTAATAACTATGATACAAATCTATACCATAAGGCATAATATCCTTACTGCAACACTCATCCTCATGTTGCTGCCTCTGCTCCATGCCTGTAATAAACCGTCAGTTACGGCGGTTTATTACGCAGGTGGGGACGAGATAACGGAGATTTATCTCGAAGACTGGAATGTCGCCGGGCCTTTCACGTTGACGGATGATTTCGTGGCGATGAGTGATTTCGCCGCCAACCGCAGCTTTTCTCTGCCGGAGGAACGACAGGACACGGCGATAAAGTTGTGGCACAACGGAGCGTACCATCCCCGATACGGACAGCTGGATTTGAGGGAGGTTTTCGGTCTCGGAATCACGGACACCACGCGAATACTCGAAAGAACGGTGACTTATCTTTCATGCACGATAAAGGCCGATAGAGCGAAAGACATGTTTCTGCACGTCGATACCAGAATGAAATGGAACGGATTCGTGAACGGCGATTCGCTGACCCGGATGGACATCTCCGGCATGAACATCTATCCCGTCCGCCTCAAAGCCGGAGACAACACCCTGCTGGTAAGGGCGCAGGGCGCGAGCGGAAAATACTGGTATGAGGCAACACTATGCGACAGCAACGGAATCGCCTCGCTCTACGCCGAGGAACATACTGGAAACATTATCTTTCCCGTCATCAGCAACGACAGCATCACGCTGACGGACGACCATCAGACCATCACAACCAACGATATAAAACTCTTTTTTAATGATGTCAACGGGAACAGGAATTCGGAGACGGTGCTCAGGAAAGGTGTCATGACATATCATGTTCCCGACTTGCAGGCCAACCGGGCCTACATCTGCAGCATGGTCATCGCCGGTGACACCGTGCGCCAGCCGGTGATGACCTATGCCATCGAGGATGTTGAAGCCCGCTTCATGGCCATGCGCGATTCGCTGTCCTACGGCCATCCGCGGTCTGACGAGATTGACCAGCTGCTCTATCGCGTATGGAAGCTGGGAACCGTCACGGGAAAAATGAGGGAAGACCGCTGGTTTCCATTCAAGATGCCATGGTTGGCGTATCAGCTTGAACACACGTTCGCACATATTGACGGAACTTACGGAAATGACGATAATGAATATAACTTCAAATATCTGACCTACCGTTCCGGACTTGACGGATGTCTCCAGCGCTACATCCTCGTCAGTCCCAACCACACGGACCGTAACCGGAAATATCCGCTTGTGGTCGTCATGCGCCCGTGCAGCGAAAAACGCTACCATCTGTTCTTCAGTCCGCAGATTTCCCATCAGTATGTGGTCAACGACCTTCAGGCCGTGGCCGACAGATACGGCTGTTTCGTGATAATGCCGGAAGCGCGGATGATGCTCAACGAAGACCTGACACCTTTTGCTGAGGCAGAAATGCGGCTTGCCGTCGCCGACGCTCAGGAACACTACAACATTGATCCGGATAGGATTTACCTTCATGCCAACTGCAGCGGAGGCTACAGGGCACTGCGTTTCGCCGCTCTCAATCCCGACATGTTTGCCGCCATCGCGCTCTATGCTCCGGTTTACAGACGTAATGACGAGGAGAATGTCAATAAGGCGTGTGCACCGGAAACCATGCTGAGAAACCTGCGCAACACTCCGCTGCTCATCTACGGCGACCCGGTGGACACGCACAGTCCTGTCATCGTATATGCAGACCTCCTGACGGACTGTGACAAGTTCAACATTCCCTATCGGCTGACGTTGCGACGAAACTCGGGACAGGGCTATCGCGGTTATCACAGACTTCTTGTCGGCCGCGATGCGTGTGAGTTCTTCAAGGACAAGAGCCGGGAAGGGCGGACACACGTGAAATACAGATTTCCCGTGAACGACACCACCGTGTCCGACTTCTACCGCCGGCCTTTCATCTATGTCTATAACGCCGCCGACACATCTGCCGTCTACCGTCAGCTGCTCGCAGACATGCGCAAGGAATATGAGGGCTATCTCTATGCCCGACTCCCGTTGGACAAGGACACGGCAACGGCCCGCATGCCGCTCGTTCCCGACACGAGGGTTACGCGCCGCATGCTGACGGAGAAGAACGTTTTTCTTATCGGTGAAGATTTCGGCTGTCACAACGTCAGGACGTTTGCAAAAGAAGTGATAAAGACAAAACCGTACGTCAAGGAGGACGAAGTAGTCCTGACTTCTACCGCAAATCCATACAACAGTGACGGAATGGCATTACTGTACACCTCTGGCCACGGCTCCCGCTTCGCCCATCTCATCAATCATCCATGGAAACATGGATTCCGCAGGACAATGACCAAAAAACAGACGAAACAATGAACATCAACACAATCAACAATATAATAAGGATCCTGCTGGCCGTCTGTTTCATCCTGTCGGGCACGCTCAAAGCCGCCGCCATCCGCGCCTTTGAAGAGGAGGTGCGGATGTACGGTGACGCATACGTCGGCGAATGGCTGCATGGCTTTTCCTCTGAAATTGCTGTCGCGGTCTGTGTGGCGGAAATCGCCGTCGGCGTCGCCGCGTTGTGGCGTCGGCTGGCGCTCCCCACGGGAATCGCGTTCTGCGGGATGCTGCTCTTCTTTGTCTATCTGACGGCCACCAACCTCTTCTTCCCAACCATCATGGGAAGCATCGAGACATGCGGATGTTTCGGCGAGCTGCTCCACTTCACGCCAGTGACGTCGTTCGTCAAGAGTGCGGTGCTTCTGCTGACGGCCGCAGCCAATCTCTATCTGACGGTCAAGACGGAACAAGAAAAAACGGAAACGCTATGATAAAGAAAATCCTGAAATTGGCCTGTTACGTACTGCTCGTGCCTGCCATTTACGTCGCATGGCTGCTCATGAAGATATTCCTCTTCGACTACTTCACCGTTCCGTCTTCGTCGATGACTCCCACTATCACGCCGGGCAGCAAGGTCATCGTCAACAAACTGACGGCTGGTCCGCGCCTCTACACAGCCATAAATTTCAAGCGCAACGGAAATGAGCTGCATTCCGTAAGGCTGAAAGGAACGAGAGGGCTTCGCCACAACGACATAGTAGTGTTCAACTTCCCTCTTCATGGCGACAAAATATCGTTTGTGATAAACCATGTTTATTGCAAGCGCATAACGGGACTGCCGGGCGACACCCTGACGGCCGTGAACGGTCACCTCTATAACAACAATTATGAAGGTCTGTTGGGATGTGAACAGCGGCAACGGCAGTTGGAGGGCAAGACCGAAGAGGTGTTGAGGAGATATAAGGTCTACGACGTTGCGCCGCGTCATGACTGTCATTTCGGATGGAACATCCAGAACTGGGGGCCGCTATACGTTCCGCGGCGCGGAGACATAATCAACGTTACGCCACGTGAAGCAACTCTCTACCGCAGGATATTGGAATGGGAGACAGGCACAAAGATCACATACGACTGGGACAGCATGGCCGTTTTTGCCAACGGCCGCCGTCTGACGACCCACCGGTTCCGCCATAACTACTACCACATCTGCGGCGATTATTCGCTCGACTCGTTCGACTCCCGCTATTGGGGCTTCGTTCCGGAGGAATATATAATAGGGGTCGTAGCAAAGATAATACCGCCACGCGAAAGTAAATGACATGGGATTTAATCATGCGCTCTCTCGCCATGACATAATTGAAGCAAACTTCGTTATGCCTATTTTGTTTGATGATAACTTTCTTTTAATCGCGATATAAAGAATGAGACAGAGGATGCCGAAAATCTGTAAAAGAGTAGGCAAAATTAATAAAAACAAAAAATAATGAACGTAAAATTTTTAAAGGCAACACTTGCTGTAGTCTGCATGGGGGCCGCAGGAACAGGAAGTTGGAAAGCTTACTCGACTTATGAAATGAAAGGGGATGAAGTGAACATTTTGTTCTGTGAAAACATTGAGGCTCTGAGTTATCCCGATGTCAAGGAACCGGTCACTTGCTACAACACCATTACCAGCGCAGATGACCAAAACTGTTATTACTGTCCAAATTGTGTGTGGATGGATGATTCAAAACCAAGCTTTTGGTCAACTTCTGACAAATGTAATCCTTAACACAATCAAACAAAACAATCATCTCAGGTAATTTTATTACCTGAGATTGATTCCTAAAACCTTGTAGAAGTCATGTATTTTATAAAACCATTCAAACCATATTTATCATGAAAATGAAAAAAAACATTTGTTTTTTACTAATTACACTCGCATGTATGTCATGTTCAAAAACAGAAACCGATTACATACCAGAACTCAGTTTCGGGGAGCAGAAGTGTATAACTGAATTTAAGAATACACATAATTTAAGTGTTGATTCTTCGTTTATCTATGATGCTAATGCCATCAGCTTTAAGATAATAGATACACTGATTATCACCGAGTCACGTAATAATGCTGCCGGCGGATGGAAAGTAATGAACTTGCAGTGGAAAGAGATTGGTGCTTTTCTTAATCGCGGACATGCCCAAGGTGAATTCGGTTCCATTCCGGCTGTACATAACAGTCCTTTCTTTTATGAAAATGACACGTTGTATAGTATTGCGCATGACAACAGAATTGGAAATGTATACAAAATTAATATAACCAAAACCATAGAGGATAGCTGTCTAAACTATACATTGCTTTACAATAAGTTGAAAAAGCCACTTGACCGTTTTGTTTATATCAATGACAGAGAATATCTGACGAGAGAAAATACATTTAAGAAAAATACATTAAAGAGACTGACTTTGTATAAAAATGGTAAATTCGCGAAAAATGAAATTTTTGAAGAACTAAACAAGATAAATGTTGATTCTGAAGATTGGAACATCTTGGCAGCTTTTCCGGCATATAATCGAAAACATGATGCTCTAATATTGACCTATACTTTTTTCAACACGATAAATATCATCCAAGTACATGGTAAAAAGTGCATTACCGTAAGTTATGGTAAGCATGCTGATATGGGAACAGTCTTGCAGTCCAAAAATAGAAATGTCTTCCATGAAGAGACACAACTATATGATGACGTTTTTGCTGTCATGGATATTAAAGACAGGGATAAGCCGAGAATACATGTGTATGATTATAACGGTAATCCAATAAAAGAATATATCCTGCCTAAATCGGCAACAGCTTTTGATTTTGATAAAATCAACGGCTTCCTTTATACACATAACTATGACGACGGACTGGTGGTCAGATATAAAGCGACATTATGAAACATCAATTATCAAATAAGAATATAGGCCTGGTATTGGCCGCAATCTTTCTGTTTTGCTCATGTACACAACAGAAGATAAGGGAAAACATGCAATTGATGCAAAGCCGTGCAGTCATGCTCGAAACGGACAATATGATTTGTCTGTTCAATGATACGACAAAGCTAAAATACGACAAGCCTCTGAAGCTTGTCGTATACAATGATTCGTCCGTATGTAAACCGTGTCTGATGGCGCATATCTCGGAATGGACAGGCATACGTAATACCCCGGCATGTAAAGATGTTGATTTCTATTTCATATTTTCTGCAAAAGAGGCAGATATTGAAGCTTATAGAAAAGGATATGTGACAAATGAAGTCCGACTTCCAGTCTTTCTTGATACAGCAAACGTATTTCAGAAATCAAATCCGCATATACCTAAAGAATGGATATATCACACATTTCTTCTTGATGAAAACGACAAAATCATTTTTGTCGGTAATCCACTGCGTGACACAAAAATGGAAAAACTGTTTTATAAGGTGCTGAATCAAAAAGGAGACAACAGTGTTCCCATTTCACAAGTAAAACGACAGAAAGATATATGAATGACAATCGTTTCACACAGAATATATGAATCACAAGACATATTTGTCAGGAGGGTTTTCTCATATCGGATTGAGAAAGAGTTGTATGAGCACAGTGGTTTTATGTGGGCAAATGGCAATAGAATTATTGTGTCAGAGACGCCACGATGTGACGTCTCTACAAATTCCATCATTATATTCCGAACGCTTGTGTTTCCGTAATTAAAATTCCGAATTTAAACCGCACGAGAAGGGGGACTTTTCAAAAAATAATCTCCGCGGGGCAAAATATCGCAAGCACGCGCGTGTCAAAAAATGGGGTATTTGAGTTGGAAATCTTTACACAATTTGTAACATGCTTAATGACAGATGCTTATGAATGACAATAATTCCGCGTCAACACAGCGAGGCTGCGACGGATTTGCCGTAAGGGCCTTACGGCTCTGCAAGGAGGGCCTTACAGCATTGCAACGGGGCCGCCGTTGCACTCTGACAACGGCCCCGTTGCAGACCTGGGAGGGCTTCGCGGTGAGAAAAAAGCAGTTTTTCCGGCCGGAAAGAGCAATCAAAAACGACGGGAAATTAAAGAATGAGACAGAGGATGCCGAAAATATGTAAGAGAGTAGGCAAAATTAATAAAAACAAAAAAATAATGAACGTAAAATTTTTAAAGACAACACTTGCTGTAGTCTGCGTGGTTGCCGCAGGGGCTGGAAGTTGGAAAGCGTATTCGGCTTACAGCGACGGACAATCAGAAGTGAATGTTATCCTTTCTGAAAATGTAGAGGCATTAAGCGCAGGGGCGGATATTACACCTGGAGGTTATACCATCTCTTCCGGGAATTGTCCTTATCCTTGTGCAAAAAGATGGGTATCTTGCAAATCATCTGGTCCAGAGAAAGAATGTTACCCATCTGACTGTTGCTAATATCTTCTTATAAATTCATTAAGGTATATCAAAATTTTATTCATTACATTTAGATGCATAATTATTTCCTTTAAGTATAAAAGAAAAAGTCTGTTAATGGACTAAAATCCATGCCCTATGTAATGCTTGCATTTTGATATACCTTCTAATAGAAAAATATTAAAAAAAATAAATAATGAGAACATCTATAAAAATAATACTTTTTGCCACATTTATTTCCAGCGTGATTTTATCATGCGACGAAACGAAAAAAAATACCAAAGTCTTTAATCTTCTGAAGTCTGATTTTAGCGACTGGGCTGGTCTCATACAGATTACCGATAGTGCGACATTACAAGAAACTGACAGCTGTATCATAAGTTATGCTGACAAGTGTATATCAAGCAGAGATACTATATATTTTTGGGATCATAAGATGAAAGCTATCTATTGCTTTAACAAAGACGGCAAATATGTCCGTACAATAGGCAATAGAGGACGCTCAGCCTCAGAGTATATGGACATAAAAGATATGCAGATAAATGAAAAAGAGGCGACTTTGAATATTTTGGATGTAATGGGAATCCTGACTTATGATTTGCATAGTGGAAAATTTATGAATCGCAAAAAGTTCTCATCATCCAATTCCATTGAATACGAGCGATTTGCTATTGTAGGAAAAGATAGCTTTCTGTGTTTTACAGACAACAGAAACAAGTATAGCATTGTGTTGGATACGCCCCAAAAAAAATCAGGGTTAAGAGAAAGCAAAAGATTCCATTTTGTAACGAATACATTCTATTCCTTCAACAATAAATGTAAGGTGTTGGCTGATTACGGGGATTTCTATATTGAGGAATATACGAATGGGAAACTCATTCCTGTATACGAAATCAATTTAGGCGACAAAGCCCTACCAGACGATATACGCCCAAAAACTTTTAAAGAATTTGAAATTGTAGACGGTAGTCAAGATTACTTTAAATGTATAACAAACGCCTATGAAACATCCAGATGGTTATATTTATTGATTATAGGCCCCAATCAAACTTATTATCAAGCATTCATAAACAAAGAAACTGGCAAATATGCTTTTGGTACAGCTATGAGTATTTCTGTCATAGGTGCCGATGAAGATTCTTTTTATGCTCTAATATATCCGGAATTACTTCCTGAAGATTCCTTTATTTGGAATATTATATCTTCTGGTTTTAGACCGAATAAACAGACTCCAATATTTATCAAATTTCGAATAAATGAGAACAAAATATAGTATAATCTGTTTTTTACTATCACTATTTTCAATATCCTGCAAACAGACGGCATTTGAAAAAGAAATGAGAGTTTTTAATAATTCACGCATAGAACTTATGTTGGATTCTATGAATTGTGTACGCACTAAAGAAGAAATGGTCGTTCCAAATAAGTCAGAGTATGCTTATGTTATTTATGTAGATTCTTTCTCATGTAGTGATTGCGCATTAAATCACTTTAAAGATTGGGTTGTATTAGAA
>CAMVUM010000046.1 GCA_947170725.1 uncultured Prevotella sp.
ATGGGAATGGTGGGATTTTATGGGAATGGTGGGATTTTATGGGAATGGTGGGATTCTATGGGAATGGTGGGATTTTATCGGTTTAATGGAAGGGATGGGTGTCGCCGTTCATCCAGTTGCCGACGATGGTGCGTCCCTCCGGTGTTAGCACGCTTTCGGGGTGGAACTGTATGCCGTGGATGTCGTAGTCGCGGTGACGGAGTGCCATTATCTGGCCCTCGTCGCTCTCCGCCGTTATCTCAAGACAGGACGGGAAGGCCTCCTTGCTAACCACCCACGAGTGGTAGCGTCCCATCGTTATGCGCCGCGGCAGTCCGCCGAAGATGGGGTCGAGCCCCGACTGCGTGCCTTCAGTGGCCACACCGTGGAACACGTCGCTGAGATTTTCGAGCCTTGCTCCGAACACTTCGCCGATGGCCTGATGGCCGAGACAGACGCCGAGCATCGGTTTGCGGCCGGCGTATGTGCGGATTACGTCGAGAAGCAGGCCGGATTCAGACGGTATCCCTGGCCCGGGGCTGAGGATAATTTTGTCAAACTGTTCCAGTTCGGATAGCTCGAAGCGGTCGTTTCGGAGCACGGTGACGTCAGCACCAAGCTCCTTGACGAGGTGGCTCAGGTTGTATGTGAACGAATCGTAGTTGTCGATGATGACTATTTTCATGTTTTCTTTTCTTTTTATGGGATGGATGGGAAGCTCTTATGGGAATGTTATGGGAATTTATGGGAAGCTCTTATGGGAATCATGAGAGCTTATGGGCATTGATGGGAGGAATGGGGAGGACGGGAAATTCCCTACATGTCTTCGGCCATCATAATCGCCTTGCGGAGTGCTCCGAGCTTGTTGTTGACCTCTTGAAGTTCATATTCTTCATCGCTCTTGGCCACGATGCCACCTCCGGCCTGAAACCACAGTTCGCCGTTGCGTGAGACGAAGGTGCGGATGGTGATGGCCTGATTGAGCGAGCCGTTCAGTCCGATATATCCGATGCAGCCTCCGTAGGCACCGCGACAGTGGGGCTCGTAGTCGCTTATCAGCTGCATGGCCCTCACTTTGGGTGCTCCTGATAGCGTTCCGGCGGGGAATGTATCGATGAACGCCTTCACGGGGTCGGCCGAGGCGTCGAGTTCTCCGCTGACACGGGAAACGAGATGGATAACGTGGGAGTAGTATTGCATGTCCTTATAGAAGTCGACCTTCACGCCGTGGCAGTTTCTGCTCAGGTCATTGCGTGCCAGGTCTACGAGCATGACGTGCTCGGCGTTCTCCTTCGGGTCGTTGCGCAGATATTCGGCGTTGCGTCGGTCCGTTTCGGCGTCGCCCGTGCGGCGTGTCGTTCCGGCGATGGGGTCGATGTAGGCGCGACGGCCCTCAATGCGGCAGTGGGTCTCCGGCGACGAACCGAAGATGCGGAAGCCGCCGAAGTCGAAGTAGAACAGATATGGTGAGGGATTGATCGAACGCAGGGCGCGGTAGAGCTTGAAGTCGTCGCCCTCATAGCGCTGGACAAACCGTCGCGAAAGCACAATCTGGAAGACATCGCCCCGCAGACAGTGGCCGATGCCGCGGCGTATGTTGGCCTTGTGCTGCTCGTCCGTCAGCGGCGATGTTGTCTCGCCGACGGGGTGGAAGCCGTAGGACCGGATGTTGTCCTTGTTCATGGCCTTCAGAACGCTGTCAATCTCGCCGGAGTCTCCGAGCGTGACGACAGTCAGACGGTTGTTGAAATGGTCGAACATGATGATGTCGCGGTATAGAATGTAGAGCATGTCCGGCGCGTCGTTCTTCTCTGCCGTGGCGTCTTTGACACCAATATGTTCGAAGTAGCGCACGGCGTTGAACGACGTATATCCGTAGAGTCCGCAGACGCCGGAATTGTCGCCTGTGACGTCGAATCGGGCGAGAAAATCATTGATGGCCATGTCTACGCGGTAGCTGTCATCGACGGCGCGTACCGTGCGGCTTCCGTCGGGAAAGCTGCTGACGGCCTCACCGTGGCTGACGGCAATGCTCGCGATGGGGCAGATGCCGATGAACGAATGGCTGTTGTTCGAATCGTGATAGTCGGAACTCTCCATCAGGGCGCTCTGCGGATAGAGGTCCCGCAGCCGCATATATACTCCAACGGGAGTGTAGAGGTCGGCAAGAACGGTGCGCGACTCGGTTTGGTATGTGAATTTAGAACTGTCCATAATCTCCTGCCATTTCTTTGTTAGCCAGATAAGTCTCGACGTCCTTGTCGCCGCGGCCGCTCACGGTCAGCACGACGACGTCTTCGGGACGGAATGTCATTTTCGAGAGGGCGGCCACGACGTGGGCACTCTCAAGGGCGGGGATGATTCCCTCCATGCGCGTCATCTCGTAGGCGGCGCGCACGGCCTCGTCGTCGTTGATGCTGAAGACCGTAGCCCGATGTTGTGCCGCCATGTTGGCGTGCATCGGTCCGATGCCCGGATAGTCCAGACCGGCCGAGATGCTCTCTGCCTCCATTATCTGACCGTCGGGAGTCTGCATGACCAGCGTGCGCGAACCGTGGAGGATTCCGAGGCGTCCGCGGTGTATCGTGGCTGCCGTGTGGTCTGTGTCGGCACCCTGTCCTCCAGCCTCGGCCAGAACGATGTTGACGCGTTCGTCGTCGATATAGTGGTAGACCGTTCCTGCGGCATTCGAGCCGCCGCCGACACATGCCATGAGATAGTCCGGATAGTCGCGGCCGATTTTCTCCATTAGCTGAGCCTTGATTTCCTCAGAGATGATGCTCTGGAGCCGTGCCACCATGTCGGGGTAGGGGTGAGGACCGACCGTCGACCCTATTATATAAAAGGTGTCCTGCGGATGGCAGCACCAGTCGCGTATGGCCTCGTTTGTGGCGTCCTTGAGCGTCATGTTTCCTGTGCGCACCGGTCTCACCTCGGCGCCCAGCATCTTCATGCGCTCCACGTTGGTGTGCTGGCGTTCCACATCAAGTGCCCCCTGATATACCACACAAGGCATGTCCATCAGGGCGCAGACCGTTGCCGTGGCAACGCCGTGCTGACCGGCTCCCGTCTCTGCGATGATGCGGCGCTTGCCCATCTTCTTTGCCAAGAGAATCTGGCCGATGGTATTGTTGATTTTGTGGGCACCCGTGTGGTTGAGGTCCTCACGCTTCAAGTACAGTCGGCAACCGTATTTCTCGCTCATCCGGCTTGCATAATAAAGAGGAGAAGGACGTCCGACATAGTCGCGCAGCAGCTGCATATATTCGCTGCGGAACTCCTCCGACTCCAATATCGGGAGGTAGCTGCGCTTCAGGTTCTCCACCGTTCCGTAGAGAATTTCCGGTATGTAGGCACCGCCGTATTCTCCGTAGAATCCTCTTTCGTCAACAAGGAATGTCTTCTTCTTTTCCATATCTTTTTGTTTTTTTACTTTCTTTATTTTTGTTTCAGTCCGGTCCCGCGATGTTCTTGTTTCGTTTCCGGTCTTTCTTTTGTTCCGGTCTTGTCCGGATATGTTTTTTTGTCCAATGATTGCCTCCTGTTCAGGAGTTGTTTCTTCTGTTCTTGTTTCGCAGTCCTTTTAAAATTTTAAAAGGCCCGTCGCAGTCTGCGACGAGCCTTTCTTTATATCTATCTCTTGGAAGTGATACATGGCTGCGTGCCCCGCGACTATTTCAATCCCGAGTTGCGCCACCACCATGTATTGTTCATTGAGTTCATATTTTCTTTCTTGTTTATTGTATGTTGTTATGTTTCGGCTGCAAATATACACAATATATTTTGAAAAACAAACTTTTAGACGTGTTTTTGTAACATTTTGGCGGTAAAACCTGTCGAAACGTTACGGATAGTGCCCTACTGACGGCTCCTTCTCTTTATAAAAGCAGACGCAAATACCTGAAGTGCAAAGTGTCACAAATCCCACCGGTAGCGGCTTCGAAATAGAAAAGAAAAACGTAGACTGATGTTTTGCGTCTTTGCTGTTTTGCATTTATGCCGGGAATGTTCCCGCTGTCCACTTTTTTCGTATTTTTAAGCTAACGAGAGTACAGGCTTTCTGAATTCTACCGGTATGCAGCCCTACATTGATAATGAATAAGTCATACGGGTCACGATTACAGAATAGTTACCACCCGCTCCGAGAATAGTTAAATACCGTCAATTTCTCATTTTGTATAACAACATCCCACGTTAAAAACCGTTTTGTTTGGATATTTTTTGTAACTTTGCAGCCGGATTATATAGCCTTGTCACAGGATTGCCGCCGTAAGACGAGCTCTCACATGACAATCGGTGTAAGGCAGCCCGCGCCGTGCCGAGCATGGTCGAGTCACATTGACGTGGCCAACCAGGCGAAGCGGGTTATGGGTGGGAAATATGATCCAGACATGATAGAAGGCGTTTACACGACGCTCGTCTTTGGCTATCAAGAATCTAGCAAATTCGAAAACTCTGTCAAAGGACGCGCAACGGTAGATGCCCCGGGTGTGATTTGAGCACTCTTTTGGAGACTTTGTAAGCATAGGTAGTGCCACATATGTGCGGCACATGACTATCGTTTATATAAGTCTCCTGTGGAGTTGTCATCATTCATATCGGCGTGGGCTTCTGGCGTTGTTCTCCTCACAGAGTAGGCAATGCTAGAGCCTTTGATAGCGGGAGAACGACGGAAACGGATCTCACGCTTTTTTTATGTCCATCGCCGAGTTCTGCTTAGAATAGGCCAAGGTCATCGATATGAATGTCACGGAACATACATTTGGTGATATTGTCAACACCCACGAGGGCGGTTCAGACCCTCTATGCACCGGGCTTACCCCCGATGTCCTCCCCGAAGTTCTGACGCCGCCTACGGCCGGGAACTCACAAACAGGGGTGTCCACGAAAAATGCCCAGTCGGCTGGAGTGGAAGTCGCATCGCCTGAGGGAGAGGAATTGCCATCCGATATAGATGTTTTATCAGAATCAAAGTCTTTATCATCCGATACCGATACTTTATCGGAATCAAAGGCGTTATCATCCGATATAGAGGCTTTATCTGTCCCGGCGCTTCCCATTCTCCGGAAGACGAAGCCCGTTCCCCGTTGGTATGCCCTTCGTACCACCTACGGACGCGAGAAGAAAGCCTACAACTATCTCTCAAGCAAACAGGTTGTGGCATACTATCCCACCATAACCGCCGTAAAACTAATTAATGGAAAGCGGAAAAAAATAGAAGAGTCACGTCTTCCAAACATCTTCTTTGCTTATGGCACGGAAGACGAACTCAAATCCTACGTCTACGACAACGTGAACCTCCCATATCTCCGCTTCTACTACCGCCATTTCCACGTCGGCCGCGAAACGTTGAAAGAACCACTCATCGTCCCCGACCATCAAATAGAAAGCCTCCGTATCATCTGTGCCGCCGAAGAGAACGACATCATCCTCGTTCCCTCGGACGAACAGAAGTTCGAGCATGGCCAGACCGTCCGCGTCATTGCCGGCAACTTCAAGGGTGTTGTCGGCAGAGTTGCCCGCTACTGCGGCCAGCAGCGTGTCGGCGTCGTCATCGACGGCCTTCTCACCATCGCCACCGCATACATCCCGACGGCATATCTGGAGAAGCTTGGGTAGGGGTATATATGAAAAGCATTTTGTTCTGATTATAGGAAATAAGACAAGAGAATTTTAAAAAGAATGTCTGATAATTATAATAAAAACCGGTTGGCAAAGAACACCATGATGTTGTATCTACGCATGTTGTTCACAATGTGGCTTAACCTGTATACGACACGTCTCACACTTGCAAACCTTGGTGTAGAAGACATGGGAGTTTATGGAGTTGTCGGCAGTATTGTAAGTATGTTTTCCGTTTTTAGTGGCGGTGTGACAACTGCTGTACAGCGATTTCTTACCTATGAAATAGGTCGTAGTGGAGGTAATCCCAACCGTGTGTTTTGTTCCTGTCTTAATGTCATATTTTGCTTGGCATTTTGCATATTTGTATTGTTGGAAATAGGTGGCGTATGGTTTTTGCATAATAAAGTGAATATACCTGTTGGTAGTATGGATGCAGCGCAATGGGTTTTTCAGCTGTCTGTGATGACGTGCATTGTCAATATGATAAGTATCCCATACAATTCGCTGATTATAGCTCATGAGAAAATGAATGCTTTTGCTGCCATCAGTATTCTGCAGGTTGTCATGACATGTGCTTCCGCATATTGTCTCAGTTATTTCAGTGACAATCGCCTGATCGTTTATGCAATACTCATGGCTGTCATCAGTCTGTTGGTCAGGCTGACCTATCAGGTTTACTGTCATTATAAGTTTGAAGATGCTCGTTACCATTTTATAATAGACAAGGTTCTTATAAAAAATATAAGCAAATTTGCCGGAGTATCATCGGTTTCTGGAATATTGCACCTTCTGTCGTCACAAGGATTGGTACTTGTTATAAACCTTACATTCGGTGTCGCGATAAATGCCGTATATGCAATATCTTTGCAATTGAAGAATTCTATCTTGTCATTTGCTCAGAATATTCAACGTGCCATTGCCCCACAAATTACAAAGACATTTGCAAATGGAGAAATAGCAACACACAAAAAACTTATATATGCCGGAAGTAAGTTTCAGGTGTTCCTAATCTATTTCATAATGATTCCGTTTCTTTTCCGGACGGAATATATCATGCAATTATGGTTGGGAAATGTTCCGCCGTATACTGTAACGTATGTGCAGTGTACAGTTTTCTTGAGTCTTACGTATGCCTCATTTGAAACAATACGTACTGCGGTTTATGCCACTGGAAATATAACACGGTTCATGATTTGGCCAGAGGCAATCTATTTGCTTGTTCTGCCAATAAGCTATTGGGCAGGAGTGGTAACAAATAATCCAAGTTCCTTGATAGTTTCTATGGTCGTATATGAAATTTTTGTATGTATGATTCGTGTATGGATGGCATCCAAGGTTACGGTTATCAGTATTCGGGAAGTCTTGAAGAAAGTCATCAGTCCATGCTTTTTTGTCGCATTGTTTTCCATTGTCTTATGCTACATACTTTCGGCAGTCATGCCATCAACACTGTTAGGATTGGTGTTGTTGGTTGTTGCTAACAGCATAGGTTTATGTATAATAATATCACTCTTTGGATTGAGTGAATCCGAGAAGGCAGTTGTGAGAAAGTATGTGGGTAAGATTGCCTCTAAGAGATAGAATATACACTTCAATCGTATAATCTGTTTTTTCCTATATGATTGTCTTGCAATATAGCTTTTGTAATAGGATTTGAGTTCGCGAAACGAAAAATATAAAGTAAATAATTATACAT
>CAMVUM010000047.1 GCA_947170725.1 uncultured Prevotella sp.
CTGTTAATTCCGATAATAAGAAAGTTGGGGATTTTATAAATAAAGTTGGATTGGCAAAGGATGAATATGTCAATATAGAAGATTTTGATGTGGCATCTGATGGTTGTATTTTTATTCTTGATAACGATTCACGTAAAATAATAGAATATGATCAAAATGGGAATTATAAAAGGACAATACGTTCTGTAAATGGAAATTCAATTGCAGTTTCAGATGATGGCATTATTGGATTACACAACTATCTGACAGAAAATGAAGAAAATGTCAGGGTTTTATCATCAGATGGGAAATTGAAATATGTTATCCGTTGTGATGATGGCATGGTGAGCCACAAAATGTATAATGGGAATGAAATCATTGCTAAAGGGAATGATTTTTATTTTTGTAATCCATTCGATTTTAATCTTTATAAGATAGAAAATGAAACGAAGCAATCTGTCGTACAATTCAATTTTGGTAAAAGACAAAGTGATATTGATAAAATACGTGATATGAACGTCAAAGAGTTTATACGCTATTTTCAAAAAAACAGGGATATAACAAATATAGAACATCTGAACATATATGATGGATATGCCTTCTTTTCAACTAGTAATTGTGATCAGATATTGTTTGAAATCGGTACAAATAAGGTTGTGTGTCTTTCGAATATGGACAATCCTTATGGTATATTGTTCACTTCTCCTGTTACTCTTGATAAGCAAGGCTATTTTTATATTTTCATTAGTGAAAGTAATATAAGAAATGCACTTATCCCATTTATGAAGAATGGAGGTAATGCTCCTCAAATAATTAATAATATAACGGAGAAAGAACATTCTAAGGCTCAATATTGGTTACTAAAAGGAAAATTTTCTGCCCAAAAGAAGTAGTGGATTTATAACAGCAATATAAATCAGCAAAACTAATTCCGGAGAATGAAAGTTTATGAAAAAGAACAAAGACCATATGTATAATAAATTTCAAACAATGCTGACATTTACCAAATATGCAGGATGCTTGGTTATTCTATTGCTGACATACATCACAGCTCTGCCCGTGGAAAGACGATGGGCCGAAGCCGAGGTTTGGCTTGCCGGCGGCACAGTCGTGCTGCTTGCCGTAGGGGCTGTGCTCGGTGTGATGACACGTCGGAGGCCGGCGTTCACTGTCACCGATGCGCTGGTGACGGTGTGGTTCGCGTTCTATGCCGGCATGATATGGACGGATGGCGGCGGATATCCATGCAGGACGGAATTTCTTCATACGGTTGTTGTGTTTTTGCTTTACTTCTCGTTGAGGCTGCTGTTCGGCGTGGCGGGCATGTCGGCGTGGATGCTTGTTGTATGTATCATTGCCGGAGGATGTTATGAAGCGGTGGCGGGCGTGGAGCAGATGGTTAACGGCACGAGTCGTCATTCGCAATATATGCTTACGGGCAATTTTCTTAATCCCGGTCCCTATTCGGCATATCTGATGATGGGATTGGTCGTCGGGTTGGCCGCCATGCGGGAGGTTGGTAACCGGAAAATTTTCGGAACGATGCCGTCGGTTGTGCCCGGGCGTATTGCAACGATGTTGAAAAATACAGAGTGGAGGCACGTTCTGGCTGTTGCAGTTCTGATAATGGCTATTGTTCTTCCTGCCACGTGGAGTCGCGCCGCCTTCGTAGGACTTGCCGTGGTAGCCCTGTGGATATACCGCCGCCACTACCGCCGCTACCGCTTTGCGGTGTGGGGAGCGCTGGCTGTGGCGGCCATAGTGTTCTATCTCGTAAAGCAAGGCTCGGCCGACGGACGGATGATAATATGGCAGGCAGCTCTTACAACATGGCTCGACAGCCCGTGGCTTGGTGTGGGCCCGGGCGGATTTTGCCATGCCGTTGCTGAGGGTATGGCGCGTATGCACGAATGTGGTGTCGACCTGTCGTCGGCCGGAGTGACAGACAACGCCTACAACATTCTGCTGAAAACGCTTGTTGAGCAAGGTGTCGCGGGAGCCGTATTAGCTGTGGTACTCTGCGTGTCGGCCATGATTTCGTTGTACCGTAGCTGCCGGCCGCTGTTCTATGGCATGGCATCGCTGCTGATATTTTCGATGTTTTCCTATCCGTTTGACCTTCTGCCATATAAGATTATAGTTGTGATGACGGTGGCATGGAGCGAGTCGACAGGAGGAAAGGCGCTGTTTGCCATCGGCAGGATAAAGACATTGTTGATGGCCGGTATGTTGGCTTTTGCCGGAAAACAGATATATGGGATGGTAAGGGAAAGCTACGAGGCCGACAGTGAGTATGCCATTATCAGCGGATTTCACAACGAGGCGTTCATCGAGGACTATTATGAACTGCTTCCAGTGATGGGCGACAATGCCGAATTTCTTTTCGACTTCGGCAAGGCCTTGAACACGGCAAGGCGTTATAACGACAGTAACGATGTCCTGCATCGCGGAACAATGTGCAGTGCCGATCCTATGTTCTATGTGTTGATCGGCAACAATTATAAAGAGATGCGGCAGTATGAATTAGCTGAACAGGCTTATAAAAAGGCGTTCGCTGTCATGCCCAACAGGCTTTATCCCTTGTATCGGCTTATGTTGCTCTACAATGAAACAGGCAACACTGGCAAGGCCAAAGAAACGGCAAGGCGAATTTTGGGGATGAAGCCAAAGGTGGAGTCGGAGGCGACGAGAGAAATGAAAAACAAGGCACGAACGTTAGTTGATTGAGAGTTATGAAAATCAGAACGCCCAATAACATAAATATATAAAAGTCATGACACTAAATAACATAAATATATAAAAATTATGACACTAAAATAACATAAATATATAAAAATAGCGTTACTATAATAAAATAAGTTGATGAAATTAATTTGTAATGATATACACACCTGTTTCATATAATCGTATGGACACAATTTTGTTTTTGTCCGTTCTTACACGTCGGTATTTGTTAATGGCAGCAATGGTAGTTGTCTTCTCCGACGCAATGGCCCAACGACTGACGTTGTCTGACGCGATAACGATAGCCCGCGAGAACAGCCTCGACGCAAAGATATCGCGTTACTCATACATGAGCAGCTACTGGCAGTACCGCTCGTTCAAGGCCCAGCTGATGCCATCGGTCAACATCGGCGGCAAACTTGGCGGCTTCAATCACTCGGTTGTGGAGGCCCGCGACCCGGAGACGGGCCGTGTGAACCTTGTGAACAACAACACGATGACCAATTCCGTGACACTTTCCGTCGACCAGCAGATAGCGGCTACAGGCGGTAAAGTGTCGTTGCAGTCGTATCTGTATCGGCTCGACCAGTTTACCTATAACGAGAAAACTTATAATTCGCAGCCTTTGCGTATCAGCTATACACAGCCTTTACGCTCGTTCAATACACTGAAGTGGGAGAAAAAGACAGCTCCTGTGGAATTCCGGATAGCAGAACGGACATACATCACCGCCCTACAGGACATAACGATAAAGGTTACCCAGCTGTTTTTCAACGTGCTGTCGGCACAGTCGGACTATAGACAAAGCATGCAGACGGTGAGCGACCGCGAACGGCTGTATGAGGTGGCGCAGAAACGGCTCGCGCTGACCACTACAACGAAAAGCGAGGTGCTGCAGATGGAGTTGTCGCTGCTCAACGCGCGCATGGCTGTGACTAAAAACAAGATAACGCTTGACGACGCCATGTACGAACTGTTCTCATACTTGCGCGTGACCGACTACTCGCTCGCCGAGCTAATCCCGCCCTACACCGTGCCCGATATGACGGTGAGTGTGGACGAGGTGCTGCAAAAGGCCATCACCAATTCGTCGCACTCGCTCGAACAGAAGTTGCAGATGCTTCAGGCCGAAAAGGAACTGGCCCAGGCCAAATCGTCGCGCGGCATACAGATGACGCTGAGCAGCGAACTGGGATTCACGCAGACGGGGCATACAATTGATGCGGCATACAGCCGTCTAAGAGACAACGAGATAATAGGTCTGTCGCTCTCGCTGCCGATATTCGATTGGGGTGTAAGCCGTGGCAGGGTGAAAATGGCACAGGCAAGGCTTGACATGGTGCGCACGAAGGTGGAACAGACCCACATGGACTACATGCAGGACCTGAGAAAGAAAGTGACACAGTTCAATGCCCAGCCGCAGCAGTGCCGCAATGCCCTTCGAGCGCAGGATATAGCCGAAGAGCGTTATGAGATTACACGCCGGCGATATGAGACAGGAGCCATATCGGTCACGGACCTTAACACTGCACAACAGGAAATGGAGTCAGCCAAGGCGCAGTATATCAGTCAATTGAAAACGTTTTGGAACGATTATTATACCTTGCAGAAATCTACACTGCACGACTGGCAGAGCGGACGTGACATTACGGTGGATTTTGATGAAGTGATGAGACTGTAAAAGAACAAAATGACAATTATGTATATGATGAAGAAATATATGAAGACAATTATGGCGGCTACGGCCGCAATAGCCGCTGTCGGCGGACTGGCTTACGGGATTTATGCGCTTGCCCACGACGGGAAGGACGGCATGGACGACGAGGAACTTCAGACGGCTGTGAGGGAAGAGGCTGTCATCGAGGTTGACACGATGGTCCTGCGCCGGCAGACGTTTCAGAAGCAGGTGTTGTGCAACGGCCGGCTGGCGGCCATACGCCGGGCCGAACTGACGTGTCCGAAAGCGGGAGAGATGTTGCAGAGCGTGAACGTCAGGAACGGACAGCGCGTAGAGGCCGGCATGGTGCTGGCTGTGGCAGACACCCGCGAACGCAAGGCTGCCCACGAGAAGGCCGTGCGTGACTTGGAAAAGGCACGGGTGGACTTGCAGGACAAACTGATAGGCCTGGGATATGACGGAAACACAGACAATGTGCCGGCTGAGGTGCTCCACCGGGCCGAGGTCACGTCGGGATATTATTCGGCGCGGTTTGCGCTGCGCTCCGCCGAACAGGCTCTGCAGGACTGCAGTCTGAAGGCTCCGTTCGGCGGCAGGATTGCCGATCTCACGGCACGGCCGTATCAGCGTGGCGACAAATTCTGCACGCTGATAGACGACTCGTTCTTTGACGTGGAATTCAAGGTGTTGGAGGCCGAGCTCGCTTCCGTCAGTATGGGGACGCGGGTCAAGGTATCGCCGTTTGTCGACGGCGAGCTGGCGCTCGACGGAACGGTGACGGAAATCAATCCGTCTGTAGACGAAAAAGGTCTTGTCGCGGTCAAGGCCCGCATAAGGAACACTTCCGACCGCCTTATGGACGGTATGAACGTGAAAGTGACCATCGAGAACTCCGTGGCCGACATGTTCGTCGTGCCGAAGGAAGCGGTGGTTGAGCGCGACGGCTACAACGTGGTCTTCGTCTACGACAACAATACGCACCGCGCGGTATGGACATACGTTGACATCATGTATGGCAATTTCACGAGCTTTGCCATAACGGGATGTGAACGGAAGAACACCACAGTGGGCGAGGGCGACATAATAATAACTTCCGGAAATCTCAATCTGGCGGATGATACGGAGGTGAAAGTACATAAAAAAGACATGGAATAAAAGGGCATATGCCCGTAATTAAATAATGAAAACAAAAATTTTACTACGCTGGGTGTAGCAGCGGTTGTCATCGTATCAGGATATGGTGGCATGAATGCTTACAAAAAAGTAGGAATCAACAACTTGTTAATGGAAAACGTTGAGGCATTATCCGGAAAATCAGAAAGTGATGATTGTAATTATAAAAATGGTTACACCTCATTTACTGGTAAAAAAGGAGGTGCATACGATTGTTGTAAAGTATGGGTCGAAAATGCTCCGAAAAGTGAGCATTGCAGATAATGACAATTAAGTCCTAAATCATTCATTATGCGAGAAAAGGCATTTTAAATTATATCAAGTATTCAAAATATGAGTATTTTATATGTCTTTCTCGCATATTTATTAAAACAATAAAATTATGAAAGAAATAATCAATATAAACTATAT
>CAMVUM010000048.1 GCA_947170725.1 uncultured Prevotella sp.
GTAGAACAACGGAACGGGAAAAACGCTATATTTGTGATAGTGAACCGGATAAACACATAAATTAATAATAATTTAAAAACTAATGCTTATGGTCAACTATTTTAATGTACAGACAATTCAGTCCTGCCTCGATGAATATATGATTCGCATTGGTAAGATCAAAATCGATGAGATTGAGGCTAATCATGAACTTGAGCGTGCGGGGCTTATGTCTGACGACGCGGAGTATCCCGGTGAGCCTTTGAGAGAGTTTCTTGGACAGTTGCGAGACACGAATTCGCTTCCGAAGAACATCACTTTGAGTAATTCGGCATGGGCTATCAGACACTCGAAAACAAATGCTAAGTCGTTGCTGATATTCAAGGA
The DNA here is from genome assembly GCA_947170725.1 of uncultured Prevotella sp. Classification (GTDB taxonomy): domain Bacteria; phylum Bacteroidota; class Bacteroidia; order Bacteroidales; family Bacteroidaceae; genus Prevotella. Next base: position 367 of record CAMVUM010000048.1, read on the forward strand.
CTACTCCTGATGCCTATGTTTTTGGGGCGCGTGAGAATCGTTATTTCCGACAAAGATGTCGCCAGAATTGATGACACTCCTGATGCTTATGTTTTTTGGGCGCGTGAGAACCGGCGTGTTTTTACGCGCCCAAAAATATTTCTTATTCTTAGGAAACAATCCGATAAAAACTTAAATATAATATAATTGAATGTCTTATAGGTTAAAATAATTTAATGTGGAGTAACTTAGGGAAGTCAGGTTCGTCATATATGTATAAATTTGTACGACGGAACTTAATACATTATTAATATATATATATACGAAACTATGCAGAAGAATAACATTGCTGTAGCTATCGCGGCCGTATGTCTAACCATGAGCAGCTGCGTGAGCAAGAAAGCCCTTGAAGGCTGTCAAAACGAGAACAAGGAACTGAGCCGCAGTTATCAGGAGGCAAAAGAGCAGTTGGCCGCAAGTCGCGCCCGTGTCACAAGCCTGGAAGAACAGCTTGAAGTCCAGAAGAAAGGAACTGCAGCTCTCCAGCAGGCTCTTGACAAGAGTCTTACAGCCAGCAATCAGACGACTGTCAATATCTCAAAGTTGGTAGACCAGATAAATGAGTCAAACCAGTATATCCGCCATTTGGTTGAGGTGAAGAGCAAAAGCGATTCGCTCAACATGGTGCTGACGAACAATCTGACACGTTCGTTGAGCCGCGAAGAGCTGAGCGAGGTTGACGTCCAGGTGCTCAAGGGCGTTGTCTATATCTCGCTGGCCGACAATATGCTTTATAAAAGCGGAAGCTATGAAATCAACGACCGTGCGGCCGAGACCCTCAGCAAGATTGCCAAGATCATTATGGACTATAAAGACTATGACGTTCTGGTGGAGGGAAACACGGACGATGTTCCAATCTCGCGGGAGAATATCCGCAACAACTGGGATCTTAGCTGTCTGCGTGCATCCAGCGTCGTGCAGTATCTCCAGAATCACTATGGCGTTGACCCGAAGCGTCTGACTGCCGGCGGTCGCGGCGAATACAATCCGATTGCCGATAACATGACTGAAACAGGCAAGGCCCGTAACCGTCGCACACAGATCATCATCACGCCGAAGCTCGACCAGTTCATGGACCTCATCGACAAGGCTCCCGAGGCTGAGTGATACAGGCGGCAGAAGAGAAAAATTGGATTGACAGAAGAATTTTACTGAAGTTGGATAAAGGACATATGTCTTGTTGTAAACACGGCATACGGTCCTTTATCTTTTTTTTGTCTTTTGGCGGCAAGGGAGCCTCCGAGGGGCGTTGCGGATGGAATCGGCGCGGAAGAACATAATCTTTGCTCATATCTTCTATTATTCACACCAACGTTGTAAGTTCATAGTGGGTGAGGGGCTTATGCTGACAGACAAGCAAGAGTTTTTTCAGAAAGCGTCTTGATAGAGCAGGGGAGGAGCGGTCGCGTCAGCATACAAAGAAAGGCGGGAGCTTGCAGTCAGATGGCTGCGGGCTCCCGCCTTTTCGTGTGTTGTCGGTTACTTTCGTTCCGTCGTCATCGGATGACCTTCCATGCTTTTCCGTCCTGACGTATGATAATCAGTCCGCGGTGGGAGGCGTCGTCAATACGGCGTCCGTCCGTTGTGTAGGCTTCATACGGGCGTGACAGGTCAGGTCTGCCGGTTTCAGCCTTAACGTCGTTGATTCCGGCGGGATTGGTGATCGTCGTAACTTTCATGCTCTTGATTTCCCATATCGCACTCTCTGTATTTGTGCTGCGATAGTGGAAGCCAATCTTGATTTTCTGTCCGGCGTATGAGCTGATGTCTATGTATCCGGACTCATTGAATGTCCATGAGTTGCCTGCCGGCCATGCGATACCGCTTAGGGTTGAGGTCTGACCGTTGCTGATGATTTCCACGGACAGCGTCGTTGACGGGCTGGCACAGAAGTTCACGGCGTGGTTGAACCACAGAGTAGCCTCGTCGCATCCGGTCAGGTCAATTTCCGGTGTCATCAGAGTTGCGTCGGCAGTGTGGTTGGCGTTGCCGTAGAAGGCGTTGCCTTTCCATCCGTATTGGCTGTTGAGCTTCCAAACTTCAAATCCCTCCTGCGGGAGAACAGTGTTTACCGTCGTACAGCCGCCCGTTCCCGTCGTAAAGTCTTCGTAGTAGATAATTGTTTCCGTAGGTCCCGGATCCGGCGAAGTGCCTCCGCCATTATAGTTTTCTGAGCAGATTGTCTTGTCGGGGTCAAAATCAAAGTCAATGCTATCGCCCCATATATATTCCATAAGGTTCGGAAAATCGACAAACGGATTGCGGTTGCCTTGAATTTTGCTTACCTCATTGTTGCGTTTCACTTCCTGTTCGTCAACCATGTCGGTCTTGGCCCACTCTATATATAAGGTATAGGCCCATTTCTGAAGTGTCGGATAGCCGCCTTGCTGTAGAATCTGTAGAGCCTGCGTGCCCTTCCATGTATAGTCCTGATATGCTGTCGCCATGTACATATAGCCGCGGGCGAAGTCTCCCTTCCACTTGTCAGCCGGCTCCCAAAGCTGATATCCGTTGTAGCCCGTTCCGATGCGTGTGCATCCGTTGTCAGTCTTGACCGTCGTGACCTTGCCCATCGGGTAGTTCGATTTCGACGAATTGATTTTCTGTTCGCATGGCATAAGGTTATACAGGTCTTTGTATGCCTGCACTGTTGCTCCGCCCCACCAGCTCTTTGGGAATGAATGTTCTATGTTCATTCCGCTGACAGAAGCGCCCTTACTGCCGAAATACCGCTTGTCGTTGCTGTAGCGGTCGATCACCATGCCGTCGTCAGCACGGTCTGTCGTATAGAATCCTTCCCAAGTGTGGCCGGATCCCGAACCGTAGTCCAGAACGTTTGCGTTCTTGATTAGTTCATGTACGGCGGATTTCAGTGTCGCGCCTTTTTTGCCTTTCAGTGAAGAGTAATATCCGTTAGGTATTTGTGCTTGCAAGGCTCCTCCAACAAGCAGCATTATTAGTGCTGTTGTCGTTTTCTTAGTATAATTCCTTATCATACATATAGATGTTTTTAGATTGTTTGTCTTAATGTCATGCAAAGTTAATGCTTATTATTTAAATAATGTGTAACGGCAGTCTCTTTTTTTGCCCCCTTGTTCACTTGTCAAAATAATATCCGGGAATTTAACATTTGAAATTTTTAGTTCTGGATAGCTTGTTTGCTTGATTTTTTACATTTTGTGTCCGTTCTGTTTTGATTTTCTTTTTTTTGCTTTGTCGTTAGGGCCTTACAGGGTTTCAACGGGGCTGTTGTTGTGGTCCGGCGGCAGCCCCGTTGCGTTGCCGTAAAGGCTCCGTTGCAATGCCGTAAGGGCCTTACGGCAGGATTTTTCTGCCGATTTTATTGCACACTTTGTGTATTTCTATTGTAACAGGCTGTGTTTCAAGCGTTAAAAGATGCACGCTCAAAACTCGCGAATTTCGGGCCGTTGGAAAATAATTTCAGAATATTGCAAGGATTTTGAGGCATTTGTCCGCTTTATTCCGAGTTTTTAACAGTTGGCGCCGGGCTTTTGTGAGGCGGATTTAGCGCGAAATCATTCTTTTTTGACCTTGCGCCTTTGTTTTTTTCGTTTGATTTGTCATCCTTGTCTTTCTCTCTTTAGAAAAACATCAGCGTTTTTTCGTTTGATTTGTCTTCCTTGTCTTTCTCTCTTTAG
>CAMVUM010000049.1 GCA_947170725.1 uncultured Prevotella sp.
CTACCATTATCACATTACTACCATTATCACATTACTACCATTATCACATTACTACTTAATTATGTCCTTGTCCTATTCCCGTGGTGTTCCGGTGAACATGTTGCAAAGATAGCGATGTGGCCGTTCTTCACAAAATATTCAAGGATAATGATTATCAAAAATGGTTTATCTTTTATTATTGCAACACAGATTAACTTCGTGTGCTCGAAATCACCATGATTTAATCTGATTTTAACACCCGAGTCTAAGATGGTGCTGTGGGAATATATTCTTATAAAATGATAACCGGAGAAGACTTTCAAACGGACTTGTTACGTTGCTTCCAATAGTGATGTTTACTGTGATGGTTTAGTTGGAAGAGCTGGAAGATTTGAATGAATAGAAGCAGATGGCCTTTTATACTTTTTAAGTAATCGGGGAGGAGGGAATAAGTTTTTTTTTAGTATATTTGCACGGAATATAACAGATTTGTTTAGTTATTAAATGTAAAGTGATAAAATGAAAGCGAAGAAGAGTTTTGTAGACCGTCTGGCCCGGTTAGGAGCGGTGAACAGGCGGCTGTTTTCAGTTGTGCTGTTGTCTGTTTCGCTCCTCAGTGTAAAAGCACAGGGCGATGCCGACGAGAAATATGCTGCGGATTTGCTTCGTCCCGGTGTGGAAGCCCCAGATTTTGTTGTTGCGAACGCCGGTGCGGACTATGACGGAACGTCGCTCAGCTCACTGCGCGGCAAGTATGTCGTGCTCGATTTTTGGGCTTCGTGGTGTCCTGACTGCCGCAAGGATATAAAGAAGATACGTTGGATGAACCGACATTTCGCCTCTGACAGCATCGTCTTTATCGGCATGTCGTTCGATAAGACCGAGGAGGCGTGGCGCAAGTGCGTGGCCGACAGTGCGATGACGTGGATGCAGCACCGCGAACAGAAGCCGTGGAAAGAGACGCAGGTGGCCAAGGACTATCACGTCAACTGGATTCCGACTATCTATCTCATAGGACCCGATGGTCGCGTGAAGCTCGGGACGGTCGTGGCAAATAAGCTGCGCCGTACTCTCGAAACGATTGCGCCGGAAGCTGTTGCGAACCGGAAGAAGGTGACGCGCACAAACGCCGGTGCATCGGCGGATGCCAAACTGCTCTCTGAGACCGATTTAGAGCGGTTCCCGGGCGGTTGTGAGGCTATGAAAAAGTATATAAACCGACATCTTCAATATCCTGAAATGGCAATCAATCTGCAGGCTGCCGGACATGTAATGATGCGCTACACCCTGAATCCCGACGGCAGTATAACGGACATTACGGCGACCGATTGTAAGCTGACGCACATGAACACGGCTGCGCTCGACAGATATGCCACAGAACAACAAGGCGAGGTACGCAAGGAATGTATGCGCCAGTTTGCAAAGGAGGGCTACCGGATTTTCAAGAACATGCCGAAGTGGAAAGCGGCCAAGGATGGCAGACCGGTGAAAGGAATGTATCGGTTGAATTTCAACGGAGTGGAATTTATAGAAAGATAGTCCGCAAAGGGAATTCAGAAACGCCATTGGCTATAAAAAACTCCGGTTCAAGCCACAAAGTAGGGACTAACTCTTGTATTTGTCCCTACTTTGTGGCTTGAACCGGAGTTTTTTATAGCCGCCTTACAGCTCATGATATGCCGGTATGTCGCGTAGAAAAACATATTTCTGATTGGCGTAGTCCATGCGGCAGCAATAATGGTTGAGGCCGTTGCTCACGACGAGATAGTCGACATGGAGCAGCATGTTGTAGACTGAAATCTGGTCGAAAACCTTCTGCTGGATGGCTATGGTCGGGGCCTTATACTCGATTATCATGCGCGGCCTGAGCGAACTGTCGTAAAGGACGCTGTCGCAGCGCAGCCTTTTGTTTCCCGAACGCAGTTCAATCTCGTTGGTCAGTAATGCCTGTGGATAGCCCTTGTGGCCTATGAGATAGTGGACGAAATGCTGACGGACCCACTCTTCGGGCGTCAGGACGACATATTTGCGGCGCAACACGTCGAGGATGGTGCGCCGACCGGCCTGCTCGCCAATTCTGATGTCATATTGCGGAAGGTTCAGCTGATACATGTCACAAATGTCTTTTTACCTTATTATATATGTGTTTTGTTTCGTGATGACGTCCGAGCCGCATATTGCTGCAATGTCATTGCCGTTTTATTATAATGTCTTTATGTTTTCCGTTGTCCAGACGTTCCTGCGGCAGCAAAAAGGGCGTAAATCCTTTTATATTGTCTCGGCTTTTCACTAACTTTGCATGCAAAAGTAATAAATAATTAGCTGAAAACGAAATGGCTGACAACAATACTGCAACATACGCCGGCATAATGGCCGATTTGAGGGCCCGGAAGTTTTCGCCGATATACTATCTGATGGGGGAGGAACCCTACTATATTGACAAGATAGCCGACTATATCGCCGAAAATGTGCTCCGGCCTGAAGAACGTGACTTCAATCTGATGGTCATGTATGGCTCTGATGTCTCGGCCGTACAGGTGGCCGATGCCGCCAAACGTTATCCGATGATGGCCGACTATCAGGTTGTCATCGTCAAAGAGGCGCAGAACATCCGTAATACCGATGCGCTGGAAGCATATCTCAAGAACCCGCCGGCCTCTACCATTCTCGTGATGTGTCACAAGAACGGCGTGCTTGACCGAAGGAAGAAACTGGCCGCAATGGTGGAGAAGGTTGGAACTCTCTTCGAGAGCAAGAAGATGCGCGAACGCGACCTGCCGGCTTTCATTGAATCATACCTTCGGCAGCATGGCGCGAGCATAGACCCGAAGTCCCAACAGATCATTGCCGATTCAATTGGTGCCGACCTGAACCGGCTGATAGGGGAGCTTGAAAAGCTGCTCATTTCGCTGCCGGAAAACGACCGTCGCGTCACTCCGCTGGTCGTGGAGAGGCAGATCGGAGTGAGCAAGGATTTCAACTCCTTTGAACTGCGCGACGCGGTGGTCAGACGCGACGTTTTCAAGGCAAATCAGATTGTGAAATATTTCAACGAAAATCCAAAGGCCGGAAGCCTCTACAGCTTTCTTCCAATGCTTTTCAACTACTTTCAGAACCTTATGATTGCGTTCTATTGCCCACAACGCAACAGCCAGGAGGCGCTCATGAAGTGGCTCGATTTGCGTTCGCCATGGGCTGCCAAGGATTACATCACTGGCATGCAGAATTACACGGGAATGAAAGTTCTCCAGATAATTTCCCAATTTAGGACCATTGATGCCAAAAGCAAGGGGCTTGATAACCCCAATACACCCTCTGGAGAGCTCGTAAAAGAGTTAATTTTCTTTATATTTCACTGAAAAACGGCCATTTTATGGCCGGATTTTTTCTATTTTGAGCGTTCGCGAGAACGCTTTTTTTTGACCTAACTCCCATAGAAATCAGGGACTTTACTCATTTTTACCCCTTCCAAATTTCGCGAATTTCAAACTTTTCGGCCCGTAGTTTGGAATTCTTTAAAAATGGCGCATTTTCGTTTTTCGTCTTCTTTTGAATTTAGAGTTAGCTTTTATTAAGATTTTATT
>CAMVUM010000050.1 GCA_947170725.1 uncultured Prevotella sp.
GTTAGCGTCCAAAAAAGCCGTATATGAACTTCGCTGATGAATGAATACCTTTGCTGCTGTAACCAAAACGATTGAATCATGTACAGCAACTCAGATTTTGAAAGATTTTTTATTCGCTATAAATCAGAAGCCGTCCCGGCTGGCGAATCGATGCAGAAGTTCTGCTTTAGAAACAAACTACCTTATAACCTGTTTGAAAAATGGTACAAGGATACGCGTCACAAGTTAGTTCCCGTTCATGTGGAAGGTGCTCCTGCGATTCTCACGGAGAGTAGTTCGGAGAACGAAGTTGCCTCTTCTCCACAATCCTCAGGTATTCCCCGTATCATGGTGGATATTCGGATGACCAACGGTATTCATATTCAACAGCGAAATTTAAGCTACGATGGTCTAAAACGCTTGGTAGAGAAGTTGGAGGCTTTATGTTAAGCATCACCGGTCTGAATCAATTCTATTATTTGCGTGGCTTTCACGATATGCGTTGCAAATATGAGCGTGTATTGTCTATCATACACCAGCAATTGGACCGTGAGCCTCAGGCTGGCGACGTGTTTATAGTGATGTCCAAAGACCATAGGCTTATCCGTCTGTTCAGCTATGACAGCCGTTCTTACAGCCTGTATGAGAAACGTTTTGTCCCTGGATATAAGTTTATGCATGTCGAGTTTGAAAATGACTTTCCTGTGCATAAAATCAACTGGGAAGATGTTGTGCTGTTATTGGAAAGCCCTGTGATTAAAAGATTGAATATCAGATAAATAATAGTATTTTTTCTTGTTTATGTCATTGTTTTTTCGTATTTTTATAGTGTGATAAGCAATGGATATGGACAAGGAAGAACGCACTAGAATATTAACTTCATCAAAGCTGCTCAAGGCCAGGGAGGATTCTCCGGAACCTTGGGTGGATCCATATTCAGATATGTCAAGTGACGAAAAATCAAAATTGTTATGTGAGCTTATGGCCATGCACCTTCGCGATGAAAAGCGCAATGAGGAACTCATGGCCAAGCTTGATGGGCTTCTTGATGTGAACAGGCAAATGTCCGACTTCAAAACCCTGCTCGCAGAATCAGAAAAGCGGGACAAGGCCAAAGATTCCCTGATAGAGAATCTGCTTAAAAAGATAACTTCTCTGGAAGAGGTTATCCGACTGAATAACAAGCATACTTATGGCAGCAAGAGTCAGCAACGTAAGTCCAAGAAAATAGAGGATGATGACCATACCAAAAACAAGGATGATTTTGACGGGACACGGGAATCTTTAGGAAACACATCGTCAGCTTCTGACAAGTCTGATGTGGAACCGGAAAAGAAGGAGAAAGAAGCCCGTCTGTACAGACAAGGCAAGGCATACCGCACCATGACAGCCGACAAATCCGTCTGCCATGAATGTGATATAACGAAATTGCCTGAAGGTGCCATTATCATAAAACGTATGCGCCGGTATTCTTACGAGCAGATAAGCAGTATAATAGAGCATGATTATGAAGTAATCCGCTACAAGACAGTTGAGGGAATCATCCGTGAGGGATATTTTCCTCTTGATGGCGAACCTGAAATAATGGATGTCGTACCCGGTACTCATGCGTCAAGTACCTTTATGGCTTATCTTGCTTTCAACAAATATGTTCTTGACACTCCTTTGTACAGAGAGATATCACGTATCCTTGACGAGGATATGCGGCTAAGCCGCATGACCCTGACCAATTGGCTTGAGAAAGGTTCATTTCATATTAACAAACTGATAGGTTTCCTGAAAGAATGTTGCCTTGAAAAAGATTCAGTCATCAATTGTGATGAGACCTGGTGCAAGGTGAAAGTTAAATCCGCTTACAGGAAAAGGTATATATGGTGTCTTGTCAACAAGGCAGAGAAGATTGTCATATATTGCTATGAGGATGGTTCCAGAGGTCGTGACGTATTACGCCATATCCTCGGTGACCATGGAATAAAAGCGTTACAGTCAGATGGGTATAACGTATATATGTATCTTGATGACAATCTGACAGACATCGAACATGTTTGTTGCATGGCACATGCAAGGGCAAAGTTCAAATATGCCCTGGAACAGGGTGGTGATCTTGATGCCGCTTTCTTCCTTGATTGCATGGGTGAACTTTATGTGTTGGAGGCTGAATATGAGCATGGGCGGCTTTCCCCGGAACAGATAAAGACATGCCGGAACAATCTTAAGACAAAAGAAATCATAATCCGTCTGCGCAGTAAACTTGACGCATTGTTGAGTGATGGCCATCCTCCACGGGGTGAACTTATGGAAAAGGCTCTCCGGTATCTGAAGGCTTTTTGGACACAACTGTTTGCATATACGCATGACGGTTCATACACCATCGACAATTCCATTGCCGAACGTTTCATACGTCCTTTAGCCGGAGAACGTAAGAACTCGCTATTCTTCGGAAGCGGAAAGATGGCAAGTGTATCAGCCGCATACCATACGATAATATCTACCTGCAAGATGCAAGGCGTACCTGTACTGCAATATCTGAAGGAATTCTTCAAACAGATAGTGATCGGTCGTACCGATTATGAGAATTTGCTGCCGATGACTATCGGATTAAACAATAATAAATATTAAAAAACAATCCAGATTTTGACAAACTTTATACGGAAACCGCTTAAATGCGGCTTTCCGTATGGGACATGTCTAAATTGGACGCTAAC
>CAMVUM010000051.1 GCA_947170725.1 uncultured Prevotella sp.
GATCACCGGTTTTGTGCGGTGAGGATAGAAAAAAGTCAGATGATCGATTTTTAACTATTGCTGTCCGATAAAAATATTTGAGACAATGTAAAATTAGGGCTGATTCCATTTGGAGGTGTCAGCCCTATGTGGTTATTTTGTTTTCGCCAAAAAACTTAATTAACCATGGGCAAAAGTAATCATTTTAGCGGACAGCCGCTCTATGGTCAGGTAATAAAATTGCTTGACAAGTCAAAAATTCTTGAAATCAGCCGTGAAAAAGGCGGAGAAAAGTACATCAAGCGATTTGACGGGTGGGTTCACCTCGTTGTGATGCTCTATGCGGTGATCATGCGATTCGACTCCCTGCGCGAGATAACAGCCAGTTTACTGGCTGAGGCCCGCAAGTTATCCCACCTGGGCATAACTTTCAAAATCGGGAGGAGCACCTTGGCCGATGCCAACAAACGGCGGCCGGAGACCATATTTGAGGATATTTACAGGCATTTGTACGGAACTTACCGCCATTGTCTTTCTTCGGACAGCCGCAGCCGAAAGGAGCCAAAATGGATGAAAAGGCTTCAGATCATAGACTCAACCACAATCACGCTATTCTCCAATATTCTTTTCAAAGGTGTAGGCAGACATCCCAAGACCGGCAAAAAGAAGGGCGGCATAAAGGTACATACGGTCATACACGCCAACGAGGGTGTTCCGTCTGACATAAAATTCACCTCTGCCGCCACCAACGACTCCTTCATGCTCAAGCCCTCCGCGCTGAGCAAGGGCGACATAATGGCCATGGACCGTGCATATATCGACTACGAGAAGTTCGAGCAGCTTACCGAACGTGGCGTGACCTACGTTACCAAAATGAAAAAGTCGCTGAAATACAGCATACAGAAGGATGAGATGTGGCAAAATGCCGATGGGCTTATGGAGGTAAGGGTGCAACATGTGACGTTCTCCAAAAACAAAAAAGATGGAGAGGCAATCATCCATCACGCACGCATCATAACATATGTGGATGTGAAAAAGCGTAAACTTATCAGCCTGCTGACAAACGACATGGACTCGGACCCGGATGAAATAATAGCCATATACCGACAACGTTGGGAAATAGAACTGCTTTTCAAGCAGATGAAGCAGAACTTCCCTCTGAAATACTTCTATGGAGAGAGTGCCAATGCCATAAAGATACAAATCTGGGTCACCCTGATTGCGAACTTGCTCCTTATGGTAATGCAACGTGGATTGAAACGTTCATGGAGCTTCTCCGGGCTGGCTACTATGGTGAGGATAAACCTGATGTACTATGTTGACTTCTACAGCCTGTTCAATCATCCCGAAAAGGACTGGGAATCCATACTTGAATCAGCTTCCGGGATACCCCATCATCCATCTCTTTTTGACTGAGGGGGCTTGTAAATCTCAAAAAGAAGACTCGACGGCTGAAAATCGGCCGCCGAGCCATGCTTTTTTGCTCCATCCGATTTTTATCGGACAGCAATAAAATAAAATCCAAAGTATCAACAAAAAAGAAGAAGACATGAAGACAATCATTGCAGAAAAGCCCTCCGTGGCACGTGAAATCGCCCGCATCGTGGGCGCGACAAAGAGAGAGGAAGGATATTTCGAGGGAGGCGGTTATGCCGTGACATGGGCATTCGGACACCTCGTTCAGCTTGCCATGCCCGACGGCTACGGCGTGCGCGGATTTGTCCGTGACAACCTCCCGATTATTCCCGACACATTCACGCTCGTCCCCCGTCAGGTCAGGACGGAGAAAGGTTACAAGCCCGACAGCGGCGTGGTGTCGCAGATAAAAGTCATCAAAAGACTGTTCGACACAAGCGAACATATCATCGTGGCGACCGATGCCGGACGCGAGGGAGAGCTTATCTTCCGCTACCTCTACCACTATACGGGTTGCACCACTCCTTTCGTGCGCCTGTGGATCAGCTCTCTCACCGACAAAGCTATCCGCGAGGGACTGCGGAAACTCGAAGACGGCAGCAAATACGACAACCTCTACCTCGCCGCCAAAGCGCGGAGCGAATCCGACTGGCTCGTGGGCATCAACGGCACACAGGCGTTATCCATCGCCGCCGGACACGGCACGTATTCCGTGGGGCGGGTGCAGACACCAACGTTGGCTATGGTATGTGAACGCTACTGGGAGAACCGCCGCTTTACGTCCGAAGCATTCTGGCAGCTCCATATCGCAACGGACGGTTGCGACGGCGAAGTCGTGAAATTCTCATCCTCCGAGAAATGGAAAGAGAAAGAACCGGCGATGGAACTATATAATAAGGTAAAGGCGGCAGGTTGCGCCACTGTCACGAAAGCCGAGCGCAAGGAGAAGACGGAGGAAACTCCCTTGCTCTACGACCTGACCACGCTCCAGAAAGAAGCCAACGCCAAGCACGGCTTCACGGCGGAACAGACGCTTGAAATCGCGCAGAAACTCTACGAAAAGAAGTTGATAACCTATCCGAGAACGGGAAGCCGCTACATCCCCGAAGACGTGT